>DASUKE010000001.1:0-22868 GCA_036278895.1 Gemmatimonadaceae bacterium
TTCCCACGATTCCCCATTCCCGATTGCCGATTCCCGAGCGAAGAGTAACGGGGAGCGAACTAAAACTCCGGTATCCCCGACACGGTCCCCAAAAACAGATCAGCCACCTTCTGCCCAATGGTCCACGGCTCGCCGCCGTTGCGATTGGTGAGGACGATCACGGTGAGGCGCTGTTCCGGGTAGCGAAGGATGAAATTGGTGAAGCCGCTCGTTTCGCCGTGGTGGTAGAGACGGCGCCGGCCGCCATCGGAGTCGATGAACCAGCCGAAGCCGTACTTGGTTGGCGCGCCGGCGGGAAGCACCGGAGGCGTCCAGGCGAGCTGCTGTGACGCGGCGGTCACGATCGCGTTGGTCTCCAGCGCGTGATCCCACTTCACCAGGTCCGCCACCGACGAATAGACACCGCCGTCACCGAGTACCGCGCTCGTGGGACTCTGATCGGTGGGCTGGAAGGTGGAGTCGTGCTGCGTATAGCCGTATGCACGGTGCGGCACCGTGGACACGCCCTTCTCGTACGCCACGGTGGCTGTCATGCCCAGTGGCGCGAAAATGCGATCGTGCAGGAACCGCGCGAAGGGGATGCCGCTCGTCTTCTCCACGATGAGCGCGAGGAGCGCGTAGCCGGTGTTGCTGTAGCGGAAGTGCGTGCCGGGCGGGAAGTACAGACTGTCCGCGTGCGCGAGCAGGGCGAACATGTCGCGGTCGTGCACCTGAACGCGCTGCGTATCGGGTACGAAATCCTCGTAGTCCCAGAGCCCGGACGTGTGATTGAGCAGGTTCCTGATCCGCACATCGTGCGCGTATGCGGGCAGGCCGGGCAGGACATCGCTCACGCGCTCATCGTACGAGAGCCGGCCGTCCTGCACGAGCAGCATGATCGCGGTGGCCGTGAACTGCTTCGTGAGCGATGCCAGACGATAGTCGGTGTGGGCGTCGGCCGGCGTGTGCGTTTCGAGATGCGCCGACCCGTAGCCGCGCATGAACACGACGGTGTCGCGCTGGATGACCACGATGCTCGCGCCGGGGACATCGGGGTGGTCGTACGGCGCGAAGAGCGCGTTGATGGCGCCGGCGAATGGGGTGCGGCTCACGTCGGCGCGCGGCTCGCCGCTCATCGGCGCGGTATGCGCGTGCGCGCACGAGCCAAGACATACCGCCGCCACGAGCGGCATGAGGACATCACGGATCACCGGGTCTCCTGTTGCAGGTGGGCGTTGCGTTTCCGGCGCCAAAGATAGCCGAACAAAACGGTGGGCGCCTCGGTGAAGCGCCCGCCGCTCCGTTCGCTGCAGGGAGTGCCAGGAGAAATCAGTGTCCGTGGCCCGAGTTGCCGTGTGTACCGCTCGATTCGCGACGACCGTTCGAACCATTGGCGGGCTGTCGCTGTGAAGCTGCATTACGCGGCTGCGCGGCACGTGGTTGTGCAGCACGCGGCTGCGCTCCGCGCGGCTGTACGTCACGCGGCTGCGCAGCGCGCGGCTGTACGTCACGCGGCTGCGCAGCGCGCGGCTGCGCGCGCCGCGCACCCTGCTGCTCCGGCATGGCGCTTTCGCGCGCCACGGGCGCCGCGCGGCGGCCGCGATAGACCTGCGGCGCTGATGTCTGCTGCGGCCGCGTGTCCTGTGCCGGCTCAGCGCGCCGGCCCTGCGCCTGCGCCGGTCGCGCGCCTTGTGCCGGTTCGCCGCGCCGCGCGACGGCCGGGGCCGAGGCGCTCGGCGACGATGCTGGTCCGCGACGCGTCATGCCCTGCGATGCGGGCGGCGTGGCGCTTACGGCCCGCGTGCCATGGGGCAACGCGCGGCCGCGCGGCGACTGGGACGGCGACGCCGGCGTCGCGTTGAACGCGTGCGAGGAGCCCTGCCGCGACTCGACGCGCCGCGTCAGCGCGGTGGCGGGCGGACGGCTCACGAATCCTGCTGACGCGCTGCGCCCACGCATGGCGTCCCGTCCGGGCGTGATGGCCACGCCATGACCCAGGACAGGTGCCGCGTCACGCTCGCGCGGCGACACGCTCACCACGGAATGTCCGACGGGGCGGCCATCGGCGAAGATCTCGCGCGGGACGGTCGTCATGCCGCCCGCTCGTTCGCGGTTGGCATAGTGCACGTTCGTCACGTTCACGTTCGTCACGTTGATGTTGGTCACGCGCACGTTGGTGATGTTCACGTTGCGTACGTACCGCTGACTCACGCGATACGATGGGAAGTAGACCTCGCCGGGCGCGAGCGGAATCCAGCCGACGGCGTTGCCAACGCCAACCGACACCTGCCATCCCGGACCGCCCACGAAGGCCACGAGCGCGGGCGCGTACACAGGACGCGCCACGATGGTGCCGGGCACCCACACCCAGGAGCCACTCCAGTAGGCCCAGCGGCCATAGTGGAACGGCGCGAAGCCCCACGGCGCATCGTCCACCCACGTCCACCCCCACGGGCGCACGTACACCCAATGGCCGTAACGGTATGGCGCCCAGCCCGGCGCGACAGCCCGCGGCCTCCACACCCTGCCGTACGCCGGCACGACCTGCCACGTCCCGTATGCATCGAGGTCATCGTATCCGGTCATCTCGCGCGACACGTACTGCGCCGACATGGCGTTGTCCTGCTGCTGGTCGCGCGCGAGCGCCCACTGGTCGAACCCGTCGTATCCCGGCGCACCGTGCATGTCGTACGTGCCGGAGCTTGCGCTGTTGATCACGACACTGTTGCCGGCGGGAATGGGAAACGTCGATCCACCCGCATTCATCTCCGCCTCGCCATGGCGCACCGTCACCGTGGTGAGCTGGCCATCGGGCGAGACATCCACGCGCAGATCACCGGGCCGCACCATGGAGATGGCACCGGCGGGCGTGTCGAACTCGGCGAGCTCATTGTCAGCCAGTTCGCGCACGCGTGCGCTCAGCGTTCCCTGCGTGATGCTCAACTGCGTATGCTGGTAGTCGAGGGCTGTGGTCTGGAGCGCGGTCTCCGCTCCGAGCTGCACGGTCATGGAGCCGACCTGCAGCTCGGCGCGAGATCCCGTGTCGGTCCACAGATAGTTGTCCGTCGTGATGGGATAGTTGAGCACCGCCTGGGACCAGTCACTGGTCGCGTCCGGGCGGAGTGATACGGAGCCCTGGATGTAGCTGACGCGCGCCACGCGCGCCGGCGGGTCGACTTCACCCTGTGCGGCGAGAGACAACGGCAGCGCGAGTGCGCAGAGCACGAGACGAGCGGGTTGCATGAGATCATCTCCAGAAAACCGGTAGCCTGCAACGGCCTTGTTCCACTGCTACCCTGGTCTTCAGGCAACGAGCATTCCGTACGGCCGCGCTCGCCCGCCGAATTGATGTGCCGGGGCATCTCGCTGCCCGGCAACGGGTTGTGGAGCGTTCGGAAAGAAACACGCCGCGTGGTGCGGTCGTGCCACTGTCAGCGCGCGAGGACGAGCGCGCGTCGCCCGCCGGGGACGGTGCGCGTGAGCGCGAGCGAACGCGTGATCGCGCGCCGGCGCTCAGGTCCCGATGTGGCGCACCCGTGCCACGAGATCCTCGAAGCCGCGGGGCATGAGCAGATTGTCCGCGATGCCGGCGATTTCCTCGGCATCGCGCCAGGCGCGCTCCAGTTCGTGCAGCTCGCCTTCCATGGCGCGCCGCTCGCTCTCTTCATGCGCGGCCATTTCGAGTGCGATGCGCGCCGTGGCCGGCAGCTCGGCGATGCGTCTGGTCATGAGCCTCGAGCGCGCGGTCTGCGAGAAGAGATCGATCGGCGTGTCCACGCGCTCGAGGAGCCTCACCGCATCCGACACCTGCACGCGCGTGGCGCCGAACCGGTTGAGCGCGGGCAGCAGCTGCGATGCGGCGCGTTGCGCCGTGTCGCCCGTGAGATCAAAGGTTCCCGCGTTGTGCATGGTGGTGCCGCGCCGCGACGGAATCGCGAGCACCCAGCCCAGTGCATCGGATGAAGGGCGCAGCATGATTTTTCCGAGCTGTCCGCGCTGGATGGGGAGCACCATGCCATCCGCCACCGTGACACGCGCGATCACCGTGCGGGGATTGCCCTGCACGATGAGTTGTCCCGCGCGACTCAGAATCCAGGCGAAGCCGCCCACGCCGGCGCCGAGTGCTGCACCGCCGGCAACGACTCCGGCGAGCGCGCCCAGTCCCACGCCCACCTTGAGCATGGTGCGAATGCGCCGCCGCCCGAACTGATCGCCGTAGCGCCACGCGGCGAACTCCGGCCGCAGCGGCCGCCCGATGCGGACGAGTTCGAGCCCTTCGCTCAGTCGCGTCATGCCGATGTTGTCGGTGGACACGCGCAGCTTCGTCATGCTGAAGCGCCGCTCGCACTCTTCAATGGCTTCCCAGCGCTCGTCGAGCGGCGAGAGGTTCCACCGTTCGCACTTGCGACACACCACCCACAGCCGGCCGCGCTCCGCGTCGAACGCCAGTCGCCGGCCGACGGGGAAGGTCTCGATCACCTCATTCGAGCCGAGGGAGGCGTGGCAGAAGAGACAGGTCGAAAACATGGAAGCAGCGCATCACCGTAAACTGTGAGCCGTGAATCGCGTGGCCACCGCACGCGGCCATGACTCGCAGCTTATCGATGTGCATTCACCAGCGGTACCAGCCGCAGCAGCCCGTGATTGTTCCCGGCATAATTCAGCAGACCGAGCTGCAGGCCGTGCAGCTCGTGCGCGAAGTTGAAGATGCCGATGGTGAGGCCATGCTGTGCACCCTTCACGTAGTTGAACGCGCTCGCGGAGAGGCCCACGAAGCGGCCGCCGCGGCTCACGCGAAAATACGCGGGCGCAAGGATCACGCCCGTCACGCGATCTCCGCCCGCGGCGGTGGCCAGCACGAGCCCCTTGACGCGCGGAGCGCCCGCCGCGCCTGCTGAAATGGCGATGCCCTCGAGCGATCCCCCCGCGCCCACGCCGATTCCGGCAATCGTCACGCCGCGAACCTGCCCGCCCGCCCCGGCGCCGATGCCCGCGATCGTGATGCCGGTGATGTTGCCGCCCGCGCCCGCGCCAACGCCCCCAATCACGAGGCCGGTGACATTGCCGCCCGCGCCCGCGCCAATTCCGCCCACAATGATGCCCGTCATGTCGTTGCCCGCGCCCACACCCAGTCCGCCAACCATGAGGCCGCTCAGCGAGCCGCCGGATCCGAGGCCGAGCCCGGCGAGCGCGATGCCCGACACATCATTTCCGGAACCGGCGCCGATGCCCGCGAGCGTGACGCCGCGAATGCGATTGCCCGCGCCAACGCCAATCGGCGTGAGCGCGAGTCCGTCGAGATCATGTTCCGTGTCAATGCCAATGCCGGCCGCCACACCTGCGATGTGCCGCGCTCCCGTGAGCGGCAGGCCGATCGCCACGCCGCGCACCACGCCCTGCGCCGGCTCGTACGCTGTCCAAAGCGTGACGTTCACACCCTGCACGCGGATGGGCCCGTCGTCCCTGAAGTTCAGTCGCAGACCCGTGATGTCCGGCGAATTGCCGATGCCGACGCCGACATGATGCACGGCGAGATCGAGGTGCCAGTCGTGGCGTGCGGCGCTGCTGTCGGCGGTGGATCGCCCGGGGGGAACGATGTCCTGCGCGAGGAGTGATGCAGCACACGGCGGCGCAACGCCGGACGCGGTGCCGAGCGCGGTACTGAGCGCGAGAATCAGGTGGCCACAACGTGTACGCATGTCTGTCGCGGGGCGGGTTCGCACTCTCTACGGGCCCCGCGACAGGCGGTTTCAGCTCGCCATCAGGCCTGGAACTGCTTGAGCGCGCTCCGATAGCTGGCGACGATGGGCGGGAGATACCGTCCAATCGGCGTGTAGTGAATGCCGAGCGTTTCGCACGCGTGCGTGCCGTCCACGTGGAATCCGGCGGAGGAGAAGCGCGCCTCATCCATGGAGATCGCCGGCCGGCTGCCCGACACGCGCGACACCGCGGTGGACAGGGCAGCGACGCCGAGCGTCAGCGTGCGCGGGCGCGGCATGGGTGCACTTCGTCCGGAGAGTTTCGTGACGCGGGACATGAAGCCGCGCACGCTCATGGTATCGCCATTCAGGATGTAGCGCGCGCCGCTCTGTCCGGTGTCCGCGGCGGCCACGATGCCGGCGGCCGCATCCTGCGCCCAGATCCACCCCATTGGCGTTTCCGCGGCGAGTCGCCGGCGGCCGCTCACGTAATCGGAAATGAGTCGTCCCACCCACCCCGGATCGCCGGCGGACACCACGAGACCGGGATTCACCACGACCACATCCATCGCCTTGCTGCGATAGCGCAGCACGTTGGCTTCGGCGGCGAGCTTGGACCGCTCGTAGGCGGTGAGCGTGTAGCCGCGGTGGACGGTGCGCTCCGTGCCGCAATAGCCGGGCATCTCGCCAATCGTGAGCGACGTGGACACGAACACCGCGCGCGGCACGCGCGCCTCCACCGCCGCCGCCATGGTGTTCTCCGATCCGTACACGTTCACCGCGTGGAACTGCGACGGCTCCGGCGCCCAGAAGTCGAAGAACTGCGCGACGTGAATCACCAGGTCGCAGCCGCTCATGGCATCGGCGAGCTGCCGCGCGCGCGTCAGATCGTTCATGACGGGCTCGGCGCCCAGGCGCTTGAGCGTGCTCACGCCACTGCGGCGTCGGACCTGTCCCACCACCACGTTGCCGTGCTGGCGCAGCGCTTCGGTGATGGCGCGTCCGAGGGGACCGGCGGCCCCGGTCAGAAACACTCGCATGAGTCGATCCATCCTGTGGGTTCAAGGACAAGACGATCAGGCCGCCATGAGGTTGCGCGGGGGCCGGGTAGCACGAGAGGGCACCGGGGGCGCTGGGGGCGCTGGGGGCGCTGGCGTCGCGGGCGCCGGGTGCCGCCACTTGCCGCCCGCACCCGTCATCCGTCTATTCTCCCGCTCAGCGAATCCTCGACACTCCAGGGAGCCAGATCATGCGTGGGACTCTGACCTTTCTCGCGGCCGCCACGGTGGTGGCGGCCATGCCGGCGCGTGCGCAGCAGCAGGACACGGCGTATGCCCGGCTCGTGCGTGCGTACACGACGGATGCCCGCTTTCTGCCCGCGTCCGTGGCGTCGCTGCCCGCGAGCGCCAGCATCCCCAGCCCGGAGCGCTACTTCGGGACGATTGCCGGCGCGCCGGGCGTGATGCACCACGCGAGCGAGGTGTACGGCTACTTTCGCGCACTCGCCAGGGCCACGCCGCGCGTCCGTGTGGAGACGCTGGGGAAGAGCGAGGAAGGGCGCGAGATGATTCTCGTGATCGTCGCGGACGACAGCACCATGCAGCACCTCGACACGTACCGGGCGCGCATGGCGGAGCTGGCCGACCCGCGCCGCCTCGCCGGAGGACCCGACAGCGTGCTCGCGGGCGCCAAGCCCATCTACTACCTCAACGGTGGCCTGCACTCCACGGAGATGGGCTCGCCCGAGATGTTGATGGAGCTCGCCTACCGGCTGGCCGCAGGCACCGACAGCGCCATCACGCGCATTCGCGACAACGTGATCACGATCATCAACCCGGTGAGTGAACCGGATGGCCGCGACCGCGCCGTGGACTGGTACGATCGCTACACCAAAGGGCGCAAGGAATTCGACGATGGCTTTCCGCGCACGCCGCCGTACTGGGGGAAGTATGTCTTTCACGACAACAACCGCGACGGAATCCAGATTTCGCAGGCGCTCACGAAGGCCATCTTCAGCGTGTACTTCGACTGGCACCCGCTCGTGATGCACGACCTGCACGAGTCGGTGCCGCTGCTCTACATCTCCACGGGCACCGGACCGTACAACGTGACGAACGACCCGATCATCACGAGCGAGTGGCAGCTCTTCGCCAACAGCGACATCACGGCGCTCTCCGCGGAGGGACTGCCCGGCGTATGGACGTGGGGATTCTTTGACGGATGGTGGCCCGGCTACGCCGTGTGGGTGGCGAACAACCACAATTCGATCGGGCGTTTCTACGAGACGTTCGGCAACGCCGGCGCGGATACGTACGTGCGCGATCTGAGTCACGAGAGCTACGCGGGCGATCCGGTGACGAGCCGGCAGTGGTACCGCACCTGGCCGCCCACGAAGAAGGTGCGCTGGTCACTCAGGGACAACGTGAACTATCAGGAAGCGGGCGTGCTCGCCTCGCTCTCGCTCACGGCGCGTGATGCGCCGATGCTGCTGCGCGACTTCTGGCAGACGGGCGTGAACAGTCTCACGCGAGGCCGGACGACGGCGCCCTACGCGTACGTCATTCCGGGATTTGCGCGCCAGCGCGATCCGGGGCGCACCGCCTATCTCGTCAATCAGCTCCTGCGACAGCACATCGAGGTGCACGAGCGGACCGCGGGCGACTCCGCGGGCGATTTCGTGATACAGCTCGATCAACCCTACCGCGACCTCGCGGTGAACCTGCTCGAGACGCAGCACTACCCCGAGAAAGCGCAGTATCCGCCCTACGATGACATCGCCTGGACGCTGGGCGATCTCTATGGCGTGACGGTGCACGCGGTGAAGGACAGCGCCGCGCTGCACTGGGCCGGTCTGCGGCCGGTGACCGACACGGTGGCGGCATCCGAGCCGGTGCGGGGAACGGGGAGCGTCTATCTCCTCCCCTATCGGGCACAGACCGAGGTGATCGAGGCGCTGTACGCGCTCCGCGGCGGAGCGGCGGGGCGGGGCAGGTCGAAGGCCGGCGCGCTGGCCGGCGTGTCGTCGGCGGAGCGGAGCTTCGTGGCCGGCACGGACAGCTTCCCCGCGGGCTCGCTCATCTTCACCGGGCTCGCTGCCGCCACCGCGCGCGACCTGGCGGCGCGCTACTCGCTGCCGCTCGTCGCCGTGGCGCAGACGCCGGACGTGACGAAGCGCGCGATCACCCTGCCGCGCGTCGCGATCTACCGGGCCTGGTACGACACGCAGGATGAAGGGTGGGCGCGCTACACGTTCGAACAATATGGGATCCCATACACATCCATCGACAAGGATGATCTGCGGCGCGGCAAGCTGCGCGACCGCTTCGACGTGATTCTGGTGCCCAATGTGCGCGGCTCCGTGGACCGGCTCATTCACGGCATCGATCGGGACTTCGGGCCGCTGCCGTTCACGAAGACCGCGCAGACGCCGTCGTTCGGCCAGCCCGCGTCGAGCCCGGACATCACCGGCGGGCCGGGATTCGAGGGGATGGCGGGGCTGCAGCAGTTCGTGGATGACGGCGGCACGCTCATCACGCTCGCCGGCGCGACGCGGCTGGCCGCGGAAACGGGAATCGCGGCGCCGCTCTCGCCGCATGCCACGCGCACGCTCTTTCATCCGGGATCGGTGGTGCGCGTGCGCGCCCGCGGCGCGCCGTCGCCGCTGCTGTATGGCTATCCCGACACGACGACGGTGTTTCGCGGCAACGGTCCGCTCTATCAGGTGGAGCCGCGCGACAGCGCCATGCTGGTCCTCCAGTACGGAACGAAGCTGCCCGAGCACAAGGACGAGGGCCCGATGCTCGGCATCGTGGATTCCACCACGCACGCGCCGGGCGACAGCAGCGCGCCCGCGTCAGCCGTGAAGGACACCACGGCGGAGAAGGAAGGGAAGAACGCGAAGGACGCCACGGACGCGAAGGAGCCGTCCTACGTCGTGAGCGGTCTCGTGCGCGGTCAGGATGAGATCCTCGGGCAGGGCGCGATCTTCGATGTCCCGGTGCGCGCGGGGCGCGTAGTCGCGTTCACGTTCGACCCGCTGCACCGCTTTCTCAATCATCACGAGTTCTCCATGGTGTGGAACGCCCTCATGTACTGGAACGATCGGCCCGGTGCGCCCGTGAAATGAGAACACTGTCGGCCGCCGCGTGCGCGCGGGGACAGGAAATTGTCCATGGCGCTGGACACCGTGCGCGCGGCGCTGCGCCCGCCGGCTGGCCGCAAGTGTGAACGCGACAAGAGCATAGCCGGAATTGCCTGGCGCGCGGATGCTGTGGCACTGCGCGTGCCAATTCTGATGGGCACGCAGTATCACGTGCACACTCAGGAGGCACCATGTCCAGGCTGCTGATGATGGGCTCCAGCATCGCGCTGGCCCTGATCGCGGCGCTCGCCGCGCCCGCGGGCGCGCAGGGACTTCGCCCGGTTCAGAATGGAAGCGTATTCCAGTTGACGCCCTATGCGGGCTACATGATGTTCGGCAAGTTCCTCGAGGGGCCCGTTGGCACATCGCTCTCCACGAAGAACAGCCCCGTGTACGGCGCGCAGCTCGGCGTGCAGCTCGCGCCGAATGTCGCGCTGTACGGAAATGTCGGATATGCGAGTACCAACCTGCAGGTCGGCGCGCCCATCCTGGGTCACGTGAACGTGGGTGACTCCAAGGTGTGGATGTACGACGGCGGGCTGCAGTTGGACATCCCCGTCTCGGAGTTCTCGCCGGTGAAGCCGTTCGTGCAGGCGGGCGCGGGCGCCATGCACTACGACATCATGGCGGCCAACCTGCTCAACACGACGGCCACCAACTTCGCGTGGAACGCGGGCGCGGGGTTCGACATCAGGCTGGCGCCGAGCATCGGCATCCGCCTCATGGCGAAGGACTACGTCGGCAAGTTCAACTTCCAGGATGCCACGTCCATCAGCGGCATCCAGGGACGCACGGCGCAGAACTGGGTGGTGAGCGGGGGACTCAGGATCGGATTCTGATGGGGTGGAACGGGGGGAGCGGTGCCCCCGATGCACGAGCGCGGCGGGAAACTCTCCCGCCGCGCTCGTGCATCGAAACGTCACGCCGTCAGAGTCCGCGGGCGTACATCCCGGCGCCGAAGAGCGCGGCGACGATCGCACCGATGATGAAGAACAGCACGATCCACGCGATGATGATCACGATGGTATAGATGGCTGATTTCTCCGGTGGCGACTTCATGAGCACCGGTACGCCCGTATACAGCAGATAGAGGCTCCAGAGGCCGAGCAGAATGCCCAGCCAGCTCAACACCGGGATGATGCCGAAGATCCCACCCACCCACGCAGCGGTGCTGGAATACGCCGCCAGCTTGAGCGCCTGCATCTGATTGCGCTGCCCGTCGAAGGATGGGGCCAGCACGTCGATGATCAGTCCCAGCACATACACCGAAATCAAGGCGAGCACGAACGTGGCGACTGCCGTACCAACCGACGAGCCTATGCCGGGGTGGATGGTACCGACGAAGGGGATGTGAACGCCGAAGACCATCCGGCCAATGAACGTAGCAACCGGGCCGATCAGGACGAGCGGGACGATGTATCTGGAGTAGAGCTCGGACACCGTCGTCTGCTCGGCGTCAATGACCGGCCACTCCGTTTTCGGGGACATGATGATGTTCTTGGCGCGGTCGACGAGGGACATGACATCCTCCTGGGGCGGGGTGGCGGGCGCGGCGGAGCGGTGCGTGAGTGCCAATGAGACGCGCGCGCATACCGTTTGTTCTCACTGCGCGCGGATTTGACGTGCAAGATCATTTTACAGATTGGCGCCGAGCGCAAGGCCGGGTGCGCTTGGGGGGCATGTGGACGCGCGTTCAGGCGGGGTGGCGACGTGTCCGGAATCCCACACATGCAGCGTCCCGTTGCGCGGACGTTAAGAGCCGTGCGTCACCGGGAAAGGCCTTGATACGCAACGACTTGCATTACGGCATGCTAATCGCCATAGTGAAGTGAGGGGGCGCGATGGCGCAGCCCTCGCCCGCTCCGGCGCGTATACCGGAGAGAAGAGTGAAACTGGAGGCACCATGTTCTCCGCCGCAATGCTGTCCATCCTGTTGTCGGCCGCCGCGACTGCTCCGCTGGGTGCGCGCGCCGCCGTCGCACGGGCCGACGATCCCGCTATCAAGGTTTCGCTCAATCACCGCACATATGATCGCGGCGACCGCGCACGCGTGAACGTGAAGGTTCGCGATGACGGCTACGTCGTCGTGCTGCAGCTTCGCGCGGATGGACTGGTGCGCGTTCTCTATCCGCTCGATCCGGGCAACGACGACTTCGTTCGCGGCAACCAGAGCTACGAGGTGCGCGGGCGGGGCGACCGTGAAGCCTTCACCGTGGAATCGGCGAACGGTACAGGCACGGTGTACGCCGCGTGGTCCGCGGTGCCGTTCAACTTCGCGAACTTCGTGCGCGGCGACCATTGGGATTACGGTGTGATTGGTGATTCCGCGCTGCCGCGTGATCCGGAAACGGGTTTCACCAACATCGTTCAACAGATGGCCGGCGGTCAGTTCCAGTACGACCTGGTGAGCTACGGCGTGCAGAGCTACGTGGCCAGCACGGCCGCGCCGACCTATTACGCGACGGCGGGCTACGCCTCGTGCGCCTTTGATCCGTGGTGCGATGGCTACGGCTACGGATACGGCTACGGATACGGTTACGGCTACGCGCCGTACGGATACGCCGGGAGCTGCTTTGGCGCGAGCATCTGGGCCTTTGGCTTCGGACCGTGCTATGCGTTCTCGCCCTTCGGGTACTACCCATACGGCTATGGGTATGGCCGCGGCTTCGGCTTTGGCTATCCGTTTGGCTACGGGTACTACAACCGTCCCATCGTCGTGATCAACAACGTGCCGTTCCGGCCATATCGCTGGAAGGGTGGCGGCCTTGGCGGCGGGGGCGTGATCGGCGTGCCGTATCGTCCACGCAACTTTGCCTCGACCACGTCGCCTGCTGGACGGACGGGCATTGGCTATCGCGCTCCGGGCGGCATCAGCGGGTTGAATCGCGCGCCGGTTGGCGTGCATTACAGGGTTCCGATCAGCGGTCCAGCGCGTGTCACCGAGCCGGTGGGCCTTCGCACGCCCGTGCGCGGCAATCCGCGTGGGACCATGCCTGAAGTCATTCGCCCGCGCGGCATTCCCGCCAACGGACTGACGGCGTCGCCGGGGGCACGCGCAGTTGAACCGCGCAGCGTCCCATCGTCGGTGCGGTCCGAGCCGGCGCCGCCGCGCGTGTACCGTCCGGAGCCGGTGTCGCGTCCGCAGGGCATCCGTGCCACGCCCGCGTCGCCGCCGCAGGTCATTCGTTCGGAGCCTGGCATGGCGCCGCGCAGCGAGCCGGTGCGGAGCAGTCCGTCGCCGCGAGCGGAGTCGCAGCCGCGCTTCTCGCCTCCGCCACGCGTAGAATCGCAGCCGCGTTCTTCGCCGCCGCCGCGAGTGGAGTCGCAGCCGCGGTATTCGCCGCCGCCACGCGTAGAATCGCAACCGCGTTCTTCGCCGCCGCCGCGCCCGCAGTCCACGTCGCACTACTCGGCGCCGCATTACTCCGCGCCGCATTACTCCGCGCCGCGTTCGGCACCGGCGCCGCGGGTGCAGTCCGCGCCGCGCTCCGCGCCCTCGCCGCACATGGGCGGGAGCCGGGGCGGTGGTGGCGGCGGACGTCGCCATTAAGGGGCTTCGCGACGTCCACGGGACGGCGGTATTGGGCCGCGCACCGAACAACGTTCACTGGATGCGAGCAGAGCCGGGACAGGATTTCAGGATTAACAGGATTAACAGGATTGTCGGGAGCCGGGCCTCAAACTTTCGGATCGCCCGCTGAATGACGGCAATTGCGTTGGGAACGGCTCCGTGATAGTCCAGTAATCCTGTAAGTCCTGTCAAACCGTCAGCATTTGCGGGCCCGTTCGACTTGTCGCTGCGAGCATCATGCTCCGCTCCTGCCAATTGCGAGACGGGATTGCCAGGATCAACGGGATTATCACGGAGCCGTTCCCAAAGCATTTGCTGTCATTCAGCGAACGGACTGAACCTTTGGGGCTTGGCTCCCAACAATCCTGTTAATCCCGAAAATCCTGAAATCCTGTCTCGCAGTTGCCGCGAGCGGAGCACAATGCTCGCAACCACGACGCGCACTGCCCCGCAGATTCCCGCCCGTCAGCGCCGTGTCGCCGCGCTGTAGCCGAGTGTGCCATTGATCCAGCGGACCAGCGGCCGGAGTCGTGCGAAGTCCGCGGCGATGGTGCGCGGCAGGCGGGGGCTCAGCACCTGCTCGTCGGCCAGCGCACGCGCCGCCGTGAAGGACTGGTAGCGGAGCCAGCGGCCCGCGGGCGCATCAGCCGGGAATCCGCGCGGCATGCGCGCCAGCATGCGTTCGTCATCCATGTCACCGAACCGTCTGCGGAAGGCCGGCGCGTGCACGATGCGTTCGAGCGCCCGCGGATCGGCCACGAGCGCGGCGCGAATGGCCGCGAGTGCCTCGCGCGGCGGCATCCAGAGGCCGCCGGCAACCAGGCTCGCACCCGGTTCAATGTGCACATAGAACCCCGCGCTGCCGCCATCGTTGTTGCCGACGTGACGATTCGCATCCCGGTGGAAGAACCACGCGGCAATGTGCGTCTTGTAGGGTGACTTGTCCTTGGAGAAGCGCACGTCGCGATGGATGCGAAACACCGAGCGGCGGGGATGCCCCACGATTTCCGGAACGATGCGCGCCAGCTCCACGTCGAGCTCTTCGACGAGGTCGCGCATGGGCTCGAGCAGCTCCGCCGTGTAGTCGTCGCGGTGGGACTCGAACCAGTCGCGTTCGTTGTGCCGCCTGAGCGCACGCAGAAAGCGGAGCGCGTGGGGACGAAAGCCGTGGAAGTCGCTCATGCGTGTTCCCGGTTGAAGCGGTCGCGGGCGGCGCGCAATTCACGCGGATTGTTCGTGACGATGCCGGCCACGCCCTTGTGCCAGAGGCGCGCGGCGCGCCGCGGCGAGTCCACCACCCAGACATGCACCGGCACGGCGAGTCGCCGCGCGCCGCGCGCGAGCAGGCCGAGCGGAAGCGGCACGCCGTAGCGCCGCTCGGGCACGGAGAGAACCCGATAGGGAACGTGTTCGAGCGTGCGACGCCGCAGCTCCGAGCGGATCAGCGCGACGGCCTCGCTGCCCGTTGCGCCGGTCAATTCGTCGTGCGCGCGGGCCGTGTCGAGTGCACGCGGATCGAACGACATGAGCACGCAGCGCTCGCCTGCGCCGAGACTGCGGACCAGCGCGCGCGTGGGATCCGCGGCGGCGGCATCCTTGAGCTCGATGATGCAGGGCACCTCCGGGAACCGGCGCAGCACCGCTTCCAGTGTCGGAATGCTTACCCCGGTCTCCCGCCAGGGGAAGGTGTTCCCGCGATCAGCGGAGAACCGGGCTCCGGCATTGGCGCTCTGCACCTCGGCGAGCGTGAGCCCGGCGATGATGCCGAATTCGCCGGTCGTGCGCTCCAGCGTGGCGTCGTGCACCACCACGGGTACACCGTCGGACGTGATGCGCACGTCGAACTCGAACGCTTCGGCGCCATGCTCCACAGCCAGCGCGAACGCTTCGATGGTATTTTCGGGAGCGGATGCGGACGCGCCGCGATGCGCGATGATGGGGCGTACCTCGGGATCGAACAGGGACGACATGGTCCTCCAAGCTATCCGCCGGAAGGGAAGAACGGGACTGAGCGAACCGTGTCCGCTCCCCATTCCCAATCCGCCATCCCCGCACTACCGTCCGCAGGCAGTACACTCGGGAGAGAACCGCATGCCGATCCGCTGGTGGACGCGTCGCAGCACGATAGCGGTTCTGGCCGCGCAGGTGGTGGTGTGCGGCGCGGCGGCCGCGCAATCGGCAACGTCGGCCGTGGATGTCTACGTCACGGCGTATCGCCGGCTGGCGCGACAGACCTGCCGGGCGGGGGCGACGCATGCCCTGGAGGAGTCACTCACGGACATGCGCGGCACGCTGACTGGTCTGTCGCCATCCGAGCGCACCGCGGTGAACGCGGCGCTCGACAGTGCACACACGGAGCTGGTGCAGGAGGGCGGGTGCGAGACGCTGAAGAATCCGGTGCGCCGCGTGCTCATCGACCGCTTCGAGGGACACGCGTGGGGCTCGCTGCTCAGCGAGGCCGGGTCGCGCAAGGACGCGCATGAGGACGCGAACGGATTTCTCATCCTGACCCGGCATGTGAAGTTCGCCGGCGTGAAGGGCGATGCCATTTACACGTACACCGGATCCGACACACAGGAGCACCTGCTGAACGGTCGCTACCGCCTGAGCGTCAAGGACAAGGACTGCGGCAGGAAGTGGCGCGCCGTGGAGCAGGAGGTCGTGAGGCGGCACCCTTCGTTGCGCGTCGCCGCCACCACGGCGTTTCCGTCGGATGACACGCACTGTACGGCCGACACGCAGGCCGTGACGACCTTTCGCAACCCGGACACGGGCGCCGTCGAGGCGCGCATGACGCTGGAGCGCGATGCGAAGGGGAAGCCGGTGATCGAGGTGGAGTATCCCGGACTCGCGATGCGCTGAACGCGCGCGGTTACTCGCGGTGCACGATGTGCGGCGCGTCAGAGCCCGATCAGGAAGCGAGCGAAGGCGCGCCAGAGCTGGGTGCCGCCGATTGCCAGTCGCAGCGGCTCGGAGACGACGATCAGGAGGCCGCCCCAGACATACGCCGGGTGCACGCGACGGCGGGTGACGACATCGTAGAGGACACCCATGAGGATCAGTGCGTCGACGACGCCGAATGCGTAGAAGAGCGGCACGCCGGGGATGTGATAGTTGAGTGGCAGCCGCGTGGCGGCCGCGCCCACCAGGCTCACTGTGGCCAACAACATCAATCGCTTGTGCGCCTGCGGCCGGCGCCGCAGGCGTACCGCGGATACCACGAGCACCGTGAAGACCACCATGTCGAAGAGCGGCACGACCATGAAGACCAGCGGGTCGATGCCGGGGGCGGCGTGTCCCGCGCGTGCCGCGAGCACCGCGACGACACTGCCGATCCCCACCATGCCCGCCGCGAGCACGGCTCCGGCAATTCCCAGTCGCATGTGCCAGCGTACGCGCCCTGTCGTGATGAGCGCGGTCTGCACCGCGAACAGCACGATCCAGGATGAGAACATCACTCCATGGACGATGCGCAGCGGCGGCGGTGTCGCGCGGTGAAATGCCGGAGCGAGGTAGAAGCTGGGCGAGAAGCCCACGAAGACGATCATCGCGATCAACACCGCCATGCCCCCGTAGAAGCGGCGGTCGTAGGCGTCCACCGGGAGGGCGGGAGCGCGGGATGAGGGGATGCTGGATGTCGTCATGGGGCCACTCGCGGGAAGTGTGAATTCGTTGACGATGCGGTCCATTTCTTCGGAGTGCATGAGACACGTCCCCACGCACGAAGCGTGCATCCTGTCCTGCAACGGCTCCAGCATGACGACAGGGGAGTTGGGCGTCAAGGGAATACGGCGCGGTCGCCGGCAGGGTCGATCGGACGCGGCGCATCAGCGAGCTGAGCCGCAGGCCTGTCGAACGGGCCCCGCGCTTGACGGAACAGCCATATGATAAAAGATTCTCGCCATGTGACAAGATTTTATCACCAACAGACAAGTCATGCGCCTGCTGCGAACTCTCGCCCGCTCACCTGGTTTCACGGCCGTCGCCGTCGTCACGCTGGCCCTCGCCATCGGGACCGCGACCGCCGTGTTCAGCGTCGTCGACGCCGTGGTGTTGCGCGGGCTTCCCTACGGCAACGCGAGCCAACTGCGTACCGTCTACCAGCGCAGCGACGACGGTGACGTTCGCCTGCCATCCTTTCCGACGTTCAGCGACTGGCAAGCCGCCGCCGCGACCGTCCACGACGCCATCGACGGCTTCGCGTTCGTGCGTGGCGACGGCGTATTCATCGGCGACGATCCGGAACGTGAGATCGGCGCGTACGTCACACCGGGCTTCTTCCACCTCATGGAGACGCCGCCACTGCTCGGCCGCGTCTTTCTCCCCGACGAAGAACAGATCGGGGCGCCGCGCGTGGCGGTGCTGTCGTACGATTTCTTCAGGCGCCGATTCGGCGGCGATCGCTCCATCATTGGCACGCTGGTCACCATCGACAGCGTGCCGACCACCGTCGTGGGCGTGATGCCGAGCGGCTTTGCGTTCCCGAACTTCGGCGCCACCGACTGGCTGCCGCCCGCGGTGTGGCAGCCCATCGCGGTCTATCAGGCGACGCACAACACCCTCACCCTCCGCGGGCTGCACGTCGACAGCCGCGCCGTCCTGCGCATGCGCTCCGACGCCGACTCCGCGCGTGTCGCGGCCGCCATGCAAACCATCGCGCGCCGCATTGCCGCGGCGTATCCGCGGGACGAGGCACACTGGACCTCCGTGGAAATTCGCAGCCTGCCGCGCGAGATGTTCGGCCAGCTCTGGTCGACGCTGGCGCTGGTATCGGGCGCCATCGGGCTCGTGCTGCTGCTCGCCTGCGCGAGCGTCGCCAACCTGATGCTGATTCGCGCCAGCGCCCGCTCGCGCGAGTTCGCCGTGCGCGTCGCGCTCGGCGCCGGCCGCTGGCGCGTCGCCCGGCAGCCGCTGGCGGAGGCCGCGACGATCGCCGGTGCCGGCGGCGCACTCGGTTTGGGTCTCGCCGCGGTGCTCGTCGGCATCGCGCGTCCATTTGCCGCGACCCGATTGCCCTTCGCGACACACATCGGGATCGATCCGCGCGCCGTGTTGTTCACCATGATCATCACCGCACTCACGACGCTGCTCGTGGCCGCGCTCGCGGCGCGTCACGCGGGCAGGCAGGACCTCATTGACCGGCTTCGCGGGAGCGCCGCGTCGTCCGGCGCCGGGTCTGCCGAATCGCGCGTACGCAACGGCCTGGTGGCGATGCAGTTCGCCCTGGCCATCACGCTGCTCACCGGCGCGGGCCTTCTGATTCAGAGCGTGCGCCGACTGAGTTCGGTGCCACTCGGCTATGACCCGGCGGGCCTGATCGAATTTGCCGTCGCGCCACCGGCACACCGCTACGAGTCGCCCGAGGAGGCAGCGGCCCTGTATGCGCGGATCATCGACGCGGTGCGTGCCGTGCCCTCGGTGCAGCGCGTGGCCGCCGCGGGCGGGGCATTGCTCGAGACCAGGGTGGAAACGTCGCAGCAGTCCGGGACGGCCGCCACGCCGCTCGCTCTCTACCATCCCATCTCCAACGAGTATCTGCGCACCATGGGAGTGCGGATCGTCGCCGGCCGCGATTTCACCGACGAAGACATGCGTTCGCCGAGCGGTCTGCTCGTCTCCCATTCGCTGGCGCGGCAGCTCTGGCCGGGCGGCAGAGCCATTGGGCAGCGGATCACGATCTTCCGGCAATCTCAGGCGAGACCGGACTTCGGGCAGCCCATCACACTGCCCGTGATCGGCGTCGTCGCCGACTACCACGCGATTGGAGCGGAGTCCGATCCGCCGCCGCAGGTGTTCCTGCCATACACGCTCGAGGTGTGGCCATGGATGCACTTCGTCGCCCGTGGTGGGACGTCGCCGAGCGTGCTGAAGTCGGTGGAGCGCGCGGTGCGCGAGGTCGAGCCGGCGTTGACCTTTTATGGCAAGCCGAGCTTCGACACGGCAGGACGCACGCCATCGATCGCCGACCCGCGGATGTTCGTGACCGGGTTGCTGAGCGCCTTCGCGATGACGGCGCTGCTGCTCGCGGCCGTCGGACTCTATGGCGTCGTCGCCTACGCCGTGACCCAGCGAACGCGAGAGATCGGCATCCGCATCGCGATTGGCGCGACGCCGGGCGACGTGGTGAGGCTGCTGCTGCGCCAGGCCGCGATGTTCGTGGGGAGCGGCATGGCGGTAGGCGTCCTGGCGGCGCTCGGCGCGGCGCGTGTGCTGCGCGCGCTGCTCTTTGAGACGGCGACGACCGATGTGACGACGCTCTTGGTGGTGCCGGTCATTTTGGGCGTGGTGGCGGCGGTGGCGAGCGGAGTGCCGGCGCTTCGGGCGTCGCGCACGGATCCAACGGTGGTGATGCGGGCGGAGTGACCTTCACCAGAGCTGCGCGCGTGCCGCGCCTTGTATGCAGCTATCGTTGGGCGACTACGGAGAGGGCAGCCGGTGTGTCAGCCGGCACATGCGATGGAAGGCAGACCGTGCACTCCGGGCTTGATCGCGAACAGGCTCCCGGAGCGCGGGGCCTGCCGGAACTGCTCCGCAGTCATCGTCTCCCGCGCGGTGGTGATGAACAGCGTGTGGAGTTGGTGATGAGGCGCATGGCGGGCGCCTGCGTCATCAGGGTGACGTTGGGCCGATGCATGATGGCGCGAATGCAGTTGATATCGGCGTCCGATTTGGCGTGGATGAGGCAGGGATATCCGTCGCAGGTATCGCAGCGGATGCACTTGCTTTCGACGCGGTTTGATTCGTTCAGCTTGAGGCCCGGCGGAATCGGGAAGGGATGATACCCGAGCTGTGATACATCCTCGGTCCTCCTTGCGCAGGCGACAGAGCGCTGCCCCGTAAACTTTCGTATTGCCGCCGACCCAATATCCGGTGCCCGGGTGCAGGGGATGCCCGTCCTTGTCCCTCCATTCCTCCCTGGTTGACTGTTGCCAGCTACACCCTTGGCGATCTGTGGATCGCCGGTGTAATCGAGGGCGCTGCCTGCCCGGGCGGACGGACATCCGGCAGGAATACGGCCAACAATCCCAGCAAGGGCAGGAACGCGCACGCCTGGTAGACGAACACGATTCCGAAGTGATCGGCGAGCAAGCCCAGCACCGCGGCGCCAATGCCGCCGAGCCCGAAGCTGAAGCCGTAGAACAGGCCGGACACCATGCCGATGCGATGTGTGAGCATGTCCTGCGCGTACACGATGATCGCCGGGAACGCCGAGGCGAGCACCAGCCCGATGACGACGCTCAGGCCAACCGTCCACGCGAGGTCCACGTGCGGCAGCAGCAGCGTGAACGGCGCGGTGCCCAGAATGGAAACCCAGATCACCCACTTGCGACCGATGCGGTCACCGAGCGGGCCGCCGATCAGGGTGCCAGCCGCGACGGCGAAGAGAAACACCGCCAGCAGATGGGCGGCCTTGCTCGCGGACACACCGAACTGGTGAATCAGATAGAACTCGTAATAGCTGCTGATGCTGGCGAGATAGAAGAACTTCGAGAACATCAGCACCAGCAGCACCCCGATCGTGTGGCGTACGACCCTCGCTGAATACCGCGGCTGGTCGGTCGCCGTATGCCTGGTGCCGCGCTCCTCGATGTGCCGCTTGTACCAGCGGCTCACCTGCAGCAGAATCACGATCGCGAGCAGTGCAGCGAGTCCGAACCATCCGACATGCGAGCGACCGAGCCGCAGCACGATCCCCGCGGCCAGCAGCGGCCCCAGCGCCTGCCCGAGGTTGCCGCCGATCTGGAAGACCGACTGGGCGAAACCGTAGCGGCCGCCCGACGCCATGCGCGCGACACGCGACGATTCCGGGTGGAACACCGACGAACCGCAGCCGATCAGGGCGACCGCGAGCAGCAGGACTGGATACGTCGGCGCCACCGACAGCAGCAGCAGTCCGCTCAGCGTGAAGCACATCCCGACCGGCAATGAATACGGCAACGGGTGCCTGTCGCTGACCAGGCCGACCACAGGTTGCAGCAGCGATGCCGTCAACTGGAACGTCAGCGTGATCGCGCCGATCTGGGCGAAGCTGAGATGGAAGTCACCCTTGAGCAGCGGGTAGATCGCGAGGATCACCGACTGCATCATGTCGTTCAGGACATGGACGAAGCTGACCGCGCCGAGCACGCCATAGCGCGTGGGACCGTGCCGCTTCATGGACACCAGGTCCGGCGTGGTACTGGCACGCGGAGCAGCGATGGCTCCGCTTGCCGTGAGTGCGTTCACGTTGATGCGGTTGGTGGATTGCATGTGCTGAATATCGCACAACGCGGTCCACGAGGAACGCCTGGCGTTTGACTGTGCCCGCAGCGCAGCGCGTGCGGAACGAATCCGGACACGTCCAGTGATTCCCGGGAATTCACCAACACGCTTTGAGAGCTGAGCCCGCCAGACTAACTTTCAAAATGCGTCACCCCGCCACCCAGCGTCTCCACTTCGCACGACTCGTGTTCGCGCTCCTGTGCCTCGCGTGCACGGGGGCGTTCGCTGCTGCGCGTGGTGTCGTCCGAATGGACGCGGTGACCGGCGCCGGCTGGATGACGGCGACGCCGAGTCAGCACCTCGCCCCGTCCCGCACGCTCGAGGCCAACGGTCTCCTGCGCGATGGGCAGCGTGCCGATACCCGCGCCCAGGCCACGCGCTTCTTCCCCCACGGCCTGCCGCATGCGGCGTCCCGCTTCTACGTGGCCGCAGCTACGGCAGCGCCGCGCATCGAGGTGTGGCGCACGGCCGCGAAACCAGCGCAGCAGAATCGCGCGCCGTACGACGCGACGGCGCCGCCAGCACTGCCATAGCTCTCTCCGCCGGGTGCGCCCCTCTGCGCGCCGCGGCCTTCTCGCACATCTGAACACCCGCAGCCGCGCGGCGCGCCCTGGCCTGCGTATCGCGACAGCGCGATGCGCACCGGTCCGTCTCACGCACGAGGGCCGCACGAGCGGCGCGTGGGTGACACTGGAGAATGACTATGGAACACGATGATATCGGTCGCCGGACCCATGACCCTCATCACGACCTGCCGCGCGGCGGCCCGTGGGCCATCTGCATCGCGATCAGCGTTGCGTTGGTCGTGGCGGTTGCCATTGCGCCGCAGCGCTGGAAGATGCCGCTCGGCGTGGCGTCCATGGTGGCCCTCGTCCTCGGCGTCGGCATGCTGTTGCTCAGTGCGGGCCCGAAGCGCGATGTCGGACCTTCGACTGCGGGTGAGTCGGGCTCGCCGATCAATGGGGTCAGAGTCGATTGATCTTCCCAAGCCGGCAGCCACCAGCCACCAGCCACCAGCTACCGTGGTGTAGCCAGCTATTAGAACGAGACAGGATTTCA
Source organism: Gemmatimonadaceae bacterium (assembly GCA_036278895.1). GTDB lineage: Bacteria > Gemmatimonadota > Gemmatimonadetes > Gemmatimonadales > Gemmatimonadaceae > JADGGM01. The sequence goes on from DASUKE010000001.1 coordinate 22,712, forward strand.
GGATTGACAGGATTAAACAGGTGGTCTCAACCGGTCGGTGCAACAATTTCCGCCAGCGCCTCGGCGGGGGTTTTCCACCCGAGCGTCTGGCGCGGGCGGGTGTTGAGTTTGTGGGCGATGGCATTGAGCTGGCGCTGCGTCACCGGCCGCAGATCCA
>DASUKE010000002.1:0-57605 GCA_036278895.1 Gemmatimonadaceae bacterium
TCGCTGATCGCTGGTAGCTGGTCAGATCAATGGGGTCAGAGTCGATTGAAAAACGATCAACTCTGACGCCCTTGATCTCCTAGCGACCAGCAACAAGCGATCAGCGACCGTCGTCAACCCAGCTACCAGCCACCAGCAACCAGCGACTATCTTCCATTCATGCCTCTCCTCCCCCCCGTCCGCTCCACCACGATCCTCGGCGTCCGCCGCGACGGCAAGGTCGCGCTGGGCGGGGACGGTCAGGTGAGCGTGGGCGAAACGGTAATGAAGTCCAACGCGCTCAAGGTGCGCACGCTGCGCGGCGGTCGCGTACTGGCCGGTTTCGCCGGTGCCGCGGCTGACGCCTTCACGCTCTTCGAAAAGTTCGAGGAACGGCTGGAGCGCTACCCGGAAAATCTGCCGCGCGCCGCCGTGGAACTGGCCAAGGACTGGCGCCGCGACCGCGTGCTGCGCCGCCTCGAAGCGCTGCTCGCCGTGATGGACAGCAATCACGGCCTCGTGCTCTCCGGCACCGGCGACATCATCGAGCCCGATGATGGCATACTCGCCATCGGCTCCGGCGGCTCCTACGCGCTCGCCGCCGCGCGCGCGCTCGTCGCCAACTCCTCGCTCGCGGCCCGGGACATCGTGCAGAAAGGTCTCGAAATCGCCGGCGACATCTGCATCTACACGAACAAGAACATCACCGTCATCGAGCTCTAGCAACCAGCAACCAGCCACCAGCTACCGCAGTTAAACCAGCCACCAGCTACCAGCTACCGCAGTCAACAAATGCCCTCCAAACGCACGCAGCAAGCCATCGCGCGCCTCGCGGACCTCACGCCACGCCAGATCGTGGCGGAGCTCGATCGCTACATCGTCGGCCAGGATGAAGCGAAAAAGGCCGTCGCGATCGCGCTGCGCAATCGCTGGCGGCGGCAGCAGGCTCCGGACGACATTCGCGAGGAAATCTCGCCCAACAACATCATCCTCATCGGTCCCACCGGCGTGGGCAAGACCGAGATCGCGCGCCGCCTCGCGCGCCTCGCCGGCGCACCCTTCATCAAGGTGGAAGCCTCCAAGTTCACCGAAGTGGGTTACGTGGGCCGCGACGTCGAGAGCATGGTGCGTGATCTCATGGAGAGCGCCATCGACATGGTGCGCACCGAGCGCGAAAACGAAGTGGAGGATCTCGCCTACGAGAAGGTGGACGAGCGGCTGCTCGACCTGCTGCTTCCGCGTCCGGCCGAGCCCGCGCCCGAGGAGCACGCCGCCGCGGCCGCGGGTGCACCATCCGCGTCACAGGGTCCGTCGCTCTTCGTCGTCTCGTCCCAGGGCGACGTGTCGCGCGAGGACGCCGAGCACGACGCGGCCACCGAGCGCTATCGTCGCACGCGTGACAAGCTCAAGGGGCTGCTGATCGACGGCAAGCTCGAGGAGCGCGAGGTCGAGGTGGAGGTCACGCAGCAGGGCGGGCCGATGTTCGACATGCTCGTGCCGCAGGGCGCGCCGGAGGGCATCGAGAACTTCACCGGCATGCTGCAGGACATGATGCCGCGCCGCAAGAAGAAGCGCACCGTGAAGGTGTCCGAGGCGCGCCGCATCCTGCTCGACCAGGAGCTGGAGAAGCTCGTGGACATGGACGATGTCACGAGCGACGCGCTCGAGCGCGTGGAGAAAATGGGGATCATCTTCCTCGACGAGATCGACAAGATCGCGGGGGAGCATTCGCAGATGGGCGGACCCGATGTGTCGCGCGAGGGCGTGCAGCGCGACCTGCTCCCGATTGTTGAAGGCTCCAACGTGCAGACCAAGTACGGCATGGTGAAGACGGACCACGTGCTGTTCATCGCCGCGGGCGCCTTTCACGTCTCCAAGCCGAGCGATCTCATTCCCGAGCTGCAGGGGCGCTTCCCCATTCGCGTGGAGCTCAAGCCGCTCACCGAGGCGGACTTCGTGCGCATCATGCGCGAGCCCGAGAACGCGCTCACCAAGCAGTACACCGCGCTCGTGCACGCCGAGGGCGCCGCGCTCACCTTCTCGGATGACGCCATCGCCGAGATCGCCCGCATCGCCGCGGCCGTGAACGAGCGCATGGAAAACATCGGCGCGCGCCGGCTGCACACCGTGATGTCCTCACTGCTCGAAGACGTGCTCTATGATCTCCCCGATCGCGGCAAGGCGCCGATCGCCATCGACGGCACCATCGTGCGCGACCGCCTGAAAGCGATAGCGGAGGACGAGGATCTGCGCAGGTATATTCTTTGACTACGGTAGCTGGTCGCTGGTGGCTGGTGGCTGGACTCCCCACGCCCTGCCAGCGACCAGCTACCAGCAACCAGCGACCGCAGTTAATCCAGCAACCAGCAACCAGCAACCAGCTACCAACCAGCATGCACTTCCTCGCGATTCCCGACTTCTCGACCGCCGAGCTGCACACGTTGTTCGATCTCGCCGAACGCATGCGGCGGGGCGAATACCACGACACGCCGCTCGCCGGAAAGTCGCTCGCGATGATCTTCATGAAGTCGTCCACCCGCACGCGCGTCTCGTTCGAGGTGGGCACGTGGCAACTCGGCGGCCATGCGCTCTTTCTCTCGCCCCGCGACATCCAGCTCGGCCGCGGCGAGCCCACCGCCGACACCGCGCGCGTGTTGTCGCGCTACGTGGACGGCATCATGATCCGCACCTTCGCGCACGCGGAGGTGGAGGAGCTGGCGAAGTACGCGAGCGTTCCCGTCATCAACGGGCTCACCGACCTGCTCCACCCCTGCCAGATCCTCGCCGATCTTCTCACCGTGCGCCAGCACCTGGGCGGATGGGACGGGAAGCGCATCGCCTGGGTGGGCGACGGGAACAACATGGCCAACTCCTGGATCAACGCCGCGTATCGTCTCGGCTTCCAGCTCACGCTCGCCTGTCCCGAAGGCTACGATCCTGACGCGGCCATTCTCGCGCGGGCGCAGCAGTGCGCCACCGTGCGAGTCGTGCGCGATCCCGCGGAGGCAGTAGCCGGCGCCGACGTCGTCAACACGGATGTATGGGCGTCCATGGGTCAGGAGGAGGAGCAGGCCAGGCGCGCCGCCGCCTTCCGGGGCTACACCGTGACCGAAGCGCTCATGGCGCGCGCCGCACCCGACGCGATCTTCCTGCACTGCCTCCCCGCGCACCGCGGCGAGGAAGTGACCGCCGCCGTCATTGACGGCCCGCGCAGTCGCGTCTGGGATGAGGCCGAGAACCGGCTGCACGTGCAGAAGGCCATCATGACGATGCTCATGAGCGGGCCGCGCACGCGACGTGATGCATAGTGCGCCCATGGAAAATACCGGCGGCAGCCCGCTGGCGACGATCCTCGCGGTACGTCTGCGCGACGCCCGCGAGGAGCTCACCGGACGCTGGCTCGAGCGCATCTCGAGCCGGGTGACGCTGGAGCCGGGGAAGGTCTTTCCCTCGGAGGGCCTGCTCGATCACGTTCCGCGTCTGCTGCTCGGCATCGCCGACTACGTGGAGAGTCCGGCGCAGGCCATCGGCGCGGACGACGCCGTGATTGCCAAGGCCCGCGAGCTGGGCGAGCTGCGCCACACGCAGGGCTTTGGCGCCCATGAAATCCTCAAGGAATACGAGATTCTGGGCGGCATTCTCTTCGCCTTCTTCGTGCGCATCGTTGACGACATCGATGCATCGTGCACGCGCGGGGAGCTGCTCGGCTGCGCCCAGCGCCTGTTCCATGCGGTGGCGCTGGTGCAGGAAGCCACCGCCAACAGGTTCCTGGAGCGCATGCAGCAGCAGGTCACGGACCGCGAAGAACGTCTCCGCGCATTCAATCGCACGCTGATGCACGAGCTGCGCAACCGCATTGGCGCCACGTTGGGGGCGGGCCAAATGCTCCGGATCCCCGAGATCGCTGAGGACAGACGGCGAGCGCTCCGCGACGTGGTAGTGCGCAGCGCGCACGAGATGCAGGTGGTGATGGAGAATCTCCTGGAGCTCTCGCGTGTGGAAGGGAGCGTCGCGCCGCAGCGCCACGTGATGCTGCGCGAAGCGGCGGCGGACGCCGTGCGCCAGTTGCGCGACATGGCGCAGGACGCCGGCGTGGAAGTGCGGCTCGCGCCGGAGCTGCCCGACATCGAGGTCAACGCCGCCGCCGTGGAATTGTGTCTCACCAACCTCGTGTCGAACGGCATCAAGTACGCCGACCCCGCGAAGTCCGAACGGTGGGTGGAGGTGGACGGCCACCTGCTCCCCGAGGGAGCGCAGGTCGCCTCGGCAACCGACCTCGTCGTCACCGTGCGCAGCAACGGCATGCCCGTTCCGGAGAGCGAACGCGAGAATCTCTTCCGCCGGTTCTTCCGCACCGCGGACGCCGCGTCCTCTGCGGTGAAGGGCACCGGTCTGGGCCTCAGTATCGTACGCGCCACCGTGGAAGACCTTGGCGGCCGCGCCTGGGTCGAGTTCCCCGACGGCGGTGCCGTATTCTCGTTCAGTCTCCCGCTGAACGCCTGACCGCGATCCCTCACCGGCGTCAGGCTCGGCCTCACGACTCAGACCCGCCGCTCCCGTCCCACACCCGCCGCTCGCTCTCCTCCCCCGAGCAGCCGCAAATGCTCGCCCCCCACGTCATGCCACGCTGGCAGTCACCCTGCATGGCGGGCATATTCCGATGACTGTCAGGCACCAGCCACCAGCCACCAGCTACCAGCCACCAGCTACCAGCCACCAGCTACCGCAGTTAAACCAGCCACCAGTAACCAGCTACCAGCATGCTCACCCCCTTCCACGATATCCACGTCGCGCTCGGCGCCAAGATGGTGCCGTTCGCGGGCTTCGACATGCCTGTCCAGTACCCCACCGGGATCACGGCCGAGCACCGGGCCGTGCGCGAACGGTGCGGACTGTTCGACGTGAGCCACATGGGCGAGTTCGAGATCCGCGGCCCCGACACGGTGGCCTTCGTCAGCCACGTCACGTCCAACGACGTTCCCGGCATGACCGTGGGCCAGGTGCACTACACCACGATCCTCAACGAGCGCGGCACCATCGTGGATGACTGCCTGGTCTATCGCTTTGCCGACCACATCATGATGGTGGTGAACGCGTCGAACCGCGCCAAGGATCTCGCGCACATCCTCGCGCACCAGGGCACGTTCGACTGCACCGTGCGCGACGTGAGCGACGACACGGCGCTGCTCGCGCTGCAGGGACCGATGGCGCAGCAACTGCTCCAGCCGCTCACCGCGACTGATTTGGACGCAATCCGCTACTATTTCTTCGCCGAGGGCACGGTGGCGGGCGTGCCGGCGGTGATCTCGCGCACCGGCTACACCGGCGAGGACGGCTTCGAGCTGTACTTCTCCGCGGCGCACGCGCGCACGATGTGGGACGCCATCATGGCCTCGGGCCAGGTCACGCCCGCGGGACTCGGCGCGCGCGACACGCTGCGCCTCGAGATGGGCATGGCGCTCTACGGCAACGACATCGACGACAGCACCACGCCGCTCGAAGCGGGCCTCGGCTGGCTCGTGAAGTTGAAGAAGGGCGACTTCGTGGGACGCGACGCGCTCACCCGCCAGAAGGAGCAGGGCGTGCCGCGCAAGCTCGTGGGTTTCACCACCGGCGAGCGCGCCTTCCCGCGTCACGGCTATCCGGTGTTTGTGGACGGCGCGCCGAGCGGCTCTGTGTGCAGCGGCACGATGAGTCCGTCGCTCGGCATCCCGATCGGCACCTGCTACCTGCCCAGCGCGCTGGCCAGGCCCGATACCAGTTTTACGATCGAGATCCGCGGCAAACGCGTTCCGGCCACCGTAGTGAAAATGCCGTTCTATAACCAGGGCACGCACCGCTAGCCGTCGGCTGCCGCGTCCCGCTTCCCGCTTCCCGCTTCCCGCGTCCCGCGTCCCGTGTCCCTTCGCCTTGCCATTCTCACCATCTCCGACGCCTGCTCGCGTGGCGAGCGCGCGGACGCATCGGGCGGCGCGATCGCTGGCTGGGCGGCGGAGCATGGGTGCCACGTGGTGGAGCGCGCGGTCGTGGCCGACGACAGCGACGCGATCATCGCGCGGCTGCTCGACTGGTGCGACCACGATGCGGCGGACGTGGTGCTCACGACCGGCGGTACGGGGCTCGCGCCGCGCGACATCACGCCGGAGGCCACGCGCGCGGTCATCGAGCGCGAGGCGCCGGGCATCGCGGAGCGCATCCGCATGCTTGCGACGGAGAAATTTCCACGCGCGGCGTTGTCGCGCGGCCTGGCGGGCGTGCGCAACCGCACGCTCATCGTGAACCTTCCCGGATCGCCCGGCGGCGTGCGCGACGGGCTCGCTGCGCTGGAGCCCGTGCTCGACCATGCGGTGCGCATTCTGCGCGACGAGCCCACCGATCACAGCGCGCCGTCCGCGCCGTCCGCGCCCTCCGCGCCCTCCGCGCCGTCCTCGCCGTCAGCGTCGCCCGCGCTGTCTGCGTCGTCCGCGCCGTCCGACGCTTCCCGCCAAGCGCCCGCGCCATGAAGGTGCTCCTCACGCTGGCGGACGTGGAGCCCGCCGTGCGCCTCAACGCGAAGCTCGAAGCCGCCGGGTTCGAGACCGCGCTCGTGTCGCCCATGGACGATGTGCCCACCGCGATCCGGCGCGAGAAGCCCGACGTGATCGTGCTCACCGGGGGACTGGCCGAGCCGGTGAACGTGCACCTCGTCAAGCGCCAGCTCTGGGACGGCGCGAGCGTGGTGGGGCTGGCCGACGTGGACGAGCCAGGGCTGCACGACCGCCTGCGCGCGCTCGGCTTCGTGGAGGTGTACGCCAAGCCCGTCGATCTGGACGAAGTGTTCTCCGGCGTGCGGCGCATCCTCGAGCGGCGCCGGCTTTCTGAGGAGACCGGGCTCATTGGCGAGAGCGAGGCCATGCGCGAAGTCATGGTCAAGATCGAGCAGATGGCGCCGGTGTCGAGCACCGTGCTCATCGAGGGCGAGAGCGGTACGGGCAAGGAGCTGGTGGCGCGCGCGCTGCACCGGCTGAGTCCACGGCGCGCGCGGCCGTTCATCGCGGTGAACATCGGCGCGCTGCCGGAGACGCTGCTCGAGAGCGAGCTGTTCGGCCACGAGAAGGGCGCCTTCACGGGCGCCGCCGAGCGGCGACTGGGCCGCTTCGAGCTGGCGCACAGCGGGACGCTGTTTCTGGACGAGATTGGCGAGGCGCCGCCCAGCACGCAGGTGAAGCTGCTGCGCGTGCTGGAGCAGCGCGAGGTGATGCGCGTGGGCGGGTCACAGCCATTCCGGGTGGACGTGCGCGTGGTGGCGGCCACGAACCGTCCGCTGCGCGACCAGGTGGAGGAGGGAGGCTTCCGCGCCGACCTGTACTACCGCCTCAACGTGCTCACGATCTATCTGCCCCCGCTGCGCGAGCGTCCCGAGGACATCCCGCTGCTGGTGCGCCTGTTCATCCAGGAGTTCTCTGCGCAGCACGACCGTCCCTTCCATGGTATTTCCGCGGACGCCATGCAACTGCTGGTGGAGTACGCCTGGCCGGGGAACGTGCGCGAGCTGCGCAACCTGGTGGAGAGCATGGTGGTACTGGCGCCCGGGCACGAGATCACGGCGGAGAACATTCCGCGGCAGATCCGGGACGGTGGAAGCGCGCGGTTTCTGCCGGTGCCGGTGGGTCCCTACGTGCGCGCGCAGGAGAGCGCGGCGGGAGGTCGCGAACTGGAGTTCATCATCCGCAGTCTGGTGGAGCTCAAGCTGCAGGTGGAGGAGCTGCGCCGGCGGGTGGGCGATCAGCGCGGGGTGTTGAGCCCGGGCGACGAGGTGCAACGATCCTTGCCGGCCGCGCTTCCCGTGTCGGCCATCGAGCCGCCGGAACAGCCGCCCCCGCCAAACGTCGTGACGGTGCGGCCGGGAATGACGATGGCCGAGATCGAGCGGTCGGCCATCGAGGCGGCGTTACGGGAGACCCGGGGCAACCGTCGAAAGGCAGCGGAGCTGCTCGGCATCGGGGAGCGGACGTTGTATCGGAAGCTCAAGGAATACGATCTCCCGGTGACGGGTTAGCTTGCGTTTATTGCCGGTTGGGTCAATATTCTGGCTGTGCCGGCGGCCATCGGCAGCGTAGCCGGCGCTCCTTCTTCCGGGTCGACAGTTTCGTCACGCGTCCCGTTCCTCACCGAGCAGTCCTCGCAGTCCTCGCAGTCCCACGCCAGGCCAGGGTCCGTAACGTCCGTGCCACTGAATGCACCGACGCCGCTGTCCACACCAGCATCGCCCATAGCGGGCAGCGTGCTTCCCATCAAGAGAGCCGAAGAGCTTCTGGCGACGCTGCCGGGAGTGGTCGCCGCGCGCATCGTGGCGGCCGACAACGGCGCCGTGAACGAAATTCACCTGCTCACCACGAGCGAGGTGAATCCCAAGCAGACAGTGCGCAACGTGGAGAGCGCACTGATCGCGCACCTGGGCATGAAGGTGGACCATCGCAAGATCTCGGTGGCCACGACGGTGGAGCCGCCCAAGACGGCCGAGGCGCGCGAGCAGTCGGAGGCCGCGGCGACGGAAGCCATGGAGGCGGCGCTCAGGCGGCGACTCTACTTCGAGGATCTTGAGATCCGCCGGTCGCGCACGCGGGGCGTGACGTGCCGCGTGACGTTAAGAAAGGGCAATCAGTCATATATCGGGGAATGTGACGGCAGCGAGGGCGAGCGTTCGCGCGCGGAAGTCGCGGCGCGCGCCGCGATCGTCGCGATGGACCAGGCGCACCGGGAGGCGGAGGGGGAAGGCGTGGCGGAGCGGGTGGCGCGGGCGCTGTCGCTGGAGGGGTGCCGATTGATCGAGGCGTTCGAGCGCGAGTTCGCGTTCGTGGGGATCATGGCGCGGCAGGGGCGGGATGTGGCAGTGTTGACGGGGAGCTGCGAGGTAAAGGAGAGCGCGGAGACGGCGGCGGTGCTGGCCGTACTGGACGCGACGAACCGGTGGCTTGGGCGAGGGAAGTAGGGATTCACGCGAGGTTAACCGAACACACTTTTGCATACTAAAAACTGAACAACCCCCGATCCTCGGCAGAGCGGAGCTGAGCGGGCAAGGCCAGTAGAGCGGAGCCAAACCTTTAGCACATTCGACGGATGTCGATGTGACTTCGTGCAAGGGGAGGTGACGCAGAGTGTTTCATCATGTGAGCATCTGGCTGAAGCTCGTCAAGTGGGTTACGACGACGCCGGTGTCGGCGGAGCTATTGACCTGGTATTAGGTCGGGGACGGGGGTTCCCAATATGTCCACTCGTATTCGGTTGTATGTCGCAAGCGTTGTAACCGCTGCGCTAATCGCAGCGGGAATTGTCGTGCGAGTCTCACCCGTGCACACTCACGCTGCAGTGACGGCTGTGCTGTGTTTGGCTGTTTTTGCGGTGCTATCTGAACTCCTGCCTCATCACCTGAGCAGCGGAGCCGCAGGCTCGATTTCTTTCATTCCGCATCTCGCGTCGGCGCTACTGGTGCCTGGCTGGCTGGCAGTGGTGGGTGTGGCATGCTCGCATCTCATTGCCGCCGTTCTCTCCAAAAAGGATCCATTCAGGCTGGTATTCAACGTCGCGCAGATTACACTGGCAACCGCGGTCGGGATTCTCGTTTACCATTTCCTCGGTGGCCAAGCATTTCTCGGCGTTACAGATCCATTTTCGCAAGAAGCGGCGCGTTATGTCCTTCCGTTCTTAGCATTGGTTGTCTCGTTTTTTTGCGTCAATACTCTTGCGGTCAGTGGCGCGATAGCAGTTAGCCAGTCACGCTCGCTCACGTCAGTTTTTCGACAGCACGTTCGTTCCAGCATTCTTAACGACGTCATGTCAAGCCCTGTCGTGTACCTGCTCGCTTGGGTGTATACGCGATTCGGCATTTGGGGAGTTGCTCTTCTCACGCTTCCGCTGTTGGGAGTTCGCCAGCTGTATAAGACAAACCACCAGCTTGAACAGGTGAACCGCGACCTGCTGGAATTGATGGTAAAGGCAATTGAAGCGCGTGATCCTTACACGTCCGGTCATTCCAGACGAGTGTCGCACTACTCCACGCTGATCGCGCGCGCGATTGGTCTTACAGCGAAGGAAGTTGAGAGAATCGGCACGGCGGCACTGCTACACGACGTCGGAAAGATTCACGAGATCTATGCTCCAATTCTCCGCAAGCCTGATAAGCTGACGCCTGACGAGTGGGCCATTATGCAGACCCATCCGATCAAGAGCGCGGAGCTCGTGGCAACGGTGTCTCACCTCAAGGATCTGATTGCTCCGGTCCGAGGCCACCATGAGAATTGGGATGGAAGCGGCTATCCAGATGGTCTGTCTGGAGAGGGAATTCCCCTCGCCTCACGTGTGATTCTGTTTGCAGATACGATTGACGCCATGACGACAGACCGACCGTATCGCAAGGCCCTCACGGAGACTCAGGTCAGAGCTGAACTGCTGAAATTCAGAGGAACTCAGTTCGACCCTAATCTCTGCGATCAGCTGCTCGGGAGCCCAATGTTCGGATTACTTTTTGCCCCTGCGGCGGCGCGCGAACCGTCTCCTGCTCGTGGCGTTCGGATTGGGCTAGTCCGGCCAGCCTAACGTACAGTCGTAGCTGCTCTGGCCCTGGTTGGCCTTACGACACGTTAAGCCTCGCTTGAACCAAACGCAGCTCGGGGCTTAATGGCCATCTGACTCGCCGATGCTCCGATAGGTAGGCAACGACTAATTGTTTTCCCTCCTCACGCCTGCCGCGCATTTCAAATAGTCTATACAGTACAGCGACGAACAGGTCTTGGTGCGATGATGTGCGAGTACGCTCGTGCAGGCGCACGAGATCTGCAAGGTTTCGGCTCGAAGGAGCCGCCTGACCTCGAAGAATGCGCAAGTACCAGCGAAATGAGAGGAAGCGTGCAGTGGCGCGGACCGAGCGGTCATGATCGGCTGCAACCTCACTCTGCCTGATAAGGTCTGCCGCATCTGTCAGCCGGTTTTCTCGCAACGCAATCTCCGCAGCACTGCTTAGGATGGCAGATCGGCTGAGCGCGTCGGTCTGGTTATCGAGAAATTGGCCGGCTCGGTCGTTCCAACGCTTGGCTAGATCGATGTTGTCTATGGTGAGGTAAATCGACGCGATCTGATTGGCAGCAGCGGCAGCGAAATTCTTCATGCCTTTTTTGTCGGCGAGGCCAACAGCTTCAGAGGCGCTTTCGATGGCGCATGCTATCTCATTGTTCGCTCGATAGGCGAGTGCAGCGTGCGACAAAGTTCGAACGCGTATAGCGATGTCCTCAGTCGTCGCCGTCATCATCACCAACTCCTTGGCGGCCTTGGCAGCACGTGGAGGGTCACCAAACGCGCAATGATAGACTAGCTCGAAGTAAAGACGATCAGACGCAGCGATTTCACCAGTCGCAAGTAGTGGAGAAATGCATGTGAATGTCTGATTTGCAGCCCCAACGTTGCAGGAATTGTCGGCCAGCATTAGCACCCATGTCGCGACGCGTACCCGATGTGCGGCACCGGCTGACTGATCCAAGACGCATTTAAGTGCCTTCTTCAAGAGCACAGAATCGTTGCGCGATATTCGCCACCTGGTTTGGAATAGCAACAGCTCCAAGTCAGTGTGTTGGTTTTCAGTGATTCCAGCTTCCTTTCGCAAACGAATCGTATTGACGATTACTCCCTCCAACACATCCCACGCACCGGCTAGGTGAAGCGCCTGTATCTGCTGATCGCTGATCTCTAGCCGCTCATCATTTGAGCGAGCCAGCGATGCTGCGCTTGCCAAGGTTCGCGCAGCTTCAGTTGGCATCCCAATTTCTAGTGCGTGCCGTGCGCAGGTGCGAAGCAGATCAAGCGCGCGATCTGTCTCCCCTGCGCGCTTCCAATGCTCAGAGCACTCCCACATCATCGCGATCGAGGTGCTCAAACCGGGGTCACCTTCCAACACCTCCGCCACGCGCCGATCCATGAGCGCGCGCGCCGCGCCCGATAGGCGAGACAGCGCCGCCTGCGTCAGCAGATCGTGCTTGCTGATCACGCGCGTGCCGTCAGATTCTATCAGCCCACGACGCTCGAGGTCCTCGAGACTGTCCATCAATTCCATCGTGCGCGCCCCGAGCACTCGTTCCATCCGCTCCAGTGTCGAAAATTTCCCGAGCGAGCAGCACGCCTGCAGCGTGCGGTGCGAGAGGAGATTCAGTCCGGCGAGCCGCTGTGCGACCAGTTTGTCGAGTGTGGCCGGCGCCAGATAATGCTCGCCGTCCCAGGCGCCATGGAGCGCCAGCTCGATCAGGTAGTACGGATTCCCGCCGCTCGACGACACGCACCAGTCGCGAAACCGCTCGTTGCCCTCACGGGCCATTCCCGTGATCACCTGGTCCAGCAGCTGGCGGCTCGCCTCATCCCGCAACGGACGCAGTGGCAGACTCACCGGCACGCGGTGCTCAGCATTCGCGAATCGGCGCTCGCCCTCCTCGGTGCGCGAAGTGACCAGCACCAGTACCTGCCGTGTCGCCACCCACGCGGTCAGGTCGCCCAGCAGTTCCCAGGACATGCGGTCCAGCCAGTGCGCATCCTCCATCACCACGAGCAATGGCCCTTCGCTCGACACGGCATCGAACAGGTCGAACAGCGAACGGCAGACATTCGCGAAGAGCAGCTCCGCATCGGAGCTGTCAGGGGACAGCGTCGTCACCTTGGGATCGTGCTCGGTGAGTCGCCTGAGATACTTCATCGAGTCCGGCGCGCAGCCGAGCGACCCGGGCATTTGAAGCAGCTTGGGCACGAGATCCACGAAGACCGAAAGCGGACGACGTTCGTCATGCGGCTGGCAGCCCACCTGCACGACACGCACCTTCTGCTCACGCACTCGCTTCGCCAGCTCATTGACGAGACGTGTTTTCCCGATTCCTGTCTCGCCCCAGATCAGATACGTGCTCCCGCGTGATTCCATGGCGAGCTGCAACGCCTTGTGCAACTCCGCCATTTCCGCCTCGCGCCCGGTTTGCGGCGCGGTGCGCACCGGGATGATGCCGGCCTGAAATTGTCCGGCGATTCGCTCGCGCAGCATGGCCGCGGGGAACTGCGGCTCGCGCCCGCCGCCCACATCGCGCAGAAAGGTGTCCAGCACCGACAGGGCCTCGCCCCGGCCGCGCTGCACCATCGCCGATTCCGCAACCGCGATCGTTGCTTCCTCGTTCAGCGGGTCGATCGCGAGACAGCGTGCCGCGAGTGCTTCCGCGCCCTGCCAGTCGCCGCGTGCGCGCTTTGCGGCAATTCCGGCCACGAACGCGCGGCGGATCGCGGCATGCACGCGATCGCGATAGTCATCCAGCCACTCGCTGAACGACGCCGAGATCTGCGGGGTGTAGCCCGGCAGAAACTCACCCGCCTCGCCGTCCGCCAGTCGCACGAGCTCCGCGCCTTCGTGCGTCGCGAGAAACACGGCGCAGTCCGTTTGAATGCAGTGGGCCGGCAGCAGCACGTCCATGCGCTCGCAGCGCAGCCCGGCACCCAAGCCGTTCAGGCGGTACAGCACCTGGCGCAACGAATGCGCGGCGCGCCGCTCGCTCACGGTGGGCCAGAGTACTTCCAGCAGCGCGCGCCGCGTCAGCGGCTTGCCACCCTCGAGCACGAGATACAGCGCCGCCGCGAACAACGTCTCGGCCGCGGGCAACAGCCGCGTATCCCCGACCTCCAATGTGCACTGACCCAGCCCGCGCAGCCGTATCATGACCGTCCTCATCCGCTGGTCTCTTCATGCGACGGGCTCTACAGTGCATGACGCCCGTCACTGCATCGTCATCGACAGTACTCGCGATGAGTTAAGGCGGGCTCTGCCGTTAGTCAACCGGTGCTGCCGAGTCCCCCGGCACGATCCGTTGACACGCTCACGGCGCCCTCGTTCCACTCCAGCACCTCGAACCGATTGAAGACGATCTGCGCGATGCGCTCGCCGTGTTCGATCGTCACCGGAACCGTGCCGTCGTTCTTCATCATCACGAGCCACTCGTCGGGATAGTCCGCATCGATCGTCGCCGGCGCGTTGGGGAGCACGAGTCCCTTGCGGAACGCGATGCTGCTCCGCACACGGAGCTGCGCTTCGTGGCCCTCGGGCAGCCGCGCCCTGAAGCCCAGGGGCACCAGCGCCGTCACTCCGGGCTCGAGCGTGAGCACACCGCATGCGTCGGCATGAATCACCGCCTGATTGTTGTTGGCCGCCGTGCGCACGTCGCGCCCCCGCACGTGCGCCCGCACGTCGTAGCCGGCCGAGCCAGCGGTCGCGCGCCGGGGCTGTTCCACGTCGGCAAAGAGCGGCTCGAAGAGCACGCACGGTGCGTCGTCAGGCATCTGGGTTTCTCCAATCCGGGTGTGTGACGGGGCAGGCCATGGTCATCGTCGTTGTGTTCGCGAGTGGCTCGGTTCGCGAGCGTCACCCCGCAGGGGCGGCGCCAGGCGAATCCTTCGCCGGCGCACGCAACGGACAGGATTGCGGTGTGCACCCCGCGGCTGCCGGCGCGTGCTGCGGAAATAGTACTTGCTTTCCGCTGACTTTGCCGTGAATGATTGCGAAGGTCGGGTTGGGCGACGGACTGTGCCCGGTGCTACACTCGTCCCGCACATGCAGCGAATCTTTCGCCGAGCTTCCATGCGCTTTCCAGGACGCGGCATACTGGTGCCGGCGTGCGTGCTGTCGGTCTGCGCCACAGCGCGTCGCGCCCAGGCGCAGACGTGTCGCAGCCCGGACGACCTCTCGGCCGACGTCCTGCACTTCGTTCGCGACTTGCTCACGAGCACTGACGCAGGCGATGCAAGGCTCCGAGACTCCGTCGCTCTCAGCCCGATCACCGACACCACAAAGGTCGTGGTCGTGACCGACGAGCGGACCTGTTCGAAGGTCCTCGCGGGTGTAAATGCCGAGTTCAGGACCGCGGGTCTCGCGCGAACGCTCTATGTGGTGAAGACTCCCAATGGCTACTTTGCGCAGGATCCGGATCGTCCGACAGGCGAGTGGCGGCCCCTCGTTGTCCTGACGAAGCAGTACCAGCCAACAGGGATGATCGCGGCATTCTGAGCACCGGTAACGTGTTCCGCCTTGAGGAGCCGTGCACGCTTGGCCCGCGCGCCGTGCGACTGTAGTTTCCGGGGGCGTCGCGGGCCGTTCGCCGGCGGCGTGCTCACTTCACCGGCGCGGGTGCACGTGCGCAACGGCTCGCGCGCCGCACCGCTCCCTCGCTTCGTGGCATGGCAATCACCGGCTCGCTCGAATCGGAACCGCGCGATGAGACCCGGAGCGGCGCCTACCGCGTCACCTACGGTCTCCCCCCGCACCTCGCCTCGTGGCAGCTCCCGCCAGGCTGGCGCTGGGGGCCGCAGAGCGTCTGGATCGGCGCCACCCGCCACTCCATGGAGCTCATCGACTCGCTCGATCGCTCCCTGTCGCTCATTACCGCGCCCGATCCCGCTCACCACGCCTGGCTCCTGGACGAAGCGAAGAATCTCGGCCACCTGCACCACCGCCTCATTCCCACGACCTACCACGTGTGGAATACCTTCGCCCAGTCGCGCCGCGGGCCCGGCTACCTGCGTCACTGGATTGACGGCGAATCGCTCCGCATGCGCGTCTCCCGCGAAGGCGCGGATGACCCGCGCACGGCCGTGCGCCTGCTCCGCGAGCTCGGCTCCGCCCTGGCGTTCCTCCACGACCGCAACCGCGTGCACGGCGCGCTCTCGCCGGACAGTCTCTGGTTCTCCCCGCTGGGCGAGGTGTGGCTCCTCGGCTGGCAGTGGGCCATGCCGCGCGAGCAGATTCCCGCCGGGCTCCATCCCGATTCGCGCTGGATGCTCGCCGCGCCGGAGTGGGGCGATGCATGGGAACCCACACAATTCAGCGACCAGTGGCAGCTCGCCGCCGTCGTCGTCACGTCGCTCACCGGCGACTCCCCGCCCGCGCACGACATTCCACCCGTGAAGCTCGTGCGCCCCGAGGCGCCCGACGCCGTGGCGCGCGTGCTCGACCGTGCCCTCGCCGAGCAGCCTGAGCGCCGCTATCCCTCCGTCACCGCCATGATGCGCGACCTGGAGCGCGCCGCCGGCGCCCGATCCGCCGTGTTCACCAGCGGCGCGTTCGAGGCCGTGCGACCGCTGCCCGCGGACGCGGACCACCGGCTGCGCCAGGCGCTGGGCGACGACTACGAGATGCTCGCCAAGCTGGGAAGCGGCTCGTACGGCGACGTGTGGCGCGTGCGCGATCTCGCGCTCGAGCGCGAAGTGGCGCTCAAGATTCTCCATGCGCGCATCGCCAACGATCCGCAGGCCGTGATGCACTTCCGCCGCGAGGCGCGGCTCGCGGCGCAGCTCTCGCACCCCAGCATCGTCCCCATCTACGACTGGGATTCGCGTGGCGGCTCGGCGTGGTTCACCATGGAGCTCATGGAGTACGGCTCGCTCGCCGATCTCGTGCGCCGATCGGGGCCGCGTCCGCTGGGCGAAGTGGCGCCCGCCATTGCCGCGTTGCTCGACGGGCTCGCCGCCGCCCACTCCGCCGGCATTCTGCACCGCGACCTCAAGCCCGAGAACATTCTCATCGACCGCTGGCGCCGCTGGCGCATCGGCGACTTCGGGCTGGCCAGTCGCGAAGGACTCGACCGCACCGGCTCGTCGGGCACGCCGGCGTTCGCCGCGCCGGAGCAACTGCTCAACGAAGCGCAGGGGCCGGCGGTAGATCTCTTCTCCATGGCCGGGATCGCGCTCTTTGCGCTCACCGGGCGCCAGCCCTTTGGCGATGGCGAGCCGCGCGTGCTGCTCGCGCGTCAGATCGCGGGCGACCCCGATCTGAGCGGCGTCCCTGAGCCCATTGCCCAGTGGCTGGCGCGCGGCCTCGCCGCCGAGCCGGAAAAGCGCTGGCGCGACGCCAGCCAGATGCGCACCGAATGGCTCGCCGCCGCTGCGGAGGTGCTTGGTGAGGGGACGCGAGCCGGCTGGCTGCGCGGGTTGTTCGGATAGGGGCAGCCCAAAGGGCTGCCCCATGGGCTGCCCCTTGCCTTACCTTCAGCCATGAACCGAACAAATTATTCCAGCGGCACACCCTGGGAGCGCGTCGTAGGCTATTCGCGCGCGGTACGGGTGGGAAACGTGATTCATGTGGCCGGCACCACCGCCACGGACGCCGACGGCGCAATCGTGGGAATGGGCGATCTATACGCGCAGGCCATGCAGGCGCTCCGCAACATCGAGCGCGCGCTCGCGCAGGCTGGCGCCACCATGGCGGACGTCGTCCGCACGCGCGTCTATGTCACCGACATCACCCGCTGGCAGGAAGCCGGTCGTGCCCACGGCGAATTCTTCCGCGATGTTCGCCCCGCGAGCACCATGCTGGAAGTGAGCGGCCTCGTGAATCCCGAGATGCTGGTGGAGATCGAAGCCGACGCCCTACTCCCTTCGTAACCACCAGCTACCAGCTACCAACGACCGCAGTTAGACCAGCTACCAGCCACCAGCTACCGCTGTTAAACCATTCATTCCTCCAACCTGATCAACCGCTCCGCCCCCATCCCCTCCGCCTCGCCCTGGAAGTTGAGCACGATGCGGTGCCGCAAGACCGCCAGCGCCACCGAGCGCACGTCATCAATGTCGGGCACCGACCGTCCGTCCATCGCCGCCTTCGCCTTCGCGCCGAGCACCAGATACTGCGACGCTCTGGGCCCCGCGCCCCAGCTCACGAACTTCTTCACATCCGCCGTCGCCTCCGGCGCACTCGGCCGCGTGCTCCGCGCCAGCCGCACGGCGTAGCGCACCACGGTGGGCGGCGCCGGCAGTCTGCGTACGAGATGCTGCAGCTCCGTGAGCTGCTCGGCGCTCAGCACCGGACGCACGGTCGCCTCGACGTCGCTCGTGGTGGATGCCACGACGCGTTCTTCTTCCGTGACCGACGGATAGTCCACGCGCAGCTCGAACATGAAGCGGTCGAGCTGCGCTTCGGGGAGCGGATATGTGCCTTCCTGCTCGATGGGATTCTGCGTGGCCAGCACGAAGAACGGCTCCGGCAGCGTGTGCGTCTGTCCCGCGGCCGTCACCGCGTGCTCCTGCATGGCCTGCAGCAGCGCGGCCTGCGTCTTGGGTGGCGCGCGGTTGATCTCGTCGGCCAGCACCGCGTTCGCGAAGATGGGACCCTTCACGTACTTGAACACGCGCCGCCCGGTGGCGTGGTCCTCTTCCAGCAGCTCGGTGCCGGTGATGTCGCTCGGCATGAGGTCCGGCGTGAACTGCACGCGCGAGAACGAGAGGTCGAGCGCTTCGGCGACGGTCTTCACGAGGAGCGTCTTGGCGAGTCCGGGGACGCCGACCAGCAGTCCGTGGCCACCGCTCAGGAGCGCGGCCACCAGGTTGTCCACGATCTCGTGCTGGCCGATGATGCGGCGGCCGATCTGCTCGACGAGCTGCGTGCGGGCGCGCGCGAGATGATCGAGCAGCTCGAGATCGCGCGCGTCAGACTGGGTCGTGATTCTCGCCGGTTCCGCCAATTGCCATCTCGCGTGCTGGAGGACAGGAGGAAGCAGTGAGCCTCCACACACACGAAGATAACCCGCGTGTCGCGCGATGGGGAAAGGGGAGGGGGAGGGGAAGCGGAAGTGGAGACAGGGTCGGAGACGCATCGCGGCGGCGCGCGAGTCGCACAGCGTCGCGCAGGCGGCGCGGCGTTACGGCAGCGAGAGCTGCGTCTGCTCCTTCACGGGATGATTGCTGCTCTCGAGAATGCCGATGACCGTGTAGTGGCCGGGCTTCGCGGGACCGCTCCATTTCTCGTCGTACGTGACCGTTTCCTTGGCGTCGAGCAGCTTGTTGCGCAACGACTGCGTGAACATGCGCCCCTTGCTCCAGCGCCACACCTCGCGGCCGAGTGAGTCGAGCACGACGAAATCGTGCGTCTGGCCATTGGGGAAATTCACTTCGAGCGAGTGGTCGGCGACGTTCGTGATGTGGAGCGAGAGCGCCACGCCGTCGTGCACGGAAATGGCGAGCGACGACGCAATGGCGCTGTCATCGCTTACCGGTGTGGCGGGCGGCGCGCCATGGACATCGGCGGCGCTGGCGGACGAATCGGTGTGACGCGCGAAGGGACCGCAGGCGAGAATGAGCGCGCCGGCGCAGAGCAGCCAGATCAGCAGGTTGGACTTGAGGATGCGCGGAAACACCAAATGGCCTGGTACGTTACGACGACGCGGTGGAGATCACAATTTTCGCGAAGTTGGAAGTAATCAACATTGGGACGATCCGTCAAGCACGAAGTAACCCGTAAGTGGGCTTGCGGCAGACACTTGGTGACATGGGTCACCAGCTTCGGCGTGTGTTCGGCACAGGCTGTCTCCCGTGCTTGCGAAAAATTTCACAAGCCCCTAGATTCCCCGCCGGAATGAAGCGCCAGACGCGGCACTTTCACCCCGGCGGTACGCCTGGCTCAGCCGGCGCGGAGAGCTCGAATCCAGCCGTGAAGTTTGCCGGACTGGGCATTCAGTTCGCTGTGCTGATCGTCGTGTTCCTCTATATCGGGAAATGGCTCGACCAGAAGTTCGGCACCTCGCCGCTGCTCCTCATCATTGGCGTGTTCGTGGGCGCGGGGGCGGGGTTCTACGGCATGTATCGCGCGCTCATGGCGGCCGTGAAGGCGCCGCCTGTGCGCAAGGACTCGTGATGAAGCGCACGCTCATCTTCGCGCTCGCCTCCGCAGTGATCATTCTCGCGATCGCTCTGGTCATGGGACTGTTCTTTCCGCACGCCGCGGAGCAGCGCGCCATTCGCGTGAGCGCGCTGGTCGCCTGGGGCGTTCAGCTCTTCGGATTTCTGATTGTGAAGGTGGTGCGTGGCGGCGCGACGATCATGGCTGCCTGGGGGCTCGGCGTGCTCCTCCGTTTCGTGGTGCTCGCGCTCTACGCGTTTGTCGTCGTGAAGGCGCTGGCCCTGCCGCCCGAGGCGGCGCTGCTCAGTCTCGTGGCGTTCTTCTTTCTGACCACGCTCGTCGAACCCATGCTGCTCAAGTCATGACGCTCGGCACCGTTGTTCTTTCGCTCTCGCTCGCCGCTTCCGTACTCGCCGGTCCTGCGTACGCGCAGGCCCAGGAGCACAGCACGCCGGTCGCCGGCGCCGTCCCGCAGGTGAACGTCGGCCAGCGCGGCGACCGGCTCACCGGCAAGAAGGCCGCGCCGGTGGACATCATCTCGCCCCACATCACCGATTCCCATCACCTGGACGTGCCCACCTGGCACAGTCCCTACGTGAAGGAAGTGGAGCTGCCCCGCTGGGCGCCCGTGCATGTCGGCGGCCTGGAGCTGGACCTCTCCCCCACCAAGCACGTGATGATGCTGCTCTTCGCGGCGATTCTATGCATGGTGATACTAATTCCGGCCGCGATGGCGCACGAGCGCCACACGAGCCAGACCGGCTCCCCCAAGGGGTTCTCCGCCGGCATCGAGGCGGTCGTGCTCTACATGCGGAACGAAGTCATCATTCCGAACGTCGGACCGCACGGCAACGCATACGTGCCCTTCGGGCTCACGCTCTTCTTCTTCATTCTCTTCGCGAATCTCCTGGGACTCGTCCCCTACGGATCCACCGCCACCGGCAACATCTCGGTGACGGCCATGCTCGCCATCGTCACGTTCATCGTGGTGGAGATCTCCGGCATTCGGAAACAGGGGTGGGGCTACCTGAAGACGATCTTCTACATCCCGCCCAGGGAAGTCCCATTGTGGCTCTGGCCGGTGATGGTTCCGATCATGACCATCGTGGAGATCATCGGCAAGTTCACGAAGCCGTTCGCGCTGGCGATCCGGCTGTTCGCGAACATGACGGCCGGACACGTCGTGCTGCTCGCGCTCATCAGCCTCATCTTCACCTTCGGCAGCTACTACATCGCGCTCGCGCCCGTCGCCATGGGAGTGGGCACGAGTCTGCTCGAGATTTTCGTGTCGTTCCTGCAGGCCTACATCTTCACGATCCTGAGCTGTGTGTTCATTGGGTTGATCAGGCAGGGAGGGCATTGAAGCGGTAGCTGGTGGCTGGTGGCTGGTCGTCAGTGGTGAGTCCAGCGACCAGCCACCGCCTACCAGCGACCACACACCGTAGTTCCGCTCGGAGTGCTCCACTCCGCGCGAATGGTACCCGGTCGAGCGACCGGGGATGCTCGTTGGGGCCCGGGCCCCGGGGACGAGCGGCGTCCATGTGGATCGGGTGATCCGCATCCGGCGCGGAGCGAGTGTAGGTGAACCAACGAACGTGGAGTTCGACAATGCATCTGTACGCTCTCATGCAGGCCGCCGCGTCGTTCTCGCGTGAATACGCGGGCGCGTGGGCGATGCTCGGCGCTGGTGTCGGCGCCGGTCTCGCCACGATCGGCGCAGGTATCGGTATTGGCAGGATCGGTGGACAGGTGGCCGACGCGATCGCGCGTCAGCCGGAGGCCAGTGGTCAGATCGCGACCCAGGGCCTGATTCTCGCCGCGCTGGTGGAAGGCGTGGCACTGTTCGCCGTCGTCATTGCGTTCCTGATTCAGAACAAGTTCGCGTTCTAGCGTGCCGGTGCGCGGCAGGACCCGGGTCCTCCGCGCCCTCACGGCTCGCTCGACGCACCACACACCGCAGAGACTTCAATGCGCGCCTCGCTTCTCGCCACGCTGATCTCGCTCACCGCCGCGCTTCCCGCCGCCGCGCAGGAAGCACCCGTCGCGCCGCCCAAGCTGCTGTCGCCGAACGGCGGACTCATGGTGTGGACGCTGGTCATCTTCCTCGTCCTCATGTTCGTGCTGACGAAGTTCGCGTTCAAGCCGATCACGGCCGCCGTCGAGGCGCGCGAGAAGGCGCTCGAGGACGCGATCGACGCCGCGCGGCGCGATCGCGACGAGGCCGCGAAGCTGCTGGACGAACATCGCAAGCTGGTGGATCAGGCGCATGCCGATGCGCAGGTGTTCATCGTCCAGGGACGCGCGGCCGGCGAGAAGGTGAAGGCCGAGCTCGTCGAACAGGCGCACCGGGAGCAGCAGCACGTGATCGAACGCGCCCAGGCGGAGATCGCCAGTGAGCGCGAACGCGCGCGCCTCGATCTCCGCCGCGAGGCGGTGGATCTCGCCGTACGCGGCGCGGGACGCGTCATCGAACAGAATCTCGACACGGAGAGCAATCGCGCGCTCGTCGAGAACTTTCTCGCGTCACTCACCCCCGCCGAGAGCAAGGCCTGATGCAGGAGCCCACGATCGCGCGCAACTACGCGGAGACGCTGGTCGCGCTCGCGCGCCGCGCCAACGATCTCGACGGGTGGGGCGGCATGATGGACGAAGTCGTGAACGCCATCCAGAGCGATCCGCGGCTGGAGCGCTTCCTCGAGTCGCCGCGCGTGAGCGCCGCCTTCAAGAGCGAGCTCGTGGCCAGGGCGTTCGCGGATCGGCTGCCGCGACTCTTCGTGCGCTTCCTGCAGGCGGTGATCACGCACCGCCGCCAGCACCTGCTCCCCGAGATCGCCTTCGAGTATCACTCGCTCGTGGATGAGATCGAGCATCGGGTGCACGCCGATGTGACTCTCGCCGCCGAGCCTGATCGCGCGGAGGCCGCGGCGGTCACGAAGCGGCTCTCCGCGCTGCTCGACAAGACCGTCGTGCCGCACTTCCGCGTGCGCCCCGAGATCCTGGGCGGCACGATCGTGCGCGTGGGCGACACGGTGATGGACGGCTCGGTGCGGCGGCGGCTGTCGCGGCTGCGGAGCCGCATGCTGGGCGCGGCGCGGTAGTTTCCCGCTCCCCACAACCCTTCCCTTGGGAATGGGCAATCGGCAATGGGGAATGGCGGGAATGGGGAATCGGAGGCCAGTCAATCGAAGCCTCTGAAGTTCGCGTAGATTGATCCCTCCGATCTATCGCTTCCCATAGAGCGGCGCGGCCGCCAGGCCGCCAGGCCCGCTGATCGGCCTCGCCGCTCGTCGACGCTACCAGCAACCAGCTACCGCCTCTAAACCAGCTACCAGCGACTAGCAACCAGCCACCAAATGCTCCCCCTCCTGCTCCTCCTCCCCCAGATCGCGTCCACGACTCCGCCGTCGGGCGACACGACGGGGTACTGGCAGCAGCGCATCGCGTATACCATCGTCGCGCGGCTCGATGAGCGGGAGCAGAACATCCACGCGCGCGGCGATCTGGTGTACGTGAATCAGTCGCCCGACACGCTGCACGAGATGTATTTCCAGCAGTATCTCAACGCGTTTCGCCCCGGGTCGCGCTGGAGCGCGGTGGATGAGCGCGAGGGGCGCGTGCGCTACCAGCACATGAAGGATCCGGATTACGCGTACGAGCGCTTCACCGCGGTGCCCACGTTCGATGGCACGCCGGTGGCGCCCGAGTATCCGCTGCACCCCGACAGCACGGTCGTGCGCTTCGCGCTGCCACATCCGCTCGCGCCGGGCGACTCCATGCGCATTCACCTCGCCTGGGACGCGCGGCCGTCGGCCAAAGTCTATCGTCGCCAGGGGCGGCGCGGGCGGGAGTACGACTTCGCGCAGTGGTATCCCAAGCCCGTGGTGTACGATCGCCGAGGGTGGGAGCCGAACGCCTTCGTCCCGTCGGGAGAGCTGTACGGCGAGTTCGGTACGTACGACGTGTCACTCGAGCTGCCGCGCGACCAGGTGGTCGCCGCCACGGGCGTGCTCGTGCAGGGCGACCCCGGGTGGGAGCGCGTGAAGCGCTGGGGCACGCTGCACTTCGTGCCCGGCGCTCGCGGATCCGTCGCCGCGTTCGCCGATTCCACGCTGCCGAGCGACTTTCGCATCGTGCGCTTCATAGGACAGAACGTGCACCAGTTCGCGTGGGCCACGTCGCCCGACTATGTGTTCGAGGGCGGACTCTATCGCGACACGATTCCCGTGCACGTGCTCTATCTGCCCCGCGATTCGTCGCGTTGGGGGAACGGCATTGCCGTGCACAACATCGAGCACGCGCTCGCGTGGCTCGAGTCCATCTATGGTCCGTACGGCTATCCCATCGCCGTCGGGATGCAGCGGCTCGATGGCGGCGCCACGGAGTTCCCCATGCTCGTGATGTACGGCGGCATGTCGCAGGGCGTGGTGCTGCACGAAATGGGGCATCTGTATTCGTACGGCATGCTCGCCAACAACGAGTGGCGCTCGGGGTGGATGGACGAGGGGCTCTCTTCCTACCAGACCGCGTGGGCCGAGAAGACCACGCTCCCGGAGCGCGCACGCGGCGAGGCGCCGCGCGCGCCGTCGCGCCGGAGCGGCTACGCGGCGCGTGCACTCGTGCCCTCGCCGCTCGACCGCGGCGACCTGGGACTCTTTCACCTCGATCTCATCCATCGCGATCAACCCATTGGCATTCCGGGCTACGAGTTCACCGACTTCGGCGTGTACAATCAGATGGTGTACAGCCGCGCGTCCATGATGTACGGCGCGCTGCGCGACGCGATCGGCGACACGGCATTCACGCGCTTCCTGCACGACTACTATGCGCGCTGGCGGTTCAAGCACGTGGATGAGCTGGCGATGCGCGCGTCCGCCGAGCGCGCGTCGGGCGATTCGCTGGCGTGGTTCTTCAGTCAGTGGGTGCACCATACTGGGCTCATTGACTACGCGCTGCGTGATGTGCGCATCACGCGCGCCGCGGACGGCTGGCTCACGCGCGCGCGCGTCGTGCGCGTGGGCGAGTACCGTCACCCTATGCCCGTGGGCGTGCGGACGAGCAGCGGCTGGAACACGGTGCGCGCGTCGGCTCTGAAGGACGACCAGTGGGTTGAGCTGCGCACTCGGGAGCGGCCCGGCGAGGTAACGCTCGACCCGGAGCATCTCACGGTGGACTGGGACCGGCGCAACGACGCGCTCACGCCGCCCGCGGTACGCACGGTATTCGACTGGCCCTTTCTCGACCAGTCCGCGCGCGGTGCGGAAGTCGTCGCCGTGCGGCCCATGCTGTGGTACACCGATCCCGGCGGACTCACGCCGGCGATCCGGCTGCGCACCAACTATCAGGGCGACATGGATCGCTGGGAGCTGGGCGTCGCGCTGCCCGTGCGCGCGCCCGCCACCAACACGTTCGGTCGCCTGCAGGGCTGGATCGCGACGACGAATCCGAATCTCCCCTTTGCGGCACGCCCCAGCGTGGGACTCTCGGCGGGCGCCTGGTTTCTGGATGGCATCGCGAAGCTCGACGTGCACAAGCAGTGGGACCTGAGTCCGTTCTATTACGCGAACGGCCCGCACCACACGCTCACGCTGGGCGTAACATCCACGCTGCCGTATGACAGGACATGGATAGACGGCGCGCGCTGGGACGACGCGCGCGTCACGGATGTCAGCGCCGAATATCAGTGGCGCGGTCGTTCGCCGAGCGGGCTGAGCGCGCGCGGATCCGTGGACGGCGGCCTTGCGGACGCGCGCGGCCCGGCGAGCGCGAGCGAAGGCGGGAGCCGCGGATTCGCGCGTGTGGAGGTGGCAGGGAGCCGCACGGCGACGTTCGACGCGCGCCGGAAATTCAGCGGGACGATCCGCGCCTTCGCGGGCACCAGCACCAACGCGCCCTTGCAGCGCTCCATCGGCCTCTCGTCGCTCGATGCGACGGAGACCTTCAGCGACAACCTGCTGCGCGGCGTGGGCGCGCCGCTGGCGCGCAGCGATGTGCACTTCCTGCCCTACGGTGGCGCGGGGCTGCGCGGCTACTCGCCGCTGTTGCGCGTGAAGTCGGCGACGTCGCTCAACGCTGATGTCGCGTGGGCACTCAATGCACCGCCCGCGCGCGCGCTCATGCCGCGCGTCTCAGCCGGCATCTTCGGCGACGTGGCCTGGGCGCTCCCGCTCGACTTTGCCACCGCGCTCGGCGGACCGACCGCCGCATCGCACCTGTTCGGTGATGCCGGTGTCGGCGTGACGCTCGCCGGGCGGCTGTACGATCAGCCGTACACGATCCGGTTCGACGTTCCGCTCTGGGTGCGCAGGGCTGGACTGCCGGGCGTGGCGCGGGTGGGGTGGGTGGTGGGCTGGTGACACGGCACGGGAAGCGCCAGCCGGCCGACGGCCGCCTGGCAGCGGGACGCGTCGCGCCGAGCGCGACTACGGGAAGCGGGCGCCTCGCTTGCGGGAGCGCCCTGCGGGAAGCGGCTGGCGGGCCAGAGGCCCGCAGCCTGCGTCCCGCCGCCGCGTTAGCTTACGGCGCAATGTCTGACATGCGATCTGGTTTTCCGCAGCCGCCTGGCCTCCGGCCCGGCCGGCGCTTCCCGCAGGCCGCTGCCGCAGGCAGCCGGCCGCTTCCCGCAGGCGCGCAGCGCGCGCCGCTTCCCGCAGGGCGCCACCGGCGCCCGCTTCCCGAGCACTCATGACCGGACCCTCCGACGTCACGCGCGTCCCCAAGCCGTGGGGATACGAAATCATCTGGGCCCGCACCGACCGCTACGTCGGCAAGATCCTCCACATCAACGCGGGCGAGAAGCTCTCGGTGCAGTATCACAATCGCAAGGAGGAAACGGTCTACCTCCTGCAAGGTGAGCTCCGCTACTGGGTATTCACCGAGCTCGATGCGCGCGGAAAATCCGCCGAGGAGTTGTCGCAGAACGGTATTCAGCTCCGCGACATGCAGCTCGGGACGGGCGACGCGTTTCGCATCACGCCCGGCACGATTCACTCGATGGAAGCCGTCACCGATTGCGACATCCTCGAGGCATCCACACCGGAACTCGATGATGTCGTCCGACTCGAGGACC
Source organism: Gemmatimonadaceae bacterium (assembly GCA_036278895.1). Lineage (GTDB taxonomy): Bacteria > Gemmatimonadota > Gemmatimonadetes > Gemmatimonadales > Gemmatimonadaceae > JADGGM01. The sequence goes on from DASUKE010000002.1 coordinate 26,700, forward strand.
GCTACGGCCGCGAGGGGACGAGCGCGCCATGAAGGTGATCATTCCGCTGGCGGGGAAGGGGACGCGGCTCCGGCCGCACACGCACGTCACGCCGAAACCCATGTTGCGTGTCGCCGGCAAGCCGGTGATGTCGTACATCCTGGACGACCTGCAGCGACTGGGCGGCGTCGAACAGGTGGTGTACATCACGGGGCATCTCAAGGAGCGGGTGGAGGAGTATGCGAAAACGAAGTACACGTTTCTGTCGGCGTTCGTCGAGCAGGTGGTGCAGAACGGGACGGCGAGCGCGGTGGAACTGGCGCGGCCGTACGTGGACCAGCCGGTGCTGATCATTTTCGTGGATACGATCTTCGACACCGACCTCTCCGTCATTCACACGAGCAACGCCGACGGCATCATCTGGGTGAAGGAAGTCGAGGACTATCAGCGCTTCGGCGTCGTGGTGACCGATGAGCGGGGCTACATGACTCGCATCGTGGAGAAGCCATCCACGCCGATCTCGCGGCGCGCCAACATCGGACTCTACTACGTGAAGAACTGGCGGCTGCTCTACGAGGGGATCGCGCACGTGCTGCAGCAGCCGCCGAACAAGGGCGAGTATTATCTCACGGATGCGTTCCAGTACATGATCGATCACGGCGCGAAGCTGCAGGTGATCGACGTGAAGGGGTGGTACGACGCCGGGAAGCTGGACACCCTGCTCGCCACGAATCGCGTGATGCTCGAGCGCGGCCGCGCGCGCAAGCCGTCACGCACGGAAGGCTCCACGCTGGTCGATCCCGTGTACATCGAGGACGGCGTCGTGCTGCGCCGCTCCACGATCGGCCCCAACGTGTCGATCTCGGCGGGCTCGGTGATCGAGGACTCGACGCTGCGCGACGCCGTGGTGGGAGAGCAGACGACGATTCGGCACTCCGAGCTGCACGACTCAATGATCGGCGACGCGGTGGTGCTGGATGGCGTGACGGGGACGGTGATGGTGGGAGATCACAGCGAGGTACGGCGGGCTTGAGGGAAGCGGTCGCCGAAGGCGACCTGCGGGAAGCGCCAGCCTGCGGCTGGCTGCGGGAAGCGGCCGGCTCCCTCACGGGAGCGCCCTGCGGGAAGCGTCGCGCGGAGTGCGACTGAGAGACCTCCCTCACCGCCCTCCCCGTGGGAATCGGCAATGAGCTTCTCCCAGCCGCCGGGCCCTTACTTCATCAAAAGCAGGGAATCGCCCTCCCCATTCCCCATTCCCACGATTCCCCATTCCCGATTGCCGATTCCCAAGGGGAGGGTTGCGGTGGGAGGATCATTCCTCTCGCAGCACGAGCATCGGATCGACGCGCGTGGTCTTGCGTGCGGCAAGGAGGCACACGGCGCCCGACACGAGCAGGAGCAGCAGCGTCACCGCGGCCCAGGTCCACACGTCGTACACGCTGGTGTGATACACGAGACTGCGCAGAATGCGCACAGCCACGACGGCGGCGAGCAGGCCCAGCGCTGCTCCAATCGCGGTGATGCTCAGCCCCTCACCGACCACGGCGCGCACCAGGCGAGCGGGTTCCGCGCCGAGCGCCATGCGGATTCCGATTTCACGCATCCGCTCAGCCACGACCCGCGACATCACGCCGTAGAGTCCGATCACCGCGAGAAGCGTCGCGAAACCGCCAAAGAAGCCAAGCAGACGAAACACGAAGACGCTCGGCGCCGTGGTCTCGGCAACTACGCGATCCGCCCGCTGGACACTCGGCGCGGGAAGCCGCGGATCAACGTCATGCGCCACGCGCGCAATCGCCCGCTCGATGGCGGCCGCGGGCGCCGTGGTTCGAACCATGAGCTGTTCGAAGCGTCCGAGCGGCTGCTGCATAACGTCCTGATAGACGAACGGTGAAACCGCGCCGGTGATCTGCGGACGCATGTCGCTTACTACACCCACAATCGTGGCTGGCCCCGATGGTGCGGCAATCGTGTGGCCCACTGCGTTGCCGGCGGGATAGAATCGTCGCGCAACGCTCATGCTCACTACCACCACTGGAACCCCAGCCGCACTTTCTGCGGAGTCGAATTCGCGGCCGTGCAGTATGTGAGCTCCCACCGTACGAAAGTACCCGGGCCCAACCGCGATGGCATTGATTGGGGCAGAGGCGCTGCCCGTGCTGTCGGGAATGGTGAAGCTCTCCTCCGCGCCCGCGAATGGGGCGGCGCCCACTGCTGCGGATTCCACTCCGGGCAGAGCGCGAACGCGCGCGAGCAGTTGCTGATAATAGCTGCCGACACCAGCGTCGGAATAACTCCACGAAGGCAGGTGCAAGCTGACCACCAGCAGGTCGTTGGGATGAAAGCCCAGGTCAACGGACGCCAGGCGCCAGAGCGAGCGCGCCACCAGCGCGCAGCCCGTGAGCAACACGAGGGTGATCGCGAGCTGCCACACGACGAGCCCCTGGCTGAGTCTGTGCGTCCGGGCTCCGGTCGAAGCACGAGACATGCCTGTCGAAAGGACGCGATGCAGATCGCCGCGGCCTGCAATGAGCGCCGGAAGCAGTGCGATGCTGAGCAGGCTGGCGACCGTGACGCCGACTGCGAACAGCGACACTGACAGATCCAGGCGCACACGGCCGGCATTCCCCACGAACGCAGGACTAAGGTGGACGAAGTACTTCACGAGCGCCGCGGAGACCAGCAGGCCCAGAGCAGCGCCCGCGAGCGCAAGGATGACGCTTTCGCGGAGGAGCAAGCCGGTGAGCGCCCGGCGTCCGCCGAGCGCGATGCGCACCGCGAACTCTCTCTGGCGTCCCGTCGCGCGCGCGATGGCGAGGTTGGCCAGGTTCGCGCAGGCGATCGCGAGCAGCAGCATCACCGCACCGAAGAGGAGCAGCGTTGGAGTCCGCTGATTGCCGAAGCGCCGGTCGGCGAGCGTCATCACCACGGGAGTCATTTTCGGCGCACCGCCGGGCCGCAACGCGGGCATGCGGCCGGCGAGCATGGCGACGTCCGCTCGTACTCGCGACATTGTGGCTCCCGCGCGCATGCGGCCAATCACATTCCAGAAGCGCGTAACACCGGGTGCTTCCGGCTCCAGGTGGAGTGGTGTCCAGAGCTGAGGGCCCGCATCACTGGTGAAGGCTTCCGGCATGACGCCGATGACCATTGTCCGCGTGCCATCCAGCGTGATCATGCGGCCGATGGCGTCCCGATCGGCACCGAATACACGACGCCAGAGCTGTTCGCTGACCACGGCGACCGCCGCGCCGGGAAGGCTGTCACGAGCATCGAGGGCCCGGCCCATGAGCGGGCGTACTCCGAGAAGGGCGAAATATCTCGCGGTGGCGCTGATGCCGCGCACTTCCTCCGGCTCCTGCGTCGTACTCGGCGCGAGCACGCTCCGAAAAGGGGACCAGGCCGCGAACGAAACCGACGTGGCCGATGCCGTCAGCGCGCGATACGTGCGGCCATCGAGCACCCCGAGATCACTCCCGTTGTCGGCTTCCGAGAACGACAGCAACTCCGGCGCGTGCGGGTATGGGAGCGGATGCAACACCACGGCGCGCAGCACCGCGAACATGGTGGTGGTCGCACCGATGCCCAGCGCCAGGGTGAGTATCACTGCAGCGGCAAAGCCCGGCCGCGTGCGGAGTGCCCGAATCGCGTATCGAAGCTTGTGCATTGGAGCGCCGTGGGTCGCTGCCCGGGAGTTGTCGATCTACCGATAGCGTGACGGATGCAGTTGTGAGACCAATTGCGCAGAAATGCCGTCGGCTGGAAACTACCAGCCCCAAGGGCTGTCCTATGAGCTGCTCCAAGGGCTGCCCCCTTTTGCTACTCCCAGCCGCCGGGCCTTCGGCCCGGCGGCGCTTCCCGCAGGCACTGAGCCGCCAGGCTCAGTTGCCGCTTCCCGCAGGCGCGCCTCGCGCGACGCTTCCCGCAGGCGCACCCGGAGCGCCGCTTCCCGCGTCCAGATCATCCCAGTTCATGATCGCGTTGAAGCCGAGCATGAACGTGCCCTGCGTCTGCCAGCGCCAGAAGGGACGGATCGCGAACATCACGACGTGACCCTTGCCGAGTGGTTCGTCCACGACCTGCGCCTTGTCCGAGAGCGCCTGGCCGCCGGTGAGGACGCCGGAGAGCAGCATGTCGGCCGGGTTCCGCGGGAAGCGCATGACCACGCGCGGCTGCTCGGCGGTGTCGGTCGCGCCCTGACGTCCTGGCGCGCCGGCCCGCGCGCTGACGGCGGCAGCCGACGCCGCCGGGGCGCCGCCCGCTGCACCCGCACCGCCTGCGCTGCGTGCGCCGCCGCGCGCGCCGGATCGGCCGCCGCGACGCGCGCCGCCGGAGGTCGAGTCCTCGTCGGGATTCCAGGGCGACAGCTTGAGGGGTGAGGCCATGGGCGTGATGTCCTGACTCACGCCGGCGCCGCCACGGCCGAAGCCGAAGAATCCGCCCCCGCCGGTGCGGACGTTCAGCACCGGGCTCTGATTGAAGTACACCGGCAACTGATCGCGGCCGTAGCCGTACACGATGGGGCTGGTCATGTCGGCAATGACGCCGCGCAGGATGCTGCCGCGCGCGAAGAGTGAATCGGGCGTCTCCACGGTGACGCCGGGCGTGAGGTTGTAGTCCGGAAAGATCGTGGACGTCGCGCCCTCCACGATGAGCGTGCCGCCCTGCTGCACGAACTGGTAGAGGTTCATGAGGCCTTCGACGCCCATGCCGCCGCGAATGTCGGATGCGGAATCCGGCGTGCCGAAACTCGGGAACTGCTTCGTCTTCCGATAGGGCAGGGGCGTGGCGCCACGCTTCGCGATCCCGTTCACCATGGACTCGGCGCTTCCGCCCACGTGGGGGAAGATGATCACGTCGTATTTCTGGCGCAGATTGCCGTCGCGCAGCTTCACGTCGCCGAAGTAGTTGTATGGGATGCCATACGTATCCAGCGCGGCGCGGACCCAGCCCTCATCCTGCGTGCGCGACCAGCTGTGCACGTAGCCGATGCGCGGGATGTTGAGGTCGTGCGTCTTCACATCCGGCGCGGCCGTCATGGCGAAGCCGGAGAGGCCGAGGTCGTGGAGCGCGGGCTCGATCGTCGCCCGGTTGGCGTTCGGGATGACGATGGCGCCGGCGCGGAAGTGGTGGCCCGCGGCGTCGAAGTCCGACTCGGCGGCCTGCATCTTCACCTTGGGAAATTCGAAGCGGAACTTCGCGACGTTGTTGTCGGCCGTGTTGTCCACGACGATCACGCTGCCGCTGCCGTCCACGCCACCAGGGGCGCGCGCCGGCGCGGTGAGCAGCGTCATGGGCTGGTCCAGCAGCGACTTGTCAGTGACCGGCGTGATGGTAATGTCGCGCATGAGCGGGAACGTCCACCCGGTGTCGTCATACGGACTCGGATTGCCGGGCGCGAAGTTCTGCAGCGCGAAGTACATGTCGGCGATCGTGCGGTAGGGCTGGTCGCCGCGGATGATGTAGTCGCCGGGCTGCACGCGCACGCCGCCCGCCGTGAATGCCGTCGAGGCGAGGTCCACCTCGAGTCCCTGGGTGCGCAGCTCGTTCACGGCGTCGGCCGCGTCGGCCTTGCGGCGCTGCGCGGCGGGAATCACCCAGCCGAATGTCGGCCCGGTCTTTCCCCTGTTCACCGCGCGCTCGCTCGTGCGCCAGTAGTTGTCGAGGAAGGTCGCCTTGTTGTCCGCCACGTAGTGCAGCGCGAACAGCAGGGCGGACTCCTGGATGTTGGTGTTGTTGCGCGGCCCCCAGTCGATGCTGTCGAGCGGCGGGTTGGGACGGAACCATTCGCGGCTCGTGGTGGTGGCGCGCGGCTTCACGACGTAGTTGTCCGGGCCGTAGCTCTGCACCTCGTAGAAACGGCCGACCTCGTTGTGCGTGTGCGCGATGAAGAACAGGTAGTTCGGCGTCCAGCCATCGTAGAAGCCGTACGTCCACACGCCGGGCACGCCGCGCTTGGTCATCTCCATCACGTCGTTTTCGGCGAGCAGCCACCAGGTGTCGATCGTGATGGGGTCGATCTGTTCGTTGTACGGACCCGAACCGGTGGACGCGTAGAGATACGTCTGCGCTTCGTGCAGGTCGTGCAGGATGGTCGGGTGCCAGTCGAGCACCACCTGCGTGGTGTGCTTGGTGAGGTCGAGGAACTGCCCCATGCCGTCGCGATTGTTGTCGTGCTGCACGTACTTGCCCCAGTACATGAGCGGCAGCCGCTGGCCGCCCTTGGGGAGCGCCTTGTTGTAGTAGTACGTGTCGACCGCCTTGTCGCGGCCGTCGGGCTCAATGACGGGCGTGATGAGCGTGATGACGTTGTTGCGAATATCCTGGACGAACGGCGTTTCTTCCACGGCCAGGCGATAGCCGAGCTCCATGAGCATTTCCGGGCCGCCGAACTCCGGCGAGTGGATGCCGCTCGTGAGGTAGTAAATGGGTTTCGCGGTATGGATGAGGCGCTGCGCCTCCTCGGGCGTGGTCTTGCGCGGGTCGCCGAGTGCCGCGTTCATCGCGCGATACTTGTCGAGGTCCTTGATGGTGGCTTCATCCGCGATGGCGACGAGAATCATCTCGCGCCCTTCCTCGGTCTTGCCGATGCGCCACACCTTGACGCGCGGCGACGCCTTGGCGAGCGCGTCGAAGTACTTGTAGATGTCGGCGCTGTGATCCAGGATGCCCGGCGTGCCCACGATGTGGCCGAGCACGGCGAGCGGCGTCGGGACGGTGGCGGACGCGGGGAGGTGATCCACGAGCTCGGTGGAGATGCGCGGGTCCTCGAGGTACTGCTTGATGCGCGCCGTGTACGCGGTGTCGTTGGGCTGCTGGGCGCGTGCGGCGGGCGCTGCCGCGAGGGCGATGGCTGCCACCAGCATGCAGGCGAGGTGGCGCATGCGGAGTGTGCGGGAGGGCATCGTGTCTCCTTCCGGTGGGATCAGAGGGCGCCTCCTGGCCGGGGCACCGCGGGGGTTCGTTGCTCTAGCTACGCACGAGCGGGCTCAGACGTTCGGCACAGGCGGCAAGGGGTCGGCAAGGGGCTGCCCCTTGCCGTATCTTGCAAAGGCAGACCAGGCCCCTTCGACCTTCGCGCACAGGATGCTGCTCATGTCAGTCAAGCATGCGGATGAGGTGACCCAGGTGCCGGTGACCGCCGGCACGGGGACGACACGCCAGATGCTCATTGGCCCGGACGAGGGCCCGAACTTCGCCATGCGCCGGTTCATCATGCAGCCCGGCGGCGGCATGCCGCGCCACACGAACACGGTGGAGCACGAGCAATACGTGCTGCGCGGCAGCGCCACGGTCGGCATTGCCGACCGCACGGTGGAAGTGCAGCAGGGCGACGTGGTGTACATCCCCGCGGGCACCCCGCACTGGTACGAAGCGCACGCCGGTGAGCCATTCGAGTTTCTATGCGTGGTGCCGAACAGCGAGGACAGGATGGAGATAGTTGGTAAACGGTAGCGGTCAGGGATCAATGGGGTCAGGGACCAACGGGGCCGTAGCCGATTGGAGTGCTGACGGGAATCGGCAATCGGGAATGGGGAATGGTGGGAATGGGGAATGGGGAGGCCGATTCCCTGGTGTTGATGAAATCGGGGGGCGGCGGGTGGGAGCGGACTGCCTTACCGATTCCCCTTTCCCGATTGCCGATTCCCAAGGGCGGGGTGGTGGGGCGGGGAGCAACCGACTCTGACCCCATTGGTCGCCCAAAGAAGACAGGATTTCAGGATTGACGGGATTAACAGGATTGTTGGGAGCCGAGCCTCAAAGCTTCAGTGAGTTCGCTGAATGACGGCGAATGCTTTTGGAACGGCACCGTGAGAATCCTGTAAATCCTGTCCATCCTGAAATCCTGTCTCGCTTTGATAGCTGGTTAAACCACGGTCGCGCGTGCCCGGTCGCTGCCAGCTGATGAAAATCAATCGACTCTGCCCCTTTTGATCCGGGAGTCGGCAATCGAAAATGGGGACTAGGGGTGGCCGTCCGCCCCCATTCCCACGATTCCCACGATTCCCCATTCCCGATTCCCGATTCCCGTCAACACTTCAATCGACTCTGGCCCAATTAGTCCCTGACCGCATTCATCTTCTTCCCCATCAGATAGAGATCAAACCAGTTCAGAATGTGCTCGAGGCGCTCGACGCGGTGCATCGGTTCGCCGGAGCGGGACAACTCGTGCGATTCGCGCGGGAAGAGCACCATCACCGTCGGCTTGTGCTGCGCTTTCAGTGAGCGGAACATCGCTTCCGTTCCCTGCTGGGTCGGCGTGCGCAGGTCAGCCTCGCCGTCCACCAGCATGAGCGGCGTCGTGATCTGACTCGCATAGGTCGTGGGTGAGCGCCTCAGGAATTCCTGCGGATCCTGGTAGGGCATGCTCCGGAACCACGTCGGCGTGAACAGCGTGAAGTCCGCCGCATACCAGAAGCCGATCCAGTCCGCCACGGACCGCTGCGAGACGGCGGCCGCGAAGCGGTGCGTCTGCGTCACCGTCCAGTTGGTGAGCAGTCCGCCGCCGCTGCCGCCCGTCACGCCCAGGTGCTTCTCGTCCACGTAGCCGCGGCGCACGAGCGAATCCACCGCCACCATGAGGTCCTTGTAGTCGTCGCCCGGGTAGCGGTACTGGATGATGTTCGCGAACTCCTGGCCGTACGACGTGCTGCCGCGCGGATTCGTGTAGAGCACGACGTATCCCCTGGCGGCCATCCACTGGAATTCGTGGAAGAACGTATAGCCGTAGTTCGTGTGCGGGCCGCCATGGATTTCGAGGATCATTGGATACTTGTGATCGGGCGAAAAGCCGGGGGGCTTGAGCACCCACCCTTCGATCTTCCGCCCGTCGAAGCTGCGATACCAGAACTCCTCGGGCTGGGGCAGCGTGAGCTGCGCAAAGAGCGAGTCGTTGATGTGCGTGAGCTGCGTGAGCGTCTTCGAGTCCGGGGTGAACGCATACACGTCGCCGATGTGCGTCGGATCGCTCATCGTGAGCGCGAACGTCGCCGCGTTTGGCGTGGCGCTGTACGACATGATGTCGTGATTGCCCGTAGTGAGTGGTTCGACGCGTCCCGTCGCGGCATCGAATCGCATGAGGTTCGACGCGCCATGTTCGCCCGTGACCGTGATGATGCTCCGGCCGTCAGCCGTCCACACGAGCGGCCGCTGGCCACCGCCGCGCGGCGCGGCCTGATCGCCACCGGGCCCGTCGCCCACCGAGTAGTCGTACGTCGTCGTGAGATTCTTCGCCTGACCATTCGCGAACGCGAAGAGATCGGTTTGATTGTCGGAGCGCGGTTTCGCCGGGTTCAGGAAGCCAGCGAACGCGAACGACTTGCCATCGGGCGACGCCGCCGCACCGCGAATCGGACCATCGATGTCGATCACTTTCTCGATGTCGCCCCCGGCGGCGGGCACCGCGTACACGTCGCTGTTGGGCGCGTAGTAGTAGGGCTCGGCCACGCGATCGCTGGTGAAGTAGATGCGCGATCCATCGGCGCTCCACATCGCGCCACCCTCGTCAAAGTCGCCGCTGGTGAGCTGCGTCGCCCTGGCGGGGGCGTGTGCGTCGGGATCGACCGGCACGGTGAAGATGTGGCGGTGGCGGGTGAGATCGAGATACCCGGCGCCATTGCTCCGGAACATCGCCCTGGTCACGACCAGAACGTCGCTCGGCGGCTCGACGTTCGCGCTGTCAGCGCCCGAGTGTACGGCGTGCGCCGCATGCGCGGAGTCCGTCAGGTCTTCCGGTTTCACGGAGCTGCTGAACGCGATCGTGTGCCCATCGGGCGACCATTCGGGCGACGAGGCGCCACGCGGCGCGTTGGTGAGCTGATGCGCCTCGCCGCCGCTCATGGAGAGCAGATAAATCTGCGGGCGGCTCTTTTCCTCGGTGCGCACGAACGCGAGCGTGTGAGAGTCCGGCGACCAGCGCGGCGATGCATCGCCCGTGCCGGCCGTGAGACGGCGAGGTGGCGCGGATCCATCAGTCGCCACCGTCCAGATGCTCGTCTCGTATCCGGTGTGGCGCTTGTTCACGGTGACCAGAACGTAGGCCACCTGCTTGCCATCGGGCGAGATCTCTGGATCCGCCGCCCATCGGAACTGATACAGATCCTTCTCGGTAATGGGGCGCTGCTGCGCACGCACGGGTGCGACCGCGAGCGGCGCAATGGTGAGAATCGCGAGGAAGAGTCGCATGGCCGAAAGGGTTGGGGCGGAGGGAAGAGACGGGGGCGGCAAGGGGCAGCCCATGGGCAGCCCCAGGGGCTGCCCGTTGCTGTCCCTTGGATGACACAAAGCTCGTTCTCGGCTATCTGGCCGCACCAAGGTAGAGGCCGTTGAACAGGAATCCAAATGTCCCGTGCGGCTGGCCGCGGAAGGTGATCTCGGGACCGAACATCACGAGCGTGCCCTTGCCGACCTTTGCCTGGGCGATCGCCACGCTCTGGTCCAGCACCTGCTCGCCCCACGCCCAGCCGCTCCGCAGCGGATGGGCCGAGCCGTACCACGCCACCTTCCGCACGGCGCTGCTGTCTGCGTCGGCGGTGATGCGAAACGACGGACTGTGATCGTAGAGCACGGCCACGCTGTCCGGAATTCCGTATGCCAGCGGCTGGCTGTCATCCACCTGCGCCATCAGCACGGAACCCGGGATGTAGAACTGTTCGTTCGTGAGTGGCTTGTCGCTGCCCTGTTGCACCAGCGCGCTCGCGACCGGCAGCCCGAGATCGTACGCCAGATCGGTCGAGCTGCCAATGGTGAGCACGGTGCCGCCCGCCTCGAGAAATGCGCGAAGCTGCGGAACCGTCTTCGCCACGGTCACGCGCCCGATCCAGTCGCGATATTCGGCTGGGACATCCTCCGGTTTGGGCATGCGATCGAATCCACCGCGCGCGGCGCCATCGCGCCGGGGAATCGCGCCGGTGGCGAAGAGCAGGACGTCGAACCGGTTCGCCAGGTTTCCGGCGTCGAGAGCGGGCGGATACACCACCTCGTACGGAAACTCGTACTGATCCAGGATCCAGCGCATCCACCCTGACGGAATGGATCCGCCATATTCGTCCCAGAGGCCGATGCGCACCGGCTTGAGCCTGAGCAGTCCGTTCTCCGGCGCCGAGGCAATTGCGGTGAACGAGAGTCCCAACTCGGCGGCCGCGCGCGTGATGATGGGCTGTGCAGCCGTCGCGGCAGGAATGTAGATCGTGCCGGCGGGATACTGCGAGTCGTTCGCGGCGAGCGGCTGCGTGAGCCAGTACACGGCGGCGCCAGCCTTGAGCAGCCGGTTCACCACGATCACGCTGTTGTTCACGGCGTGACTCAGCAGATAGCCCGCGGCATGCGCCACCGGTGTGATCGTGCCGGCTGGGGGTACGACGGTGTCGCGCAGCGCGGTGAACGGGCCGGTGAATCCATCCAGCATTCGATCGAAATGGATGCCCATCTGCAGGGCGGGCGTCCACCCCGTGATGTCATACGGCGGAGTGGGCGGCGCGCCGGGATAGCGGAAGTCGTTCGGATAATCCTGTGGTTCGAACATGTCGAGCAGGTGCGGGCGGAACGCCTGCGCCGCCTGCACGACGAACGACCCCGCGGGATAGCGCGTGCCATTCACCGTGAATGCACTCGTGGCGCGCTGCACCTCCACCCCGCCCTTGATGAGAATGTTGACGAACTTGATCGCGCGCGGAAGATCGGGCTGATTTGCCGGAATGATGTACCCGCGCGGATCGCGGTGGGCGGGTTCACGCAGCACCTGGAACAGGCTGTCCGGCACCGGGCGACTGAGTGCGCGCGCAGTCGCCTCCGCGCCAGCGACTCCGGCGCCGCCGCCGTTCGCCGTGTTCGTGCCGCCGGTGCTGGCCGCGCTGCTCGTGGCGCGCTCCGCTTCCCGCGCGCGCACGACCGCCGTATCGAGCGACGCCACCTCGTCGGGCGTGACGGTCCAACTGTCACGGTTGCCGCGCGCGATGGAGTTCGCACCCATCTGGTAGATGTTGTACAGGAAATGTTCGCGGTAACGCGACGCGACATCGAGCACCGCGCGATTGGCGGTGAGCTCGTACGCGATGGACTGGCTGAAGTGCCACGTGCTGTCCGGCGCGATGGGCATGGGCAGGTCGCCGCGCGGCAACTGCTGGTCGGGTACCAGCGGAATGCGGATCGGCGTGGGATTGCCCACGGCTTCGGTGAGCAGCCCGATCATGTTGTGGAAGTACGGCATGGTGCGCAGTCCGCCGTTCCACCACGTGGAGTAATTGGCTCCCGACCGCATGGTGACGCCCGGCATGTCGTGCGCGAGAAAGCGCGTGTGCATGGCGGCGCCCACCAGGTCCAGTTCCATGGGAACCAATGGATCGAAGTTGTAGTTGAACGGGTCGCGGAACGGCGGCGAGAACATGATCGTGCCCGCCGGCCCGGTCTGATGGTGATTGTAGACGATCTGCGGATACCACTCGCGGTACATCACCGTGTTCATGGCCTGCGTCTCCGGCTGATTGGCCATGAAGAAGTCGCGGTTGTCATCGTGACCCACGTACTTCTGATAGAGGCGCGGCAGGCTCGACGTGGATCGCTTGAGCGTGTCCGCCTGCCGGTTGTACCAGTTCGACACGAGGTCCATGCCATCCGGGTTGCACAGCACCGCGAGGAGAATGTCATCGTGCAGGAAGCGCATGGTCTCGGCGTCGGTGCGGCTCACCATCTCGTAGACAGTCTCGATGAGCTGCTGCGAGCCCAGCACCTCGGACGCATGGAGCCCGCCGTCAATCCATACCACCGCCTTGCCCTCCCGCGCCAGTGCGTGCGCCCGCTCCGGCGTGAGGCCGCGCGCGAGCGCGAGCTGCTGCGAGATGCGGCGATAGTGCTCGAGATTCTTCTGGTTTTCCGGTGACGTGATGATCGCCATCATCATCGGCCGGCCTTCGGCCGTCGTACCGATGCGCACGAGCGTCATGCGATTGGACTGCTGGTCGAGCTTCTTCCAGTAGGCCAGCATCTGCTCGTAGTTCACCAGGTGGTAGTCGGCGCCAATATCGAAGCCGAACTGCTGGCGCGGGGTGGTGATGCGCTGTTGCGCGTCGACGCCGGTCGCGGCAGTGAGCAGGACCATCGCGGCCAGCGCAGCGAAAGCAGAGCGGAAGGAGATCACGGCGGTGTCGGGTGGGAGAGATCGGAGCGGCGGTCTGGTGCGCGGGTGAACGGCACTCCGGCAGGGCGGGCGTTCTGCTATAGCTAACGTATTGCCGGGCCCATCTGCTGGGTTGGGCGACGGTAATGAGGGGGCAGGGGTTGCCCCATGGGCTGCCCCATGGGCTGCCCCTGTCTCCCCGTCCCCTGTCCCCTCAGGTCCAGCCGGCGGCGCCGACGGTGATGGCCAGCGCCCGCGCCACGCCGAGCTGGCCGTCGGTGTTGTCGAACCACTCGCCGGCCGTGTGCGCATCGCCGCCCCGGCCGCCGCCACCGATCGCGATCGCCGGAATCCCGAGGCTGATCGGCACGTTCGCATCAGTCGACGCCGTCGCCAGCTCGGGTGTGCGGCCGATCAGTTGCGTCGCTTCAATGGCGAGTGCGACCAGCGGGTCCGTGGTCGGCGTCTCGCCACTCGGCCGGTCGCCAATCACCTTGACGAAGAGATCGAGCGGCGCGGTGCCATGTGCGCGGCGCGAATTTTCCTCCTGGGCGGCGACCCGGGCAATGTGTCGCGTCTGCTGGGTATAGCGATCCAGCGCGGCCGGCGACACCGAGCGCAAGTCCACCTCGAGCCATGCCTCCTGTGCGATGGAGTTCACGGACAGACCGCCGCCAATGCGCGCCACGGAAAGCGTCGTGCGCGGCGTGGTCGGGAGCGTGAGTCGCGCGAGCCGCGCCGCGGCCAGGGCGGCGGCGTGCACCGGATTCGCAATGCCGAACGCGCTCCAGCTATGTCCGCCGCAGCCGCGGAAGGTGATGCGAAAGCGCCGCGAGCCGAGCGCGCGGTGGACGATGCGCTCATCACCAGCCCCGTCGAGCGCGATCACGGCACGCGCGCTGCTCGCGTGTCCGGCAAAGAGCGCCTTGGCGCCGCGCAGGTCGCCGTGTCCCTCCTCGCCAGTCGTCGCCACGAAGTCCACCGGTGACAGCGTGGGCAGCGCGCGCGAGCCGATCGTCTCGGCGATCGCGAGCATTACGGCCAGACCGCGCCCGTTGTCGCCGATGCCAGGACCCGCGAGCCGACTCCCGCCGCGCGTCACGCGCGGCTCCGTCTCATCGGGGAACACCGTATCCAGATGGGCGCACAGTACCACGGGCGCGCGATCCCCGTCTTCCTCCCCGGGGCATCGCCCAATGACGTTCCCCGCCACGTCCGTGCGTACGTTGCGCAGCCCCAGCGCGTGGAAGCGCGCCGCGATCCATGCGGCGCGGCGCGCCTCGCCACCGGTGGGAGCCGCGATTTCGGAAATCGCGATCTGCGTCTCCACAATGGCGTCGTCCCGTGCGGCAAGCTCGCGACAGGCGCGCCGGAATGGCGCGCTGTGCCAGAGGTCGTGCAGCAAGGGTCCCGTCATGGGCATGCCCTCGAAATGATGGTTCGACGCGGAAAGCGCAAGGCTCACCCGAGGCAGCCATCAGGGCCTGACCGGCGCGATGGAGTATACGATCCTCGACCCCGCGGGTCTGACCGTGACGGCTGCCGCGGCGTACATTTCAGTTGTCGTCAGTCGCGCCCTGCTGAAGGGGCGCGACGCGTTGTCACATGCGGTTCACCGGTCCCCGATCCCGTTGTCTCATGCACGAACAGGACCTCATCTACGACTGGAACGAGATGGCGCCCGATTTCGATTGGGCGTCCGCTCGGGTGCAGCTCGACGACGAGACGCTCCGCGATGGACTGCAGTGTCCCTCCGTCACCGACCCGGACATTGACGACAAGCGTGCGCTGCTGCACCTGATGGCTGAGCTGGGCATTGCGGCGGTGGACATTGGACTCCCGGGTGCGGGGCCGCGCGCCCGGGCTGACACGCTCGCGCTGGCCCGCGAAATCGGCGAAACGCGCCTGCCGCTCGATGCGAACTGCGCGGCCCGCACCGTGCGCAGCGATGTCGAGCCCATCGCGGCCATCGCGCAGGAATCCGGCCTCCCGATCGAGGCCGCCACGTTCATTGGGTCATCGCCCATTCGCCAGTACGCGGAGGACTGGACGCTGGACCGCATGCTGCGCTCCACGGAAGAGGCCGTGACGTTCTGCGTGCGCGAAGGTCTCTCCGTGATGTTCGTAACGGAGGACACGACGCGCGCCGCGCCGGACACGCTGCGCGCGCTCTACGGCACGGCCATTCGCTGCGGCGCGCGGCGCATCTGCCTGGCGGACACCGTGGGACATGCCACGCCCGCCGGCGTGCGCGCGCTGGTGCGCTTCGCGAGGGAGGAGCTTATCGCGCCGAGTGGCGAGGCGGTGACGCTCGACTGGCACGGGCACCGCGATCGCGGGCTCGGCCTGGCGAACTGCTTCGCCGCCATTGAAGCCGGCGTGGACCGCGTGCACGGCACCGCACTCGGCATTGGCGAACGGGTGGGCAACGCCGAGATGGATCTGCTGCTCATCAACCTCAAGCTGCTTGGCGCGCATCGACACGATCTCTCGCGGCTGCCCGAGTATTCGCTGCTCGCGTCGCGCGCCTGCGGCGTGCCCATTCCGCCCAGCTATCCGGTGCTCGGCGCCGATGCATTCCGTACGGGTACCGGTGTGCACGCCGCGGCGATCATCAAGGCGCGGCGGAAGGGTCATGCGTGGCTCGCCGATCGCGTGTACTCCGGCGTGCCCGCGGGCGACTTCGGCCTCACGCAGCGCATCGAGATCTCGCACGTGTCCGGTTTGTCGAACGTGAAATTCTGGCTCGAGGAACATGGCTACGATCCCGACGAGCAGGGGCTCTGCCAGCACATCTTCGACGCGGCGAAGCACGTGAGCCGCGTCCTGCGCGACGACGAGATCGAAACCCTCATTCACCAGCACCGTACCGAACCGGCACACACGTGACGGGCACGCTTCCCGGCATCTTCGACGGCTATCTCGATCTCTACTGGCGCACGCATCCGGTGGAGGCCACGCACGCCGGCCGGCACGAGTTGGACGCGATGTATCCGCGCTTCGATGCGGAGTCGGTGCGCGAGCAGATCGCCGCGCTCACGAGCTACACGCTCGTGCTCGAAGAGGCGGACGCTGACGCACTGGCGGAAGAGATCGACCGCACCGCCGTGCTGCAGGACGCACGGCATCAACTGTTGATCCTCGAGCGCGAGCGCCCCTTCGCGTCGAATCCCGCGTTTCATCTCACGCTCGCGCTCTCCGGCATTCACCTGCTCCTCGCGCGGAACGCGGAGGATCCGCCGCGCCGCGCGGCCGCGCTGCTCGAGCGCCTCCGTGCGCTGCCCGACTTCCTGGCGTCGGCCGCGCAGGTGCTCACGGAGCCGGCGCGTCCACTGGTGGCGCTTGCCAGCGCCATGGTGCCGGGCGGCCTGTCGCTGATTCGAACAGGGCTCGATGATGTCGCCGTGGATCTGTCGTCGCTCGACCCCGGCGAGCTGTCCGCCGCGCGCGACGCCGCGGCTGCCGCGCTCACGGCGTTCAGCGACGAGCTCGTCCTGCTCGAAGAGACTGCGCGCGACGGCGGCTTTGCGATCGGACGCGATCTGTTCGATCGCAAATTGCATACGGCGCATCTCATCCGGGAGAATGCCGACGAGCTGCTGCGCTACGGGGAGCGCCTGCGCGAGGAGGCGCTGGCGGACGTCACGCGGATTGCCGGCGAGATCCGGCCGGGCGTGCCCTGGCTGGATGTCATTGCGACGCTGCGCGAGGATGCGCCGTCCAGGGAGCACGTACTGGACGAATACGAGGCTGCGCTGCGATCCGCGCGCGACTTCGTCGCCGCACGCGGATTGATGCACGTGCCCGATGCCGATCTTCGGGTGACGCCCACGCCGCACTTCTTGCGCGCGCTCGTTCCGTTCGCGGCCTATCAGGGTCCCGGCGCGTTCGACAGTGCGCAGGTGGGACAGTTCTACGTCACGCTCCCGAACGGTGACGCGAGCTGGCGTCCCATGGCGCGCGCCGAGCTGCGCTCAACGGTCGTGCACGAAGCGGTGCCGGGGCACCACGTCCAGGTTTCCACGAGCAACCGGCTGCCCAGTGTGGTGCGCCGCGTGCTGTCCACGCCGGCGGCGCGGGAGGGCTGGGCGCTCTACTCCGAGACACTGATGGCGGAGTCCGGTTTCTTCCCGTCCAGAGCGGAAGCGTTGTTTCACGCCTATAATTTGCTCTGGCGCGCAATTCGTATCATTCTGGATGTATCACTGCATACGAAGGGCATGACCGTCGCGGCCGCCGGCCGTCGTCTCATGGACGAGCTGGGATTCCCGGCCGGTCAGGCCGCGGCGGAAGTGATGCGCTACTGCGCGTATCCCACCTATCAGCTCTGCTACGGGGTAGGCCGCCGTGATGTTCTTCGCTTGCGTGACGACGCCCGCCGGGCCCGTGGAGACAGCTTCGCGCTCGCGGAATTCCACGACGAGCTGCTGTCGTACGGTGCGCTGCCAACAGCGCTGGCTCGGTGGGGGATGGGGTTGGGGCGGTAGCTGGTTGCTGGTAGCTGGTTGCTGGAGGCACTACGCTCTTCCAGCGACCAGCAACCAGCTACCGCTCCTAACCCAGCGACCAACGACCGAAATTCAACCAGTAACCATCATGTCCATCAATATCATTCGTGCTTCCGCCTTTTCAGCGGTCGCACTGTGCGCGGCACTGGCCGCGTGCAGGGGAGGCGAACAGAAGACCGCGGGGTCGGAGAGCACCGCGGCGGTGACGAACGCCGCGACGGCCGCGACCGGGCCGCTCGTGTACGTGAGCGATGAGGACGGGCACAGCGTCACGGTGATCGATTCGCGCACCGACAGCGTCGTGCGGACGATCAATCCGGGACAGCGGCCGCGCGGCGTGCGACTCATGCCCGACGGCAAAACGCTGGTCGTCGCCGTGAGTGGTTCGCCCAAGGGCGGCCCCGGCGTGGATGAATCCAAGTTGCCGCCGCCCGATCGCTCCAAGGACGGCATTGCGCTCGTGGATCTCGCCACGGACAGCGTGCGCCGCTTGCAGGGTGGCCACGATCCCGAGAACTTCGACATCACGCCGGACGGCAAGTTCATCTACGTCTCCAATGAGGACGCCGGCACGGCGACCGTGCTCGACGTCGCCACCGGCAATATCGTCGCGACGATCAAGGTGGGCGCCGAGCCCGAAGGCGTGAAGGTCACGCCCGACGGCAAGGAGATGTGGGTGACGAGCGAGGGCCGCGGCACGGTGACGGTGATCAACGTCGCGAATAACAAGGTGGTCGCGACGGTGAAGGCGGGGAAGCGCCCGCGCTCGCTGGTGTTCACGCCTGATGGCGCGAAGGCGTACGTGCCGGCGGAGGTCGGCGGTGACGTGACCGTGGTGAACGCGAAGAACTACAAGGTGCTCAAGACCATCAAGGTCACGAGCCCGAATGCAAAGCCAATGGGCTCGGCTATCTCGCCCGACGGAAAGTTCGTCTACATCTCGAATGGACGCGGAGGTACCGTGTCCGTGATTTCCACCGCCGCGGATTCGATCGTCACGAACATCCCTGTGGGCAAACGCCCGTGGGGAATCGGCGTCATGCCGGACGGGAAGACCATGTGGACCGCGAACGGCCCCGGGAACGACGTCTCGGTCATCGACCTGGCCACGAACTCCGTACTCAAGCACATCCCCGCCGGGAAATCGCCGTGGGGCATAGCGATTTCACAGTAGGTCGTCAACGCACCGCCAGCGCCGTCGTCCATCGCACGACGACGGCCGCGGCGGCCCGCACGGCGTGATCGAGCGGCAACGTTCCTTCGCGCCTGTTGCCGCGTGGATGATCGTGGCGGCGTGCGTGGTCACCGCCGCTGCGGCGGCCGGAATTTCGTACGCGGGCGCCGATTACGACTCGGGGATCTACCTGGATCTCGCGCGTTCGCTGGCAACGGGACACGGCTACCGGCACCTCCTGCTGCCGGGCGCGCCGCACGGCGTGCACTTCCCGCCGCTCTATCCCGCCATCCTCGCGCCATGGCTCGCGGTAGGCCCGCACAACGGGCACATCATGGCTATGGTTGCATGGGCCGCCGCACTGAATCGCATGCTCATCGTGCTCGCCATAGGACTCTGGGTGGCGTGGGCCGTGCGCGAGCGGCTCGGCTTCTGGGGCGCGGCCATGATGGGCGCACTCGCCTTCACGCCGTACGCCGCATCGTACAGCGTGTCGCTCTACGCCGAGCCGCTGTGCTGGGCGCTGCTGGGGGGTGCCGCATTGTGCCTGAGCGGCGTGAGCGACAGGAGCCGCGCAGCAGTGCGCGACTACGGCCACAGGGCGGTGCGCAGCGATGGCAGCAGCGCTCCGCGTGCCAGTGAGAGCGGAGTGGTGCGCGCGGCCTGCCGGGCCACTGCGCTCCTGTTGTTGGCCCTCCTCCCGCTCGCGCGCACGGCGCTGCTGCCGTTCGCCCTGGCCGCCGCGTACTGGCTCTGGCGCGACAGGGGGACGCCCGCGTGGCGCCGCGCGCCGGGCGTCCTGCTCGTGCTCGCGCCGACGCTCGCCTGGGTGGTGTGGGGCGCCGTGCACGCGCACGAAATTCCCGTCGCGTGGCGACTCGACTACGGCCCGTATCTCGCCGTGGTGCGCGCCGCCCACTTCAGCATTGGCGACTGGATTCATCTTGCCGGCAGGAAGTTCACCAGCGGATTGATCGGACTGGGGCTCGCCATTCCCCCCATTGCATGGGGCGGTGTGCTCGCCGGCGCCGCACTCGGCTCTCCCTTCTCACGCGTGCGCACGCTCTGGCCGCTGGCGCTCGGCGCGCTCGGCAGCGTGCTGGCGCTCGCCGCATGGCCCGCGGTACAGACGCGATTCTACGCGGCGATTCTTCCTGTCGTCCTCGCCATTGGCGCGGCCGGCATGCCGGGATTTCTCGAGCGCGACCGCCGCGCTGCGCGCCGCCGCATCGGCGCGCTGCCATGGGTCGCGCTGGGCGCGCTCACGATTGGCTGGTTGGCACTCGTCGCGCGGGGACATGTTGGCGGAACACGCGCCATGCGCGCCATGACGGCGCCGGACTCGGCGCTCGTCACGTGGATTCGCGCGCGCCCCGAGGACACGCCCATAGCCGCGGAGCGCGAACCTGAGCTCGCGCTGCGCAGCGGTCATGCCATTTATCCGGCGGGCGCGCTGGATCCGCGCTCCGCGCTGGACCGCACTCCGTATTTACGATTCCCGCTCACGGAAAGTCTTTGTATGGCGGCACGCGGCTGGCTGCTGGTGTCGGACACGGCTGGTGCGCTCGGCGCCGCCTGGCGCGCGCTCGCCGCACGAGCGGACTCCCCGGTTTCCTTCGCCACGCCAGAGAGGGTGGGGGAACGAGGCGAAGCGGTGATGTTCACCTGTCGCAGCGCTCCTGTTTCCTCGCCGCACTCGCCCGCCACGATCCATTGATCGCACTCGCCACGCACTTCCAGCTACCAGCTACCAGCTACCAGCTACCAGCTACCAGCTACCGCTGTTAACCTTCCCACCCACCCAAGAGTCCTCCACGTGAAGCGTTTCGTATTGCTTGCCCTGCTTGT
Organism: Gemmatimonadaceae bacterium; assembly: GCA_036278895.1. Lineage (GTDB taxonomy): Bacteria > Gemmatimonadota > Gemmatimonadetes > Gemmatimonadales > Gemmatimonadaceae > JADGGM01. The sequence goes on from DASUKE010000002.1 coordinate 47,323, forward strand.
CGCCGCCGGCGGCGCCATGCGTCCCCGCGCGTCCGCTGCACAGGAGCGCGACCATCCTCTTGCCCCATTCACGACGCGACACGTGGTGGTGCTGCCGGTGCAGTATCTGGGAATGGACGATTCGCTCGGCTGGGCCGCGCAGATTCCCGACACGCGCGCGTATCTCGACGAAGTGGACGCCGAGATTCACTTCGCGCTCTCGAATGTGGGCGTCAAGAATATCTGGGTGTTTCCCAAGGCGCTCGTCGCCATGTCCAGGCGCAATCCGGGCTATCTCCCCGATCCGCACGAGATCGCCGCGCAGTGGCTGCGCCCGCCCATGAAGAAGAAGGTGCCGCCGCAGCTTCCGGAGCCGTTCGGTTCGCAGATCCGCTCGCTGGTCGCCATGGAGGACGAAGGGCAGTACGTGCTGTGTCCGGTCGAGATCCGCTTCGAACCCGCCGGTTCGGGAATGGAGCGTGCGGTGGTTCGAGTGGTGCTGCTCGACGCGCGCCGCTCGCAGGTTCGCTGGATGGTGGACGTCCAGGGCGACCCCTCGTCGTCCTTCTCGCCCGCGCTTGCCGCGAGTGTGGCCGAGCATCTCGCCGATCTCGTCGGCGACCGGTAACGCCGTGGTGGCCGTGACGACAAGCGTTCTGCACGTGTCGGACCTGCACTTCGGCAACCCCGCTGTGCCGGAGCTGATTGACGCGATCGAGGCGATGATCGCCGAGCGGCACTTCGACGTCGTCGCCGTATCGGGCGATCTGTCGCAGCGCTCGCGCGCCGGCGAGTTCCTCCGGGCGCGGGCGTTTCTGCGTGACGCACGACGCGTGAGCCAGGTCATCGTGATTCCCGGCAACCATGACGTGAAGTGGTGGCGCGCGCCGATCGGCATTGGCAGCCGCCGCACGATGTTCGCGAACTACAAGCGCTACATCGCGGCGGATCTCGAGCCCGTGTTGCATGTACCCGGCGCGACGTTCGTCGGACTGCTCACGGCGCACGGCGTGAAGACACACACGCTCACGTGGAATCCACGTGACATCGGCGTGGTCGGTGATGTACGCCGGTCGCAGATCGAGCGCGTGCGACGAGTGTTCGACGAAGCGCCGCGCGACGACCTCCGCGTGATCGTCATGCACCACAACCCGCTCAAGGGCGAGCTGTCGCAGCGGCATGGACTGGTGCACACGCGGCGCGTACTGGGCGCGTTCGCGGATCTTGGCGTGGACCTCGTGCTCTGCGGCCACGACCATCAGGAGGCAATCGACTTCGTGGAGCACACGCGGCGCGGCACGGTGGTCTCCACCGCGGGCACGGTGTCGAACCGCTCACGCGGAGGCAGGCCGTCATCGGTGAATGTCATCGAGATGTCGCCAGCGCGTATCCAGGTCTCGACGCTCATCTGGACCAACGAGGAGGCCGGCTTTCAACCGGGTCCGGTGCGCACGTTCTCGCGATGAAGCGGCTGCGGTCACTGTTCGTGCGCACGCCGGTGCAGTTGCAGCTCGAGCTCGATGTGCCTCCCGGCAACGCCGACGAACTGCTCGCCCGACTGCGGACCATGGGTCTCCGGGACATCGATCGCTGCAGTCTCACGCGGAATCGGGCCGTCATGGTGAGCTACCACGGCAATGCCCTGCGGTTGCACGAGCGCTATCTGCGCGCGCCCGATGAAGTGCATCGCGCCATCGCGCGCTTCGTCAGCGGTCGCACGCGCACGGAGCGCGCCGCCGCGCGCGCCATCGTCCTCGCGTACGCGCCGCAATCCGCCGAGCGCCAGGCGCCGTCGCGTCCGCGGCGCACCGAGCGCATGAGTCCCGCTGATCGCGCGCATGTTCGCGCGCTCACGGCCAGTCATGAGGAGCTCAACGCCAGGCACTTTGGCGGATCGCTGCAGCCGATCCGCATCCGCGTGTCGGGCCGCATGCGGAGCCGGCTGGGACAGTACACCGCGGCGACCGCCGCCGGCGAGCCGCCCGACATCGCGATCAGCCGCGCGCACATTCGGCGTCACCCGTGGCCGGAGGTGTTGCACACGCTGCTGCACGAGATGGTGCATCAGTGGCAGGCGGAACACGGCCATCCGCTCGATCACGGTCGGGCGTTCCGGCGCAAGGCCAGGGAAGTAGGGATCGCGCCGCGGGCGGTGAGGTAACGCTCCCCGCCTCTCACCCGCCCCTGGGAATCGGCAATCATCCGCTCCCTCTCACCCCGCCCCTGGGAATCGGCAATCGGGAATTGGGAATCGTGGGAATGGGGAATGATGTGGCGGGGTGAGGCGGCGGTGAAAAAAATGCGGTGGGGTGCGGTGTGGGGAGGTCTTCCTCCCCGATTCCCTGTTCCCGATTGCCGATTCCCAAGGGCGGGGCGGGGTGGTGGGGGGAAGGCTCCCCATTACCTTTCCCTCATGACAACCGACTTCTACAGCATTGACAGCGTCCTCTCCGAGGAGGAGCGCGCCGTACGGGACAGCGTGCGCCAGTTCGTGAATGACCGCGTGCTGCCGGTGATTGGCGAGTGCTATATCGAGGGGCGCTTTCCGAAGGAACTGGTTCCCGAGTTGGCGGAGCTTGGCGTGTTCGGCGCGAATCTGCCCGAGGAGTATGGCTGCGCGGGACTCAACAACGTGTCCTACGGCCTCATCATGCAGGAGCTCGAGCGCGGCGATTCCGGCGTGCGTTCGTTCGCGTCAGTCCAGGGTGCGCTCGTCATGTATCCCATCTTTGCGTTCGGCAGCGACGCGCAGGCCAAGCAGTATCTGCCGAAGATGGCGTCCGGCGAGATCATCGGCTGCTTCGGGCTCACCGAGCCGGATTACGGATCGAATCCGGCGGGGATGATCACGATGGCGCGCGAACAGCAGGATGGCAGTTGGATCCTCAATGGCGCCAAGATGTGGATCACCAACGGATCCACCGCGCACGTCGCCGTGGTGTGGGCCAAGACGAACGACGACAAGCACGAGAGCTCCATCCGTGGCTTCATCGTGCCCACCAACTCGGCGGGCTTCACGGCGCGCGACCAGAAAGGAAAGCTCTCGCTGCGCGCGTCGGACACGAGCGAACTGGTGATGCAGGATGTGCACGTGGGTGCCGATGCGCTGCTGCCGAAGAGCGGTGGTCTCAAGAGTCCGCTCATGTGCCTCACGCAGGCGCGCTACGGCATCGCCTGGGGATCACTCGGCGCGGCCATGGCGTGCTACGAGGAAGCGGCCGCGTACGCATGCAATCGCGTCATGTTCGGCAAGCCGATTGCGGGTTTCCAGTTGCAGCAGGCGCGTCTCGCCGAGATGCTGACGGAAATCGTGAAGGGCCAGTTGCTGGTGCTGCATCTTGGGCGACTCAAGGACGCGGGCACGATGACGCCGCAGCAGGTGTCGCTCGCCAAGCGCAACAACGTGAGCATGGCGACGGACATCGCGCGCGAAGCTCGGCGTCTCCTCGGCGCCAATGGCATTCTCGCCGAGTACGCGAGCATGCGACACATGGCGAATCTGGAGAGCGTGTACACGTACGAGGGGACGCACGACATCCACACGCTCATTTTGGGACAGAGCATTACCGGGATGAATGCGTTTGGGTGATGAGGTAGGAGGCTGCGAGTAGCGGTTCGGGACGCGCGTGGCTGCGTCCGCCGTCGCGGGCAAGCACCTGCTCGCGACCAGCGACCAGCTACCGCCCCGCCACGACCCCAAAGCATTTCTCCCGCGCTCCGGAGTCGTCACCCGACCCAGGCGGTTGATAGCTGGAATCGCCGGGCGCAGGGCCGCTCAGATCGTACAACTCGCCCAGTGCCCCGTACGTCGCCACCCCCTGCACGCGCCGGCCGATGTGCGCGAGGTACGTCGTGAACAGGGAATCCTCCCGAATGCCGCCGCGCAGGAACGGGTGCGAGAGCACGAGCCACACCCGCGAGCGGCCGCGCAGCGAGTCCAGTTGCGCCATGTACGCGCGCCAGTTCTCGCGCGCGCACGCGCCAATCGTGAAGGCCGAATCCGGAATTCCCTCGCGCGGCGCATAGTAGCGAAACGCCTGCGCTGCGCCGTAGTACACGTAGATCGTGTCATTCGGCTTGCGATGCCGGGCGACGTATTCGGCGACGGGACGCAGCTCCTCGCGCAGGATGGGTAGATAGCGCGCGGTCGTGAGCGAGAGCAGCGCGATGATGCCGAGCGCGATGAACGCCGCGGCGCGAGCCACTGATCGGTCACTCGACACGGCCAGCACCAGTGCGGCACCCGCGCCGACGGTGAGAAAGAGTGCCGGCGCCACGAAGAGCGTGAGTCGCGAGAACACCGGGTACAGGTGCAACGCGGATGCGGCGAGCGCGAGCAAGATGGGGCCGATAATGAGCACGAGCAGCGCGCGCGCGCGGAACGCGAAGTGCGCAACGCCCAACACGAAGAGCACGAGCGCTACCCACGGGAGCCGGGGCGCGAAGTGCCACTGAAAGGCGCCGCGCGCGAGGTCCGAGATCCATGTCGCGGACACGACGGCGCCACTGCGCACAGGCAGGAAGGCCGGATTCCAGAATGTCTTCAGGTAGGTCGCGTCCCCAGGCGCGAGCGCGTGCAGCCCGTGCCACGTGGCGAGCGCCGCGCCAACGGCCCACAGTCCGAGCATAATGCCGCAGAACAAGGGGCAGTTAATGGTGCTGCCAATTGGGCTGCCGCTTGTGCTCCCCCTGGGGCTGCCCTTATTCGTGGCCGGCAGCAGCAGGTACGCCGCGGCGGCGGCCAGCACAAAGACAGACGGCTGCGTGAACCAGGGGAGCAGCCCGCCAGCGACGCCGAAGGCCACCGCGCGCCGCCCGTTCAGCCCGCGCTGGCGTACCACGAACGCCATGAGCACGATGGCCAGCGCGCCAGCCGTGTCGAACGAGTACTGCTTGGTCTCGCTCGCGAAGTAGATCAACTGCGGCGCCGTGGCGAACAGCAAGAGCGCGAACGGTGCGGCGACGTCCGGCAGGATTCGGCGCGCGACGATGGCGAACAGCACGAGCGCGGCCAGGCTCGCGAGGAGCGGCAGCAGCCGTAGCGCATACTCGCTGCTGCCGAAGAGCAGCACCGCACACTTCTCCAGCCAGAGAAATCCCAGCGGCGCGATCTGCGCGTAGTCCAGCGGTGCGGCGAGCTGGCCGAAGCCGCGCTGGATGATGTTGTGCGCAAGCGCCGCCTCGTCGAGCCAGAGCGATCGGTCGGCCGCATACTGGTAGATGCGGAGCACGGCGCCGAGCAGCACGAGTGCCGCGAGCATGGCGCGCGAGGTCAGACCGCGGGCCAACCGGTCGAGCGAGCCGTGTACGCGCGAGGCGTCAGGCGCCGTGTCCGATGGGGAAAGCATGAAGCGGGAACGATGCGCCGCACGTGTGCACGCGGCAAGGCAATGCCGGCATTCGGCTTGAACCGCACCCTGCCCGGACTATCTTTCCCTCACCCATTACACGCGGAGAATTCACGGTGAAGATGGCCGTGTGCATCAAGCGCGTCGCAGACATGGAAACGCGCTTCCGGATAGCGGCTGACGGCAGGTCAGTGGATCAGGCCGGTCTCAAATTCGACATCAGTGACTTCGATGGATACGCCGTGGAAGTCGCGCTGCAGATCAAGGAGAAGGAGGGGCAGGGCGACATCACGGTCCTCTCCCTGGGGCCCGACATCGTGCAGGAGCAGTTGCGCAAGGCGCTGAGCATGGGTGCGGATCGCGCGGTGCAGCTCAAGACGGACCAGGTGCCGTTCGACGGACTCCTGATTGCTCGTGTGCTGGCTGATGCGCTGCGCGATGGCGGGTACGATCTCATTCTCTTTGGCCGCATGGCCATTGATTCGTCCAACCAGACCGTTGGTCCAATGACCGCGGAGCTGCTCGACCTGCCCTGCATCACCGCGGCGTCCGGGCTCGACATCGCGAATGGGCGCGGCACCGCGCGTCGCGAGCTGGAAGGCGCAGCCGAGCTGCTCGAGTTTCCGCTGCCGGCGGTGGTCACGATCGACGAGGGCATCGCGCGGCCGCGGCTGCCGTCGCTCAAGGGAATCATGGGGGCGAAAAAGAAGCCGCTCGAGGTGAAGCCGGTGTCACTCGGCGAGCCGCATCTCACGGTGAAATCCATGGAGCTTCCCCCGGAGCGCACGGGGGGACGCATCCTGGGCGAGGGGCCCGCAGCGGTACCGGAGCTCGTGCGTCTCCTTCAGACGGAAGCCAAGGTCCTGTAATGGCGAATACATTCGCGTTTGCGGAAACGCGCGGCGGCACGCTGCGCAAGGTGGCGCTCGAGGCGGTGACGGCGGCCCGGCAGATCGCCGACGCAACGGGCGGTGGCGAGGTGCACGCGCTGCTCGTGGGCGCGCCCGGCGTCGCGACGCAGGCGGAGCGACTGGGACAGTACGGCGCGGACGTCGTGATCGTCGTCGAGAACGCGGCGCTCGCGCTCTACTCGCCGGAGGTCGTGGCGGCGACGGCGGCCGAGCGTATCCGCACGGGCGGCTATCGCGCGGCGGTATTCAGCGCGTCCGCGCAGGGGAAGGATCTCGCTCCCCGTGTCGCCGCGAAATTGGGCGTGAGCATGGCGGGGGATGTCACGGCGTTCGCGGTGGACGGCGACAGCGTGGTGGTGAAGCATCCGGTGAACACCGGCAAGGTGATCGCGACGCTCGCGCTCACCGGTGCGCCGGCTGTGCTCACGCTGAGGCCGGGCGCGGTGCAGGCCGCGGAGGCCGCGCGCACGCCACGCGTGGAGAATGCCGCGCCGGCGCTCGATCCCGCAGCGGCGCGCGTGGTGCCGAAGGAACTGATCACGGGCAACACGGCGAAGCTCGACCTGGGCGAAGCCCCGGTGATCGTGAGCGGCGGCCGCGGTCTCCGCGCCCCGGAGAATTTCAAGCTGCTCGAGGATCTCGCCGCGGCATTCGGCAACGCGGCCGTGGGTGCCACGCGCGCGGTGACCGACGACGGCTGGCGTCCGCACAGCGATCAGATCGGTCAGACCGGGCGCCTCGTGAGTCCTGATCTCTACATCGCCTGCGGCATATCGGGCGCCATTCAGCATCTGGCGGGCATGCGCACGTCGCGGACGATCGTCGCGGTCAACAAGGACCGCGAAGCACCGATCTTCAAACTGGCCGACTACGGAATCGTGGGCGATGTGCTGGAGGTGCTGCCCGCGCTGACGGAGGCGGTAAAGAGGGTGAAACGGTGAGAATCTGGTAGCTGGTAGCTGGTAGCTGGTTTAACTACGGTCGCTGGTCGCTGGTAGCTGGTCGGTGGTTGACGCGCCATCCGCGTGGCGAGCACCGCAGACCCGCGGTGAAGCGGATCCGCTCTGCACCCCGACGCGGGTAGCCGCATCTATCAACGACCGGTCACCAGCTACCAGTTACTAGCTACTAGCTACTAGCGACCGTAGTTAAACCAGCAACCAGCAACCAGCAACCAGCTACCACGATGCCCCTCCTCCCCTCCTCCTACCAGCCGCCGCTCCCTGTCGAGCGCTTCATTCGCGCGGACGCGCCGGATGCGGAGGCGGTGCCGATGGATGTGGTGTTCGTGGGCGGTGGACCGGCCGCGCTGGCTGGGGCGATCGAGCTCGCGCGTCTCGCGCGCGAGGACGCGGCGGCGGGTGGGTCGCTCGGCGCGCTCGAAATTGCGGTGCTCGAAAAGGCCTCGGCGCTCGGCGAGCACTGTCTCTCGGGCGCCGTTGTGAATCCGGTTGCATTTCGGGAACTGTTTCCGGATCTCGGCGACAGCGATTTTCCCTTTCGCACGCCGGTGACGCGGGAGCGGGTGTACTTCCTCACCGGGAGTCGCGCGCTGCGCATTCCCACGCCGCCCACGATGCGCAATCATGGCTACTTCGTGGCGTCCATTTGCGAGATGGTGCGCTGGCTCGGAGAGAAAGCCGAAGCGGTGGGCGTCAACATCTTCACCGGCTTTCCCGCGGAATCGCTGCTCGTGGATGGCGAGCGCGTCGTGGGCGTGCGCACCACGCCGTCGGGTCTCGCGCGCGACGGCTCGCACGGACCGTCGTACGCGCCGCCCACGGATCTCACCGCGCGCGTGACGGTGCTCGCGGAGGGCACGCGCGGGTCGCTGTCGCAGGCATATCTCCAGTGGCGCGGCATCACTTCGCCCAACCCGCAGATCTTCGCGCTCGGCGTGAAGGAAGTATGGGAAACCAAGCGCCCTCTGGACGCGGTGGTGCACACCATGGGGTGGCCGCTTCCAACGGACGCGTTCGGCGGCAGCTTCTTCTATCCGCTCGACGCGAACCTGGTGGCGCTCGGCCTCGTCGTCGGGATGGACTACCGGTCGGCCAATCTCGATGTGCACGAACTGCTGCAGCGCCTCAAGCTGCACGCGCTGGTGCGCCCTTACCTGGATGGCGGCGAGATGGTGGAATGGGGCGCCAAGACCATTCCGGAAGGCGGCTACTACGCGCTACCCGAGCGGCGCTCCGGCGACGGCGTGGTGATCGTGGGCGACGCCGCCGGGTTCGTGGAGGTCTCGTCGCTCAAGGGCATTCACTACGCGATGCTGTCGGGCATGTACGCGGCGCGCACGATCTTCAGTGCATTGAAGGCGGGCGACACTACGGCGGCGGCGCTCGCGCCGTACGACCGCATGGTGAACGAGAGCGTGATCGTGCGCGACCTGCGCGAGCGGCGCAACTTGCGGCTCGCGTTCCAGAAGGGCGGGTTGTATGTGGGCGGCGCGAAAGCCGCGCTGATGACGCTCACGAAGGGCGCGTTTCCCGGCGGGCGGATTGCGTCCGAGCCGGACGCCGCCGTCCCACGGCGCAGCGACGCCGCGGAGCCGTTCAGGCCGGACGGCACGCTGACATTCAGCAAGCTCGACGCCGTGTTCCGCTCAGGCAACGCGACGCGCGACGACATCCCTTCGCACCTCATCGTGGGGCAGGACATCCCGCCGGCAGTGGCGGATCTCTATCACCACATGTGTCCCGCCGGCGTGTACGAGCGCGACGGCGACCGCCTCGTGGTGAGCCCGGCCAACTGCATTGACTGCAAGGCCACGGATGACATCGGTCCGCGCTGGACGCCACGGGAAGGGGGGAGCGGGGCGAAGTACCGGCGGATGTGATCAGGGCCCTGCACTCAGGGCTCGACCAGTAACCGAGACGCGCAACCGCTACCGTCGCGCCGTATCTTCATCCAGATTGTCATGTCAGCCTTCTTCCTTCGGAGAGGATGCTCCCATGGCCGCGTTCACGCTCAACGTCAATGGCTCCGCGCACACCATCGACGTCGCTCCCGACACCCCACTGCTCTGGGCCATTCGCGATAACGTCGGTCTCACGGGTACGAAGTTCGGTTGCGGCATGGCGCTGTGCGGCGCGTGTACGGTGCACCTGGACGGCCAGCCCACGCGCTCCTGCGTGACGCCGGTCTCGGCCGTCGGCTCGAAGAAGATCACCACCATCGAAGGGCTTTCGCCGGACGCCACGCATCCCGTACAACAGGCGTGGATCGCCGAAGACGTGCCGCAGTGCGGCTACTGCCAGTCCGGGCAGATCATGTCGGCCGCCGCGCTGCTCGCGAAAACGCCGCACCCCACGGACGAGGACATTGACGCCGCCATGAGTGGCAACATCTGCCGCTGCGGCACCTACCAGCGCATCCGCGCGGCCATCCACCGCGCCGCCGGTCAGGCGAGCAGCTGAGCGCCTGGGCCGCGCCGCTCACGCCCAGTCGATGACTTCCTTGATGGAATCCGGCTGGTGCTGCATGAGCGGCTCGAGGAATCTGCTCGACGGATAGTGCTGCGTGATCAGCGCGGCCACGTGCGTGCCCCAGCGCGCACTGGCTGCGCCCAGATCATCAATGCCGCGCTGGTAGTGACCGCGCGCGGCGTTCACGCTGCCCAGCACGGCCAGATTGCCCAGCACGAGCTTCCGCATGAGTTGTGCGCCCTGCACCTGCAGCGGCCGGTCGCCACCCGGGATGCCCGTGAGCACATACACGCCGTTCAGCGCGAGTGCGTCAAGGAGATCGAACTCGAGCGACGCGATGCCCGTCGCTTCGAGAATGAGATCCATCGCGCCCACGCTGTCGTCCACCTTGTCGGCCGGCACCTGGCGCCCGTCGAGATAGTGGCCACCGATTCCTTCGAGCCACTTCGGTCGCGTCGTCCCGGCATCCACCACGTCCAGTCCGTACACCTCAGCGCCGCGCAGCCGCAGCACCATCGCGCCCAGCAATCCGATCGGACCCAGCCCCGCGACGAGACAGCGCCGGCCGTGCACCCAGTCCGGCGTGATGGCCGTGTCCGGCCGGCGCTCGAGCA
>DASUKE010000003.1:0-55037 GCA_036278895.1 Gemmatimonadaceae bacterium
GGACGCCACGCCAACCGCCGTTCAAGTGTCCGCCTGCGCCTCGGCGCGGAAGGACGCCTCAGCCGCGCTCGCGAAGTGGAACACGCTGCGCACACGTGAACTGGCCGCGTTCAATGCAACGCGAAAGGCAGCGGGGAAGAGTGTGGTAAGGCTGCCCTGAGGCGGGGAGAAGAGGTGGGAGGGGGTGAATCAATGACGGGAATCGACCGCCTCCTCGCACCCCTTCTTTGGGCATCGGCAATCACACTGATCGGGAATCGGCAATCGGGCATGGGGAATCGGGGAGGAAGACCTCCCCACACCGCACCCCACCGCCTTTTTTTCACCGCCGCCTCACCCGCTGCATCATTCCCCATTCCCGATTGCCGATTCCCAAGGGCGGGGCCGTGGGGCGTGGAAGATTCCCAAGGGAACGGTGGCGGGGCGTGGATCACTGCCCATTCCCGCAGTTGTGACCCTGACGCCATATCCGGGAGTCTATCCGTCGTGGACCTGCGTACGGACAGCACGCTGATCGCCTCCGTGCTCGACGGACATGTGGACGACTACACCGTTCTCGTGCGTCGACACAGCGCGCGGTGCACGCGATACGCCACGCGCATGCTGGGCAGCGCCGACGACGCCGACGAGGCGCTGCAGTCGGCATTCCTCCGGGCGTACCGGGCGCTGGCGCGCTGCCGTGACCGCGAACGCTTCGACGCATGGCTCATGCGCATCGTGCTGAACGAGTGTCGCACGTTCGCCGCGCGCCGCACGCGGCGTGAGCGGCGTCTCGTCCGCGACGAGCTAGTGCTCACGCGGCTGGTGGCGGCGCCCGCGCAGGACGAAGCGGCAGCGCTCGGCGAGGTCCAGTGCGCGCTCGACCGGTTGGATGCGAGCCTGCGGGAGGCGTTTCTGTTGAAGCACGTGGAGGACTTGAGCTATGAGGAAATGTCGGCGCTCACCGGCGTCGGGATCTCGGCGCTCAAGATGCGAGTGAAGCGCGCCTGTGCACGGCTGCGCGAGCTGCTGGAGGGCGTTCGAACGACTGGAGGGCGCACGGCGTGAGTGATCGTGGGCATGATGTTGCCCGGGAGGGTGGCATGGTCGAACAGAACGACGACAGGGCATTTGTCGAACGGATCGCGAAGCCGTTGCGCGCGGACGCGCCGCTGGCAGCGGACTTCATGAGTCGCCTGGATGCGGCCGTGCGTGCGGACGCCAGGGCTGCGCGGCGCGCGCATCATGAGCGCGATGCGACTCCGCCATGGTGGCGGAGGCGCGTGACCGTTCAACTTTCGCTGTCGCCGATCGTTGGACTGGCGCTGGCGGCGGGGCTGGCCACGGTCGCCGTCCTTGGCGCGGTCGCACTCCGCGCGCCGGGTGGTGCGGGCGCCGCCGTGTCACCCACCGCGCCCCCCGTAGCAACCGCACTGGCACCGGTGCGCACCGACACGGTGCACATCGTGCGCTTCGTGTTCATTGCGCCCGGCGCCGCGAGCGTCGCGCTGGTGGGCGACTTCAACAACTGGCAGCGGACGGCGACGCTGCTGCGACACACCGGCTCGGATGGAATCTGGACCGTGTCCGTGCCCATGAGTCGGGGCGTGCACCAGTATGCGTTCGTCATCAATGGGACGCAGTGGGTGGCCGATCCCGCCGCCGGTACCACGGTCACTGATGATTTCGGCACCACCACATCCGTGGTGACCGTCGGCAGCGGCGCCAGCTCGTAACGCGGCGCAGCGGCAGCCCGGCATGCTTCAGGGTGTACGGCGCTGGTTCGGTACAGCGGAACGCGCCGCACCTGGCGTGCGTGCCGGTGGCGAGTGCCGGCACGCACGCGTGCTAACCAGCCTGCTGCCCAGCCTGCTGCTACTGCTCGCCGGAATGAGCGCGACGGCGCGGGCGCAGCAGGTCACCGCGACGCTGGATGCGGGCGCGAGTCTGCTGCGCTACTCGGACTCGGTGAGCACGAGCGCCGTTGCGCTGAGTCCCGCCCTGACGCTCCAGACAAACCATTTTCAGCTCAATGGGGCGGGCACGATCGCGGAGCTTGGGACCAACGCCTGGACAGGGCAGGGCAGCGTCGCTGCCGGCGTGCGCACGCCCTTTGCCGCGGGCCTCGGCGGTGAGCTGACTGGCGCCGCCGGCGGATCGGCACATCAGGATGGCGATCGCACCGGGCAGCTTCAGGGCGTGGCCCGGTTGTATTTCGAACGAAATCATTGGGGACTCTGGGGCGGCGCGGGCGCGGGACGCGCGTGGGATGGACTCGCCTGGCACTCGCTGCGCATTGGAGATGCGGGAGCGTGGTTCAGTTCCGCCTCCTTTCTGGTCGCGGCGTCGGCCACGCCATCTGCGGTGGGAGATTCGCTCCGGTACACCGATTTCGGATTGAATGCGCGCTGGAGTCACGCTCGCGCGCTGCTCGAAGGAACCCTCGGGGCGCGCAGTGGTCGCGGGCTTGTGAATTCGGGCGGACACACGGTGTGGGGATCGCTTGGCGTCGTGCTGTGGGTGACGCCGCACATTGGCCTCGCCGCCAGCGGCGGCAGCTACGCCGCGGATCTGATGCAGGCCCTGCCCAATGGGCGCTTCCTGTCACTCGCGGTTCGGTTCAGCGCGTTATCCGTGCCCGGATTCCCGGCGTCCTCGCGCAGCGGGCGTGCGACAATGGTGCCCGAGGATGACCACCCCGCGTCGCCGTCGCGTGCAATTGACGCGCGACAGATGACCGTCACCCGATCGGACAGCATGCTCGTCATCCGCCTGCTCGCCCCGGGCGCGCACACGGTGGACATGCAGGGTGACGTCACGAACTGGTCGCCACGTTCGCTCACGGCTGCGGGGGATGGCTGGTGGGAAGGACATGTGGCCGCTCTCTCTGGTGCGCATGAGTTGGCAATCCGCGTGGACGGCGGGCCATGGTCCGTGCCTCCCGGGCTGGTGACCGTGTTCGACGAATTCGGCGGAGTCGCAGGCATGTTCGATGCTCCATGAGGCATGGAAGCTTTTGTAGCACCGTGGGTGAAGCGATTGCAATGTGACGACCGAGACGATGGATGGAGTCTTTCATTCGAACAGCACGTGCGGCCCAGCCGGCGGAAGTCGTCGCAGGGCCTTGAGAGAGGGGAGAAACCATGAGACATCGTGTCATGATCGCATTGCTGGGACTTCTGTGCGCGACGACGCTTGCGGCACAGGGAACCAGCAACGCAGAAACGCAGGATCCCACAGTGCGCCTGCGCGAAGTCCTGCCAGCCGCCGATGCCAGCCGCGTACTGAGCATCGTGGAGCGGGCGACCGCGAACGGGCTCCCCGGCATCGCCTTGACGCAGCGCGCGTTGAAGTTTGCCGCGCGTGGCGTTCCGTCGGACGACATCGTCCGCGCGGTGGGTGAGCAGGCCGAGCGGCAGGCGGCGGGGCGGGCGCTCCTGGATTCTGCTCGAGCACACGGCGCGAGCGGTGATGAGGTGGAAGCGGCCGCGGAAGCTCTGCGCGAAGGGGTAAGTGGTTCCGATGTGAGCACGCTCGCGAAGAGTGCTCCATCCGGCCGATCGCTCGTGGTTCCGTTGTATGTGCTGGGCAGTCTCACCGCGCGCGGACTTCCCTCCGATCAGGCATTGCAGCGTGTGCAGCAGCGCCTCGTTGCACGAGCCAGCGACGCGGATCTCGAGTCGTTGCCGCAGCAGGCGGAGAATGCGCGCAACGGGAGTCCCGGAGCGGCCGGTCGTGCGATTGGCCTGTCACACCATCCGTCCGGCGAATCGCCCGCGGGCGCAGCGGCTCATGGCGGGCCACCGCCCGGCGTGCCGGCCAACCCTGTGGGGCACCGTCCCGCGACGACGCCGGCGGGTCCGCCCGGCCACCCCGGCAAACCATGATCCCGAATCGATAGTCGCGTTTCGCGGTCCGGAAACGCTTCGAACAGCGACGCTCTCGTAATCATTTCCAGGAGACGGCACATGCACAGACTTTCAAGACGGGCTCTGCGATGCGCGGCCACGGCGGCCGCAGCCACGATGCTGCTTGGCGCGCTCGCCGCGTGCGGTTCGGATTCCACGTCGAGTGGGACCGGCAGGATCTCGCTGCTGCTCACCGATGCGCCGGGTGATGTGAAGGCGGCGGTCGTCACCATTTCGGAAATCGATCTGCAGGGATCGGGCGGCACGACGGTGCTGATGAACACTCCGGTGACAACCGATCTGCTTTCGCTTGCCAATTCCACCGCGCAGCTCGTGACGGATGCCGTCGTGCCTGCTGGCAGGTACGCGCAGCTCCGCTTTGTGGTGACGGGTGCGTACATCGAAGTGGAGAACGCCGACGGCGGGACGAGCATCTACGCGTCGTCGCCCGACTACGCGGGGCTGCCCTCCGGTGCGGTGGTGGCGGGTGCTCTGCAGATGCCGAGCTTTGGTGAGAGCGGACTGAAGGTCGACCTGCCCGACGGCAGCGTGACGATCGGCTCGAGCGAGAAGATTCTGCTGGTGGACTTCAACGTGGCGCAGAGCTTCGGCCAGGTTGCGGGTGCGTCGGGCCAGTGGACGATGCATCCGGTTGTGAAGGCCACCGACATCCAGTTCTCAGGTGGGCTCACCGTGCAAATGACGCAGGATGCGTCGCTCACGATGCCCACGCTCAATAGTGCACCGCTCACGCTCGACCAGTTCTCCGCCGTCATTACGGCTAGCGACAACAGCACCAGGACGCTGGCGCTGACCGATGCGGGCAACGGGGTGTTCCAGGCACAGTTCCAGTTTCTTGCGCCGGGGAGCTACACTGTGACCTTCACCGCGCCCACGGGTGTGAGCTTCACGACCAACCCCACGGTTCCGGCCACGGCCACCGTAACGTCCGGTGAGGTGACGACGAGCGCGTTCACGCTGACCGCGGCGAGCGTGGCTCCGTAACCGGGAATCAGTGGGGTCAGGAATCGATTGGGTCAGGGATCAATTCGGTCAGGATCGATTGAAGTGCTGACGGGAATCGTCCCACGCCCCACTACTCCTCCCTTGGGAATCGGGAATGGGGAATCGTGGGAATGGGGAATCGGCTTCCCCATTCCCACGATTCCCGATTCCCGATTGCCCATTCCCGTCAGCACTTCAATCGGCTATGACCCTGTTGATTCCTGACCCCGTATTACTAGCGCTGCGCCGTGTCCGTGTGCGGGGCGGTCCAGATCACGACCGTGCCGCACAGGCCTTTCCCCTGGAACTCGGCCGGGGTCTCGCTGATGCCGTTATAGATCTCCACGCCAGCGACGTCAGCAGGCTCGACGAACTGGTCCAGATCGTCCACGTTCACCAGCCGGGTTCCGTTGATGTACACCTCGGGGTGACACGGACCGCCGAGGACGCTTCCCGTGCTGGATACCAGGGTGTAGTGAATGTCGCTGGTGGGGATGACCTTGATTTCAGGGATACCCTGCAGGATGTCCGTGAATCGGGCCGGCCGCTGTCTCGCAATGTCGGCCTGCGTAATGAACCGGCCGAAACCCAGCGCCTTGCGCTCCAGAAATCCGGCGAGCCCCTTCAGGCGACCCCTGCGCTTCCCGTACACGGTGACGGTGCTCAGCAGATTGATGCGGTCATCGAGCATCACCGTTACGGTGAGAGTGCGCCCGCTCGCAAGGTCCACGACCTTCTCCGATGGTGCGAAACCCAGGTAATGGGTCTCGACCGTTTGTGTGCCGGCCGGAAGACCGGACAGCGCGAACGTTCCATCATCCCCGGAGGTGGTAGCAATGCCAGTGCCCCACACGACGAGCTGTGCACCGGAGAGCGGCTTGCCGTTTTCGTCGAGCACCCTGCCGGCAAGTTGCGCGTTGCCGTGACGGACGGGGCCGCCGCCGACCACGGCACTGTCGATGTTATCGGCGTTGCGACCTGCGCCCGCGATGGCCGCGGCGCCAACGGGGATGCTGAAGTCGCGGTGCAGTACACCGCGCGCCGGTATGGTGACGTCAATGATCCCGCTCGAGTTGTCGTGCGCGGTTGCATACGCGGCAATAGGACCGGCTGTGGACAGCCCGCACTGCGCGTACCAGCCCGCCGGGTCGGCCTTCGCCGTGACATCGTGTCGCACGGTATGGATGCCCCGCTTGTTGGCCACGAGCTCCGTCCAGCTCAGGTCCACGACCCCTTCCGTCAGGCGGCCGCCCGTATCAGCGGCACGAACGAAGCCCAGCAGCAGTCCGGATGAATCGCCGAGTGCGGCGGCCGGACAGATCGCGGCTCGGATGGTGGACGCTGACGGCACGTTGAGCGCGACCTGCAACTGCGCGGCGCGCTCCACGACGAGCGTCCGGGGCGGCACATCGAGTCCCAGCGAGTCGAGCGTCACGTGCCAGAAGCCGATCAGGTAGTCGCCGGGTTGTACGGCTGCCAGGCGGAAGGCACCGGTGGAATCCGTGCGAACGTTTCGCATCCCGTGGATGTCGCCGCGCGTCACGATCTGCACGAGGGCCCCGGCCAACGGGTGCCCATCGAGACTGTCGTATACGGTGCCGGAAATCGTTGCGAGCGTACTGTCCGGGGTGACGCTCTGTGCGGCAACGGACGCGCTGGCGAGTGTCATCATCGCCAGGAGCGCGAGGCACGCGAGACCTGGAGCACGCGTTGGACTGGAGGCGCGCATGAGGACTGCGGGTGACGTCAGTGGTCGATTGGCCGACATGCGTCTTTTCTCGCCTCAGTGCGATGAGCGAGTATGGGCCCTGTACCAGAGCTTGGCAAGAGATCGGGGATGACACCGCCCCTGGGGATGACAGACAAGCCGGAATGGCTTGCCGCCATCCCGGCCTGTCCTGACCGAACAGGGAGCGCCTGTGGTCCGGGCCGCCAGCCTTTCGCGGAAGAGGCTAGCTCTTCGCGGAGGAGAAGGAGGAGAGCTTGCCGAAGCGATCCGCGAGCATGTAGTACACCGTGACGCGATGCTTGTCGTGCGAGCCCTTGAGCTTCTCGCCCACCTCCGCGATCGCGGCATCGAGTTCGCCATCACTCTGCGTGAGGCCGAGCTTCTTCCTGAGAAAATTGTTCCGCACGCGCTCGAGTTCGCTCTTGTCCGAGAACGAGACGAGTGACGAGTCGCGCTTCTGCAGCGCGATTCCGCAGTGCTTCACGATTCCCGCAATCGCCCCGTCGTCCGCACCGGGAACGTGCATCTTCACGTCTTGCGCCCAGTCAGTCATATGCCGGTCCTCCCTGCAAGAGGCAGATCGATTGATGCAACGACGACGCTAGGTGTCGCGCACCAGCGCGTCAAGCATGGACCGGCGTCTGTCGAACGCAGCCGTTGGCTGTCGGCTCTTGACAGTCGGACCGTCGTGCTCCATCAGCTTTGACGCATGAAGACGCTTACACTCATTCTCGCTGCCGCGTGCGTGTGCAGTATCCCGCGCGGCGCCAGAGCTCAGGAGCAGGCGCGCTGGCAGCAGCACGCCCGGAACGTCACCATCATTCGCGACGACTGGGGCATCGCGCATGTCTACGGCGTCACCGACGCCGACGCCGTCTTCGGCATGGAGTACGCGCAGGCCGAGGATGATTTCAATCGCGTAGAGACGAACTACATCAACGCGCTCGGCCGACTCGCGGAGACCGAGGGCGCGTCGCAGATCTATCGCGACCTGCGCATGAAGCTGTTTATGAATCCGGATTCGCTGCGGGCCAAATACGCGGCGAGTCCGCCGTGGCTGCGCACGCTGATGGTCGCCTTCGCCGACGGTCTCAACTTCTACCTGCACACGCACCCGCAGGTGAAGCCGCGCGTCATCACGCACTTCGAGCCGTGGATGGCGCTCGCGTTCAGCGAGGGCAGCATTGGCGGCGACATCGAGCGCGTGGATCTGCGCCGGCTCGCCGCCTTCTATGGAGACACCGCGGCGCCCGCGGCATCCATCGGTGATGGACCTCCGCCGGAACCGTCCGGCTCCAATGGCATCGCCATCGCGCCGTCCATCACCGCGGATCACCACGCGCTGCTCTGGATCAATCCGCACACGTCGTTCTACTTCCGCTCCGAGCTCCAGATGGCGAGCCAGGAGGGACTCGACGCGTACGGGGCGGTCACGTGGGGGCAGTTCTTCGTGTACCAGGGTTTCAATCCGCGCGCCGGGTGGATGCACACCTCGAGCGGCGTGGATGCGGTGGACGAGTATCTCGAAACCGTCATGCAGAAGGACGGCACGTACTACTACAAGTACGGCGGCCGATGGCTGCCCATGACATCCACGACCGTCTCGGTGCCCTATCGCACGAGTGCCGGGATGGCGCAGAAGGTCTTCACGGCCTACTACACGCGGCACGGCCCGGTCATCCGCAAGGATGGCGACAAGTGGGTGAGCATCAGCCTCATGCAGGTTCCCATCAAGGCGCTGGAGCAGTCATATCTGCGCACCAAGGCCACGAGCTACAAGGCGTACCTGAAGACGATGCAATTGCACGCCAACTCGTCGAACAACACGATGTACGCGGACGCGGACGGGCACATCGCCTACTTCCACGCCAACTTCATTCCGCGGCGCGACACGAGCTTCGACTGGACGAAGCCGGTGGACGGCAGCAATCCGGCCACGGACTGGGGTCCGGTGCTCTCGGTGGACCAGTCTCCGCACCTGCTCGATCCGAAGAGCGGCTGGCTGTACAACTCCAACAACTGGCCCTGGTCGGCCGCCGGTCCGTACAGCCCGAAGCGGTCGGACTTCCCGCGCTACGTGGAAATGGGGACAGAGGAGACGCCGCGTGGTCACCATGCGCTGCGGCTGCTCACCGGCGCGAAGAACGTGACCATGAGCTCACTCACGGCGATGGCGTTCGACAGCTATCTCCCCGCGTTCGCGCAGATGATCCCGCCGCTGCTCAAGGCGTATGACGAGTTGCCGGCATCGGACACCTTGCGGTCGGCGCTCGCCCAACAGATCGCCATGCTGCGACCGTGGGATTTCCGCTGGGGCGCATCCTCGGTTCCCACCTCGCTGGCGGTATTCTGGGGCGAGACTGTACTGCGGCGCGTCGCGCACGAGGCGCGCGCGGCAGGCGCCTCGCCCATGGATTTCATCGCCAACGGCGCCAGCGCGACGGAGCTGCTCCAGTCCCTCGCCGAGGCGTCGGCCCGGTTGACGCACGACTTCGGCTCCTGGAAGACACCGTGGGGAAACATCAACCGCTTCCAGCGGCTCGACGATGCCATTGCGTCGCACTTCGACGATGCGCAGCCGAGCGATCCCGTGCCGTTCACCTCATCGCGCTGGGGCTCGCTGGCGTCATTCGGCGCGCGGCCCTATCCGAACACGAAGAAGTGGTACGGCACGAGTGGAAACAGCTTCGTGGCCGTGGTGGAGTTCGCCGACAGCGTGCGGGCGAGAGCGGTGACCGCGGGAGGCGAAAGCGGTGATCCGGCGTCGCCGCACTTCCGCGACGAGACCGCGCGCTACGCGAGCGGGAATCTCCGCACGGTCTACTTCTACCGGTCGCAGCTCAAGGGACATACGGAGCGGGAGTATCATCCAGGGGACAAGTAATTCGCCGCCCCGCGCCGCCACGCCCTTGGGAATCGGCAATCTTCCACCGCACGGCCACCCCGCCCTTGGGAATCGGCAATCGGGAATGGGGAATCGTGGGAATGGGGAATGGGGGCGGACCGCCACCCCTGTTCCCCATTTTCGATTGGCGATTCCTGGATCAAAAGGGTCAGAGTCGATTGATTCTCATCAGCTGGCGGCGACTGGGCACCCGCGACCGTGGTTTAACCAGCTATGAAAGCGAGACAGGATTTCAGGATGGACAGGATCTACAGGATTCTCACAGTGCCGATCCAAAAGCATTCGCCGTCATTCAGCGAACTCACTGAAGCTTTGAGGCTCGGCTCCCAACAATCCTGTTAATCCCGTCAATCCTGAAATCCTGTCTTCTTGTGGCGATCAATGGGGTCAGAGTCGGTTGCTCCTCGCCCCACCGCCCTCCCCTTGGGAATCGGCAAACGGGAATGGGCATCGATAAGGCAATCCGCCCTCTGCCGCCCCACCCCGATTTCATCAACAGCAGGGAATCGGCCTCCCCATTCCCCATTCCCACGATTCCCCATTCCCGATTGCCCATTCCCAAGGGCGGGGTGGCGTGGGGCGGTTGATTCCCCATTCCCGATTGCCGATTCCCAGGGGGAGGGTGGTGGGGAGTGGAAGCCTCAATCCGCCCGCTTCACATCCCGGCGTACGCCACGTGAGGGTGTGCGCCGTGCGGCGACGCCGCCGAGTGGTGAGAGCCGCCGTTTGCCTCGCTTCTGCTCGTACATCAACGTATCGGCGCGGTCCAGCAGATCGCTGAGGGCGCAGGGAAACGCCGGGTCGTAGTACGCGAAGCCGAGGCTCAGCGACAGCGGATAGCGCCGGCCGGGACGCGCGTTGTGACTGCGCAACTGCTCCTCGAGTCGCGCCGTCCATTGATCCTGCGACGGGCTGCCGACATCCATGGCGAGCACCACGAATTCGTCGCCGCCAATGCGGGCGATGAGATCCGATTCGCGAAAGGTGCTGCGCAGCAGTTCCGCGGTTTCGAGCAGCATCAGATCTCCCTCGCGATGCCCGAACCGGTCGTTGATGCGCTTCAGGCCGTCCACATCGACAAACAGATGCGAGAGGCGCTTCCGCGTGCGATCCGCGATTTTCATCTGCTGTTTGCCGAGCGTCTGGAAGCCGCGCCGGTTGTACAGACCCGTCAGGTCATCGAGCAGCGCCATGGCGTGCAGCGCCACGTACAGCTGGTGCCGTTCGATCGCGAACCGGATGGCGCGCGCCACCAGTCCGCCGTCGAGCGACTGCTTGCACAGCGCGTCCTGCGCTCCCGCCTTGAGCGCCAGCACGGCGAGCTCCTCGTCGTCGCGCTCGGTGAGTACGACAACCGGAATGCCGCTCGTGTGTTCGAGCAGCGTGCCGAGCGCACTCAGTGAGGAGTCGCGTCCGGCCGGGAGATGCAGAAGCACCGCGTCGAAACGGGTCACGCGCAGTTGACGCAGCGCCTGCTTCAGGATGACCGCACCGTGCAGCTCGATCTCGTGCGACGGGTCGTTTGCCAGCGTCTCGTGCAGGCGGCGCACGTCCTCCGCGTCTGTCGAGATGGCCAGGATCTTCAACTGCGCGATGCTCATGCTCCGTTATGCTCCCGCGGAACAGGCACGTCGGTCACGTGTCGCGCCCGAGCGCCGGGACGACGATTCCGTATTCGCGAATCTTGCGCGCAAGGGTGGGGCGCGAGATGCCAAGTATCCGCGCCGCGGCACTGCGGTTCCCCCTGGTGATTTCCAGCATGAAGCGCACCGCGTCCTTTTCCACGTCCGCCAGCGACCGTCCCTCCGGGGGAATGTGAATTTCCCGGATCGGGCCGGGGGCGCTGGTCCCGGACAGCGCCATACGCTTCTGGAGCATGAGTCGGGCCGCGTCAATCGTGTCGCCTTCGCTCAGGATGGCGGCGTGCTCGATGACGTTCTTGAGCTCGCGAATGTTGCCGGGCCAGCCGTGCGCCTGCAGGACGGCAATGGCGTCGGCGCTCAGCGTCTTCGCCTCCATGCCCTGCTGTCTCGCCAACTCACCCAGAAAATGCCGCGCCAGCAGCTCCACATCGCCCTCGCGATCGCGCAGCGGGGGCAGCACGATCCGGAAGACGTTGAGCCGGTAATAGAGGTCCTCGCGGAATTCCTCGCGCTGCATCGCTTCGCTCAGTCCCGTGTTCGACGCCGCAATGACGCGGCAGTGAATGGAGACGTCCTCCAGGCCGCCCAGTCGCTGCAGCCGCCGGTTTTCGAGCGCGCGCAGCAGCTTGGGTTGGAGGCGGCGCGGCAGTTCGCCGATCTCATCGAGGAACACCGTCCCTGTGCCCGCGAGTTCGAGCAGCCCGCGCTTCTGGCCGCGGGCGTCGCTGAATGCGCCGCGCTCGTGACCGAACAGCTCGGACTCGAGCAGCGCTTCTGGAATCGCCGCGCAGTTCACGGCCATGAACGGGTCGCCGCGGGCCGGGCTGGCGTAGTGAATCCCTCGCGCGAACAGTTCCTTGCCAGTGCCGGTCTCTCCCACGATCAGCACGGTGGTGAGCCTGCTGGCCGCTGCCTTGCGCGCGTGTCGCAGCGCCTCGCGCAGTGCATCGCTCACGCCGACGATGTTCTCCAGACCGACGGAACTTTCCGGGCTGCCGCCGGGCTCTCCCGCCGGGACCGCCACGGACGCCGGCGGGACAGCCACGGATCCCGGCGAATCCTTGCCGTTCAGTGTGGCTGACAGGGGCGGGATGACCGCGGACGATCCGGCCGCCGGAGTCCGCGCGAGAGGGTCGGGTCGGGAGGGCAGCTCGGAGCCGCCATTTCTGGTTCGTTCTAGCGCCATGAGAGACGTGGGCGAGGATGAAGGGACATCAGGTGGTCAGGCGGCGAGAGTCGAGAGGCGTCGCTGGAGGTCGCCGGCATCGGACACCGCGCCCAGCCGCTGAAACGCAACCAGCGCCTGCTGCCAGGCTGTCCGGGCCCGCTCGATCTCGCCGCGGCGCCGCGATACTTCGCCCAGTTCGCGAAGCACCTGTGCCGCGAGATGGGCGTCTTCGCCCTGAGTGGCGAGTTCTCGGGCCTCCTCGAGTTTGTCGGCCGCGTCCGTCAGCTCTGCTCGGTGCTCGGCAATCATGCCGTAGAGCCGGAGCGCCTGGGCGCGACGCAGTCGGTCGCCGCGGCGCCGGGCAATCGCGAGGAGCTGTTCGCATTCATGCTCGGCCTCGGCGAACCGACCGCTGGCGATCATCAGCTCGGCGGTCCCTATGTGAATCAGCGCCTCCATGTACAGGTCCCCCTTGCCGCGCGCCAGCTTCTGCCCCTGCTCGAGGCTCTGTTCCGCGTCATCCAGCCGATGCATGTCGATGTAGAGACGTCCCAGTCCGGTGAGCGCGACCCCCATGCCGGCCTCGTCGCCCGTGGCGCGGGAGTCGGAGAGGCTGCGCTGAAAGCGCGCCTGGGCATCCGATGTGTCGCCGCGGATGGCGGCCAGCTCGCCCAGGCTGGATGCGATGGCCGTATGCAGTGCCGAATCTGCCGCGGCGACCGCGGACGCCGCCGCATCGTCGAGCAAGCGCCGCGCACCGGCAATGTCACCACGACGCTCGAGGACCAGCGCCATCTCGTACTGGGCCAGCGCGACGCCTCGTTCCGACCGGACGTACTGCGCGATGTCCATGCTGCGCTTGAGCAGCGCCGCGGCACTGGACGTCTCGCCAATGTCCCGGAGCAGCACGCCCTTCTGGCGCAGCAGGTCGGCGTGCAGCGGACCCACGGGCGCACCCTGGAGCAGTCCGAGCGCCATGTCGAGCGACACGACTGCCTCGCACACGGAGCCTTCGCGCGCGAACTCGCGTGCGCGCGCGGCAAGCCGCTCGGCATCCTCGCCTGGAGGCGCATTCCGGCTGCCGATCAGCATTCATCTCCCGGGTTCGATCGCCACTGCCATACGACACGGACGATCCTGCGCAGGCGAATGTCACGGCGCACTGTGACGTTATGTTCCTGCTGGCGTTCCTGCCGGTTTGGCCGCCGGCCGCCAACAGTGCAGTCGCGTGACGCGTAGATTTCACAGCCTTCCCGGAGCCGCGCGGCTGGTGCACCGTGTCCGCGGACCACCCGTTGCCCCGTCGACTCGCATCATGCCTCGATTGCCCCGAGCCGTTTCCCTGGTCCTGTGTGCGGTCTGCGCACTCGCCGCCTGCGGCCGCTTCGCCGATCGCTCCACTCGCGCGACGCAGCACGCCCGCGTGGTCAGCGTGTCCAAGCAGATCAACGAATTTCTCTACGCCATCGGCGGCCAGAGTGATCTCGTCGCCGTGGATCTCACGTCGATCTATCCGCCGGAGATCAGGACACTCCCCACCGTGGGGTACCACCGGGCGCTGAGCGCGGAGGGAATCATCTCCATGCGGCCGACGCTCTTTCTGACGGATGGCAACGTCGGGCCTGACGCCGTGCTGCAGCAATTACGCGCGGTGGGCATCCCGATCGAGGTGATGCGACCGGGTGGGACGCTCGACAGCGCCGAGATACTGCTCACGAATCTTGGGCGATACTTCCACCGCGAGCAGGCGGCTGACAGCGTTCTGGCGCGGTGGAAGACAGGGATGAGCGCCGTGTGGGCGGACACCGCTCGCTGGAACAGCCAGCGACGTCCCCGTGTCCTGCTCATGCACTTCGGCCAGATCATCAACAATTATCTGGCGGTGAACCGCGGCAGTCCGGCTGATCAGATGATCCGCTGGGCGGGCGGCGAGAACGCCATGGACTCGCTTGGCGGCATGACGCGGATCACGCCCGAGTTGATCGCGCGCGCCGCACCCGATGTGATCATCGCCACCGAGGTGGGATTCGATCGCTACGGCGACGCGAAGCAGTTCGCCGCCATGCCAGGCATCTCGCTCACGCCGGCGGGCAGGTCGGGACGCATCTACCGCATCACCGAACAGGAGGTCATGTACTTCGGTCCGCGCACTCCGGCCACCGTGAAGAAGATCGCCGCAATGCTGCATCCCTGAGATGCTGAAGCATCTCTCGTTCAGGCAGACGTACTGGCTGCTTGGCGTGCTGCTGGTCGTTGCGATTGTGGCATCGGCGGCCATAGGCGCCTTCTCGTTCACGCCCGCTCAGATGGTGCGCTATCTGGGCCAGGCCGCGGGATGGCTCCCGGCCGTCCCCGGTGACACGTTGGGGCGGAACGTGCTGCTCGGACTGCGGCTGCCCCGGGTGTTCGTGGCGGGTCTCACCGGTGCGGTGCTCGGCGTGTCGGGCACGCTCATGCAGGGGTTGTTCCGAAATCCGATCGTCGAGCCGGGACTTGTCGGCACGTCGGCGGGCGCGGCACTGGGCGCGGCGCTGGTGTTCGTGTTCGGCAGCGGCACGGCGCTCGCCTTCACGCATCCACTCGGTTCATTCGCGGTGCCGGTTGCGGCCTTCATTGTGGGATTCGCCGCGACGATGCTCGTCCATCGGTTGTCCACCTCGTTTGGCAAGGTGAACGTGTTCACGCTGCTGCTGGCCGGCATCGCGGTGAACGCGGTGTGCGGCGCCGGGACGGGATTCCTCTCGTACATCGCGCGTGATCCGCAGGCCCGCAACATCACCTTCTGGAATCTGGGCACCTTCACCACGGCGGACTGGCGGGGCGTCGAGCTGATTGGCGTGTTCTTCGGCTTGAGCTTCATCTGGGCGCTGCGCTACGGCAAGGCGCTGAACGCCCTCATGCTCGGGGAGAACGAGGCCGCATATCTCGGGGTGAATCCGCGACGGCTCATTCTCTGGCTGCTCGTGGTGAACACGATCATGGTGGCGGTGGCTACCGCCATGGTCGGTGTCATCGCCTTCGTGGGACTGGTCATTCCACACGTGCTGCGCATGATGAAGTCGGCAGACTACAACTTCCTGCTGCCGGCGTCGGCGCTCCTCGGTGCTGTGCTCATGGAGGTCATCGACATTGTCGCTCGCGTGATCATTCCGCCCGCTGAGCTGCCCATTGGCATCATTACCGCGGTGGTCGGCGCACCGGTGTTTCTTGGCATCCTGCTGCGGCAGACGCGGCGCGGCGGCTCGGGCTTCTATGGTTGAGCTGCGCGGCGTGAGCTATCAGGTGGACCGGACGGTGATCCTGCACGACATCACCACCCGGTTTCAGCCGAATCGCTTCAACGTCATCCTCGGGCCGAATGGGGCGGGAAAATCCACGTTATTGCGCGTGGCGACCGGTCTCCTGCAGCCCACCGCTGGCGACGTGCGCTATGGCGACCAGGTCGTGAGCAGTTTTTCCGCGACGGATCTGGCGCGAAAGCGGGCGGTCCTGTCGCAGCACGTGGAGCTGGCGTTTGCGCTCACGGTGGAAGATGTGGCGCTCATGGGACGGTACCCGCATTACGAGCGGGTGCCGTCGCGTCGTGACCGCGACATCGTGCAGCAGGCGCTGGCGCTGGTGGGTATGGACGACAAGCGCCGGCAGCAGTATCCGACACTCTCGGGCGGCGAGCAGCAGAAGGTACAACTGGCCCGTGTCCTGGCCCAGATCTGGAACGATGGCGACGGCGCGGAGCACACGTATCTGTTCCTCGACGAACCGACGACGAGTCTGGACGTCCACTATCAGATTCACCTGCTGGATGTCGCGCGCGGACTGCTGCATCACGACTGCACCATCGTCGCGATCCTGCACGATCTGAATGTCGCCTTCCAGTACGGTGACGTGTTCTTCGTGATGGATGCCGGGCGGCTGGCTCACGTGGCGACCGCCGCGGCGGAGGTCTCCCGCGATCTGATCGAGCGTGTGTTTCAGGTTCAGGCGCACCGGATTCACGATCCCGACACCGGTGATGCCGTCTGGCGATTCGCCCTCCAGAGCAACGGTCGCCGCGGCGGCACCGGCACCTAGCGAGCAGCGTGCTGCGTTCCTGCAAAACGCTGGACGGAATTTACGGGATGGACAGCATGGACAGGATTATCACGATGCCGTTCCCAAAGCTGTTGCCGTCGTTCAGCGAACGGACTGATACGTCGGGACTCGGCTCCCCCCAATCCTGTTCAATCCTGTAAATCCCGGAAATCCTGTCTTCATTTTGCCCGTGGGGTCCTTCTCTATCTCCTGCCCGAGCCCAACACCGCAGCGCGAACGCACTCACGGATGCGACAGCGGGCCAGGCACCAACGGTGCCTGACCCGCTGTCGCATCCGTGAATCCGTGCGACTCAGGGATCCAGCGCTTCGTTCTCCCCGGTAATGATGGCAGTGTCGCTTCCACCGCTCACGCGCACCACGCGCAATGGACGCTGCTGCGACTTGCCATTCACGGTGAGCGTGACCAGGTAGTCGCCGGTTTCGACGAGCGGCGCACCACGACCTCTGCCGCCGAAGCCGCGGGTGATCGCGCCGCTGCTGCGCAGCGCGCCGAAGATGTCACCCAACGCATCCCGGTCGATCTCCTCGCCTGCGCCCGGAGCGCCACCGGCGCCACCCTGGCGCCTGGCGCGGGCGTTGGTCGTGTCGCCGGGTTGCGCGCCCTGCGCTCCACCGGGAGCGCCGGGTCCGCCCCGCCGGCCTCGCGCACCAGCGGCGCGTGGCGCCGGGCTTTCCGCGGGCCGGGGATTGAACTGTCCCGATGGGCCACCGTTGCGCCGGAAAAACGCCCCGAATCCTTCGCCGCTGGCAAGCTGCTTCTTCAGGCGGTCGAGCGCAGTCCTGGACGCCACTCCAGCCGTCGCGAGCGAATCGAAGACGTGATCCATCTTCCGCGCCGCGATGATGCTGTCCCGCACGCCGGCTGGCGAGAGCTTCGGCGACGGCGCTGGCTTGCCGCGGAAGTTCCAGGTGACGTAGTGCAGACCCGGCGTACCGGGGCCGGTGAGCGTCGACAGCGTGTCGCCCTGCACGTTGGTGATCACGACCTTTGCGGTATCGCTGCGCTGGCCGCTCGTGAGCAGATAGGCAATGCTCGCGCCGTACGGCGCACTGCGCGCCTCGAAGTGCTGCTGGCCGTTGTCCACGTTGGCGCCCGGGGCCTCGCCGTACTCGAACGCCATCGTTGGCTGGAAGAGATGCGGCCCGGAAGCAATCGCGCTGTCGGCCATCTGCTCCAGCGGCGCGATGTCCACGATCCAGATGCCCCGACCGTGCGTCGCCGCGATCAGCTCGTGATCGCGCGGCTGAATCTTGAGATCGTGCACCGGAACCGTGGGCAGATCGGTCATGAACCGCTGCCAGTGCGCGCCACGGTCCAGCGACACGTAGGCTCCCACGTCGGTACCCGCGAAGAGCAGGTCGCGTGAAACCGGATCTTCCCGGATCACGTGCAGGAAGTCCGGCCCGCCCGTGGGCAGATTGTTGACGATCGAATGGAACGTCTTGCCGAAGTCCGTCGTGACGTACAGGTACGGCTTGAAATCGTTGGTGCGGTGATTGTCGAACGCCACGTAGAACGTCGTCGTGTCGAAGTGCGATGGCTCGACGCGTACGACGTAGGTCTTTGGCGGCAAGCCCGGGAAGCGGCCCGTGAGGTTCTCCCACGTCGCCCCATCGTTCCGCGTGAGCCAGAAGTTGCCGTCGTCGGTTCCCGCATACAGCAGTCCCGGCCGCACCGGAGATTCGGCGAGCGTGGTGATCGTGCCGTAGGTTTCCGCGCCGGTGGCGTCGTTGGTGATGCCGCCGGTGGTCTTGATGCTCACGTTGATCTTCGCCCAGTCCTGCGTGGACAGATCGGGCGAAATCGGATAGACGTCGTCGCCGCGATTTGTCGACTTGAGCACGCGGTTTCCGCCAATGTAGAGCGTGCTGGGCGAGTGTGGCGAGATGAAGTACGGCGTGTCCCAGTTGTATCGCATGTCGAGCGCGACGGAATCCATCTTCTGCTGCGCGCGCAGCGCGGTGACGCGCTTCTTCACATCCTTGGACTCGGGCTTCGTGGTGTCACCGCGGGCAATCAGGATCGAGTCCTCGATCTGCGTGTACTGCGGACGCCATTCCGGCTTCACCACCTGACTGCGCTCTCCCGTGGAGTAGTCCACCCGGCCAATGGCGCCACCCTGCGACTCGGCGTAGATGATGTTCGGGTTGGTCGGATCCTGCGCGGTATAGAACCCATCGCCGCCGCCAACGGTGAACCAGTCGGAATTCGCGATGCCGCCGTTCTGCTTGCGGCTCGGCCCGCACCAACTGCCATTGTCCTGCAGCCCGCCGCAGACGCGATAGGGAACCGCCATGTCATACGTGACCTCGTAGAACTGACCGATCGGAAGCACGTCGAGAAAGTCGAAGTTGCCGCCGCGATCCCAGGTCTGCGACACGCCGCCGTCATCGCCCACCACGAAGTGCTGTGGATCCTTGGGATCGATCCACATCGCGTGATGGTCCACGTGAATGCCCTGGGTCGCATTGCGCACCGTCTTGCCGCCGTCGGTCGAGAAGTTGACCGGCGTGGACGACCAGTACACGCGATCGGGATCCTGCGGGTCCACGCGCACCTGCGAGTAATAGAACGGCCGGACATCCTTGTCGTTCATCCAGCGCCAGGTCTTCCCGGCGTCGTCCGAGCGATAAAGTCCGCTGAGCAGCCGGTTGGTCCGCGATGCCTTCGCGTTGGCCGAATCGCTCAATGGCACCTGGAATGGCGCCTTCCCGCCCCGCACCGAGTCGGCCTCCACGAGCGCGTACACGATGTTCGGATTGCTGATGGAAATGGCGATGCCGATGCGGCCGAGCTGCGTGGCCGGGAATCCGCCGCCCTCGATTTTGGTCCAGGTGGCGCCGGCGTCCGTGGTCTTCCAGAGCGCGCTCCCGGGGCCTCCGCTGGTGTACGACCATGGCGTGCGGATGCGCTCATAGCTGGACGCATAGAGCGTGTTCGGGTCCTTCGGGTCCATGGCGACGTCGATGAATCCTGCCCGGTCGCTCACGAACTTGATGAGCTTCCAGCTCTTGCCGCCGTCGGTCGTCTTGTAGAGCCCGCGCTCCTTGTTCGTTCCCCACGCATGTCCCAGCGCTGCGACGTACACGACATC
This sequence comes from Gemmatimonadaceae bacterium, assembly GCA_036278895.1. Lineage (GTDB taxonomy): Bacteria > Gemmatimonadota > Gemmatimonadetes > Gemmatimonadales > Gemmatimonadaceae > JADGGM01. The sequence continues at coordinate 19,527 of DASUKE010000003.1, forward strand.
GGCGTTGCGCGGATCCACGACAATGCGCGCGATCTGCTGCGTTTCCTCGAGACCCATGAGCTGCCAGTGCATCCCGCCATCGGTGCTCTTGTAGATGCCGCCGCCGGGCATGATGGAGTTGCGCGAGTTCTGCTCGCCGGTGCCGGCCCACACGATGTTCGTGTCCGACGGCGCAATGGCGAGCGCGCCCATGGACACCACGCGTTCGTGCTCGAAAATCGGGCGGAACGTGGTGCCCGCATTGGTCGTCTTCCAGATGCCGCCGCCGGCGGCCGCGACGTAGAAGGTCTTGGACGGGCTCGGGATGCCGACGATATCCGCCACGCGCCCGCCCATGTTCGCGGGTCCGATGTTTCGCCAGGCCATGCCGGCGAGCGTGACAGAGTCGAGACGGGACGCCGCATCCGGCGCACTCGGCGCCGCCGCCTGCTGCGCCACGAGCGGTGGTGCCGCGGCCGTGAGCACGGCCAGCAGCGTGGACACAACTGACAAATGTCGCATGGGCGAGGAGAGGGAGAAGGAGTGGGAGAGACGGCGTGGAGACTCGCGCCCGCGGGGCGATGGCGACAGCCGGCTGATCTGGCGGCCGGCACCGCATCCAAAAATCTACGCGGGGATGATGCCAATCGTTGGGAGCGCCTGCAATGGGGCCGTCCGCGCCGGTCCGTTCGTGCCACCTTGCGGCGGCACCAGGCTACCCCACCGTGGCCGCTTCCGGCTCGGCCGGCGTCTCCTGCAGATGGGTTTCCACGCGCGTCGTCGGAAGCCGGAGCGCCACGGCCATCCACATGATCAGCGCGGAGAACACGGCAATGACGAGAATCGCCCAGCCGAATCCGAGGATACCACGGTTGCCGGCGTGATGGCTCAGATCGGGATAGGAGCCGATGAAGCTGATGATCGCGAGCCCGGCCAGCCAGACGAGCACCCACGCGCCGGAGCGGAATTCCATGGGGGGTGTGCTGTCGTGATGGCGGATCTCGTACGTCACGAGCACCACATAGCCAATGAGCACCGCTACGAACAGCTTCCAGTCCGTGTCCCACCCCGACCAGTACACGATGAGGTTGGACGACAGAAACGCGAGATAGGCAATGGTCACGACGGCGGGCAGCCGGAAGGGACGATCCTGACGCGGGATCTGCTTCCGCATGGACACGAGTGCCAGGGGTCCGGAGCCGAACGACAGCACCGTCGCGGAGGTCACGAAGCCCACGAGCTTCTGCCAGCCGGGGAAGGGCAGGAAGAAAATGAGCCCCACCACGAAGGTCAGAATGACGCTGACCCACGGAACTCCGCGGGCATTCACGCGCGCCAGCGCCCGCGGCACGTTGCCGTTGCGTCCCATGGCGTAGGAAATCCGCGCCGTGACCGTGGTGTAGATCAGCCCCGTATCGGCGGGCGAGATGAACGCATCGATGTAGAGCAGCACGGCGAGCCAGGTGAGTCCCATGGCACTGGCGAGCGCGGCCAGCGGCCCGTACGTGGCGGCGAGATGATCCAGTCCGCCGGTGAAGCTCGTGCCGATATGCGCCCAGCCGCCGGCCAGCGCGTCCGGCGGGAGCGCGCCGACGAACGCGACCTGCAGCATGACGTAGATGATGCCCGTGATCACGACCGACCCGATGATGGCGATCGGGACGTTGCGCTGTGGATGACGGGTTTCGCCCGCGAGCTCCACGCCCTGGCGGAAACCGAGGTATGAGAAGACGATTCCGGCGGTGGCGATGGAGGAGAACACGCCGCTCCAGCCGAACGGCATGAAGCCGCCGGCCTGGGCGTGATTGAAATTGCCCGGGTGGAACACGGTGACCAGGAACGCGATGATCACGAGCGTGATGATGCCGAGTTTCCACCAGACGAGCGCGTTGTTCAGTCGCGCGAACCAGCGAATGCCAATGACGTTGATCAGACTGAACAGCGCGAGCAACGCGGCGGCCACGGCAAAGCCGGCGCCGGTGAGCACCGGCACGCCGTTGCTGAGGTGCTGCAGCCACGGGATGTAGTTCGTGGCATACTGCAGCGCCGCTTCCACCTCAATGGAGGTGGTGGAGGCGACGGCGAGCCAGGTGATCCAGCCGAGCGTGTAGCTGGCGAACGAGCCGAAGGCGTAGTGCGGGAAGCGCACCACACCGCCGGAAACCGGAAACATGGTGCCCAGCTCCGCGTAACACAGGCCGATGAGGATGATCATCACGCCGCCGATGGCCCAGGCGAAGATGGATGCCGGTCCCGAGATCTGTGATGCCGCGAGCGCGCCAAAGAGCCAGCCCGATCCAATGATCGAGCCGACGGCGGTGAAGAGCAGGCCGATGATGCCGATGTCACGGCGCAGGCGGCGATCGTCGGCCGCCGCGCGGTGCAGGGGAGCGCCAGTCGTGTCCATGGAGTGCCAGGTTCGGGAACGCGCAACCGTGCGCCCCGATCCGGTCACCAGGCCGGGCTACCTATGGGACGCCATACAATAATGCAGCATGGCGCCGTGCGCCGTCGCGCACAAGGGCAGCGCGCGCTCAGGCTGCCCGCGCGTGCGCCTCGGCCATGACGTGCGTGTACACCAGGCGCGAGATGTCCACGATGAGCGCGCGCGCTACGTGCTCATCGGGAATGCCGCGCGTCATCACGACGAGCACGTAGGGATCGGCCCCGCGGGGATACACGATGGCCGCGTCGTGCAGATGGCCGGTGATCCACCCGGTCTTGTGCGCCACGGGGGTGCCCGGCGGCAAGCCGGCCGGAATCTCGGCGCTGAACTCCTGGTGCAGCAGGATGTCGCGCATGGCGGCGCAGCTCTTCGGTGACGCCGCGCGGTCCTGCAGAATCGCCTCCATGATGGTCGCCAGATCGGCCGACGTCGTCATGTTGTTCATGCCGCGCTCGAAGGCCTTCTCGTCCTCGACGCCGCGCAGCACCTGGATCTGGTTCGCGCCGAGCGAGCGCATGGCCTGTGTGGTCCGCTGCGCGCCGACGAGAGCGATGAGCGCGTTCGTGGCCAGGTTGCTGGACCGCGTGATCATGAGGTCCATCAGCTCGCGCACGCTGATGCGCTCGCCGGTCCGCGCATACAGCGAGCTGTCCGAATCATCCGCCCTGTTCAGCGCATAGAGCGAGCCGTCCACGATGGATCCGAACTGATTCACGAGCAGAATGCGCTGGTCGAGCGAGAGGCCGCCGCCGTCCACCTGGCGAAACAGCTCGATCATGACCGGCACCTTCATGGTGCTCGCGGCGTGAATCATCGTGCGCGCGTTGATGTCGAGCGAGTCCGCGTGGCCGGGATAGCGAAACGAGACCGCGACCTCGGCACCGGGCACCGCGGCGATACGCGAGCGAATACGCGCCGCGAGCGAGTCGTCATGCATCACGCCGCCGGCGAGCGCGAGCACCATCAGAAATGCATGCATGACACGCGAATATAGACCGTGCCGGCGCAATCGCCAGCGTGTGGTTGCGTCCGCCTCTCTGGATCGTGTTGCGTATTGTCGGCGCATCACTCAGTTTGCGCGGGACCCCCAGACCTGTCTTCATGACGCAGATTCAGACCGCAAGCGATACCCCCGCCCCTGCGCTGCACGGCAGACGTGAACGTCTGCGTTTCACCGCATTCCGGTTCTCCCGTGGTGCCGACGGGCATTGTCACGCCGAAGTGGAACTGGAATGGATTGACGGACTTCGTGTCACCGGCACGGCGCACGGGCCCTCGAGTGCCACCGTCGATCTCCGGGTCGCGGCGGACGCGGCACTTCGTGCCATCGAAGCATTTTCCGAGGGCGCAATGGTGTTCGAGCTCGTTGGCGTGAAGGCCATTCGCGCGTTCGATGCGACCGTGGTGATCGTGTCGGTGGCCAATCGCCGGGACGGACCGTCCAGGCTCCTCGGATCCTGCCTGGTCGAGAATGACCCGGTGCGCGGTGCCGTGCTGGCCGTGCTCTCGGCCACCAATCGCGTCCTGGGCAACTTCATCGCCACGCGCTGACTCTCTTCGCCGTACGCCTCCATGTCCTCTTCCACCCGCGACCGCGTCGTGAATCCTTCCCGTCTCTGGTGGGTGGCCCTGCTGGCGACCGCCGCCTGTCACTCCGCGCGCCCCAATCCGGCGCCCGCGCCCGACGTTTCCACCGCGGCATCGGCAGCCGTGGACAGCGTGCTGGCGCAGCGCACCGCGGACTCCATTCGCGCCTCCGATACCTCCAGAGTCGCCCAGACCGATGTGACCAGCGAAGCGCTCAACATCTTCGGCGACACGGCATCGCCTCCGACGGATTCGGCGCCCCATGCCGATTCAGAGCCGACCTGGGACATCGACGTGCACTCGTACGAGACGCACAGCCGCGTCGCCTACTTCGTGGATCGCTATCAGCACGCGGCGCACGACCGCTTCGAACAGTGGATCGATCGCAGCGGCCGGTACGACGCGATGATCCGCAGCAAGTTGCACGCGGCGGGCCTGCCCGAGGATCTGACGTATCTGGCGCTGATCGAAAGCGGCTACGATCCCGACGCGTACTCGCATGCCGCCGCCGTCGGCATCTGGCAGTTCATGGCGAGCACCGCGCGTGGTGTCGGGCTGCGCGTGGACTGGTGGGTGGACGAGCGCCGCGATCCGGTGCGATCCACCGACGGTGCCGTCAAGTTTCTCGGCTATCTGAACGAACAATTCGGTTCCCTGTATCTCGCGGCCGCCGCCTACAATGGCGGTCCGGGGCGCGTGTCGCGCGGCCTCAGCCGCTACGCCGATGAGCTCGAAGGACAGTCCGGTAACGACGCCTTTTTCGCGCTCGCGGACAAGGATTATCTGCGCGCCGAAACCCGGGACTACGTGCCGCGCCTCATTGCCGCCGCGCTCGTCGCGAAGGACCCCAGCCAGTACGGTTTCGATCCGCATTACGACTCCGCGTACGTCTACGATTCGGTGCGCGTGGGCCCGGCGACGCCGCTCGCGGCGGTCGCACGCGCCACCGGCTCGGCGACAGGGACCATCACCGGCCTGAACCCCGAAGTCCTGCGTGGGATGACGCCGCCGGGTGATTCGTTCTTCGTGCGAGTGCCGGTGGGTGCCGCAGCGAATTTCGACTCGCTCTTCGCGGCGCTGCCGCACGAGGCCAGGGTGGCGTACTCGCGCCACGAGACGCGGCGCAACGAGACGCTGCTCGCGCTGGCGCGCCGCGCCGGCGTCACGGTAAAGCAGTTGCGCTGGTACAACCCCAAGCTCAAGCCCAATCGACGGGGACATCTCGCCGGCGGGCAGACTGTGATCTTCCCGTCCTACGCCGTGGTGTCCGCGGCTCGCGATGTCCCGGATCCTTCCATCGAGCGCTACGGATCGTCCAGCAAGGGCACGGAATCGCACGTCGTGCGGCGAGGCGAGTCACTCGGACTCATCGCCCGCCACTATCACACGACAGTGTCCACGCTCATGCGGCTCAATGGACTCAGGAAGAGCATGATCTTCCCCGGACAGGTCATCGTCATCAGAGGGTCGCGCCGCCGGACGCACCACACGACGGCGAGCCGCAGGGCTTCAACCTCGCATCACAGCGCGCGGCCGGCAGCGGCCTCGAGCGGCGACGTTCACGTCGTGCGTCAGGGCGAAACCCTGACGTCGATCGCGCGCGACAACGACACCACGGTGGCCGCCCTCAAGAAGCTGAACGGCATCCAGGGTGACTACCTGCGTGCGGGACAGAAGCTCCTGGTGGGGAACCAGGACTGACACAACTGCCGATTGCATGAGTGCCGCCGGTCGTCGCACTCCCGCTGTCTACATACACGAAGCCCCTGGTTCGCAACGCGAACCAGGGGCTTCGTTTCTGTCCTGAAGGCGGTGCCTCAGTTTGAGAGACCCGTGCCCGTGTAGCCCTTCATGACGGCGTGCTCGTAGCCGTTGCTCGGATTCATGCCGAGCGACTGAAGCGTCTCCACCGCCTGCGGTCCGCGATTGTAGACCAGCAATGCCAGCTTCACGTTGCCGTGATTCTCGTCGATCAGCGACCGGAGGTACCGGAAGCCGAGGTGCAGGTTGGTCTGCGCGTTGTAGAGCTTCTGTTTCGTGGCGGTGCTGTCGAAATACCGGGCCGTGGCGGGCATGAGCTGAGTCAGTCCGATGGCGCCAGCCGTGCTGGTCGCATGCGGATTGAATTCACTCTCTACACGCACCAGGCGAAAGCCGAGTTCGGGGTCAATGCCCTCGGCCACGGCAATGTCGTACACGGAACCAGCCAGGTCAGCTCCCACCTTGTAGCGGGTGGAGTAGTCCATGATCGTGCGCGCCCGGGTGAGCTGGGCGTTCGCCAGCTCCAACGCGCCCTTGGTGGCGTCCAGCTCAGCCCGCAAGTGGCGGTTCTGGCTCGACGACCCGAAACTGAAACTCGAACTCTCCGATGCTTCCGCATTCCGCGGCTGCTCCCGCGGAATGAGTGCGACGGCACCCAGGAACACCACGACCAGCCCGACCTTCCGAAGCCGGTCCATCCGTCTGAGGCGATCGCCTCGATGAGAGTAGCTCTGCTGTGCGCTCTGCAATAGCGAATCCTCCCCTGCAGGATATCCCATAAGCAAACGGGGCTGATTGGCCCCGCTGCTTCAGTTGACTCCGCACGGAGGGCGGCGCTACCCGCGCCTCCAGTTTCCAGACCTGCCTCCTGACTTCTCCAGCAAGCATATGTCGGTGATTGACATGCCTTTATCCATCGACTTCGCCATGTCGTACACCGTGATCAGGCTTACTGCAACCGCCGTGATCGCCTCCATTTCCACCCCTGTTCGCCCAACGGTCCGGGCCGTTGCCTCACACCGCAGGCCGGGGAGCGATTCCTCCGGGATCAGCTGCACCTGAACGTCGGTGAGCGGGAGCGGATGGCAGAGCGGAATTAACTCCGCCGTGCGCTTGGCCGCCAGAACCCCGGCTACTTTCGCTACAGATATGACGTCTCCTTTGCTCAGTTCGTTACCGCGAATGCAGGCAAGAGTTTCGGCTTTCATTCGGATGCAGCCACTCGCCCGTGCCACACGATGTGTCACCTCCTTGTCCGTGACATCCACCATGCGTGCGTCTCCCTCTGCAGATACATGACTCATGCCAGTCATACGCCGAGCTCCTTCAGGTGCCGCAGCAGTGCGGCGCCCAGCAGTTGAGGGTTCACGTTGCCGGTAGCGTGCATGCGCGCCTCCTCCACCATGCCAATCGCCCTGGCGGCGCTGATGGCCGCCCCATCATTTCCTGCGTCCACGCTGGCGCGCTGGCGGGCAAGCAACATCACCGCAAGTGCGTCGAGGACATCGGCAAAGAAGCCACGTGCGCCCGCTCCGCCCATGGCCAGCACCGCGCGCGCCTGTTCATCGCGTTCCGCGTGGGCCGATTGCAGCAGCCGGGCGGCGGCTGCAGCGGCCTCCCCAGCGGCCGCGGCACCGAACAGCGTTCCCGGCGCTCCGCCGGCCGCTCGGACGCGATCGCCTGTTTTCCCCGGCACACCATGCGCCTCCAGTGCAGCCTGGACAATCGGGTCCTCCAGGAATTGTTGCGCGTCCGCATCGGGAAGGAGGGGGACGCGCACCGATACCACCCGGGACCTGATAGTGGGAAGTAATGAGCCAGGCTCACTGGAGGTGAGAATAATCGTGGTATCCTGCCGCGGCTCCTCGAGCAGTTTGAGCAGCGCGTTGGCGGCGAATTCGGAGCCCTCCTGCGGGACCATGCGCTCGGCGTCGCCCAGGACGAAGATGGTGCGTGTGCCGAGCGCGGGCGCCAGCGTCGCGAGCTGGACGACGGCGTGAATCGCGCCGACGAAAATTCCCTCGAGCCCGCTCGGCGGCGGGTAGATGCCGCCAGCCTTTTCGCGCTCCACGATGGCATCGGCGTAGTCCGCCAGAATGTCGTCGACGGACGCGCTCGATTCCGACAGTCGCGGCCTCGGGAAGAACCAGCGCACGTCGGGGTGCCCGAGCGCCCGCGCGTAGCGACAGGAAACGCACGCGTCGCACGGGCGCGGCTGGCTGCCGGTGCACACGAGCAGCTGCGCCAGCCAGAGCGCCAGGCGCTGCTTGCCAACTCCGTGCGGGCCCTGGAGGAGCAGGCTCGACGGCAGCGCACCACGCGCCACCGTGGTGCGGAGTCGCTCGCGGAGCGCATGATGACCGTACAGGGGAAGGATCGGCATGGATGTGTGTGGGGATCTGGAACTGAACTGCGCAGCGGCCGCCTTTCAATATCGCATCGCGCCGGACTTCGCGATGTAGCGCCGCGGCGTGCTGGGCTCAACATTTCGAGGACTGCAGGGGTATGCAACCAGGAACCGCCGGCGTGCTCACACGCAAGGGAGAAGGCATGGCCAAACGGCACCACTGGATAGTCCGTACGACGCATTGGGTGAACGTGATCGCGTTCGTGATCATGGTGGGGAGCGGGCTCGAGATCTTCAACGCCTACCCCGCGTTTGCTCGTCGCGGCGAGACTTTCTGCTGCTACCCATTCGCGCACAAGCCCATTCCCGCCTGGCTCACCTTTGGTGGGTGGCTGGCTGGCGCGCGCAACTGGCACTTTGCGGCCATGTGGGTGCTGGTGATCAACGGGCTGATCTACCTGGGATTCATCTACCTGCACGGAGAGTGGCGCGATCTGGTGCCGCGGCGCGGCGACGCTCGCGATGCCTGGCAGATGATTCGTTACTATTTGTTCATCCGGCCGGATCACCCGAGGCAGGGAAAGCACAACGTTCTGCAGAAGCTGACCTACTTCACGCTGCCGATCTTCGGAATTCTTGCCGTGCTCACCGGACTCGCGATCTGGAAACCGGTGCAGTTGGCCCCGCTCACCGCCGTCCTGGGTGGCTTCGTGTGGGCACGCTACTGGCACTTCCTGGCGATGGTCGTGCTGGTGGCGCTCGCTCTGGCGCATACCTTCATGGTGTTCGTGGTGGACCCGTATTCCATTCCGTCCATGATCACGGGCAACTACAACCCGGCACACTCTCCCGAAGAGCGCAACGCGCGGCCTTTCTATCACCTCTTTCCAAGGGCACCTGAGCAGGCGGCAGTCGAAGCGGCGGCCGTCGCGCCGGCCGGCGCGGATGCCGTTCCCGGCACCGTCGCGGAGGGCGGCGATCCGGCTCACGAGATCTCTCCCACCAGCTCATCGTCTCCATGAACCGCCGGCGATTCCTCATAACGGGTAGCCTCTGGCTTCCGGCCGCCTATCTGGCGGCATGTGATTCCGAGGGGCCGCGCGCCGCCCGGCCGCTGCTGCGCAGCGCCGAGCGATTCAACGAGAAGGTCGAGCGTGGCCTCTTCCGGCACACGTCCATGGACAGGGCATCCGCGGGCGCCCGCGATGCGGGAAAGGCCTTCCCCCAGTACTTCATTTCGGATTCAGTGCCAGTGTGGAATGAAGCCGTTCGCGGCAAGTGGACGCTCGAAGTTGGCGGCGCGGTGCAGCACCCGCTCACGCTCTCGATGGAAGATCTCACGCGCCTGCGGAGCATTACGCAGCGAGTGGACCACTACTGCGTGGAAGGGTGGACCGCCGTGGCGGAATGGACAGGCGTGCGCGTGAGCGAGCTGGCCCGGCTGGCGGGCCTTCATCCGGATGCGCGGTACGTGGACTTCCAGTCGTTCGACAAGGGGTACCATGAGAGCTGGGATCTGGAGAGCGCAATGCACCCGCAGACCATCGTCGCCTACGGGATGGACGGCCACTATCTCGGAGTGCCGCACGGCGCGCCTGCGCGCATCAATTCGCCGGTGAAGCTCGGCTACAAGTGTACCAAGTACCTGACGAAGATTCTCTTCCTTCCCGAGCGCAATGGCGGGTACTGGAGCGATCAGGGATACGAATGGTATGGAGGAGTCTGACCTGGTTGCGCACTGGCAGCCGGCAGCCCAAAATCGACAATGCATCTCATCACACGTGTGCTTCCAGCGCTTCTGCTTTCCGCCATACTGGCGTGCGCGCATTCCCAGCAGAAGCCGAACAGCGGAACGGAGCGGACTGGGCCCACCCTCCTCAAAGTCGACAATCAGGGCTTCGCGGACATGAACATCTTCGTGCTGTCCGAGGGACGGCGCGTGCGACTGGGAACGGTGACCGGCAACACGACTGCCACCTTCACCATTCCGGCGGATCTCGTGGGCGGCGCGCGCGAGATGCGCTTTCTGGCGGACCCCATCGGTGGATCGAGCCGGCCGGTGAGCGATGACATCTCGGTGCTGCCGGGCGACCACGTCTCGCTGGTCATTCCGCCGTCGGCGTCGCCCTGACGCCGCGGCGCTCGGCAGGCGCCGGTCCCCAGGGCGCTTGTGTGTCGCCCAGGGCGCCCGCGGCGCGCGTGGCCCTCAGGCTTCCGCGCTGGCGCGGGACCGGCGTCCCGTAGCCTCCTGCACGGCAACGCGGAACACCACGTCGCGCTCCGGCACCGGATCATTGGCGCCGAGCGACCCCGGTACCAGGCGCCGGAGGAGATCCACCGCTCGCGCCCAGGAATGGTGCGCGGCCGGCGAGATGTCGTCCGGTGCGAGGATGTACACCGCTCCGTGCACGACGGCACTGGTCCAGTCGAACAGCGCGGTCACCTCATCCACCTCGAACGCGACCCAGCGATTCTTCATGAGCGTAGCGAACTTCGCGCCGTGCGAGGTGCGCCCGTAGAGCCAGCCGTCCGAGTACACGTAGTGGATGGGCTGAATGTCCACGCGGTCATGCATGGAAAAGGCAATGCGCCCCACATGGTTGCGGGACAACAGCGCGACGATCTCGTCGCGATCGAGCTCGTCGATGATGACCGAGTGAGGGGCTGACATCGATCCTCCGGCGGGGTAGTGGGCGCATCGGGTCGCGCCGCGCTTCGCTTATCTTGTGCAGGCGACACGCCGAATGGTAGTCCACCCTACACGTACGCACCCATGTTTGCGCTGCACCTGGTCCTCCTGCTGCTGGCCGCACCACTCACCGCCGACTCGCTCGGCAATCTCCCGCTCAAGGTGGTGCCGGCCGCGAGCGCTCCCGCGCAGCGGCTCGCCGTGCTGTTCACCGGGGATGGCGGGTGGGCGTCGATCGACAAGGAGCTCAGCGATTCGCTCTCGGCACATGGCGCGCTGGTAGTCGCGGTCAACTCCCGTGAGTATTTCAGCTCGCAGCGCACCCCTGACGGCGCCACGCAGGATCTCGACCGCATCATTCGGCATTACGAAAGCTCGATACCGGCTCGCTCGGTGGTGCTCGTGGGCTATTCGCGCGGCGCCAACGTGCTGCCGTTCCTCGTGACCCGGTTGCCGGCCGATCTGTTGGCACAGACCCGGCTCGTGGCACTGCTCGCGCCCGCCGTGAACGCGAATTTCAGGTTTCATGTCGTGGATCTCATTTCCAACCACAGCCGGAAGGACGATCTCATGACGGTGCCGGAAATCGAGAGGATTCATGGACCCACGGTGCTCTGCGTATATGGAGACGATGAGAAGGACAGCGCCTGTCCGCGGCTGCAGGCCGGCACGGCGACCATCATCGATCTGCCGGGCGGACACCATTTCGACAGGAAGTACGGCGTGATCGCTCGGCGGATTCTCGATGCGATCGGAAGCTGAGCGATCGTGACTTCGCCGGCATCTCCCGGCGCGCGACTGCGGCGCCAGTGGGCAGCGCTTCAGGGCATGCCAGGCGGCAAGTGGCTGTTCAGCCGCCTGCTGGGCTTCTCCGTGCCGTACACCGGAACGATCCGCCCGTTCGTTCAGGAATTGCGCCCGGGTTATGCGCGCGTGTGCATGCATGATCGCCGGCGCGTGCGCAACCACCTCAGCTCCGTCCACGCCATTGCGCTCATGAATCTGGCGGAAGTGAGCAGCGGACTGGCAATGCTCTCCGGTCTGCCGGACGGGGTTCGCGGTATCGTGATCGGACTCTCCATCGAGTACGTGAAGAAGGCGCATGGCACGCTGGTCGCGGAATCATCGGCGCCGCGTGTCGAGCCGACCGAACCGCGGGAGGAGACGTGCGAGGCGGTCATCACTGACGCGACCGGCGCCATCGTGGCACGAGCCAAAGCGCGCTGGCTGCTCAGCCCGAATACGGTGCCAGCTCGGGTGTCCGCGTCATGACGGCAGCCGCGCTCGACACGCCATTCACGCGCGCGGTCGGCATTGACGTGCCGCTCATCTGTGGGGCCATGTATCCATGCAGCAATCCCGAGCTCGTGGCGGCGGTCTCCGACGCAGGCGGCATCGGCATCGTCCAACCCGTGTCGCTCACCTACGTGCATGGACACGAGTTCCGGGAAGGGCTGCGACTGATCCGCTCCCTCACGGCGCGACCCATCGGCATGAACGCGCTCATTGAGCGATCGTCGAAGTACTATCACGAACGCATGGTGCGGTGGATCGACGTGGCACTCGAAGAAGGCATCCGCTTTTTCATTACGTCGCTGGGGAATCCCCGCTGGGTCGTGGATCGCGTGGCGTCGTCCGGCGCCATCGTGTATCACGATGTGACGGAACGGAAGTGGGCGCTCAAGGGACTCGATGGCGGCGTCCACGGCCTCATCGCGGTGAACAACCGGGCCGGTGGCCACGCGGGTCCGCGAAGCGCCGCGACGCTGTTTGCCGAATTGTCCGATCTTGGTGTTCCGCTCATCTGCGCGGGCGGCGTGGGTGACGCCGCCGGAGTCGTGCACGCCATGGAGTCGGGTTATGCGGGTATACAGATGGGTACGCGTTTCATCGCCACGCCCGAGTGCCACGCGTCCCACGCATACAAGCGTGCGATCCTGCAGGCGGAGGAACGTGACATCGTGCTCACCGAGCGCATCACAGGCGTGCCGGTGTCCGTGATTCGCACGCCGTACATCGAGCGCATGGGTACGCGCGCCGGCCCGCTCGCGCGGCGGCTGCTGCGCGGCAGGCGGACCAGGCACTGGATGCGGAACGCCTACGCGCTTCGTTCGCTGTGGCGCCTCAAGCGCTCGTCACTCGATGAATCGGGCGACGATTTCTGGCAGGCGGGAAAGAGCGTGGCGACCATACACGACATTGAGCCGGCAGCCGCGATCGTACGTCAGTGCCGCGACGCGCTCGCCGCCGGCACCTCCCGGCGCGAGGTTACCGGCTGATGACCCCACAGGCGATGCGGGACCCCGCATTCCCCGCCGGGTCCGTGTAGTAATCATCGGCGCCCGCGTGAATCACGAGCGCCGCGCCATCCGCATCGAGTATGGGACTGGTGCCAGTCGTGAGCGACGCATCGGGGACCAGTACATCGATGCGCACGCTGCCGCTCTCGGGCACGTAGAGGTTGGGCAGATCACCCTCGTGCATGCCCGCCGGGTTGTCCATCCCATGCTGGCGGTTGAGCGGATTGAGGTGCGGGCCGGCTGTGGTGAACGGCGGCTGGCACAACCCTGCGGCATGGATGTGAAAGGCGTGCGTGCCTGGCGGCAGGTTGGAGAGCTGCGCCGAGATGAGCACACCATGCGGCGTCTGTCTGAGGGTGGCCACGCCGACGCTCTGTCCGGCTACGTTGTGCAGTTCCGCTCGAGCCGACTGCTGTCCTGGTCCGGGTTCCTGCACTCTGACCACACGGGTGCAGCCGGCGGCCGCACAGGCGAGCAGCGCAACGATGGAGAGAATGGGCTTCATGAGTTTCTCACGGTTCGATGTGGCTCTGGAAGAAGGAGCGCGCGCGCCTCGCGCGCCCGCGCGACCGCATCGGCCGCGGTGGTACCGACTGCGCCAAGGTGCCCCATCTTGCGGCCGGGGCGTGGCGCCTTGCCGTAGATATGAATCCGGACGCCCGGCATTGCGAGCGCGGCGTCCCATCGTGGCGATGTCTCGTGCAGCCAGAGGTCGCCGAAGAGATTGGCGATTGCCGCCGGTTGCACGACATCCGTGGCGCCAAGCGGCAGGTCGCAGACTGCGCGAACGGCCTGCTCGAACTGGCTCGTGAGCACGGTCAGCTCCGTGTGATGGAAGCTGTTGTGCGGTCGCGGAGCGAGCTCGTTCACGGTCAACGTGCCATCCTGCGTGAGAAAGAGTTCGGCCACGAGCAGCCCCGCGACGTCCAGTGAGTCGGCGATGCCGCGTGCGATCGTGACGGCACGCTCGGCCACCGCATCGGGAACCGTGGCCGGGATCACCGCCCAGTCGAGCACACCATGATCGTGATGATTGCGCGAGGGCGCGTACACCGCAGACTCGCCGCCGGGCCGACGCGCGACGAGCACGGAGAGCTCCTGCTCCAGCTCCAGGGCGCGTTCCACCACGCACGGTGCAGCGCCAAGGGCGCGCCACGCTTCCGCGGCGCGCACAGCGGGGCCCGCGCGCAACTGGCCGCGCCCGTCATACCCGCCCGTGCACGACTTCACGAACGCGCCGTCACCGGCTTCGCGCATGGCGGCCTCGAGCTCCCCCTGGGACGCGACGCGCCAGTACGGACCCACCGGGAATCCGTGCGCCACCAGCCACTCCTTCTGTCGCCCGCGATCCTGAACCACGTGCAGGACGTGCGCTCCGGGGCGGAGCGGGGCGTGCGCCGCCGCTGCTTCGAGCGCGGGTTGCGCGATCTTCTCGATTTCAATGGTGACCACGTCGGATGCACGGGCCAGCTCGGCGGCAGCCGCGCAATCATCGAAGCGCGCGGCGATCACGCGGTCCGCCACGGCGCTCGCGGCGCAGTGGGCGTCCGGGTCCAGCACGATGACGTGATAGCCGAGCGTGCGCGCGGCCAGCGTCATCATACGACCGAGCTGTCCGCCTCCAAGAATGCCGATCGTGCCACCCGGCAGCACCGCGGTCAACGCACGCCCTCGCTGTCCAGGACGTCCTGCGTACGCGCCGCGCGCCAGGCGCGCAGCCGTTCGCGCACATCTGCGCGGGAGAGGCCAATGATGGCGGCGGCCAGAATGGCTGCGTTCGCCGCGCCGGGTTTCCCGATGGCGAGCGTGCCGACCGGAACGCCCTTGGGCATCTGTACGATCGAGAGCAACGCATCGAGCCCGTTGAGGACCGTGGCCGGCACCGGAACGCCGAGCACGGGCAGGATGGTGTGGGCCGCCACCATGCCGGGCAGATGCGCCGCTCCGCCCGCGGCCGCGATGATCACCTGGATGCCGCGTGCCTCCGCCTGTGTGGCGTACTTCGCCATCCAGTCGGGTGTGCGATGCGCCGAGACGATGCGCACTTCATGCGGAATGGCGAGCGTGGTGAGCAATTCGGTGGCCGGCGCGAGCTGTTCGAGATCGCTCCGGCTTCCCATGATCACGCCGACCAGTGGTTGTTCCGTTGCCGATGGCGATGAGGAAGTCGTAATGCTGGAGTGTTCTCGGGGCACACGCATCTCAGATGAGGCAGGGATCTGGAATAATATTTGCAACCGATGCGGGCGCGCCAGTCACAGTTCGTTCCACTCCCAGTTGTCCTTCGTTTCACTCACGCGCAACGCGTGACTTGCCACACCTCAGGTCGTCCACCCTACGCACTGATCTGCGCAGATTTCGCCGGCATGATCGCTCCGGGCTGTTGCCCTTGCGACAAAGGCACACTCGTCGAAAGGCGAGGCCGCAAAGCCACGAGGCTACCGCACGCGAATGCGCGCCATGCTCGTCGGGCCGCCGAAGGGACCATCAGCCGAGAGCCGAAGCATGCATCTCACGGATCCCCTCCGACTGTTCGCTATCGCCACTGGAATTCTGGCGATGACCGCCTGCGTGGACAGCATGTCCTCGCCTACCGAGCTGCACAGCCCCTCGCCCGACGCGGCCCGCGTCAAGTGGGTGGTCGTGTCACCAGCGACTGCCGCGATCCGGAGCGGAGCGAAGGTCACGCTCGACGTCCAGTTCCAGGATGAATCGCGCGAGAAGCTCGATGTCGCGCCAGCCCAGTGGAAATCATCCGACACGACCATCGCGGTCGTCTCGGACAAGGGTGTCGTGACGGGGCGGAAGCCCGGACGCGCGAAGATCCTGGTGTCATCCACCGCACAGGCTGCGTACGCGGAAGTGCAGGTCACTGCCGCGCCACCGCCAACGGTCTCGGTCGCCGTCTCCCCTTCATCGGTCACGCTTGCCGTTGCCGGCAGCAAACAGCTCAGCGCCACGGTGACGCTGTCCAGCGGCGGCACCGTATCCAGTCCCACGATCACGTGGCTTTCGTCGAACACGAAGGTCGCCACAGTCTCACCGAGCGGACTCGTCACCGCCATCGCCGCCGGCTCGGCTACCGTCACGGCGCAGAGCGGAACGGGAAAGGGCACATCCGCAGTTACGGTGTCGGCACCGGCTCCAGCGACGTCGTCGCCACCCTCGTCATCGCCGCCGACCGCCAGCCCGACGCCACCGCCTCCCGCCACCGGATCGCTCTTCAGCGGGTACAGCGCGACGTCGCCGCACTGGCAGCACATCCGCACGATGATGACGGATTTCTATTACAACTGGACGCCGACCGAGCGCGCATGGGCGGGTCAGCACTATGATTTCGCGATGTCCGGGGACGGAACGGCATGGACCGCGGTGAACGCCAGTGTGCAGCACTATCCGTATACGCTGCTCTGGACCACGCAGATTCCGGGCGGCGTGAGCGTGAACATCACGGGCGCGTACTACGGTGACATGGTGCAGTGGTACGCAGCACACTCCGAGTACCATCTGGAGAACGCCTGGCTGCACGTGCGCGGCGTGACGCCCGACTCGGCGAACCGGCTGGTGGTGCACATCTGGGACTCGTCGCGCTGGGTCATCAACGCCGCCGATCCCGGCGCTCGCGCGTACACGGCGGACCGCTACACGCGTGTGGTGTCGGGGCATGCAGGCGCGTTCGTGGATGAATCCGGGTCGGGCGACATCGGATCGCGCGTCGGCAACGCGGCCGAGTTCCCCGATGCGGCATCGTACATGGCCGCGTACGCGGGATTGGTAGCGACGGTGAAGCAGGCGATGGGCTCCAAAGTCCTCATGCTCAACAGCGCGGGCTACACGACCAGCGCGGACTTCGCTGATGTGGTCGCGGCGGGCGCGGCGCATCTGGAGAAGGCGAACAATCCGCTCCATTCCGGCATGCCGGACCAGTGGACGTGGGTGGACAAGCTGCTCGCCGCCGGCGTATTCGTGGATTTCGTGAATGCATACGACTACCCGGACGCCGTCGTGCTGGCTCCGAAATATCCGGCGGGCAATTACACGTCGACGTACGAGCGACTGAAGATGTGGGAGCTCGCGAGCTACTACATGGTCGTCCCCGCATCGCCGGACCACCTGGCGCTGCAGCTCGTGAACCTGTGGAATCTGCCGTACTCGTCGCTCTGGCTGAAGGCGCAGGAGGCCAACATCGGGCACCCCACCGGGGCGCGCACCATCATGCTCCAGGGCACGGATCCGACGGGGCAGGCCTACACGATCTATGCGCGTGACTTCGATCGCGCGCTCGTGCTGCTGCGCATGCAGCGTGGCTGGGGGGCGCAGACGTACCTGGACAATACCGCGGTGAGTGTCGCTCTGCCGGCCGCCGAGAGCTGGCTGCCGCTCCACGGCGATGGCACGCTCGGCGCCGCCGTGACGAGTGTACGGCTGCGGAATTCCGAGGCCATCATCCTGATCAAGCAGCGCACGATCTCGTAAACGGTCGGAGAGGAGAACAACAACACGAGACCCTCAGGAAGCGAACGCCGCTTCCTGAGGGTCTGATGGCTTCTGAATGAGGCTCCCGAGGAGGGACTCGAACCCCCGACCCGGTGATTAACAGTCACCTGCTCTACCATCTGAGCTACTCGGGAATAACAGCGAAACTTAGACCGGGCGCGAACGGGGGTCAAGCAATCGTCATGACGCGCGCGTGAGTGCGGCCGCGCGTCCGGGCAACACGGTGCGCAGCCACTGCCCGGTGTGTGATGCGCTCACGCGAGCGATGTCTTCGGGCCGGCCGGCCGCCACGACCTCGCCCCCGGCCGCGCCGGCCTCCGGCCCCAGATCGATCACCCAGTCCGCGAGCTTGATCACATCGAGATGATGCTCGATGATCACGAGCGTGTGGCCGTGCTCGACGAGGCGGTCCAGGACGCGCGCGAGCTTGCGCACATCGTCCAGATGCAGGCCGGTCGTGGGTTCATCCATGATGTAGATGCGCCGTCCCGCGCCGCGGCTCGACGTTGCCAGCTCTCGCGCAATCTTCAACCGCTGCGCTTCGCCGCCCGAGAGTGTGGGCGCGGGCTGGCCCAGTCGCAGATAGCCAAGGCCCACCTGCTGTACCTGCCAGAGCGACTGCCCGAGCTTCTCCTCGCGCAGGAAGAAGCGAATGGCTTCGTCCACCGTGAGATTCAGTACATCGTGAATGTTCCGGCCATTCACGCTGACGTCCAGCACCTCGGGCTTGAAGCGCTTGCCGCCACATTCATCGCAGGGAACGAAGACGTCGGCCATGAAGACCATTTCCACGGCGAGGTGACCCGCGCCCTCACAGGTTTCACACCGTCCGCCCGGGACGTTGAAGCTGAAGGTGCCCGCGGTGTAGCGTCGCTTGCGCGCGAGCGGCTGCGCCGCGAAGATGCGACGGATCTCGTCGAACGCCTTCACGTACGTCACCGGATTGGAGCGCGCCGTGCGACCGATCGGACTCTGGTCCACGAGCACCACGTCATCCAGGGCCTGCCATCCCTCGACGGCGTCGACCGCCCCGACCGGTTCACCGAGATGCTGTTTGGCGGTGTGGTCGCCGTGCAGGCGCACCTCCAGCGCGCGATACAGGACGTCGTGCACGAGCGTGCTCTTGCCGGAGCCGGACACTCCGGTCACGACAGTCATGGCTCCCAGTGGAATCCGCACGTCCACGCCGCGCAGATTGTGGGCACGCGCGTTGGTCAGGGTGAGCCAGCGCGGGCCCAGCGGGCGCCGCTCCTCGGGTATCGCGATGCTTTTCGCGCCGCTGAGATAAGCGCCGGTGAGCGGGCTCGATTCCGCGAGCGCCGCCGGACCCGCGAACACGAGCTGTCCGCCATGCTCGCCGCTCGCCGGTCCCAGCTCCACCATGTAATCCGCCGCGCGGATGGCTTCGAGATCGTGTTCCACGACCAGCACCGTATTCCCCGCATCGCGCAGTCGATGGAGCAGCGCCAGCAGCCGGCTCACGTCGCGTGGATGCAGCCCGATGGACGGTTCATCAAGCACGTAGAGCGTGTCCACCAGGTGCGCGCCGAGCGAATTGGCGAGCGCGATGCGCTGCGCCTCTCCGCCGGAAAGCGTGCGCGTGGCGCGGTCCAGCGCGAGGTAGCCGAGGCCCACGTCCACGAGAAAACGCGTCCGCGCGCGAGCCTCACCAAGAATGTGCGTCGCGATACGCTGCTCGAACGGGGTGAGTGCCACGGTTTCGAGCCAGGGTGCGAGCTCGTCCACCGGCAACTGGCTGATCTCCGCAATCGTGCGCGTCCCGACGCGCACATTCAGTGCGTCGGGCTGCAGCCGCGCACCATGGCACGCGGGACACTCCCGGGCGCTCTGATACTGTCTCAGGAACACGCGGATGTACTGCTTGTACCGCTTCTCCTCGAGATCCTGGAGGAAGGGAAGAATCCCCTTGTAGGAGCGCGTGCGCGCCGTGAGCAGCAGCTCCCGGTCAGCCGCCGCGAGTGCGCTCCAGGGTACGTCCATGGGGATGCCGCGCGCCTTGGCGAATTCGGCCAGTGTTCTGCGGCTCCCCTCGTAGCGCGGTTTCGTCCAGGGATCGATCGCGCCATCACGCAGCGAGTACTCCGGGTGCGGTACGATGAGCGCTTCGTCGTATTCCAGCGTCGCCCCGAATCCGTTGCAGGTTGGGCACGCGCCACGCGGATTGTTGAAGCTGAAGAGCTGCGGCGTCGGCACGGGCGCCCGCGTGCCGTCATAGGAACACTCGAAACGCTCGGTGAAGCGAAGGCGGCTCCCGGTACCCGCACTCTCGCCGCCGGGCGCAGGCTGAAGCAGGATCACGCACTCCCCATCGCCGTCCGCGAAAGCCGTACTGACCGCGTCCGTCAGCCGCCGAGCGGCATCCGGTCCCGCGACGAGGCGATCGACGACGACGAGCAGTTCCCCTGCACGCGTGAGATCCGGTGTGCCGCCGCCGAGATCATCGAGGTGGTACAGGACGCCATCCGCAGACACGCGCAGAAAGCCCTGTTCGCGCAAGCTGGACACGACGGCGTCGTGCGTGACCGCCGGACTCAGTCGCAGCGGGAAGCACACGGAGAAGCGCGTGCCGGTCCCGAGTGCGAGGACCGCGTCGGTCGCGGACTGCACCGTGTCCGGATGCATCTCACGACCACAGACCGGGCATACCGTGTGGCCAACGCGCGCCCAGAGCAGTCGCAGGAAATCGTAAATCTCCGTTGCGGTGCCCACCGTGGAACGGACAGATCGCACGGGGTTGCGCTGCTCGATCGCCACGGCCGGCGAGAGACCGTCAATGAAGTCGACCGCCGGCTTCTCCATGCGCTCCAGGAACTGCCGCGCATATGCCGAGAGCGACTCCACGTAGCGGCGTTGTCCTTCCGCGTAGATGGTGTCGAAGGCGAGTGACGACTTGCCGGACCCGGACGGTCCGGTGACGACGGTATAGGCCCGGCGGGGGATTTCGAGATCAAACCCCGCCAGGTTGTGCTGACGCGCGCCCCGGACGACGATGTGCGACTTCATTGCCACCAAAGATAGCGCCTCACACCCCGTACAAACACCGATAGCGCGCTGGCCTCACTTCCGGCGCACGACGATGCGGCCGGCCGCGAGCAGCAGGATGGCACCGAGCGTGGCGAGCCCGACGGAGCGCAGGTCGAATCCTGTCTGGCTCACACGCCCCCAGCCCAGCAGCATGCCTGCCCAGCCACCAATGAACGCGCCTGCCGCGCCGAGCGCGATGGTCACCAGGCAGCCGGCAGGGTCGCGGCCCGGCATGATGAACTTGGCGAGGGCGCCGGCAACGAGACCGAGAATGATCCAGTGAAGCCACAATGGCATGATGGATGATGTACGATTGGAGATGGAGATGGGAACGAGCGCGCTGACGGGAGCCGCTTGCCTGTCGATAGAGGCCACCATAGCTTCGTGCGTTGCTTCTCCTGTATCATTTCAACATGCTGACCATTGCCGGGTCCTACGGAAACGCCCGGGCGTGCTCAGGCGTAGATCTTCATGAAGCCGTCATCATGACGAGTCTTCAGTTCGTATTTCCCCTTCGATGAACTGCTTGTGCGGCTCGATGTTGGGCAGGCCACCAATACCGGGATGATCCGGTCGGGCAACGAGGACAGCCTCTTCGCGGACTCGCGAGCGGGACTGTTCGTCGTCGCCGATGGCATGGGGGGCCACGCTGCGGGAGAAGTCGCCAGCGACATGGCCGTGCGGATCGTCTCGACGGAACTCTCGCGCGTCACCGACACAGGCGACGACGCTCGCGAGCGGATTGCCGACTCGTTGCGTCACGCCAACGTGGCGATCTACGAACGGACGCTGCTGGAGTCCGACAAGCAGGGAATGGGGACCACCGCGTCGGTGCTGATGCTGCACGGCGGCCGCTACCTCATCGGCCATGTTGGCGATTCGCGCGTGTATCTGCTCCGCGACGGTGCCCTCCGGCAGCTCACGAAGGACCACTCCTACGTGCAGGAGCAGGTTGACGCCGGTGTGCTCACGCCGGAGCAGGCACGCTATCACCCGTATTCCAACGTCATCACGCGCTGCGTGGGCGCCTCGGGCGAGGTGCAGCCGGATCTCTACGCGGGCGAGGTCAAGCGGGGCGACACGTTCCTGGTGGCCAGTGATGGGCTCACGGGCATGGTGGACGACCGCCGGCTGCAGCAACTGCTCATGTCGCGCGCCACGGTCCAGCGCATCGTGGACGCGCTCATCTCGGAGGCCAATGGGCGCGGTGGCCTGGACAACATCACGGCCATCGTGGTGCGCGTGCAGACCGTGGACGATGATGGTGACGCGCCGCCCAGCGCCGGCGAGGGCGCGAACGACTGACATGGCGGAGCAGTCCGTCGGCGCGCTGGCCGAACTCTATCTCGGAAACATTCTCTACGCGCTCGAGCTGGCCGCGCTCTCGCTGGAAGCGCAGGGGCGCGGCGACGACGCCGGATTCTATCGCGGCATCGCGCGCCAGCTCGCCGAAGCGCGCGGGCGGGAGCGCAAGGCACACGGCGACTAGCGCCCGTGGCGGCCCCGCGGGCTAGTCCTGGCGCATCAGGGCGCGCACGCGTTCCGGCCGCAGCGTGACGGGACGAGCGACGAACACCCGAAAGACGCGTGCGGTGCGATAGAGTTGCTCGCTCAGGAGCGGCAGATTGATTGCGCCGGGCCAGCCGTCCATCGTGAGCCGCCTGACGCTCCCGTCGCGCTGCTGGACGGGAATGTCGAGCCCCAGCATCTGGGGCTTCACCGGGAAATCGAGCAGAAGCTCGCCCGGCTCGAGATCGAGTTCGCGGGCCAGTTCATCTTCAACCGCGCGCGTTCGCTCGGGGTCTTCCGCGATCCAGTCCCCATCCTGCGGCAGCTCCTCTGCCACGCATTCGTACGCCCGCTTGTACAGGCGGCGTTCCCGTAGTGCGGTGAGCAGCGCGGAGCGGCCGAACGAGCCTTCGAGCGTGTGCAGCAGTCCTTCGTCCGTGAACGAGGCCAGCGCGCGCTCACTGAGCGCGCCACCGCGCAGCGCGTCATCCACGAGACGCTTGTACATCGCGGTGGCGCTGCGGACCGCGTGGTGCCAGTAGACGTTCCGGTACATCTGGTACTTGGCGAAGAGCAGCGACTCGAGCGCGGAGAGTCCCTTTTCGTTCACGCCGACGGTTGGTCCACCGGTGCGCGGGTCCTCGACCACGGTGAGCGCGTTGAGCAGGCGGTCCACGTCGATCTCGCCGTAGGGCACGCCGCACATGAGCGCGTCGCGTTTGAGGTACTCGATCTTGTCGAGGTCGAGTGATCCCGAAATGAGGCCCTGGAGCGGACTCGGGCTGTCCCCGCAAATGAGCGTGTAGACGCGCTCGGGAGCATCAGGCGCGACGAGTTCGCGCAGTGCGGCGGCGGCGTCTCCCTCGGTGACGAGCGCGCGCGCCACTTCCTCGTGGTGCAGCGCGCCGATTTCCTCGAGCGCGTGGGAAAAGGGATAGTGTCCGACGTCGTGGAGCAGGGCAGCGGCGCGCACGACAGCCGGCTCGTCCGGTGCGATCCCGTTCAGATCACCGCGTTCGGCAAGCAGGCCGAGCGTACGGCGCGCCAGATGGTACGTGCCCAGGGCATGCTCGAATCGCGTGTGCGTCGCGCCCGGGTACACCAGATACGCGAGTCCGAGCTGTCGCACGTAGCGCAGCCGCTGAAACACCGGCGTGTCGACGAGCCGCAGGGCGTGCGGATCGATCCGGATGTTGTTCCAGAGCGGGTCGCGAATGATCTCGGACGGGAGCATGACGAAAGAGAAGCGGGTGGCGGCCCTGCCGCCACCCTGCCACCCTGCCTCCCAGCTACCCCACCATCACCCCTCCCCTGGGAATCGGCAATCGGGAATGGGGAATGGTGGGAATGGGGAATGGGGAGGCCGATTTCCCATTCCCACGATTCCCGAGTCCCGAGTGCCGATTCCCGGCGGCGGCGGGGCGGGGGATGGGGAGGCCGCTATCGCGGCCCCGGCCCCGCCTTCTGTACGCGCTCGTCCACGTGGCCGGCCAACTGCGCGAAGTTCTTGCGGAACATCTCGGCCAGCTTCCTGGCCTGCGCTTCGTACGCGGCGGGGTCGCTCCAGGTGCCCCGTGGATTCATGACTGCGGGATTCACGCCGGGGACCGATTTTGGCACGGCGAGTCCGAAGATGTCGTCCGTGAAGGTCGGCGTGTCGTCGAGCGTTCCCTTGAGGAGCTCGCGCACCATCGTGCGTGTGTCGGCGAGCTTCATGCGCGAGC
Organism: Gemmatimonadaceae bacterium; assembly: GCA_036278895.1. GTDB lineage: Bacteria > Gemmatimonadota > Gemmatimonadetes > Gemmatimonadales > Gemmatimonadaceae > JADGGM01. The sequence continues at coordinate 43,411 of DASUKE010000003.1, forward strand.
CCACTCCAAAGGGCCCGCCGGTCCAGCCGGTGTTCACGAGCCACACGCGCGACCCGTGTTCGCGCAGTCGTTCTCCCAGCATCTCGGCGTACTTCGCGGGCGGCCACACCAGGAAGACGTCGCCGAAGCAGGCGCTGAAGGTGGCCTGCGGTTCCGTGACGCCACGCTCGGTGCCGGCGACCTTGGCCGTGTATCCCGACAGGAAGTAGTACAGCGCCTGATCCGGCGTGAGGCGCGCGATCGGCGGCAATACGCCGAAGGCATCCGCGGTGAGCAGCACGATGTTGCGGGGATGGCCGCCGCGCCCGCTGGGCACATGGTTGCGGATGTAATGCAGCGGATACGACACGCGCGTATTCTCGGTGAGCGAGATGTCAGCGAAGTCGGGCCGCCGCGAGTTGGGGTCGAGCACCACGTTCTCGAAGACGGTGCCGAACATCTGGGTGGTTCGGTAAATGTCCGGCTCTCCCTTCTCCGACAGGTTCACCGCCTTGGCATAACAGCCGCCTTCGAAGTTGAACACCCCCTGATCGCTCCAGCCGTGTTCGTCATCGCCAATGAGCATGCGCTCGGGATCGGCCGACAGGGTGGTCTTGCCCGTGCCCGACAGGCCGAAGAACAGCGCGGTGTCGCCGGCCGGTCCGATGTTGGCCGAGCAGTGCATGGAGAGCACGCCCTGCCTGGGCATGAAGTAGTTCATCACCGTGAAGATGGACTTCTTGAGTTCGCCGGCGTAGCGCGTGCCCCCGATCAGAATCTGCCGTTTGGCGAAGTTGAGCACGATGAACGTGCCCGTGCGTGTGCCGTGGCGTGCCGGGTCCGCCTGGAACTCCGGCGTGTGGAGCACGCTGAAGTTGGGAGCGAAGGTGGGGAGATCGGAGAGCTCGGGCCGAATGAACATGTTGCGCACGAACTGCGACTGCCACGCGTTGGGCGAGACGAAGCGCACCGACAGCCGGTAACGCGGGTCGGCGCCCGCCCACAAATCCTGCACGAAGAGATCGGACTGCGCACTCAGATACGCCTGCACATCCGCCAGGAGCAGATCGTACTTCGCGGGATCGTACGGCTGGTTTACCTTGCCCCACCAGATGTCTCCCTCGGTGCCGGGCTCGCGGACGATGAACTTGTCCTTGGGCGAGCGTCCGGTGTGCGGCGTCGTGATGCCGACGAACGGGCCCATGTCCGCCAGCGTTCCTTCCTGGCGTTGCGTCGCCAGTTGAACGAGCTCGGGCGCCACCAGATTCCAGTGGATCGTTCCCGACGGAGACAGGCCAAGCTGTTCCAGCCCTGTGGTTCCCTTGCGTGCTGCCGCCTCATGACGCGGCTTGGTTTGTGTGGCCATTGAGTCGAAGTCCGGTTTGCAGTCGAATTCAGGAAGATACGTCAGTGTGCCCGCTCACGGGCATCCTTTCAATTGTACCGAAGGCGCGCCCCCTGCGCGAGCCACGTGTCAGACCTCCAGCCGATCACCTGCTCGCGCAACGAGAGCATACAGCGCGGGCATGAGGAACACGCTGATAAGCAGGCGCGAGAAGAGCCCGCCCACGATCACCAGCGCGAACGGTCGCTGCGAGTCGGACCCCACGCCGTGTGACAATGCGGCAGGAAGCAGGCCCAGCGCAGCAACCAGCGCCGTCATCATGATGGGTCGCAATCGCAACAGCGCCGCTTCCCGGGTCGCCTCCATGATGCTCACGCCGCCGTTGCGCAACTCATTCGCATACGAGATGTAGACTACGGCGGTCTGTACCGAGACGCCGAAGAGCGCGAGGAAACCGATTCCCGACGACACCGAAAACGGCGTACCGGTGAGAAGCAGCGCGAGCAGGCCGCCAATGGGCGCGGACAGGACGACGCCTACGACGGTGATCAGGGGGAACTTGAAGTTGTCGTAGAGCGCGAAGAGGAGCAGAAAGATCACGAACAGCGTGAGCGGCAGGATCACGCGGAGCTGCGCGCGTGACGCCGTGTACTCGGAATACTCGCCGCCCCAGACCACGCGGTAGCCGGACGGTGTTTTCACCGCCGCTGAGACCTGCCGCTGCGCATCCTGCACCGCACCGGCCAGATCGCGGCCGGTCACCGAGAACTGCACGCCAATGAAGCGCGAATTGTCCTGACGGTAGATGAACGAGGCGCCATTCGACACCGCGATCGTCGCCAGGTCCTTCAGCGGGATCTGCTGACCGTCGGGCGCGGGCACGAGAATCGCGCCGATCTGCTCCGGCGTCTCGCGGAACTGCGGCTGAAGGCGCACGACCAGATCGTAGAGGCGTTCACCCTGTGCCACCTGCGTGGCCACGCCGCCACCCACCGCGGCCTCGATGAGCGCGTTCACATCGCCGGCGTTGATGCCATAGCGCGCGATGCGCTCGCGATCAATGTCGATCGTGAGCGCGGGCTGGCCGAGCTCCTGCACGAGCGTGACATCCGTAATGCCACGCACGCCACGCAGCACGTGTTCGATTTCCCGCCCCTTGTGCTCGAGCGTCGTGAGATCCGGCCCGAAGATCTTCACATCCAGTGCGCTCTTGAGGCCGGTTTCCGCCTCGTCCACCGCGTCTTCGGCTGGTTGCGTGAAGTTGAAGGTGATGCCTGGAAAGCCCGACAGCTTCCTGTCGATTGCCGCAATGAGCTCAGGCTTGGTGCGATAGGGGCCAGTCCACTCATCGTATGGCTTGAGCCCCACGAAAAATTCCGCATTGAAGAACCCGGTGGCGTCGGTGCCGTCGTCGGGACGGCCATGCTCGGACCCGACGTCGGTGACTTGCGGGAACGATTTAAGAATGGTGCGGATCTGCGGCACGATCTTCGACGACGCGTCGAACGAAATCGTGTACGGCATGGTGGCGCGCACCCAGAGCGCGCCTTCGTCGAGCTTGGGCATGAACTCGGCGCCGATCGCGGGAATGAGCAGCATGGACAGCCCAAACACCATCGCCGATACGACGGTCGTGATCCAGGGCCGCGCCAGGCACCGATCGAGGCCGCGAGCGTACCAGTTGCGCACCCATTCGAAGATCGCGTTGCGGCGATTCCGGACACCGCGGCGCAGCAGCCAGGCGCAAAGCACCGGAATAAGCGTCAAGGTGACGAGCAGCGAGCCGACGAGCGCGAAAATCGTCGTATCGGCCATGGGGCTGAAGAGCCGCCCCGATGGCCCAGACAGCACGTAGATGGGCAGAAATCCGACCACGATCACCGCCACCGCATAGAAAATCGGCCGATCCACCTCGGAGGCTGCACTGACAATGACGGTGACGACGTTGAATGCGGTGCCATGGCGCAGCGCGAGCTGCCGATGAATGTTCTCCACCATCACCACCGCTCCATCCACCAGGATGCCGAAGTCGATGGCTCCTATGGAGAGGAGATTCGCGGGAATGTGGCGGACATCCAGACAGATGAACGCGAAGAGCAGCGAGAGCGGGATCGCGGTCGCGACGATGAGTCCGGACCGGACATCGTACAGGAAGAAGATGAGCACCACGATCACGAGCAGAATCCCGCGAACGAGATTGTCCTCGACTGTTCGCGTGGTCAGATGAACGAGATCGCTTCGGTCGTAGAATGGATGAATGCGGACATCCTTGGGGAGCACCGAGTCGTTGAGTTGCTGCGTCATGCCCTCGACGCCCTTGAGCACCGTCTGGGTCTGCTCGCCGCGGCGCATGAGGATGACACCCTCCACCGCATCATTCCGCCCGTTGAATCCGAACTGTCCCAGTCGAGGTGCGTGGCCGATGATCACCTCGCCGAGATCCTTCACGAGGATTGGCGTGCCATTGTGCACCGCGACGACCACGTTGCCGATGTCTTCTACCGTGTGCACACGGCCGAGCCCGCGCACGTAGTAGAACTGTCCGCCTTCCGAATAGAAGCCACCACCCGCGTTGCCATTGTTCGCGCCCAGTGCATCCGCGATCTGCGTGACGGAGAGGCCCGATGCGGCGACCCGCCCCGGGTCGAGCAGGACCTGATACTGCATGGTCTCGCCTCCCAGCGGCGAATCATCCGCCACGCCCGACACGGATTTGTACGCCTTCGTGATCACCCAGTCGTTCAGGTTCTTCAGCTCCATGGGTGATCGGTCCGGACTGTCCAGCACGTACCGATAGACCAGGCCCGATGGTGATGACAGCGGGCCCACGTCCGGCGACACGCCCTCAGGGAGATCCACGTCCGGCAGCCGCTCGAAGACGCGCTGTCGCGCGAAGTAGTCGTCGGTGTTGTCCTCGAAGGTGAGCGTGACGTCGGACAGGCCGTAGAGCGAGATGCTGCGCACGACCTTGAGCCGCGCGATCCCGTTCATCTCGACTTCGATGGGAACCGTGATCAGCCGCTCCACTTCCTCCGACGCGTGCCCGGGCCATTGCGTGATGATTTCGACCATTGTCGGCGAGAGGTCCGGATAGGCATCCACCGGCAGCCGGCGAAACGACCAGATCCCGACACCAATCAGCAGGAGCGACAGCAGCGAGATGAGAAACCGTTGCTCCAGCGAGGTGCTGACGATGCGGTTGATGAGCGAGGGCTTGCGGACCGGCGCGCTCCCGGTGCGAGTGGGCTCCGTCACTGGCTCTGCGCGAACTGCAGGAACAGTCCGCCCTCCGACACGACCTTGTCACCCGGAACGAGTCCCGCGGTGACCTGCCACTGATCGTTCACCCGTGCGCCGAGCGTGATCGACCGGCGCTCGTACGCGCCGGAGCCATTCTGGATGTACACGAGCGGCCGATTGTCCTCATCGCGCAGCACGGCGGAGACGGGCACGAGCATGCCGGTGTGCTCCCGGCGGGAATGGATCACCACGCGCACGTACATGTCCTTCTTGAGCAGGCGCTCGGCGTTGGGGACGACCACGCGCACCGCCGTGGCGCGGGTGCTCGAATCCACCTCCGCGGCAACGTTGTCCACCGTTCCGCGAAACGTGCGCGGCGAGGCGGTCGTGACCACTTCCACCGAATCACCCAGCCGGACTTCGGGCAGATCGGTCTCGAAGACGTTGGCGAGCACCCACATGCGCGAGAGATCCGCGATCGTGAAGCACATCGTGGATCCCGCCTGCAACAGTTGACCGGGGCTGACGAGGCGCTCGACCACCGTGCCGCCGATGGGCGCGCGAATTACGCCCTGCACGTTTGCGACCGGGTGATTCGCCTCCAGTTCCGTGAGCGTGCTCTCCTCGACGCCGAGCGCGCGGAGCTGCTCGAGCGCCGCGTCGCGGTCGGCGTTGGCGGACACGGCGTCCGTTTGCGCCTGCTCGAGGTCACGCCGGGCCAGCGCGTCGTTCTCGAAGAGCTTCTGGTCCAGATCCGCGATGCGCTGCACGTTGCGCGCGGTGGCGGCGGCCTTGCGATACGCGGCAACCGCCGCCGCGAAGTCCGGCGAGGACACGTACGCGAGCGGGGCGCCGCGCGGCACGCGCGCTCCCGGCTGGACCAGCACGCGCGTGACCGGTCCCGAGATCGTGGCAAGTACGGGCGTCGAGAGGTCGCCATCGAACGCAACGGTCCCGGTGACCTGTACCGTGGGACGGTACTTCACGTTCTGCACTGCCTTCACCGTGAGTCGCTCGCGCTGTGCGGCCGGCAGCACCAGTGCGCCGGACGACGTCGCGGTCACGTCGCCGCCCCCCTCCCCACCGGATGCGCTGTCGCGCGAACATCCGGACACGATGCATGTCACCACGGCGGCAACGGCCGCGCCGCGAACGAGTTGCTGACTGGTCATTTCGTGCCTCCGGACATTCCGGCGTCGAGGGTCGTGCCAACCGCGAGCTGCAACTGCGCGACGGCGTCATTCGCGGCGCCGAGCGCATCGGTGTACTCGCTCTGGGCATCGAGCAGCGTGCGCTTGGCGTCGAGCACCTCGAGCGCCGAGGAGCCGCCCAGACTGTAGCTGACGGATGCGATGTGATAGGCCTGCTGTGCTTCGGGGAGCAACGCGTCCTGGAGATATTGCGCCTGTCGCAGCGCGGTACTCGCGGCCGCGTACGCGACGCGTACGTCCTGGCTCACCTGCGCGCGCAGATCGCGCATGCTCGCGGACAGCTCCAGCTCGTGATGGCGTGACTCGGCGACCTCTCCGCCGCTGTGCTGCCAGAAGAAGATCGGGAAGCCGATGCCGAAGCCGGTGTCGAACGTGGTGGGCGTGCCGTTGACGGCATTGCGTGACACCGACACGCTGAGATCGGGAAGCCAGAATTCCTTCGCGAGCGTGGTCGCGGCGCTCGCCCCCGATCGCTGCGCGGCGAGGCTGCGCACTTCGGGGCGATGTTCGAGCGCGGCGGCTTCCAGGCTGTCGAGCGGTGGCAGTGCTGACGGAATCAGCAGCGAATCCGCCGCCTCCACCGGTGCGCCGAGCAACCGGCCGATGAGGCGGTTCAGCGCCGCGCGCGCGTTGGACACCGTGCGCTCGCTCGCGATGAGGTCGTTCTGCGCCTGAGCGACGTCCACCCGGGCCTTGATGACGTCGAGCCTGGGCGTGGTGCCGGCGTTGAATCGTGCCTCGGTTCGCGTGAGGAAATCCTGGGCGAGCTGTCCGGCCTGCTGAAAGTCCGCCTGGTGGCGCAGCGCGACGAGCAGTGAGTCGTACGTCTGCGACGTCTGCGACGCGATGCTCTGGCGTAGCTGGTCCAGCGAGAACTCCGACGCGTGCACATCCGAGGAGGCGACCTTTCCCCTGAGCCGAATGCGATCGGGGAAGGGGATCGTCAGCCCCAGTGCATAGTCATGCTCGCCCGCCGTACCTGGCGCAAAGGCGCCGTTCTGGCCGACGATCGTGGCCGACAGGCTCGGGTCGGGCAGCGCGGTCGCCTCGGTGACGCGGGCGCGCGCCTGCGCCACCTGTTCGCGTGACGCGGCGAGCTGCGGGTTGTTGGCCAGCGCCAGATCGATCGCCTGCTGCCGCGTGAGCCTGAGCACGACAGTCGTGTCGGCCCCGGGCGGCACGGGCTGTTGTGCCCCGGCGGCAACCGGTGCCCAGGCCAGGGCCAGTGTGACATATCTCAATTTCAGGTGCATGTGCTCCCGTCCCGTCAATCACGCAACTGGCGCGGCGGCGCGGGCTCCGGGCGGAACGCCTCCCGAGCAGCGTGAGCCGCGTACTGCGGGGAGCGTTCAGGCGGAACGGTGATGCGCCTCGCGCGAGGAGTGGGCCGCCGCCACGCGGGCGGGGCCGGCTATCCGTTCGCGAGCGTGACGAGTGGTGGAGCGCGGGGGGAGCTGGCCGCGATGCGCCGCGCGGGAGCGACGTGCGGCTCATTGGGACGCGGCGAGTCGAATGTGCTGAACTGCCGGGCCAGCAGCGGATCATGCTGCGGCGGTTCGCCCGTGATCTGCAGGGCGAAACAGGCGGGGCACGTTTCCGGTGTGTGCGAATGGTGCAGATGCGTGCCGCCTTCCTCCACGTGCGCGGGCGCGCTGCGCGATGCGAAGGCTTCCGCGCTGGGCGCCAGGCACACGCTCACCGCCTGCGCGGCGATCACCACCAGCGCGACGACGCGCAGCACCCTGGAACGGCTCCGCGGACGAAGGAAGCTCAGCATGCCCATCATTCTAATACGATTGGCGGCCATGTCACGTTGCGCCCGCTGTGAGCCGATACCCGCGCAACCGGTCCAGCATGCGGGTATCGGTCGCGGTGTGGTCATCCCCCTTTGGCGTTTCGATGACCATGGCGACGCCCTCAAGGCGTTCGTCGTTCATCAGCTGGCGGAATGGCGCCTCGCCCAGCGCCCCTTCACCAATGAGCTCGTGCCGGTCCCGCCGCGATCCGAACGGCGCCTTGGAGTCGTTGAGATGGATGACGCGCAGCCGGTTGCGACCGAGTGCGTCCGCGAATCGTGCCCAGACACCCGTGTAGTCGTTGATGAGATCATATCCCGCGGCGAAGACGTGACAGGTGTCGAGACACACGCCGAGCCGGTGCTGCAACGCCGCCGGAATGCGATCGAGGATCACGGCGAGCTCCTCGAACGTCGCGCCGAGCGCCGTGCCGGCGCCCGCCGTGGTCTCCATGCAGAGTACCGTGCGCCCCGGCACCTGTTCCAGGCACGCCGTGATGGCGTCCGCGTTGCGCGCGATGCCGCTGTTCCGGTCGTCCATGTAGTTCCCCGGATGCGACACGAGGAAATTCAGGTCCAGCGCCTCGCACCGTCGCAGCTCGGCGATGAACGACTGCATGGAGCGCTGGCGCAGCGTGGCGTCGGGACTGGCGAGATTGATCAGATACGAATCGTGTGACACGGTGACCCGGACATCCGTGTCCGCGAGCGCAGCGCGGAAGGCATGGACCTCCTGCTCCTCGCAACTGCGTTCCGCCCAGCGGTTGGCCTGCTTGGTGAAGATCTGCATGGCCGTGGCCGCGATCGCCCGCGCACGCGGTGGCGCCGTCGCGATGCCCCCGGCGGTGGAGACGTGCGCGCCGAGCAGCGGCGTCACGGCTTCGGCGTCAGGTAGTCCAGCGGATCCACGGCGTGACCCTCGGGGCGCAGCTCGAAGTGCAGATGCGGACCGAGCGCGGGGTCGGTCGTGCCCACGTAGCCAATCACTTCTCCCTTGCCCACGACGGCGCCCTTTTCCGTGGCGATGCGACTCAGCGAGCCGTACACCGAATAGTCGCCTCCGGGATGCTGAATGATCACCGTGAGTCCGTAGGTGCCGAACGACTCGGCCACCAGCACCTTGCCCGCGGCAATGGCGTGCACCGGCGTCCCGGCCGGCGCCTCAATGCCGATGCCGTTCCAGCGCACGGTGGTGTTGTTCGGGTTCACCACGCGACCGAAGCTGTATTCGAGCTGTCCGTCCACCGGCCACGCGAATCGCGCGCCGCCTGCCCGCAATGTGCTCGACTCGCGTGTCGCATTGGGGGCGGCGCGTTCCGCGCGCAGCCGGGCCGCTTCGAGTGATGCAATCACATCGCCCAGCCGTTTCTCGTCCCTGCTGAGCTGCGCGAGACGCCGATCGGTATCCTGGGCGCGATGCTGCGCGCTCTTCAGGCTCCCCGCCTGCTGATCGCGGAGATCGCGCAGCCGCTGCTCCTCGTCCGCCTTCTCCTGCAGGCTCTCCTGCATGTCCCGCTGAAACTGCACGAGGTTGCCGCGCTGGCGGCTGATGCGGTCGCCCAGCCCGGCCACCCGCTCCACCAGGGCGCGATCGCGGAGCGTCAGGAGGTGCAGGTACTTGTAGCGCGCGACGAGATCGCCGAAGCTCGTTGCGGAGAGCAGGACCTCCGCCGAGTAGAGCGATCCTCGCTTGTAGATGTCCACGAGCCGTCGCTGCAGAATGGCCTGACCGAGCGTCAGCTCGTCCTGCGTGCGAATGAGGTCGCTCGTCGTCGACTCCACCTCGCCGTTGATCGTGGCCAGTTGCGCATCGAGCGATGCGACGACGCGCGCCGTCATGTCCGCTTCGCGGTCCAGGCTCTGCACTTCCTCGGAGAGGTCGTGCACCGTGCTGCGCAAGCTGTTCCGACGCTGCTCGAGCTGCTCGCGTTCGTGGCGCAACTGATCCAGCTTCTGCCGTTCGCCGCGCAGTTTCACGGCGGCGCTGTCCTGGGCGCGCGCCGTCGCCGGGCAGGCGCCGCCAGTCGCGACGGCCACGACGAACGCGATGAGACAGAGAGTCGCGGTGCGACCGCCGCGTGGAGCGCGGGGCCGCACGCCCGGTGCACCGCTAGACATCCTGCAGGTGGCGCCCCACGGACACGGCGCTGCCGAGCAGGCCAATGAGTCCGCCACCGGCGATGCCCAGGAGCGCTGTCCCGCTGGCGAAGAAGGCGGTCTGAATGAGATAGCGGTCGACGAGCGAGTGCGCGAACCAGGCCATCCCGAGCGCCACCACGCCCCCCAGCACGCCCTTGAGAAAGCCGTCAATGAGGAAGGGCCGGCGCACGAATCCGTCCGTGGCGCCCACCAGCCGCATGATGGAAATTTCGCGCGCGCGGGCGAGCACCGTCATGCGGATCGTCGAGCCGATGATGATGATGGCGACCACGGCGAAGGCAATGCCCAGCACGAGGCCCGTCGCGCCGGCGATGTTGCGGATGCTGTAGAGCTTCTGCACCCACTCCTCGCCGTAGCGCACGTCATCCACGAACGTGTAGGTTTTCAGCCGCTCCGCGACGGCGCGCACCGTGGCGGGATCGCGGTGGCCCGGCTTGAGCCGGATCTCGAGCGACATTGGGAGGAACGCCGCGTCGAAGACGTCCTTGAATTCGGTGAGCTCCTTGCGCGCGCGCGCCAGCGCCTCGTCCGGCGTGATGACGTCCACCCGCGCCACCTCGGGGAACGCGCGAATGTCGCCGACCGCCGCGGCCACCGCTTCAATCGGCGCGCCGTCGGTGATGAACGCGCGAATCTCCACGCGCTCCTCGATCCCGCGCAGCGCCCGGCTCACGTTGAGCGCTACGAGCCCGAAGAGCCCCAGGGCGAACAGACTGAAGGCGATGGTGATGATGCTGAGGATGCTCAGCAGCGGCGCGCGCCGGAGTCCGAGCATCACCTCGCGAATGGTGAGGCGCATCAGCCGACGGGTGGTGAGCCCGCGCCGGCGGCCGAGGGCTCCGCCGAATCGTACACGAGCTGCCCGCGATTGATCTCGATGACGCGATACTCGTGGCGGCGAACCAGCTCGAGATTGTGCGTGGCCATGAGCACCGCGGTGCCCGAGGCGTTGATCTCGCGCAGGAGCTGGAAGATGCCGCGCGTGGCACGCTCGTCGAGGTTGCCCGAGGGTTCGTCCGCAATGAGCACCATGGGGTCGTTCACCAGCGCGCGCGCGATCGCCACGCGCTGCTGTTCGCCGCCCGAAAGCTCGCGCGGATACGCCGTGCCCTTGGAGGCGAGCCCCACTTGCGTGAGCAGCCGGCTCACGCGCGACGGAATCGCGGAGCGCGACGTGCCTGTCACCTCGAGCGCGAACGCGACGTTCTGCTCGGCCGTCCGGTCATCGAGCAACCGGAAATCCTGGAACACCACGCCGAGCTTGCGGCGGAGCCTGGGAATCTCGGAGCGCCGGATCTGTGTGCCCAGCACGCCGCTCACCCGCACCTCACCGATGGTGGGGCGCTCCTCCATGGTCACGAGCTTGAGAATGGTGCTCTTGCCGGCGCCGCTCGGCCCGGTGAGGAACGCGAACTCCCCCTTGGCGAGGCGGAACGACACATCCTTCAAGGCGAGACCGGTGCGGGGATACTCCTTGGAAACATGGGAAAATCGAATCATCACTCAAACAGTCCGGCTCGTGCGGTCATCGCAGAGCCTGCGTGAAATCGGCAATGAGGTCTTCGGCATTCTCGATGCCCACGCTCACGCGGACAAAGCCGTCCGGAATGCCAATCGCCGCGCGCGCGGCGGCGGTGAGATGGGAATGTGACGTGTAGCGCGGCTCGCACACCAGTGTGTCCACGCCGCCGAGACTGGGCGCATGTGCCGCCAGTCTGAGCCGGCTGATGAAGCGTTCGGTGGCACCGCCCCCGCCCGCGAGCACCACGGCCATCATGCCGCCGTACCCATCGAGTGTCGCCCTGGCGATTTCGTGATCGGGGTGCGAGGGAAGCCCGGGATAGTGCACCGCGGAGAATTCGGATCGCTGGCTGCACCACTGCGCGAGCTGCATGGC
>DASUKE010000004.1:0-7585 GCA_036278895.1 Gemmatimonadaceae bacterium
CTCTTCCCCGCTGCCTTTCGCGTTGCATTGAACGCGGCCAGTTCACGTGTGCGCAGCGTGTTCCACTTCGCGAGCGCGGCTGAGGCGTCCTTCCGCGCCGAGGCGCAGGCGGACACTTGAACGGCGGTTGGCGTGGCGTCCGCGCGCTGCATGCTCATGGCGGCGCTCATGAGCGCGCTGGCGGCGCTCTCGAGGTTGGGCGGCCCAGACGGCCCGCGCCGGCGGAAGAACGCCGCGCGTCCGCCGCGCGAGGGCGCGGGCGCGAGCGAGTCCACGCGTGCCTTGAACGCCTGCGCGTCGGCGTCCTGCGCGCTGTCGAGCGCGGCCGAGAGGGCACGCGCCTGATCATACGCCGCGTGCACCGACGCCGCGCGATTGTACATGTCGCGCGAAAGCGACGCGAGCTGCGCGAGTCCGGCGGCCGGCGTCTTCACGCGCGGATCGAGCTTGAGCGTGAGCGGCTGCGTGTAGTGCCTGCCGTTCACCGTGAGGCGCACCGTGTAGGAGCCGGGCGGCGCCCATGGTGTGTTCACCGACGGATACGTGCGGTGTGGCACCGGATTGTCGCCGCCATCACCGCCCCCGAAGCCGCCCCCCTGCAGTCCCTCGATGGGCTGATAGTGCAGGTCCCAGGAGAAGCGATGCATGCCCTGCGTCGTGGAGATGAGCATGGGCGGGGCCTGCCAGTAGAGCGGCACCGAGCACGCGCTCGCGCCTGGCGTGCGCTGGCACACCTGCGTGTTATACGCCTTCGGATCGAGCGCGGGATCGGGATTGGGCGCGGTATCCGCGCTGCTGTAGGAGCGGATCACCGTGCCGGCCTTGTCCAGAATGTCGAGCGTCACCGGTCCGGTCGCATCGTTCGCCAGGTAGTAGTCAATGATGCCGCCCGGCGGCGGGTTCTGGCCGGCCGGCACTTCGGGCGGCCATGGCGTCGGATCGTTCGTCGCGAAGCGCACGCGCACCGCGGTGGCCGGCCGGTAGAGATACGCGGCCTGTGCCGCGCGCGCCTGCGCTTCCTGTCGCAGCGGCGTCACGTCATCCAGAATCCAGAAGCCGCGCCCGTGCGTTCCCGCAATGAGATCGGAGCAGAGACACGTGCTGTCATCCTTGAGCTGGATGTCACGCACCGAAATCGCCGGCATGTTGAGCCTGAGCGACTGCCAGTGGTCGCCATCGTCGAACGACACCCAGACCTGGGTGTCGGTGGCCGCGTAGAGCAGCCCCTTCTGCCTCGGGTCTTCGCGAATGGAATTCGCCACCGCATCGGGCGCGATGCCGTTGTCGATCTCGGTCCACGTCCTGCCGCCATCGTGCGTGCGCCAGAAGTGGGGGTGCAGGTCGTCAATGCGCAGCGTGTTCGCGGCGGCGTAGGCGGTCTGCGTGTCGAAGTGCCCGGCCTCGATGTTGAAGATGCGCGTCCATGGCTTGATCGCCTGCGGTGTGACGTTGCTCCACTTCGCGCCGCCATCCATGCTCACCTGAATGTTGCCGTCGTCCGTGCCCGCCCAGAGCACACTGGCGCTGCGCGGCGAGGGCGAGAACGCGGTAATGGTGCCCTGCGGCGACACGTCCACGCTGCTCGCGTACTTGCCCGCCGTGGCCGGCACGGTCCAGCGCTGCCGCGCGAGATCGGGACTGATGCGCGTCCAGCTATGCGCATGATCCGTCGTCTTCCACACCACGTTGGACGTGTAGTAGAGCACCGACGGATTCACCGGTGACCAGATGATCGGCATCGTGCGCACATTGCGGTTGTACGCGTCCCCGTTCGGTCCTTTGGCGCTCATGTCGGGACCCACGGCCGTGGTCTGGCCGGTGATCCGGTTGTACAGGGAGACGTTCGTGCGCGCGCTGCCGTAGACCATGTCCGCGTTGCGCGGATCGGGCGCGGCAATGCCGTACTCCTGGATGTTTACCGGGTGCCAGTCATGGAACGTGATCTCGCCGTCCATCGAGCGACTGTCCACGCACGCCGAACCCGAATCCTGCTGGCCGCCGCACACGCGATAGACGAACGTGTTGTCGGTGGACACGTGATACATGGCCGCCGTGGACTGTGTGTACCAGTTGCTCCACGACGCGCCGCGATTGGCGGAGATGACCGCGCCCTGATCGCTCACGACGAGCAGGATGTTCGGATTGGCGGGATTGATCCACGTTTTCTGATAGTCGTCGCCACCCGGTGCACCGCGCACGGCGGTCCACGTGGCGCCGCCATCCTCGGTGCGCCAGAGTACGGTGGAGTTGCTGTAGACGACGTTCTCGTTGCTGGGGTCCACGGCCAGTGTGGGGAGATCGCCCCCACCAATGCGCACGAGCGGTCGCGGATCTTCCGTGTGACCCTTCACGCCGGGTCCATCCACGAGCGTCCAGCTCGCGCCGGCATCGGACGACCGATAGAGCGCGACGACGCCGCTGCCGAATCCTCCGGCCGCCCCGCCGCGTGGCGACGGCGCAGCAACCATGGCGTACACCACACGCGGATTACCCGGCGCGATCGCGAGATTCGCCTGCAGCACCGTGGGCAGCCCGCCCTGCAACTTGTTCCACGTGGTGCCGCCGTCTGTGGACTTGAAGATGCCGCCGCTGTCACCGCCGAACGAACCGCCTTCACGGAAGCTCTCCTGCTGCTGCCAGAGCGCCGCGTACACCACGTTCGGATCGCTCGGATCGATGTGCACGTCATTGGCGCTGGTGTATTCGTCCTTGTACAGCACCTTCTCGAAGGACTTTCCGCCGTCTGTCGAGCGGAACAGCCCGCGCTCCGCATTCGGTCCGTACGGATGCCCCAGCACGGCGACAAAGAGCCGGTCCGGATTCTTCGGGTCCACATCGATGCCCGCGATCATCTGGCTGTCATCGAGGCCGAGGTGCGTCCACGTGCGCCCTGCATCGGTGGACTTGTACATGCCGTCGCCCACCGCGAGATCGGGCCGGATGATGCCGGCGCCACTGCCCACGTAGATGATGTCCGGGTCCGACGGCGCGACGGCGATGGCGCCAATGGAGCCGGTAGGCTCGTGATCGAAGATCGGTTCCCACGTCGAGCCGTAGTCGGTGGAGCGCCACACGCCGCCGTTGTCGAAACCCGCGTAGAACACATTGGGCTGGCTCGCCACGCCCGAGAGCGCGCGGGCACGGCCGGCACGCACGGGTCCGATGCTCCGCCAGTGCATGTCGGAATAGAGATCGGTGGACTGTGCGGCAGCTGCGGCGGCGAGGAAGAACGCGACGAGGGCGGGCAGGATGGCGACGCGATGGCGGGATCTGTGCACGACAACGGCCTCGGGTGTATGGGACTGATGGATATCAGACGACACGACGCGGGGAATATGTCGCGCCCATGGCGCGAAGGCCATGCAGGTGGCGATCACTCACTTCCCTTGGGTCGTTCGCACATGAGGCCGAGTGTGTGCCCATCCGGATCGCGGAAGAAGCACATCCACAGGTCGTGGTCCGGCATACGGGCGAGCAGGTGCGGCTGATCCACGAACGGCACGCCACGCGCCGACATGGCCGCGTGCGCCGCCATGATGTCGCCCACCCGCAGGTAGAGCACGGTGCTCGACCCGGGGGTGAACGCGCCCTCCGGCGCGGTGAGCATGAGCCGCACGCCGCCCATGTCGAAGAACGCCAGCCCCGGCGGCGCCGCGAACAGGAAGGGCAGCCCCACGGCATCGCGGTAGAAGTGCGTGCTGCGCTCGACGTCCTGCACGGTGACGGCGACCTGGCCGAGGGCGGTGACGGCGGTTCCGGCGAAAGCGGCTGATGCAGCGGCGGAATCAGGCATGGGAAGCTCCGATGAGAACGTATGGAACGGCCGGGCCCGGGATGGGGCTTGCCAATAGTTAGCTGCGCTAACTAAAATACACCCCCATGACCCACCGTCAAGCATCCGGCCGCTCGCGCCGGCGCGACCCCGCCGACGTCCTGGCCGACCGCCTGCACGCCGCGGCCATCCACCTGCTGCGGCGCCTGCGGCGCGAGGACGATGCCGCCGGCCTGAGCGCACCGCGCCTGTCCGCGCTCTCCGTCGTGGTCTTCGGCGGCCCCATTACGATTGGCGCGCTCGCGGCCGCGGAACAGGTGCGCGCACCCACCATGTCACGGCTGGTCGCCGCCCTTGAGGCGCAGGGGCTGGTCCGCCGCGTGCCCGACCGCACCGATCATCGCATCGTTCGCGTGGAGGCCACCACACTCGGTCGCGCGCTGCTGCAGGCGGGACGCCGCCGCCGCGTCGACGTCCTGACCGCCGACATCCGGAAGTTGAGCGCCGCCGAGCGTCGTGCCCTGACTGCGGCCATTCCGCTGTTCGAGCGACTGGCGGGGCGGTAGCTACGCGGGCATGCCCTTGCCCACCGTCTCGGCCGCACCGGGCACGATGAGCTCGGGCGAAACGTGCGCCTCGAGCCCGGGCGCACCGGTCGCGCTGAGCTCCGGCGCGGCCGGGAGTCGCGGCACCGCATCCACGGGCTCGAGTGCCTCGATCTCGTCGCCCGGTCCGACGCCGAGTTCGCGAAACTTTCGCGCGGTGGGCAGCACGCGCGACTCGAGCGAGCTCACGGCGGCATTGTACGCAGTGACCGCACCGTCCAGCCCCTTGCGCACCCTGGCCAGATGCTCCGCCATCACACGCATGCGAGCATGGAGTTCCATGCCGAGGTCCCGGATTTCCTCCGCGTTGCGCGCGATGCGTTCCTGCTGCCAGCCGTAGAACACGGCCTTGAGCACGGTGATGAGCGTGGTGGGACTGGCCGGGATGACGCCGTGCTGCACGGCGAATTCAATGAGACCCGGATCGCGCCGGCACGCCGCGCTGAAGAACGCCTCACCCGGCAGGAACATCACGACGAAGTCGGGTGCCTGTGTGAACTGCTCGGCGTACTCCTTGCTCGCGAGCTGTGAGATGTGGTCGCGCACCTGCCGCGCGTGCTGGTCCATGAGCGGTGCCCGCTGCTCGTCGGTCACGGCGTCGATCGCGTCGAGGTACGCGGACAACGGCGCCTTGGAGTCCACCACGATCAGCTTGTCGCCGGGCAGGTGCACGATCAGGTCGGGGCGCAGCTTCCCGTCCTCTCCCTGCACCGTTTCCTGTTCCTCGAAGTCGCAGTGCTCCATCATTCCCGCCAGCTCCACCACGCGGCGGAGCTGCATCTCGCCCCACTGCCCGCGCACCTGCGGCGCCCGAAGTGCCTGCACCAGCAACTGCGTCTCATCGGTGAGATGCTGCTGTGCGTCAGCCATGCCGCGCAGTTGCGCGTGCAGCGCCGCGTGGCTCGCCGTCCGCTCCCTGTCGAGCGCCTGCAGCTTCTCATCCACGCGCTGCAGCCCTTCACGCACCGGCTGCACGAGCTGGGCAATCGAGAGCTGACGCGCCTCCAGCTCCGCCTTCGCACCTTGCTGGAATTCACCCATCGACGCCTTCGCGAGATCCAGAAAGGCCTGATTGTTGGCCTGGAGCGCCTGCGACGACAGCGCGCTGAAGGAGTCCCGGAGGCGCGCGTCCGTCTGCTCCAGCAGCGCACGAAGCTGCGCGACATCCTTCTCGCGCTCATGCAGCAGCACCTGCACGCGCGCGGTGCGGCTGGCCGCGTAGAGCCAGCCGCACGCCGCGCCGATGAGCAGACCGATTGCTGCCGCCAGCAGCAGCGGGGCCACGGGCAAGTCAGTTGCGCTCCACCATGCCCGTGAGCGCCACGCGATATTCCCTGGTCTGCGCGTCGTACGTCACGCGATAGCTCGTTGGAAAGTAGCCCGCCACGGGATACTGCTGCGGCACGCGAACCGGCGACGAGACGTCGGGCTTCGTGAGCAGGAACTCCCGCGTGACCATGGGCTCGACGAAGATGAACTGCCCGTTCCACGAGCCGTAGATGAACGTCTTCGTGAACTGCTGATACGCCGATGGATTGCCGAGCAGATTCTGCAGCTCGGGAGACGTCAGGTCCTCCCAGTGGAGCCCCATCATCGGCACGGCGACGTCGGCAGGCGTCTGGCCGGGCCCGGCGAGCGGCGCATAGAGCGGCGGCACCAGGCTTCCGGTGGGCAGGTTGTCCGCTTCCGTGGCGTAGTTCGGATCGCTCGGCACAATCGCGTTGCGCTGCGCCAGCGAGATGAAGTAGAAATGGAAGTCGAAGTGCGGGAACGTATAGACGCCCTCGGGTGGGTGGCCCACCGGGTTCCAGTCGAGTTCCACGAGCTTGTAGGGTGCGGGCGCCAGCTGCGGCAGCGGCAGGAGATACATGTGCATGGCGTCGGTCGGCAGTGCATTGAGCGCCCCGGCACTGAGCGCGATGCCCATCTCCAGCGGCGCCTGTCCGTCGCGCGCGTTGGCAACGACGTACGTGCGCGCGATGCCGTCGCCCACCTTGACGGGCGCACCGTACTGCACATGTGCGCCGGGCTGATCGTATCCGGCGCGCGAGAGCATGACTGCATCGCTGTTGTCGGGCTGCACACCGGTTGGCGAATCGGTTGAGCATGCTGCCAGAAGCGCAACGCTCGCCGCAAGAGTCGCGGCGAGTCCGTAGGCAAGACTCTGTTTCATGGAATTCCCCGGCTGAGAGACGTGAAGCGCCCGCGGCCGGTGTCGAAGGACTGCCGTGGCCACCGGGCGCGATACTGCCAACGTACGCCCTCGTGCTGTCCGGTCAAGACATTGGCTGCGGCGCAACGCGCACGCGGGATACGGCGCGCAACCGGGGGCAGCCATGCGTGGCTGCCCCCGGGCTCTGCTTCACGACCTGAACTCCATTCGCCATCCGAAATTTCGCTGCGCGGTGACGAATCGTTGTCGCGTCAGCGCTGCATCTGCCAGGTGCCCGTTATGGGGTACGGATCACCCTGCGTGGGATTGAAGGTGCAGTTAAGGTCTCCCGCGACCTGCGTGGGGTCGGGCGATCCGCTGATCACGCCGGTGAGGTTGCACCCGCCCAGCACGAAGCTCGCGCTATCACTCACGATGTGGCCATTGGTCACCGCACCGCTGGGATCGCCCCCCTGCTCGCTTCCCGCCACCATGCAGGTGCCGCTCGCGCCGTTGAAGGACCCCGTGAACGCATAGGACGACTGCGTGATGTTCAACGGTCCCGTGGCCGAGCACGTCGTCTGGTGGTCCGTATTCGACGCGGTGAAGCTGAGTGTCCAGTCGCCGGCAAGGTTCGGCGCCGATCCCGGTCCCGTACTGTTATCGCCTCCGCAAGCGGCGAGGACCAGGGCGACAGTTACCACCGCTGATCCCGCCACGAGAGCGCGGGTCCATCTGCTCATGGATATCTCTCGGTTCAGTCTGTTGGGAGAAAGGTAATCAGGCCGCGAGGCCAGCCTGCAAGTACGACTCAAGGCATGGCGACTTCGTAACGCCGCCTGCGCAGGGTGCGGGTGTGCCGGCCCGGTCCGGGCGTACTACGGAAAAGGCAGTTGACAATCTGGCCATGTGTCTACATACTACTGAAACTTCCGTAGGAGACTCCATGGACGAGATCCACTTTCCCCCTCGCGAGCTCGAGGTCATGAGCGTCCTCTGGCGACTCGGCGCCTCGACTGTCGCCGAAGTCCGCGAGGCGCTCGATGAGGACCTGGC
>DASUKE010000005.1:0-180322 GCA_036278895.1 Gemmatimonadaceae bacterium
ATCCTGTCAATCCTGAAATCCTGTCTCGTTCCAATAGCTGGTTAAACCACGGTAGCTGCTGGCTGGTGGCTGCCGGCTGCCGGCTGGGGAAGATCAATCGACTCTGACCCCATTGATCGCGGCCGGACTGGCGGGGAGCGAACCGTACGCCATCGCTTCGAGGCGAGCGATGCGTTTGGCCATGGGGGGATGCGTGCCGAAGAGGCCGGCGAATCGGCTCTCGCCGGAGTTGACGGGGCGGCCCAGCGGGTCGGCAATACAGAGGTGTGCGGCGCCGGACTTGATGCTGCGGGTGGGCGCATCGGCGCCCTCGATTTTCTGCAGTGCCTCGGCGAGCGCGAGCGGGTTGCGCGTGAACTGCGCGCTCATCGCGTCGGCCAGATATTCGCGATCGCGGCTCACTCCCAGCGCGAGGAGCCGCGTGACGATGGGCGCGAGAATCCAACTCACCACCCACACCACCAGCAGGATCACGATGAGTGGGCCGCTTCCGCCGCCGCCACGATCGTTGTTGCCGCCCCGTCCACCACCAAAGCCGCTGCCGCCGCCGCTCACGCGCATGCCGCCCGGTGAGTAGCTGCCGTAGAAAATCATCCGGCCCATGCCATTCGACACGAGCGCCACCGCGCCCACGAGCGCGGCCAGCAGGGTCGTGAGGCGGACATCGAGATTCTTCACGTGCCCCATCTCGTGCGCAATGACGCCCTGCAACTCGTCGCGCGAGCACATGGCCAGCAGCCCGCGCGTCACGGCAATGTTCGCCGTCCCCTCATCGTGCCCGGTGGCAAAGGCGTTGGGATCGGGGTCCTCGATGATCCAGATGCGCGGCTTGGGAATGCCGGCCGCGATGGCCATCTCCTGCACGACATTGTCGAGCTGGCGCTCCTCCAGCGTGACCGGCTCCGTGAGCTCCCGCGCGCCGGTGGACCAGAGCACGCGCCGCGGACCTGTCTTCCAGGACCACGCGGCAATCGCGGATCCAATAAGGGTGAGCAGAATGCCGAAGAACGGAACGACGTGATGGTACGCTCCCGGCGGCGCACCCCGCGTGTAGAGATACGCAATGAGATCCCCGCCGAATCCCAGCCACGCAAAGAAGAGAATGAAGCCAATCACCAGCCATCGTGAGCGCCGGCGATTGGCCTCCTGTTGCGCAAAGAGATTCGGATTGGCGATCACTTTTTCGGATTCATGGACAGATCCACCGTCGGCGTTTCACGCTCGGCGGTATCCGTGATTTCCCAGAGTTCCGCGGGCGACGCCTTGGCCATGCCGGCCACGAGACTCGTGGGAAACTGCTGCTGCTTCGTGTTGTACTGCGTTGCCGTGTCGTTGTAGAGCTGTCGCGCGAACGCGATCTTGTTCTCGGTCGACGTAAGCTCCTCCTGCAACTGGGCCACGTTGCCGGTCGCCTTGAGATCGGGATAGGCCTCCACCACAGCGAACAGACGGCCCAGGGCCGACGTGAGCTGTCCTTCCGCGGCGGCGGTCTGCTGCACCTGCGCGGAAGTCGGCGCGCCCGCCGCAGCGCCCGTTGTTGCCGCGATGGCGTTGTTCCGCGCGGCCACGACGGCCTCGAGCGTCTCCCGCTCGAAGTTCATGGCGCCTTTCACCGTCTGGACGAGATTCGGAATCAAATCATGGCGGCGCTTGAGCTGCACGTCGATCTGCTTCCACGCGTTGAACACCTGATTGCGGAGCGAAATCAGACTGTTGTACGCGCTCATGAACCAGAACCCCACGGCCACGATGATGATCAGCAGAATGATGAAACCCATGTCGTGTGCTCCTCGCGTGGAGAGTGATCGGCGGCACCTGGGCCACCGCGGTAATGCAAACGGGGCGGCCTCACCCACCGCCGCCCCGCCAGTCCGGAGTTCGTTCAGCCGCTGTGCATCATCAGGCGGGCGGGGCGGCCTCGTCGCGCTTCTTTCCACCGAACAGGCGCGACGCCGTGAGCAGGAAGAGCGGCGTGAGGAAGTGGCCGAGCAGGAGATTGAGCCAGAGGAGGCCAACATAGAAGCAGCCCAACCCGATGCTCATCCAGAGCAGGCCCAATGGTCCGTTCGTCTCCACGATGTCCCCGACGATTGAATGGTTGATGCCATGACGATCGTGCGGAAATGTACGTATCGCATCGCGGTCGGGCCAGTAGGTGAGGGCTGCCCGGCATGACGCCAGGGGCGCGACTCCGCCCATAAGCGTAGTTTTCCGCATGCCCAAGACGGAGGATCTTGTCCTTAACGAGATGCGCACCGCGATGCCGGGAGCGGGCCACCTCGTGCTGGCCGTATCCGGCGGAGTCGACTCCATGGTGCTGCTCGACGCCGTCTCGCGAGTCGGTCCGGAGCACGTGGCGTGCGTGGCCACGTTCGACCACGACACCGGCCCCTGGGCAACGCACGCAGCCGACCAGGTCGAAGGGCGCGCGACGGCGCTGGGCTTCCCCGTGGCGCGCGGGCACGCCGTCGGACACCCAGGATCGGAAGCGGCCATGCGCGACGCGCGCTGGCACTTCCTGCGAGCGGTCGCGCGCGATTACCACGCTCGCGTGGCCACCGCGCACACGCGCGACGATCAGGTGGAGACTGTCTTCCTGCGTGCACTGCGCGGGGCGGGCGCGCGCGGGCTGGCGGCGCTCTTCGCCCCCAGCGACGTGGTGCGGCCGCTGCTCTCGCTCGCGCGATCGGACATCGCGCGCTACGCCCGGGCCCGGCAACTCGCCTGGGTGGAAGATCCGTCCAACGCGTCGCATCGTTTTCTGCGCAACCGCGTGCGTCTGGACCTCCTGCCTGCGTGCAGCCGCGTGCGGCCGGCGCTCAGCGATGAACTGCTCGACATCGCGGCCCGTGCAGCAGCGCTGCGGCGCGAGCTGGATGACGTCGTTCGCTCGGCGCTGCAGCCCGCGCGCGAGGGTGACAGCGTGGTGGTTGCTCGTACCAGGCTCGCTGGATATGATGCTCCGATGCTGCGGCTGATCTGGCCGGTTCTCGCGGCGCCGCTCGGCATCGCCATGGATCGTCGTGGAACGGATCGCGCTGCCCAGTTTACCATGCAAGGGAGGGCAGGCGGTCGCATCCAACTCTCGGGCGGCTACGAGATCGTACGTCAGGGAGATCGGCTGCGGCTGCGACGGCAGCGCACGCACGTCGAAGCGGATACGGAACGCGCGCTACGCGACGGAACGGTCTTCTCAGGTTTTCGGTTTCGGCGCACCCGTTCGCGAGACCCGTTCCCGGAACGCGCGCCATCGCTGTGGGAAGCGTCGTTCTCCGCCGAGGCGGCGCTCACGGTACGTGGGTGGCACCCGGGCGACCGGATGACGCCAGCCGGGGCCAGGGGGCCGCGGCGCATCAAGGGGCTGCTGCGCGATGCAGGAGTGGACGCCGCGAGCCGAACGGGCTGGCCAGTCGTCCTCTCAGGAGAAGAGATCGTCTGGGTTCCCGGGGTGCGCCGCGGTGAGGCGGCAACCGTCCGGTCCGGCAGACCGGAGGTACTGTTCCGCTGTGAACACAACGACTGCTGATCCGCGTCTCGAAGGACGTCCCGTCCGGCGGATTGCGTTTGACGAGGAAACCATCGCCGGACGCGTGCGTGAGCTGGGTGAAGCCGTTACGGACACGTATTCGGAGGGCGAGCTGCTGGTGCTGGGATTGCTCAAGGGGAGCTTTATCTTTCTGGGCGACCTCGTGCGCCAGATTCGCCGGCCGCTGCAGGTGGACTTCGTGGTGGCGGCGAGCTATGGCGACGCCATGGCGTCGAGCGGACATGTCCGACTGGCGTATGATCCGGAAACAAACCTGAGGGGCAAACACATTCTAGTTGTAGAAGATATTGTAGATTCCGGGCGTACGTTGAATCGCCTGATGGACTTATTGTCCGCCCGCGAGCCACGCTCGCTCGATATTTGCGCACTATTGCACAAGCACGTTGCTGATCACCTGGCGTATCCGGTCCGCTTTGTTGGATTTGATGCGCCCAATGAGTTTCTCGTCGGATATGGGCTCGACCACGCCGAGAACTTTCGTCATTTGCCCTATATCGCGAGTTTGCAGTAATGGCTGACAGACCACCTCCCAAGCGGCAGTTTCACTGGGCGCACGTTTCCAAGACGGTCGCGTTCTGGTTGCTGCTCATCCTCATTCCGATCCTGTTCCTTCGGCTCTCTGGAGGGACCGGCGACTCGCCCACGGAAATTGACTACACGGAATACGGGCAGCAGCTCGAGAAGGGGAACATCGCGAAGGTCACCATCCAGGATGGGAAGCTGATCACCGGCGACTTCAAGTCGCAGGTGCACGAGGGCAACAAGGACATCACCAAGTTTTCCGTGCGGCTCCCCGTGGCGAACAGCCCCAAGGAAGTCGAACGACTGCGTGACGCGAACGTCGTGATCAGCGCGCAGGACGCCAAGCCGTCGCTCGGGTATCTGCTCATCACGTGGCTGCCTTGGCTTGTGATCATCGGGTTCTGGCTGTTCATCTTCCGGCAGATGCAGGCGGGCGGCGCCAAGGCGTTCAGCTTCGGCAAGAGCAAGGCGAAGCTGCTCACGGGCGACACGCCCAAGGTCACCTTCGCCGACGTGGCCGGCGCCGATGAGGCCAAGGAAGAGCTGCAGGAGATCATCGGCTTCCTGAAGGATCCGCAACGGTTCACCAGACTGGGCGGGCGGCTGCCCAAGGGTGTGCTCCTGGTCGGTCCTCCGGGCACCGGCAAGACGCTGCTCGCGCGCGCGGTGGCGGGCGAAGCCGGGCGTCCGTTCTTCTCGATGTCCGGTTCGGACTTCGTGGAGATGTTCGTGGGCGTGGGCGCGAGTCGCGTGCGCGATCTGTTCGAACAGGGCAAGGCGCATGCGCCGTGCATCATCTTCATTGACGAAATCGATGCGGTGGGCCGGCATCGCGGCGCCGGGCTCGGCGGCGGACATGACGAGCGCGAGCAGACGCTGAACCAGTTGCTCGTGGAGATGGACGGCTTCGAGTCCAACGAGGGCGTGATTCTCATCGCCGCGACGAACCGTCCGGATGTGCTCGATCCCGCACTGCTGCGCCCCGGCCGGTTCGACCGGCAGGTCGTGGTGGATCTGCCCGATCTGCGCGGCCGCGAGGAAATCCTGCGCGTGCACCTGCGCAAGGTGCCTGTGAGTGACGACGTGGACATGAGCGTCATCGCTCGCGGCACGCCGGGGATGTCTGGCGCCGATCTCGCGAACCTGGTGAACGAGGCCGCGCTGCTTGCTGCACGCCGCAGTCACGACCGCGTGATGCTCACCGATCTGGAGGAGGCCAAGGACAAGGTGATGCTGGGCGCCGAACGCAAGTCCATGGTCATGAAGGACGAGGAGAAGCGCAACACGGCGTATCACGAGGCCGGCCATGCGGTGTGCGCCATCAAGACGAAGGGGTGCGACCCGCTGCACAAGGTGACCATCGTGCCGCGCGGGCGCGCGCTGGGGCTGGCGTTCACGCTGCCAACGGAGGATCGCTACTCGGTCACGCGCCAGCAGCTCGAGGCCATGCTCGTCATGACGTACGGCGGGCGCGTGGCGGAGGAGCTGATCTTCGGGCATGACAAGGTGACAACCGGCGCCGCGAACGATATCCAGAAGGCCACGTCACTGGCGCGCCGGTACGTCGCGCAGTGGGGGCTCTCCGATTCGATCGGCCCCGTGCTCGTTGGCGACAACGAGCAGGAAGTCTTCCTTGGCCGCGAGCTGGGACACCGGCGCGAGGTCTCGGAGCGGACGGCGCAACTGGTGGACGCCGAGGTGAAGCGGCTGCTCACCGAGAGCTACGAGCGCGCGCGTCAGACGCTGGTGGACAACATTGAGCTGCTCAATTCGATCGCGGGTGCGCTGCTCGAACGCGAGACGCTCACGGCGGACGACATTGAGATCCTGGTTCGGGGCGAGAAGCTGCCGCCGCGCAAGCTACCCACGGGGGCACCGCCCTCGGCCACAGCGCCCGTTACCGTGCCGCAACCCAAGCCCGTGAAGCCTCCGCTTCTGGGCGGCCCGGAGGTGGCACCGGCGTGATGGTAGATGGATGCTGGTGGCTGGTAGCTGGTCCAGCTACCAGCCACCAGCCACCGCCTTTCAACCAGCAACCAGCAACCAGCCACCAGCCACCGCTTCATGTCCTGGTCCCTCCGCTCGGTTGTGCTGCCTCTCGATCGTCCCTGTCTCATGGGGATCATCAACGTTACCCCCGACAGCTTCAGCGACGGGGGTAAGTTTTTATCAGTGGATGCGGCGGTGGCGCAGGGAGAGCGGCTGGTGGAGGAGGGGGCGGACGTGCTGGACATTGGTGGCGAAAGTACGCGACCGCAGAGTCCCACGCCGGTAGACGAGCCGGAGGAACTGCGCCGGGTGCTTCCCGTCGTCCGGGAATTGAGCCGCCGCCTGCCGAACGTGCCGCTCTCGGTGGACACGGTGAAGAGCGAGGTGGCGCTGGCCGCACTGGATGCGGGCGCCGAGATCATCAACGACGTCTCGGCGTTCCGGCTCGATCCTCGCAGCGCTGACATCTGTGCGCGCGCGGGCGCGGGCGTGGTGCTCATGCACTCGCGCGGCGGCGTGCGAGACATGGCGAGCTACACGCACGCGCACTATGGTAGTGATGTGGCTGGTGAGGTGATGGCGGAACTGTGCGCGCATGCGGAAACCGCGCAGGCGCGCGGCGTGTCGAGGGAGAAGATCGCCCTCGATCCGGGCATCGGCTTTTCCAAGCGGGGGGAGCAGTCGGTGGCGGTACTGGCGTCGCTCGATCGCCTGGTGGCGTTGGGATATCCGCTCGTGGTCGGTGTATCGCGCAAGCGCGTGGTGGGGGAGCTGAGTGGCGTGCGTGAGCCCGCCGATCGCGTCGATGGCACCATTGGCGCCAACGTCGTGGCGCTCACGCTGGGAGCGCGCATTTTCCGCGTGCACGATGTGCGGGCGCATCGCCGGGCGCTGGACGTGGCGTGGGGCATTCTGCGGAGCAGGGGCGCTTCGTGAACATTCTCGATCAATTCCGGTTCCTGAGCTTCGGCTGGCGCGATGCCATCGAGATCGCCGTCGTCGCGTACGGCATCTACCGGCTGCTGCTGCTGGTCCATGGCACGCGCGCCGTGCAGATGCTCGTCGGAATCGGCGTGCTCGCGTTCGTGTACGCCCTCGCCTGGCTCTTCCGCTTCTCCATGATCACATACGTGCTGGACGTCCTGTTTCGGTACGGGCTGTTCGCGGCACTGGTGATTTTTGCGCCGGAGCTGCGCGCCGCGCTGGCGCGGTTGGGGCAGTCTCCCTTCACGCGGATCTTCAAGCGCATGGACATGGGCGAGGTCGCGGAGGAAATCGCCGGCGCGGTGGAGCGGCTGAGCCGCTCGGGCATCGGCTGCATCATCGCGCTCGAGCGGGAGATCGCGCTGGGCGATTATCTCGCGTCGGGGACGGAGATGCAGGCGAAGGTGTCGGCGGATCTGCTGGCCACGATCTTCACGCCATACTCACCGCTGCACGATGGAGCCGTGATCATTCGCGGCGACATGATCATCGGTGCCGGCTGCATTCTCCCCCTGTCCCAGGCGCAGATGGTGGACAAGACGCTCGGCACCCGGCACCGCGCCGCGCTCGGACTCAGCGAGGAGACCGACGCGCTGGTAGTCGTCGTGTCCGAGGAGACCGCCAAGATCTCGGTGGCCGAGAACGGGCGGCTGACGCGCGGTCTGACGGCGCCGCAGGTACGTGATCTCGTGGCGGGGCGCGCGCCGCGTACGACCGGCGAGGTGCCCGTTTTGCAGTTGCGCGCCTGAGCGCCTCGCGGCCTCCAGTCGACACAGCTTCCGGTTGGCACGCCGTTGCGTGCAGGGGGGCCCGGCCGTGTAACAGAATGCTGGCCGGTCGCGATGGATTTTCTTGATTCAATACGTAACCGGCGATAGGTTCACGGCTTATGCTTTATGAGGACCTCGCGGGCCGATTGGCCGAGGTGCGGGAGCGCATCGCGGCCGCGGTGGCGCGGGGCGGGCACGGACAGTCGGTCACAGTCGTTGCCGTCACCAAGACGCACGGCCCCGATGCGGTGCGCGCAGCGTGGAACGCCGGCGTGCACGATGTGGGTGAGAACCGTGTGCAGGAAGCGCTGCCCAAGATGCACGCCGTCACGGAGCCGGTGCGCTGGCATCTCATCGGACACCTGCAGCGGAACAAGGTGAAGGCGGTGGATGATTTCACGCTGCTGCACTCCGTGGACAGCCGGCGCCTGGCGGAAGCAGTGCATGAACACGGAGTGAGTCGCCGGCGCCCGGTGCATGCCTTGCTGCAGTTGAACGTGTCTGGCGAGACGAGCAAGGGCGGGTTCGCACCGGCGGACGTGGAGCCGGTTGGCGAGTGGCTCTGCGGGTGCGGCGGGATCGCGGTGCAGGGCGTCATGACGATGGCGCCGCTGGACGCGCCGGAGGCGGCGCTGCGCGAGATCTTTGCCGGCGCGCATGCCGCCCGCGACACGTTGTGCCGGCTCGGGCATCCGGCGGCGGAGTTGTCCATGGGAATGTCCGGGGACTATGAAGTGGCGGTGGAGGAAGGAGCGACGATGGTTCGGCTGGGGACCATCCTGTTTGGAGCGAGAGGCACATGACGGACGAATCATTTCATCTGACCGCGCTCGACGTACGGCGCTTCGACTTTGGCGCCAAGGCGTTCCGGGGCTACGACGAACGGAAGGTCGAGGACTTTCGGGCTCAGGTCGCGGAAGAGCTCGAGCGGCTGACGCGGCAGAATCAGGAGCTCGAGTCCAAGGCGCGCGGATTTCACGAACAGCTCAAGGCCTTTCGCGACCGCGACCGCGCGCTGAACGATGCGCTCGTGTCGGCGCAACAACTGCGCGCGGAAACGCGGGAGCAGGCGGATCGCGAGGCGCAGCTCATTCTGCGCGAGGCGCGCGCGGAAGGCGAGAAGCTCATGGAGAACGTGCGCGCGGAGATCCGGCGGCTCGAATCGGACATTGCCACGCTCGAGAAATCGCGCATGGCGTACATCAACCAGCTCCGCGCGGTGATGGAGCGTCACCTGGCGGAGCTCAACGCCACGGAAATGCCCACGCCGCAGGCGCGCACGAGTGGGGAGACGAAGGCGGCTGAAGAGCCGGTGTCCGACCTGCGACAGCATCTCAAGACGCCGGCCTGGCTCGAGTCGCTGGTCAAGGAATGACGGGCCTTCGGCTCGACGACGCCACGATCCTGGCGGCGCATCGCTCGCCCGCCGCCGCGCACACTCAGGAACAGGTTGCCACCGCCGTGGCCGCGGTGCGCGACCGGTTTTCGGGCACCGTGGACACGGCGATCATCCTTGGCACCGGTCTTGGGGCACTGGCCCGTGTCATGGAGGTCGAGGTCGCCATTGACTACGCGCACATCCCGGCGTTTCCCCGCGCCACGGTGGAATCGCATTCCGGCCGGCTGCTGTGCGGCACGCTGGCGAGGAGGCGCGTCGTGGCCATGCAGGGGCGCTTTCACCTCTATGAAGGCTACACGGCGCAGCAGGTGAGCTTTCCCGTGCGCGTGATGCAGGCGCTGGGAGCGGGCGTCCTCGTGGTCACCAATGCGTGCGGCGGAATGCATCCGCTCTGGAATTCGGGCGAGCTGATGCTCATGGCGGATCACATCAATCTGCTGGGTGACAATCCGCTGATCGGCCCGAACGACGACCGGCTGGGCCCGCGATTTCCTGACATGTCCGCGCCGTACGACGCCGCACTGCGCGATCTCGCCCGCTCGGTGGCGGCGGCGCAGGGCATTACGCTGCGCGAGGGCGTGTACGTGGCCGTCCCTGGTCCGAGCCTCGAGACACGGGCCGAGTACCGATTTCTCCGTGGCATCGGCGCGGATGTGGTGGGCATGTCCACCGTGCCGGAAGTGATCGTCGCGGTGCATGGGGGCATGCGCGTGCTCGGGCTGTCCATCATCACCGATCGCTGTCTGCCGGATGCGCTCGAACCTGCGAGTGTCGAGCAGATCATTGCCGTCGCGGGACGCGCCGAGCCTGCCCTCTCCGCGCTCGTGACCGGCGTACTGGAGCGACTGTGAGCACCGCCGGATCCGCGGCGCCGCCGGCCGGCAGCCGCGCCGGCACGCGCTATCAACTGCTGCCACCTGAAGGTCCGGCCGCCGCGCTCGAGCAGGAGATGCTCGAACGCTGGGCCGCGGAGGACATTCTGGCGCGCACGGTGCGCGAGCGTGAGGGCGCCAAGGACTTCGTCTTCTTCGAGGGACCGCCCACGGCGAACGGTCGCCCCGGCATCCACCACGTGTTCTCGCGAACGGTCAAGGACCTGTTCTGCCGCTATCGCGTGATGAAGGGATATCGCGTGCTGCGGAAGGCGGGTTGGGACACGCATGGACTTCCCGTGGAAATCGAAGTGGAAAAGGCACTCGGCATCAACGGCAAGCATCAGATCGAGGAGATCGGCGTCGAGCGGTTCAACCAGCTCTGTCGTGAGAGTGTGTGGAAGTACAAGGGTGAATGGGAAGAGCTGAGCGCGCGCATCGGCTACTGGCTCGACTATGCGAATCCGTACATCACGTATTCCAACGAGTACGTGGAGAGCGTCTGGTGGGCGCTGAAGACGCTCTTCGACCGCGAGCTGCTGTACCGCGGCCACAAGATTCTCCCGTTCTGTCCGCGGTGCGGGACCACGCTGTCGAGTCACGAGGTGGCCCAGGGGTACGAGGATGTGACGGATCCCAGCGTGTACATCGCGCTGGAGATACGGGACGCGACCAGCGGGGAATCGGCAACCGGGAACAGGGGATCGGGGAGGAATGCCCCTCCCGGGGCCCCTCAGCCCCCTGTTCAGTCGCCCTCACGGCGGATTCTGGTCTGGACCACCACTCCCTGGACGCTCGTGTCCAACGTGGCGCTGGCGGTGCATCCGGATCTCGAATACGTGGAGCTGCGGCGGCGCACGGGCGGCGATGCGTCCACGTTGATGCTCGCGGCGGCACGTGTCGCGGCGGTGATGGGAGAGGATTGGACGGATCGGTGGGAGGTCGTGCGGCGCCTGCCCGGCGCCAGGCTGGCGGGGCTGCACTATCGTCGTCCGCTGGACTGGGTGCCCTATGGTGAGGGCGACCACGAGGTGATCGTCGCCGAATCGTTCGTGTCGGCCGAGGATGGGAGCGGGGTGGTGCACATGGCGCCCGCATTCGGCGCCGACGACTACGCGGCGGGGCAGCGCCACGCGCTGGCCTTTCTGCAACCGGTGAATCTGCGCGGTGAATTTCCCGCGGACATGCCGCTCGTGGGCGGGATGTTCGTGAAGGCCGCCGATCCGGTGATCATCGAGGAGTTGAAGGCGCGCGGCGTACTCTGGAAGGCCGGCACGCTGGAGCATTCGTATCCGCACTGCTGGCGCTGCGGCACGCCGCTGCTCTATTACGCGCGCGAGAGCTGGTTCGTGCGCACCACGGCCTTCCGCGATGCGATGCTGGCGCGGAACGCACGCGTGGCGTGGCACCCGGAGGAGGTGGGCGAGGGGCGCTTTGGCGAGTGGCTCCGCAACAACATTGACTGGGCGCTGTCGCGCGATCGGTACTGGGGAACACCGCTGCCGGTGTGGGTGTGCGACGCGAACGATGCGCACCGCGAAGCGATCGGCAGCTACGCGGAGCTGGCGGCGCGCTGGGGACAGCCGCTGCCCGGGGCGTTCGACCCGCACAAGCCCTATATCGACCGCTACGAGTGGCGCTGCGACCGGAGTGGTTGCACCGGGACGATGCATCGCGTGCCCGAGGTCATCGACACCTGGTTCGACTCGGGCTCGATGTCATTCGCGCAGTGGCACTATCCCTTCGACGGCGCGGCCATGCTCTCACGCCAGTATCCGGCGGATTTCATCGCCGAGGGAGTGGACCAGACGCGCGGCTGGTTCTACTCGCTGCTGGCGATCGCCACAGGACTGGGAGACGCGATTCCGGGCAACATGGCGGACGGAGCGACCGACGCGCTCGCGGCACCCTACCGGTCTGTCGTCGTGAACGATCTCGTACTGGACGCCAGCGGCGCCAAGATGTCCAAGTCCAGGGGGAACGCGGTGGATCCCTGGACCGTGCTCGAGCGGCACGGCGCCGACGCCATCCGGCTCTTTCTCATTGCGTCGAGCCAGGTGTGGGTGCCGCGGCGCTTCGACGAAGACGCCATCCGCGAGCTGGCCGGGCGCTTCCTGGTCACGTTCAGAAACGTCTACAGTGGCATCTTTGCGCGGTACGCGAATTTTGGCTGGTCACCGGGGCCGGAGGATCCAGCTCCTGACGCGCGTCCTGCGATCGACCGCTGGGTTCTCTCGCGCCTGGCGCACCTCCAGCGCGAGGTGGATGCGTTCATGCTGGGCTACGACGCGACGCTGGCGGCTCGCGCGGTGATGGATTTTCTGGTGGACGACGTCTCCAACTGGTACGTCCGCCGCTCGCGCGCGCGCTTCTACGATGTGGACGGGCCCGACCATTGCGCGGCGTTCGCCACGCTGCACGAGGTGCTCGTGGTGACGTGCCGCCTGCTGGCGCCGTTCGCGCCGTTCCTCACCGACTGGATGCACCGGGAGCTGACGGGCGACTCGGTGCACGTGGCCGGCTTTGGCGGTGCCACCGGCACGCCGGACCAGGCGCTGGAGCAGGGGATGGCGGACATTCGGCGGCTGGTCACACTGGCGCGCGCGGCGCGCGAGAGCGCCAGGGTGAATGTGCGCCAGCCACTTTCACGATTGGTGTGCGTGGTGCCAAATTACAGGGCTGGAACGTTCGAGGCGATCGAGCCGTTACTTCGGATCGAGTTGAACGTGAAGGCCGTTGAATTCGTGTCCAGCAGTGACGCCCTTGTGCGTCTCGAAGCGAAGCCGAATTTCCGGTCGCTCGGCAAGCGCTTCGGCAAGCGGACGCCGCTGGCCGCGCGGGCGGTGGCGGCGCTCTCGAGCGACGCGTTGCTGGCGTTCGAGCGCGGCAGTCCGGTGGCGGTCGCGGTGGATGGTGAGTCGCACACGCTCACGACGGAGGATCTGGACATCGTGCGGCGCGCGTCGGGCGAGCTGGTCGTCCAGGAGGACGGAGGCTACGTTGCCGCGATCGATCCAACGGTGACGGACGAGTTGCGCGCGGAGGGCGTTGCCCGGGAGCTCGTGAGTCGGGTACAGCGCATGCGTAGGGATCTGGATTATGACGTGAGCGACCGGGTGCGGCTGCAGGTGACCGGCTCGGCGTCGGTGGAGGCGGTGGTACGCAAGCATGAAGGGTATATCGCGGGCGAAGTGCTCGCGCGTGGCATTGTCACCGGCGGTGATGTCATGGTTCCAGCGGACGCGGTGCAGACGGTGGAGTTGCTCGACGACACCGTGCGCATTGCCTTGACGAGAGCACACTAGCAATGGCTCCATCCGTGAGCGTGAAAAAGAGCAAGCCAATGACCAAGAAGCAACTGGCCCACTTCGAGAAGCGATTGCTC
This sequence comes from Gemmatimonadaceae bacterium, assembly GCA_036278895.1. Classification (GTDB taxonomy): domain Bacteria; phylum Gemmatimonadota; class Gemmatimonadetes; order Gemmatimonadales; family Gemmatimonadaceae; genus JADGGM01. The sequence goes on from DASUKE010000005.1 coordinate 13,469, forward strand.
GAGGAGCGCCGCCGTGTGCTCAAGGAGCTCGGCAACTACTCCGAGGCCTTCAACGCCACGCCGCAGTCGGCGGACGGCGACCTCAGCTCATACTCGTTTCACATGGCCGATCAGGGCACCGATGCCATGGAGCGTGAAAAGGCATTTCTCTTTGCCAGTCAGGAGGGGCGGTTCCTCTGGCACATCGATCAGGCGCTCCGGCGGCTCTACCAGACGCCGGAGATCTTCGGGAAGTGCCAGACGTGTGGTGGGGAAATCGACTTCGATCGTCTCGACGCGCTGCCGCATGCCCGGCTGTGCATAGCCTGCAAGCAGCGTGAGGAAAATGGAAAGCGGCAGCAGCCCGAACAGAACTGAAAGCGGAGTATTCTGGTCGCTGGTGCTCGGCATCGTGGCGGCGGACATCGTCACGAAGCTGATCGCCGTCACCCTGCTGGTGCCCCGTCAGATTCCCCGTGAAGTCGTGGGGGACTGGGTGCGACTCACGCTGGTGTTCAACCGCGGCGCCGCGTTCGGCCTGCACCTCGGCCCCTATTCGCGCGAGATCTTCCTGGTGCTCACGCTGGTAGCGCTGGCGGTGCTCTGGCGGCTGTTCCGCACCACCCGCCCCGGCGACTGGCTGCGTATCGTGGCCCTGGGAATGGTCTGCGGCGGCGCCATCGGCAATCTCATCGATCGCATTCGCTCGCCGCTCGGCGTGGTGGACTTTCTGGACATCGGGATGCACGACTGGCGCTGGCCCACGTTCAACGTGGCCGACATCGCCGTGAGCACCGGCGCCTGCCTGCTCGCGCTGGCGCTCTGGAGTGAGGATCGCGCCGCCGCGGCCAGCGCGACAGCCGCCGCGGCCGTGGCTGAGCCGCAGGCCGAGCAGAAGGTCTAGCGGAGCGGACGGGCCAGCCGACCCGACCGGCATGTCCGCCATCGTCCATCAGTTTTCCCTCGACGCGGACAGCGATCGTCGGCTCGATCTGCTCGTCGCCGGCCGGCTGGACCTTTCCCGCAATCAGGCCGCCACGCTCATCGCCAACGGTCACGTGACCGTGGCCGGCCGTCGCGAGCGCTCCAGCTATCACGTTCGCGCGGGCGAGGTGGTGCGCGTGGAAGTGCCGCCACCGCCCGATCGCAGCGTCATCGCCGAGGATATTCCGCTCAGCGTGGTCTACGAGGACGAGCACGTGCTCGTCGTGGATAAACCGGCCGGCATGGTCGTGCACCCGGCGCCCGGACACTGGAGCGGCACGCTCGTCAACGCCCTCAAGGGACGCGGCGGCGCGCTGTCCACGGCAGGCGGAAGCTCCCGGGAGGGGATTGTCCACCGTCTCGACAAGGATACCTCCGGACTGCTGCTCGTGGCTCGAACGGATCGGGCGCACCGGGCGCTGGGAGCGGCACTGGCCGCCCGCCGGATCACCCGACGCTACGCCGCCCTGGTCTGGGGGCATCTGGGCGCCGACCAGGTGACGGTGGACCGGCCGATCGCCCGCGATCCGCGAGACCGAAAGCGCATGGCAATCGTCAATACCGGGCGACTCGCGCGGACGGACTTCACGCGGCTCGCCCGCTTTGACGCGACGGACCTGCTGCGCGCGCATCTGTACTCAGGGCGCACGCATCAGATTCGCGTGCATCTGGCGTCCCTTGGACACCCGGTGGCGGGAGATGACACGTACGGTGGTGGTGGCGGACGGCGGCTGCTCGAGCTGCCGGCGCGGCGCCACGCGCTGCACGCGGCATGGCTGCTCTTCCCGCATCCGGTTACCGGATCGCTCGTGGAGCTGCGCTCGCCGCTCCCGGCCGACCTGGCCGGGGCCGTCGCGGCAGCGGCTGGCGATGCATCACTGGCATCCAACCCGGATCTGCTCGACCACTTTGGCTTCTACCATCTCGGCCCCGCGCGATGATCTGCCACGGCAGCTGGTTCTCTTCCGGCTGTCGAGTCGCACCTATGGCGTCGCGCTCGATGCGGTTCGAGAGATCATGCCGTATCGCCAACCCACCCGGCTCCCAGGCGCTCCCGCCTGCATCGCGGGACTGCTGAACGTTCACGGCTCCGTCGTGACCGTCGTTGATCTGGGACTGCGGCTGCACGATGCGGTCGCGGCGCACCCTGCCGGCAGTCTCATGCTGGTGGAGCATGGGACCAGCCTGGTCGGCGTCGCGGTGGATGAAGTGCTCGACATTTGCCGGGAGGCGGAGTTGAGCGCCGATGCAGCGCCGCCCCTGCTCGATATCCACGACGTGCTCTCGCCCCTTCTCGCCTGACCGGAGGATCTGTTCCGTGAACCACACCGTGCTCGTTTGTGACGACGCCATTTTCATGCGTACCCTCATTTCCGACATCCTGTCCGGCTCCGGCTACGAAGTCGTGGGACACGCGGAGACGGGGGCGCAGGCCGTGGAGCGCTATCAGCAGCTTCGGCCGGATCTGGTAACCATGGACATCGTGATGCCGGACATGGGCGGCATCGATGCCGTGAAGGAGATCACGAAAATCGATCCTGCCGCGCGCATTCTCATGTGCAGTGCCATGGGACAGCAGGCGCTGGTCGTGGAAGCCATCCAGGCGGGCGCAAAGGACTTCGTCGTGAAGCCGTTCCAGCCCGCGCGGGTTCTGGAGGCGGTCGCGCGGGTGCTCGGCTGATGGATCTCGCCCGGTACGCGGAGCTCTTCCTCACGGAGAGTCGTGAGCATCTGGCGGTCATGAACCGGCACCTGCTGGTGCTGGAGCGTTCGCCCGGTGCCCACGAATCGCTCGACGCCACCTTTCGCGCCGTGCACACCGTAAAGGGTATGAGCGCAACCATGGGCTACGACGCCGTGACGGTGCTGGCGCACGAGATGGAGACCGTGCTCGACGCGTTGCGCGCCGGCCATCTTGCCGTGACGGCGTCGCGCGTCGCGGCGTGTCTCGACGTCGTGGACGCGCTGGAGCGGATGGTGGAGGGCGCCGTGCGCGGCGACGAACTCGCGAGTGTGGGCGAACCGCTCGTGCAGCGCCTGCGGATTCTGGCCACAGACGGGGAGGAGGCGACAGCGGCGCCGGCCGTCCCCGGTGCGACTCCAGCCGCGCTGAGCGAGTCCCCGGTCGCGGCTGCTCCGCGTGCCCGCCACGTACGTGTGGACATCGGCCGCCTCGACGCGCTGACCGATCTGGTGGGTGAGCTCATCATCGCGCGCGGCCGGCTCGTGCGAGAGACTGCGTCCAGCGACAACGCAGCGCTGGCGGAGGTGGCCGAGCATACGACGCGGCTGCTGGACGACCTGCAGCACGCCGTGCTCCATGCGCGCATGGTGCCGGTGGCGCACGTGTTCGACCGCTTTCCGCGCATGGTACGCGATGCCGCGCTCGGCCTCGGCAAGGACGTGGTGTTCGACATGGACGGCGACGACATCGAGATCGACCGGTCCTTGCTCGACGAGCTGGGTGATCCGATCGTGCACCTGCTGCGGAACGCGCTGGACCACGGGCTCGAGCCGGCGGCCGAGCGGATCGCGGCGGGGAAGCGGGCGGAGGGGCATCTGACGCTCTGCGCGTCGCGCGAGCGCTCCGCGGTCATCGTGCGGGTGAGCGACGACGGTCGAGGCATGGACCGCGCCGCGATCGCGCGACGCGCCCGCGAGCTCGGCGTGCCACGTCGCGGGCGCGGCGCGCTCAACGATGCCGAGCTGCTCGAGATCATCGCGCGCCCGGGCTTCAGCACGGCGGCGCAGGTCACGGCCGTGTCCGGACGCGGCGTGGGCATTGACGCCGTCCTGCACCGCGTGCGCGCCCTCGGCGGCACAGTGGAGATCACATCGCACGAGGGGCAGGGGACAACGGTCACGCTGCGGTTGCCGCTCACCCTGGCGATTGTCCGGGCGCTGATCACGCGCGTGCACGATGAGGTATACGCCATTCCGCTCACGCACGTGAGCGAAGCCCTGGAGACCGATCGGTCGGAGCTGCGCCGGACGCGCGGCGGCGAGGTCATGCTGCATCAGGGGCAGCGCATGCCCGTGCTGCGACTGCGCGAGCTGGTGCAACTGCCCCGGGAAACGCACGACACCGAGCAGGTGGTCATGCTCGAAATCGGAGAACGGCGCGCCGGGCTCATCGTGGATGAGCTGACGAGCCAGCAGGACATCGTGGTGAAGCGGTTCGATGCGGCGCGCGATGGTGCCGCGCTGTTCAGTGGGGCAACCATCCTGGCTGACGGCGCGCCCGCGCTCATCGTGGACGTTGGAGGGCTCATGCGAGGGCAACATCATGGCTGATCTGTTCGCACTGTCCGTGCGGGAACTGGACGCGCTGCGTGAAACCGCCAACATCGGCGCGGGACATGCGGCCACCGCGCTCTCCCAGATGACACACAGCGCCATCATGATCACCGTACCCACGGTGACCATCGCCGCGCTGGAAGACATCCCGCCGCAGGTGTCCGAAGCCGAGGAGCCGGTGGCGGCCGTGCTCATGCGGATGACCGGTGATCTGACGGGACGCACGCTCCTGCTGCTGCCGCACTCCACCGCGTTGCGTCTTGCCCAGCTCATGCTGCGGCGTGACGGTCCCCACGCGGACCACTTCAGCGAGCTGGAGGAGTCGGCGCTCAAGGAAGCGGGCAACATCCTGAGCGGCGCGTACATGAACGCGCTCAGCGACTTCATGGGGTTACTGCTGCTGCCGTCGCCGCCGAGCTTCGCGGTGGACATGTCGGCCGCGGTGCTCACGAGCGCGTATCTCGAGTTCGGCGCCGAGCGCGATGTGGTGTTCGCGGTGGAAACGCAATTCTACCTGCAGGATCACGGCGAGCACCTGCGCGGCTTCTTCCTGCTCATGCCCGATCAGTCGTCGCTCGACGCGCTGCTGCGCGCCATGCGCATCGCCTGACGATGACCGTTGCCCTGGCCATGCAGCGCGATCGCGAGGTCCTGCGATCGTTCGCCCGCCGGATCGATCCGGCGGACGCCGGGGCGCACAACAACCTCGGGGTTCTCTACTATCACAAGGGGATGTACGACGAGGCCGTCGCCGCGTTCGGTCGTGCGCTGGAGCTCGACCCGCAGATGCAGGTGGCGCAGCGCAATCTCGAGGTCGCGTGCTTCAACACCGGCTACTATGACCGGCGCGTCGCCGAACTCCGCGAGCGCCTGCAATTGCACCCGGACGACCGCGACGCGCGCTGGGAGCTGGCGCGGGCGCACGCGGCGCTCGGTGATGCGCAGGAGGCTGCGGTGGAGTTCACCGCGCTGCTCGAACACCATCCCACGGACGTGGAGGCCATGCTGCAGCTTGGCATGGCGCTGCAGGCCAGCGGGGACAGCGAGGGCGCGCTGGTCCGCTTCGAGCGGGCCCGCGAGCTGGCACCGTCGCACGCCGGTGTCGCGTTCCGGATCGGCGACGCGCTCTACCACCGGGGCGCGACGGAGGAGGCGCGTGAGGCGCTCATGCATGCGATCGCGCTCGATTCCCAGCATGCCGATGCGCAGTATCTGCTCGGCTTCGTGCTGGGGGACCTCGGGCGGCACGAAGAGGCACGCGCCGCGACGCAGCGGGCCATCCAGCTCAATCCGTCGCTCGGGCGCGCCCAGGCGAATCTCTCGCTCGACCGCAACAATGCGGCGACATATCGCGAGCTCGTGCCGGCGCGGCAGGAGCGCCATTCGCGGCAGATGATGGAAGTGGCCCGCGAGCACAGCATGGCGCACTACGCGCTGGGCGTGGCGTTCCGGCGCCGTGGCTATCACGCCGAAGCCCTGCGGGAGTATGCGCTGGCGCTGGAGCGCGACGAGGACCGGGGCCTGGTGCTCGCCGCCATGGCGGAAGCGCATCTGCTGGAGCGCGACCTGGACGCCGCCGTGGCCGTGTACGAGCAACTGCTGCAGGAGCAGCCTGACAATGCGCGACTCTGGTGTGAGCGCGGCGTCGCCGTGCATCTCGACGGCCGTCATGAGGACGCGGCGGCGTGCTATCGCCGCGCGCTCGAGCTCGATCCGGGATACGCCACGGCGCACAACAATCTTGGCGTCGCGCAGTCGCACGCCGGCGATTCGGAGCGCTCGGCGGACTCGTTTCGCGCGGCACTCCGCGCGCACCCCGACTTCGTGAAGGCGTGGTTGAACCTGGCGCTCATCCTGCATCGCGGCGGCGACGCGCGTGGCGGCATCGATGCCTACCAGCAGGCGTTGCGCGTGGAGCCCGATCACCCGGTCGCGTGGAACGGTGTGGGGCTGATTCTCTCCGCAATGCAGCGGCCGGCCGATGCGCGCAACGCGTTCGGCCGGGCCATCCAGGCACGCCCCGACTATGCGGAAGCGCACTACAATCTTGGGTTTTCCCTGTCTGCGCTGGGTGATTACGACGGCGCCCTGCGCGCGACGAAGCGGGCCATGGAGCTCGAGCCGTACTACGTGCCGCAGAAGTTTGAATTGGTCATTGATCTGGAGCACGAGGATCCCGACCTCGCCATCGCGCCGGATCTCGGTGGGGCGCACGCCGTGGATGGCGCGGTGGCCAGCTTTGATTTTGATTCGGGTCGCCTGGACGATCTGTTCAGCGAGCTGGCGCCCGACGACGCGGACGGCGAATCGACGCCGCAACCCTCCGGCGGACCGGCGGAACCCTATGCCGCCGCCGCAGACCTGCTGGCCCGCGGGCTCGCCGATGACGCGCTCAGGGAGATTACGCAGGCGCTGCACCAGGGTGCGGACCGCGCGACGGGTTACACGCTGCTGGGTGACGTCTTTGCGGCGCAGGGCATACACGGCGAGGCGCTCGAGCGCTTTCGTCAGGCGCGCAGCGTGAATGGCACCGTGCCGCGCGCCATCGCCGGCGAAGCCCGCGCGCTGCTGGCGCTCGGCCGCTCCACGGAAGCGCGCGAAGTGGCCGAATCCCTGCTGCGCGTGGACTCCACGAACGTGGACTGGCTGCTGCTGGTGGCACGAGCGCGGGGCCAGGCGGGCGACGCGCAGGCGGCCCGCGATCTGCTCGAGGGCGTGCGCGCCCGGTGCCCCGACCGAGCCGACGTGCTCAGGGAACTCGGCGACGCGGCGCGCATGTGTGGCGATATCGATGGCGCCATCCAGGCGTATCGCGCGGCGCTCCACGTGGATCGTCACTTCGCCGTGATCCGGCACGAACTCGCGTTGCTGCTCATGGCACGCGGAGATTTCGCGGCCGCGGAGGCCGAGCTGCTCGCGGCGCTCGAATCGGTGCCCACGTACGTGGACGCGACGCTCGCGCTCGCGTCGGTGCGGCGCCGCTCCGGGCGGACGCGCGAGGCCATCGCTCCGCTCGCCGAGCTGCTGCAGCGGGATCCGTGGAATCTCGATGCCCTGCTGTCGCTCGCCGAGGTGCTGCTCGACGTCGGCCGCTACGACGACGCCATTCGTGCGGTGGAGCGCATGATCCGGTTCGAGCCCCGGCATGTGGATGGGCTCTGCCTGCAGGCAGAGATCCTGGGCCGTCAGCGGCGCTATGCGGAGGGCATTGCCACCTGGCGCCGGGTGCTGGCGATTGCGCCGGAAGGCAGCCAGGCACGCCGCGCCGAGCGCGGCATCCGCACGGCGACCGATCTGCTGCGGGTCCTGCGCCCGGACGAGGAGGCCGCCTGATGGCTATCGAAGGTCCGCTGCACGAGCTGGGCATTCACGACGTCTTCCAGCTCCTCGATCTGAATCGCAAGACCGGCGCGTTGACGGTCACGTCGTTCGTGCGCGATAACCGCGGCACGGTGTACTTCGATCGCGGCGCGGTCGTGTACGCCGTGATTCGCAGCAATCCGCATCCGATGGGGCAGTTGCTGCTGCGCGCGGGCAAGATCTCCGAAGGGGATCTGTCGCGCGCGCAGGCCGTCCAGCGGCGCGGTGGCGGGCGGCCGCGCCTCGGCGAGGTGCTCGTGGAGCTCGGCGCCATTTCGCGCCGCGAGCTGGAACGGCAGGTCCGTTTCCAGGTGGAGGAAGTAGTCTTCGAGCTGATGTCCTGGCAGGAAGGATTCTTTTCCTTCGAGGAAGGAGAGTTGCGCGACGTACCCGCCGAGGCCGCGGTGCGCATCTCCACGGCATCCGTGCTCATGGAGGGTGCCCGCCGCATCGACGAATGGTCGCGCATCGTGAGCAAGGTGCCGCATCTCGGGATGGTGGCGGCGCTCGCGCCGGTGAGCGCGGAGCAGTCGGCGATGCTGGACCTGCTGCCGGCAGAGTGGGAGGTGCTCATCGCCGTGGATGGCGTACGCGATCTGCGCACCATTGCGCACGAGCTGGCGCGCAGCGACTTCGACGTGGCGCGCACGGTGTACGGACTGGTCAGTACGGGCGTTCTGGAGCTGCGCGAAGGCGTGGATGTTTCGGCCGAGGACGCGGCGACCGCCGCGGTGCGAGCCCACCTGGGCCGGGCGCGCGCATCGCTGGTTGCTGGCGACGCGGAGAACGCCGTGTCCGCGGGTCGCATGGCGGTGGCGATCACGCAGGGTTCCGCGGAAGCGCGATCGATTCTCGCGGCGGCGCTCACGATGGCCGGACGCCACGACGAGGCGGCGGCGGAGCTGCAGCACGCGCTGGAACTGGATGCGGCCAATCCGATGATTCATCGCGCGCTCGGCTGCTGCGCCGCGCGGCGCGGCGCGCTGGATGAAGCGGTGGCGCACTGGCGCCGATATCTCGATCTGGCGCCGGATGCGTCAGCGGACCACGGCATTCACGACGCACTCGACGGCGCAGCCGCGGTGTACGCGCTGCTGCGGGAGCCGGTGCATGTCTGACGAGATCCGCCGTCTCAGCGAGGAACTCGCGCGCGAGCCATCCAGTCTGGTATTCGTGCAGCTCGGCGAGGCGCTGCGGCGCAGCCGGCAGCCCGATCTGGCGCTTCAGGTCGCCCGCCGGGGATTGGAACGACACCCGCACCATCCGGCGGCGCACGACCTCCTGGCGCGTGTGCACGTCGACCGCGGCGAGCTGCAGGACGCGCTGGATGAGTGGAGCGTCGTGCTGGCGGTCGCGCCCGATCACGCCGCCGCGCGCCGCGGCATGGGATACGTGCTTTTCAAGCAGGGCCGCCTCGAGGAGGCGGAGCAGCAGCTCGCGGCAGCCGCGCGCAGCGACGGCGCGGACGCCGGCGCGGGCACGGCCCTGCGCATGGTGCGCCGCATGCTCCGCTATACGAGCAGTGCGCCCGCGCAGGCCTCGCCGGCCGGCGCCCGCATGGCCGACGCGCAGCAGCATGTGCAGGAAGAAGCCCGCTGTCTGTTCGCTGAGGCCCTTGGCGACGCGGATCAAACCGCGCTGCTGCTGGACGGCCACGGGCTGGTGCTGGCGGGCGCGTACGTGACGGGTGATGGGACGGATGTCGCGCAGGAAATCGGCGCGGCGCTGGCCGGCACGCGTGAGGAAATCACGCGCGTGACGGAACACCTGCATCTCGGCGCGTGGAGAACGCTGGTGGCGGAGACGAGCGTGGCGACGATTGCGATGGCGCCTGTCCTGAGCGAATCGCTCGTCCTCGCGGCGGCGGCGCGGTCGGTGCCGCTCGGGCTGGTTCATCGACTGCTCGATCGTTGCGTGCGCCGCGCGGCGGCATGGCTCACGGAGGAACCGTGAGCCCCGCGTTTGGGCCGCAGCTGGCGGCGGTGGTGCGACTGCGCGGCGTGCTGGCCTGCATGGTCGTGGATGAAGCGGATGGCATCGTCGTGGCATCGGAGCTCCACGTCGGGATTGACGCGGACGTTGTCGCGGCTGTGTCCGCGGCGCTCTTTCGCGGACTGCGCCGGTCCGCGGAAGCGGCCGCGCTCTCATCGGTCACCTACCTGCAACTCGAAGCCGAGCGCGGATTCGTGTGCGCGGCGGGACGTGACGGGCTCGTGCTGGTCGCGCTGGCGGAACCGCGCGCGCAGATGGGCCTCGTGCGTGCGGCCATGATGGGCGCGGCGGAACGGCTCGCGTGAAGCCGCTCGTCGCCGAGGCCTGGGTGGAGCGGCCCCTGGAACTGTTCGTGCGGGATACGCACGCGCGGTTCGCCATCGTGCTGCGCACGAACGGACAGGTGCTGGGCCAGTACGGGTTCACCCGTGCGGTGGACGTCATGTCCGCCTGCGCGCTCGCCGCCGCCATCCACGGCTCCTCGGAGGCGCTGGGGCGGGAGCTGGACGGTGCGCCCTTTCGCGAACTCTATCACGCCGGTGCGCAGCGGCAGGTCTTTCTCGCCGCGACCGCGGCGGCACGCGGCCCGGTGCTGCTCTTCTGCGCCTTCGATGCCGAGAGCTCGCTCGGGCTGGTGCGCATGTATTTTCAGGAGTTCCGCCGGGCCGTGCTCGAATCCGCGCCGGAGGCGTCACCGCCCCCGGTCCGGTTCGGAGCAGATCTCGAACGCGAACTGCACCACAATCTCGCCGTGCTGTTCGGGCGCGGTCGCCAGACTCCCACAGCCTGACTGCATCGTGCCGCTGGTCAACTACGCCACTCGAGAAATCACGTGCAAGATCGTCTATTACGGGCCGGGCCGATCCGGCAAGACGACGAACCTGCAGTACGTGTACGGACAGGTGCCGGGCAACCGGAAGGGACACATGGTGTCGCTCGCCACGCAGGCGGACCGCACGCTGTTCTTCGATTTTCTGCCGCTCGATCTGGGCAGCATTTCCGGCTTCACGACTCGCCTGCAGCTCTATACAGTTCCCGGGCAGGTATACTATCAGTCCACCCGGCGCCTCGTGCTGCAGGGCGCCGATGGCGTCGTGTTCGTGGCCGACAGTCAGGCCAGGCAGCTCCAGGAGAACATCGAGAGCCTGCGGGATCTCCATGCCAACCTGGCCGATCAGGGAATTGATGCACGCGCGCTGCCGCTGGTGCTGCAGTACAACAAGCAGGACCTGCCACGCGAGCTGATTCTGGAGACCGATGTGCTGGACCAGGCGTTGAACTTTCGCGACGTACCCGCCTTCACTGCCGGCGCATTGCACGGCAGCGGGGTCTTCGAAACGCTGCGCAGCATCGCGGGGCTGGTGTTGCGCCGCCTGAGCGCCGCTCAGCCGGTCGGGAGCCGCTGACCGTGGATCTCGACACGCGCTACCGGTTCGAGACCTACGTGGTGGGGACGGGCAACCGGTTGGCGGTATCGGCTGCGCGCGCGGTCGCCCAGGCGCCCGGAGCAACGTACAACCCGCTCTTCATCTACAGCGGATCGGGGCTGGGCAAGACGCACCTGATGCTCGCGATCGCTCACCTCGCGCTGCAGCGGCAGCCGGGGCTGCGCGTGGAATACACCACCGTGGATGAGTTCGTGGAAGAGTTGAACGGCGCCGTGGCCGCGGGCACCATGGACGCCCTGAAACGCCGCTACCAGGAGGTCGGACTGCTGCTCCTGGACGACGTGCAGTTCCTCGCGGGGCGGCGCGAGACGCAGTCCGAGATGCTGCGCCTCTTCAACATGCTGCAGCGCAGCGGGCGCCAGGTCGTGCTGGCGAGCGATCGGCCGCCCGGCGAGATCGCGGATCTCGATGACCGGCTGACGACGCGCTTCGCCGGCGGTCTCGTCGTGGATGTCGGCGAGCCGGACTACGAAACGCGCGTGGCGATACTCCGGATGCGCAGCGAGGAGCGCGGGGCGCAGTTCGATCCCGGTGTGCTCGAGGAAGTGGCGCGATTGCGCTTCCGGAACGTGCGCGAGCTGCAGGGCGCACTCAATCGGCTCATCGCGCACCAGACGCTCGGTGAATCGCCCGTCACGCCCGCAACGGTGCGCGACCTGCTGGGCGAGCGCGGTGATGGCGTGGTACGTGCCACGCCGTCCCGGCCACACGCGTCCGAGTTCGACACGCTGCTGTCCGACGTGAGCGAGGTGCTCTCCCAGCAGCTCGAGGCGTGGCGCATTCGTGTGAGCGAGGCCATTACGTACTGGCACGAGATGGGATATCACGCGGGCAGGCTGGAGCGCGCGCTGGACGGTGTGGACGAACCGGATGTGGACGCGCTGCTCACGGACTACGAGGCCGCGATTGCGCGGCTGCGCGATCTCCAGCAGACCGCGGCGAAATTCGATCACCAGCTTGCCACCTCCGAGCTGTTCCTCGACCCGGAACGCCTGCAGGAGGCAGAGCTGGTAGTGGCGCGGCTGATCGGCACGGTGGATCCACCGCCCGGGCCGCGCGCGGAATTCGCCCGGGCCGACTTCGATGTGGGGCCGTCCAATCAGCTTGCGGTGCACGCCGCGGATACCGTCGTCCAGGAACCTGGCGGCAAGTACAATCCGCTCTACCTCCACGGTCCATCCGGCGTGGGCAAGACGCATCTGCTGCACGCGGTGGGAAACGACCTCGTGGCCACGCGGGGCGGCGCCGCGCTGGTCGCCTGCGTGAACGCACGCGACTTCACCGATGAACTCATTCGCGCGCTGCAGGATGGTACGATCGAGCGCTGGCGCGTGCGCTACCGCGTGCTGGACGTGCTGCTCATGGATGACGTGCAGCATCTCGCGGGCTCCGAGCGCACGCAGGATGAGCTGTTCCACCTCTTCAACAGCCTGTATGCGGCCGGGCGGCAGATCGTGCTGGCCGCCGACCGCCTACCCGCGCGCATCGAAGGGCTGGAGGACCGGCTGCGATCCCGCTTCGAAGGCGGCCTGGTGGTCGAGATGCAGCGGCCGGATCACGCGCTGCGCGAAAAGTTCTTCGCGCGCCAGCTCGCGGCCAGCGGACAGCGGGTGGATCGCGCGCTCCTCGAGTATCTCGCGGCGCGCCCCGTGGGCAGCGTCGACGAGGTCTCCGCGCTGGTGTCGCGGCTGCGCAAGGCCGCGGACATCGTCGGCGTGCCGCTCACCGCCGGGCTCGCGCGCAAGGAGCTCGAGGGCAGCGTCGCGGCGCCCACCGTTACGCGAAGCACACCGGGACGCACCGTGGATGAATCCTTCCTGGATGAAGAGAAGATCGTCTGGGAGTGGCCGGAACTCTCGGGTCGCGCCATCGAGGACTACCGCTGATGGCCATCAAGGGCAGTCTGCGCGAAGCCAGCCTTCCTGATGTGCTGCAGCTCCTCGCCATGGGGCAGAAGACGGGATGCCTCAGCGTCACGGACCGCAGCAACTTCGGCTACATCTACTTCGAGCGCGGCCGCATCACCTACGCATCCATCGTGAACCGGCGAGACCGGTTGGGCGACACGCTGGTGAAGGCACACGTGATCTCCAAGGAAACGCTGGATGAGGCGGTCGAACTGCAGGGTGCCAGCCACCGCCGCAAGCGGCTCGGCGAGATTCTCGTCGAGCGCGGGGCGCTGCCCCAGGAAACGTTGCACCGCTACATCCGCCTGCAGATCGAGGAAGCAGTGTACTTCCTGTTCACGTGGGCGCAGGGGAGCTTCAATTTCGAGGCGGACGTCCGACCGGAGGATGCGAGCCTGCTCGTGTCCATCAATCCCGAGTCGCTGCTGCTGGAAGGCGCCCGCCGCGTGGATGAATGGAGTCAGATCGAGAAGAAAATTCCCAGCTTCGACCTGATCTTCGCGGTGGATCGGGCGCGGCTCGCCGGGAGCGATGTCCGGGTCACGCCCGAGCAGGAGCGGCTGCTCGCGCTGCTCGACGGCCGGCGCGATGTGAATGCGCTCGTGGACGCCTCGGGGACCGGCGAGTTCGAGGTGGGCAAGGCGTTGTTCGTACTGCTCAGCGGCGGCTTCGTGCACAAGGTGGGGAAGTCGCGGCCGCCGGAGGAGGTGGCGCGCTCCTCGCGGCTGGATGAGCACCAGAACCTCGGCGTCGCCTTCTACCGCGCGGGCATGCTCGAGGAGGCGACGCGCGAATTCCGCCGGGCCGCGGAGCTCTCGGCGAACGATGCACGCGCGCGTTTCTACCTGGCGCTCATCGCCATGCGGGAGGGGCGCTGGACGGATGCCATGGGCATGCTGCGCGACGCCGCGAACCAGCCCGGTGCGCGGCCCGCGGTGCACCACAATCTCGCCATCGTGTACGAGCGGCTTGGACAGCACGACGAGGCGCGCGGTGCGCTGTCCGAAGCCATGCGCCGCGGCGGGCAGGACGATCCGCGGGTGCGCACGTCCATCGGGATCCTCGCGCTCAAGAGCGGCGATGTGCCGGAAGCGGATCGCATGCTGGCATCGGCGCGCGCGATGTGGGGCGACCGGGTGCCGCCCGCGGTCTGGTTTCACTATGCCGCGCTCGCGGCGGCGCTCAGCGGTGACACGGCGCGCGCACAGGCGCTCGTGACGGACGGGCTGAATGCCTATCCGCGCACTCCGGCGCTCTGCAATACACAGGCGGTGCTGCATGAGCGTGCCGGAAATTTCGCGGCCGCCGTGCGCAGCGCGGAGCAGGGCATTCAGGACGACGCAGCCGTGCCGCAACTGCACAAGAATCTGGGCGACGTCCTCTATCACCTGAGCCGCTATGAAGAGGCCCAGGAGGCGTATGTACAGGCCGTCACGCTGAATCCCGCGCTCGGCGACGATGTCTATCTCAAGCTCGGCAACATTCGCTTCAAGTGGCAGCAGCGCGACCAGGCGCTCGCGTACTGGGAACGCGCGCTGGCGCTGAATCCGCGCAACGAGACCGTGCGGGCCAGCCTGGATCTGCTGCAGGTGCTGCCCACGTGACGCATGAGGTCCGTGTGCGCGTGGCGGATGCCGCGGCCGCCGATGGCGATGCCACGCTCGCCACGCTCGGACTCGGTTCCTGCGTGGCGATCGTCCTGCATGACCGCGAGCGATGCGTCGGCGGCCTTGCCCACATCCTGCTGCCCACGCCCGCGCTGGCGCGCGATACGCGCAATCAGGCCAAGTGCGCGGTCACGGCCGTGCCCTTTCTGCTCACGCGCATGCAGGCACTGGGTGCGCGACAGGGCCGCATCGTGGCCAAGCTTGCGGGCGGGGCGTGCATGTTCGGCTCACTGCTTCCCGTGGGCACCCTGCAGATGGGCGAACGCAATCTCATCGCCACGCGCACCGCGCTGCTGCACGCGTCGGTGCCCATCGTGGCGGAGGACGTGGGGGGCGCCCACGGCCGCAGCGTCTACTTTTCCGTCGCGTCCGGTGTCATGGAAGTGCGCTCGCTGGCCCGGGGCAATGTCGTTCTCTAGCGTGCCGCGCTCCGTGCTGGTAGTGGACGACAGCGCGTTCATGCGCCGTCTCATCACGGACATGGTGCACTCCAGCGACGAGTTTCGCGTCGTCGGCACGGCACGCGATGGACTCGATGCGGTGCGCAAGGTGCACGCACTGCGCCCGGATGTGGTGACGCTCGACATCGAGATGCCCGAGCTGGATGGATTGCGCGCACTCGGCCGCATCATGCGCGAGTCTCCGCGTCCGGTGGTCATGCTGGCTGCCGCAACCG
The DNA here is from genome assembly GCA_036278895.1 of Gemmatimonadaceae bacterium. GTDB lineage: Bacteria > Gemmatimonadota > Gemmatimonadetes > Gemmatimonadales > Gemmatimonadaceae > JADGGM01. The sequence goes on from DASUKE010000005.1 coordinate 28,779, forward strand.
GCGACGCCGGCGATCAGACCATCAGGGCGCTCGAACTCGGCGCCGTGGACTTTGTGCGCAAGCCGTCGGGTCCGGTGAGCCCGGATCTCGCGCTCGTGCGTGACCGGTTGCTGGATGCGTTGCGGGCGTCCGCGCAGGCGAATCTCGCGTCCATGTCGCGCGCTGTGCATTCAATGGATGCCGCTGGCGCGCATGCCCGGCTCGATCAGGGCGCTCTCGGCGGGCCCGCGACGCGCGCAGTGGCGATTGCCGCCTCCACGGGTGGCCCCCGCGCGCTGGCCAGCGTGATTCCGTGCCTGCCGTCGGGGTTCGGGGCAGCAGTGCTGGTGGCCCAGCACATGCCGTCGGGATTCACACGGAGCCTTGCCGAGCGGCTCGATGCCCTTGGTGCGTTGCTCGTGTCCGAAGCGGCGGACGACGAGCCCGTCCACGCCGGGCACGTCTACGTCGCGCCGGGCGGAACGCACATGCGCGTAACGCAGGCGGACGGGGCTGTCAGAATCGGGCTCGACAGAGCCAGAGGAGCGGGGCCGAGTCCCTCCGCGGACATCCTGTTTCGCTCCGTCGCGCGTTGCTTCGGTGTACGCGCGGTGGGCGTGGTGCTCACCGGCATGGGGCGGGATGCGGCCGCGGGGCTGCGCTGCATGCACGACGCGGGTGCCGTGGGATTCGCACAGGATGAGGAGAGTACCGTGATTCATGGGATGCCGCGGGCGGCGGTAGCCGCCGGCGGAGTGGACCGCGTCGTGCCACTGAGCGACATGGCACGGGCCATCAGCGACGCGCTGGAGCCGCGGCATGGCTGACCGCCCCGAGGAACCGGTGCGCGCGCGCTATCAGTCCATCGCGCAGCGCCTGGAGACCGTCGCCACAGCGGAGGAGCGGGACGCGATCAAGGCCGAGATCATCGCGCTGTTCCGGAGCGTGGAGCAGGAACTGACCGATCTCGCCGCCCTCCGCGAGGAGATCAAGGTGCTGGTCGATCGATGGAAGCGGATTCCCGGCACGTCGCGTCCCGTGACCCCGCCGCAGGTGGAGGGGATGAAGCCGGTGATGGCGGATCACCTCGGAGCGTCCACCTACGTGGAGAAGGGATGGAGTCTGATCTCGCTGGGCGATCACGAGGGCGCGGAGCGTGCGCTCTCGCGTGCGCTCGAGTTGGCGCCGAATGATCCCCAGGCGGAGTCACTGCTCGGCTGGGCGCAAATGCTGCAGCAGGAGTATGACGAGGCCCTGCTCACGTTCCAGAAGGTGCTGATGCACGAGCCCAGCAACTCGCTCGCGCGCGTCAATCTCGGCTATATCTGTCTCAAGAAGCGCATCTTCGGCGAGGCCATCGAGCACCTGTCCCGGGCCATTCGTCTCGACAACGATCGGAAGGCGTTCCTCTACGCCCACTTCTATCTGGGACTGGTGTACGCGGAACGCGAGATGTACGGTGACGCGCAGTCGTTCTTCCGTCGCACGCTCGCGCTGGGTCCGAATCTCATTGAAGCCTGGTACGAGCTGGGCCGCGCACTCTGGTTCGACGGCCAGCCCGATGCCGCGCGTGAGGCGTGGCGGGACGGGCTCACCGCGAACAAGTTCAATCCATGGGGCAAGCGGTGCGGCGAGATGCTGAAACTCGTGGAGGCCGGAGGCGCTCCCTCGCGCGACCCGTAGCCTTCGCGCTGCTGCTGTGGGCTGCTGCCGCCACGCGAACGGCGGCGCAGGATGCCCCGGTGCGGCTCGACCGCGGCCGATTCACGGTGGTGGCCTATCCCGCCGACGTGCGCCTGGCCCACGCACTGCTGGACAGCGCAACCGCGCGTGACACCTTCCCGGGACTGCCCAGACCGCGGACACGAGCACTCATTGCCGTTGCACCGGACGCGCGGCGCTTCCGGCAGTGGGTAGGACCCGCCGCGCCGGAGTGGGGCGCCGCGATCGCTGTTCCGGATGAGCAGCGCATCGTGATGCAGGGCGGCAACGCCGGTTCCGACGCGGGCAATCCGTTCCGCGTGCTGCGGCATGAACTCGCCCATCTGGCGCTGCACGAATATCTGGGCGACCGTCCGCCCCGCTGGTTCGACGAAGGCTACGCGAGCTACGCGGCTGCCGAGTGGGGACGCGATGACGCCCTCGCAACGAACCTGTCGCTCGCGCTGCACGGGGTGCCATCGCTGGATTCGCTCGATGCGGGATTCCAGAGCAACGTCTCGCGCGCCGACGCGAGCTACGCCCTGTCCTACCGCGCCGTGGCGGATCTCGCGTCGCTCGATCCCGAGCGCGGCCTCACGTTGTTCTTCCGGTACTGGAAGGAAACGGGGTCCATGGACGTGGCCATTCGGCGCGCGTACGGACTGACCGAGTCGGCGTTCGAGGCTGAATGGCGGTCGCGCACGATGCATCGCTACGGCATTCTGGCGCTGCTGGCGAACGTGACCGTGATCATGGCGCTGCTGGGCTTCGTGATCGTGCCGCTCTACGTCGTGCGCCTGCGGCGCCGGCGCCGCGCGCTTGCGGCGCTGCTCGCGGCAGACGCCGCGGCCGAGCGCGCCGCACGCGCCAGCGCGCTCGCCGCACTGCTCGCCGACGGCAGCCCGCCGGACGTTCCGCGCGAATCGCGCCACTCGGAGCCGCCGCCATCCTGATCCGCGCTGCGGCAAGCGTACGTCGCTTGACACATGCGCCCGGCGCGGTCTACACTATGCAGCTATGTCCAATTCTGAAGTCTCGCCGCGGACGCGGCCGTTTGTCTGGTGGGGCATCGCCGCCATCGTTCTGGTGGCCGGCTACGCCGATCTACTGCGTGGCGGGATCACGATCGGACCCGTGCTGCTGGTGATCGGCTACTGCATTCTGATTCCCATCGCGATTCTCAAGCGGTAACGTCCCGGTCGCGCGGTACCGCCGGGTGCGCATCACGCAGCAGGGGCGAATAGCTCAGTTGGTTAGAGCGCCTGCCTTACACGCAGGATGTCGGGGGTTCGAGTCCCTCTTCGCCCATCGCACGTCGGGACCCCGGATGGGGCTGCTGGGGTATTTCAGTTCAACGATCAGGAGGATTGGAACCGTGATGGCTCTCATTCGTGAGGCAAGGGTACTGGCCTGGGGCACGACGGCCGTGGCTGCCTGCCTGCTGCCGGGTGCACTCTCCGCGCAAACCCGAACGGTGGCCCCGCCGGAAGGTGTGCCGCGCTTGATGGTCGCGCCCTTCCGTGGCAGCGCGAAGGGCATGGGGTCGGAGGCGTCGGAGGCGGTGCTGAACAAGATCACGGATGACGTGCAGATCAAGCAGTTGTTCGTGATTCCCCGCAAGTATGTCTGTCAGAACCTCGAGGCCTCAGGCTTCACGTGCGATAGCGCGCTCGATCCGATCACCGCCAAGCAGCTCGCGACCGCACTGCGCGCCGACGAGTATCTCGAAGGCACGGTGACGAAGTCCGGCGCCAACTATTCGCTCGCGACGAGCATGGTGCTCACGCGCGACAACAGCATGGTGCAGCCGCTGCCCGTCGTGGAGGGTCCCAAGCTCAAGGATCTCGCCGAGCAGGTTTCGAAGGAAATTCAGGCGGCGCGCAAGCAGTTGCCGGACGAGCGGAAGTGCGAACTGGCGGTTGCCGGTGGCCATCCGCAGGACGGCGTGACGGCCGCGCGGGCGGCGATCGCGGCGTATCCCCAGTCCACCATTGGCCGGGTGTGTCTGGCGAATGCGTATCTGGCGCTCAAGATGCCGCCGGATTCCATCATCAACGTGACGGCCAAGGCCATCGAGATCGATCCGAAGAATCGTCCGGCGCTCGCCTTGGCGGCGCAGGCGTACAAGGACCGCTTCGACCAGACCAAGGACACGACGTCGCTCGACAAGGCCGTGGATACATGGACGGCCATGCTGCGCGCCGACCCCAAGAACGCCACGCTCGTGCAGACGGTGAGCGAGAAGATCGCGGCCTCGGGACGCGCGACGCGGGCCAAGCCAATCATCCTGCAGGCGCTCCAGGACAATCCGGGCGATCCGTCGCTCATGCACTTGGCCTGGCTCATCCTGCAGGCCACCAAGGATTATCAGCAGGCCGCCGACATGGGTGAGCAGATGATCCGGAGCGACACGGCGGCGGCCGATACGTCGTTCTTCGCTCGGCAGGCGGCGCTCTACGCGCTCGCCAACCAGCCCCAGAAGGCGGCGGAGACGACGGCGCGCGGCGTCGCGAAGTTCAAGGACAATGCGACGCTCTGGTCGCTGAATTCCCAGACCCAGCGCCTCGCGGGCCAGATGCAGAAAGCCCTGGAATCGGCGGACATGGCGATCAAGCTGAATCCGAAGGCGGAGCACGCGTACCTGCGAAAGGCCAATGCGCAGATCGAGCTCAACCAGCTCGACAGCGCCATGGTCTCGCTGCGCAGTTCACTGGCCAACGGCGAGGATTCCTCCACCGTCGGGCAGTTTCTGCTCTCGATGGGCAACAAGTCGTACAAGGCCGCGAGCGATTCGACGCATCCCGGAACCATTCAGGATTTCCAGCACGCCGTGCAGGTCCTCAGTTTGGCCGACAGCGTGGCCCCATCTCCGGCCGCCAAGTTCCTGATAGGTGTCTCCAGCCTGAAGATCGGCGATATGGCGGTCCGTCAGAACCAGACCGCCAAGAAGTGCGACCTCGCCAAGACGGCGCAGGACGCCTTCGTCGCCGCGCAGATCAACCTGCAACAGGGTGGTTCGATCGATCCCAAGACCGCGGGGCAACTGCTCTCCGCGATTCCGCAGTACACGCCGGCGGTTGACGCACAAGTGAAGAAGTACTGCAAGTAGCTGCATGGGTTTCTGTGTGGGGCGCGCCCGCCGGATATCTCCGGCGGGCGCGCGTGCATCCGGCGGCCTCTTGCCACACACAGTAGACTCCATGCATGCCACTCGCTCAACCGCGCTTGACTCCACGCGCCGGGACGCGCTAGTATGCGGTCCCCTTCGGACCACGGCGCGGACTGGGCGAGCGCGTACCACGTGCCGGTGCTGGCATCCGAGGTGTCCGGGCTGCTTGCCGGCCTGGCATCCATTCTGGACGGTACCCTGGGCGGCGGCGGGCACGCGGAGACACTGCTGGCTGGCGGTGCGCGCGTCACCGGAATCGACCGGGACCCGGATGCGGTTCGCGCGGCGTCGGAACGCCTCCATGGGTATCGCGACGCCGGAATGTTTCGCGCGCTGGTTGGAAATTTCGCTGACGTCGGGAGCATCGCGTCCCTCGCCGGCGAGCAATTCGATGGCATCGTGCTCGATCTCGGCGTCTCCTCGCATCAACTCGACGATCCGCTGCGCGGCTTCTCCTTCCGGGAAGGCGCGCCGCTTGACATGCGCATGGGCACCGACGCGACGTCGAGTGGCGCGCGCCTGCTCAACAGCGCGGATGAGCGCGAGCTCGCCTTCATCTTCAAGGAGTTCGGCGATGAGCCGCGCGCCTATCGGCTCGCTCGCGAGATCGTCCGGCGTCGCGGCGTGCGCCCGTTTGCCACGAGCGACGACCTGGTGGGCGCGATTCGCGGCGCGCTCGGGGCGCGCACCGGACCACCGGACTTCGCGCGACTCTTTCAGGCGGTGCGCATTGCGGTAAACGACGAACTGGCCGCGCTCGAACGCGGGCTCCCCGTGCTGCGGGACCGCCTGCGACCGGGCGGCGTGTTCGTCGTGATTGCCTACCATTCCGGCGAGGACCGCATCGTCAAGCAGGCGTTTCGCGACTGGAGCCGGGCGTGCGTGTGCCCGCCACGCCAGCCGGTCTGCACCTGTGGCGGGACGGCGCGCGGCGAGCTGCTCACGAGGCGGCCGGTGTCGGCGCTCGCCGCGGAGATCGCGCGGAATCTGCGAGCCCGGAGCGCCAGGTTGCGGGCATGGCGAAGCGCAAGGTAGCCCGGCGGGGGCGCGCCTGGCTGGCGCTCGCCCTGTTAGCTTTCGTGCTCATCGCCGCTGGCGTGATCTGGCGACGAACGTCGGGAATCGCGCAGGCGCGCGAACTGCGCCAGCTCGTGGAACGGCGGCAGCAACTGCAGGCCCAGCGAACCGCACTCGAAGGCGAGATCCGCGATCTCTCCAGCCGCAGCGCGCTCGCTCCCATCGTGGAACGTCGCCTCGGCATGCATGTGCCGAGTGATACACAGGTCATCATACTGCCCAGCCACTCTGTCGCACCGTAGATGCTTCGACCCAGCCGCATCGCCCTCGTCCACGCCGCGCTGCTGCTCTTCGCTGTTGCGCTCGTCCTGCGCGCCGCGGATGTGCAGCTCGTGCAGGGTGCGGCATGGCGTGAGCGCGCGCAGCGCCAGCATTTCGCGGCGGCGGTGATTCCGGCGCCGCGTGGCGACATCTTCGATGCGCGCGACATGCCCGTGGCGATGAGCCGCGAGATGGTGCGCGTGAGCATCGCGCCACGCGAGCTGCGCAGTCGAGCGACCCTCGCCGCCGCACTCGCCCGGCTGGGGGTCGCCCGGCAATGGATCACGCGGGCGACCGATGTGAACCGGGCGTGGGTCACGCTGCCCGGCAGCTATCTGGCTGGCGACGCGGCCACGGTCACGGCCATGCGCGGCGTGTACGCCACTCCGATCATTCAGCGCGTGTATTCGTCGCGCCAGGCCATGCGCAGGGTCGTCGGATGGGTCGACGCAAGCAATACACCCATGGGTGGGCTCGAACTCGCCCTGGACTCGTTGCTGCGCGGCCGTGATGGCCGTGCCATGGTCTCGCGCGACTCGCGCGGCCATCGCTTCGAATCGCCGGGCGACAGCGATATCGCGCCGGTCCGCGGTGATGCCGTCGAGTTGACGATCAACCAGGAGTTGCAGGAAATCTCGGAGCAGGCACTCGACGATGCCGTGACGCGAACCGGTGCCGACGGCGGTGACATCGTCATCCTGGATCCGAAGGACGGCGAGATCCGCGCGATGGCCAGCCAGCGCCAGGGGGTGAACGCCTTCGGGAATCCGGTGGTGAGCGAGCCGTTCGAGCCAGGCTCCACGCTCAAGCCGCTCGTCGTCTCGCAGCTCCTCATGGACCACCTGGCCAATCCCGGCGACGTGGTGAACACCGAGAACGGGACGTATCGCGTGGACGGGCGCACCATCACGGATGAGCACAAGGCGGCGCGGATGTCGCTCGCGGATGTGATTCGGTTTTCGAGCAACATTGGCATCGTCAAGTTCAGCAGCCGCTTCACCACCGCGCAGGAATACCAGACGTTCAGGGATTTCGGATTCGGCACGCCGACGGGCGTGGCGATCCCGGGAGAGGCATCGGGCACGCTGCGGCCGCCGGACGAATGGTCCAGCCAGTCGGCGGCATCCCTCGCCATGGGATACGAGATTGCGGTGACGCCGCTGCAGCTTGCCGCGGCATATGGCGCCGTGGCGAACGGTGGCGAGCTGCTGCAGCCCGCCATCATCAAGGAGATCCGCGCGCCCGATGGGACGGTGATCTTCCACCACGAGCGCCGCGTGGTGCGACGCGTCATGACGCCGGAGGTCGCCGCGCAGGTGCGGCGCATGATGATGGGTGTTGTCGAGGAGGGCACGGGAAAGGAAGCCGCACTCGGCCAGTACACGCTGGCGGGCAAGACGGGTACGGCACGGCGTACGGGTGCTGGCGGCCGGTACGAAGCGGGAGCGTACACCGCCTCCTTCGTCGGACTCTTTCCCGCGGATGATCCGCAGTACGTGATCTACGTGAAGATGGATCGGCCGCGCAATTCCATTTTCGGCGCCATGGCGGCGGCTCCGGTGTCCAAGATCGTTCTGGAGGCGGCCCTCGCGGCGCGCCACGCGGCGCTCGACCGCAGGGAGCTGGCAGCCCATGATGCCCCGCCGGGCGCCGCGGATACCATCGTGAAATCCGTGGCGATCGCGCCTGCCGCTGGCGGCGCGGACGATCCGCCGGATTCCGAGATGGTGTCCGTCCTGCTCTCGCTTCCTGTTCCGCGAAGCCCGACGCGACCCGCCATGCCTCGCGCGGTGCCGGACGTGCACGGGCTCACCCTGCGCGCGGCGGTGCGCGCGTTGCACGCCGCGGGATTCCAGGTGCAGCCGGGTGGATTCGGCATGCCAACCGGTACGACGCCGCAGGCCGGCACCATGGCGCCGGGCGGTACGCTCGTCCGGCTGGCCACGACACCATGAGCGCCGTCGCCACAGCTCGCGTGCTCGCGGCCCTGCGACGCGCCGGCCAGCTCCTCGATCTCACCGGGACGATCCCGGACGAATTCACGACCGTCACGGACGACAGTCGCGCCGTGGGTCCCGGTTCGCTCTTCGTCGCCGTGCGCGGCGTTGCTCGGGACGGTCACGAGTTTCTGCCGCAGGCGGCGGCGCAGGGCGCGGCGGCCGCCATCGTGGAAGAGCGCGGACGCACGGAGCTGCCGTCCATCGTCGTGCGTGATGCACGTCGTGCCGCCGCGATCGCCGCGGCCATTGCGTACGACGAACCCGGGCACGCTCTGCGACTCATCGCTGTCACCGGTACCAATGGCAAGACCACGACCGTCGGCATCCTGCGCCATTTGCTCGACAACGTCGAGGGGCGCAGCGCATCCATTGGGACACTGGGCGTACTCGCGGGCAGCGACGGCGAACCGGTGCCGGGCGGCGCGGGACTCACGACGCCAGGGCCGGTCGAACTGCAGCGCGTGCTGCGCCTCCTTGCGGACGGCGGCGTGCGCACGATCGCCATGGAGGTGTCGTCGCACAGTCTCGATCAGCATCGCGTGGATGGACTGATGTTCGCGGCCGCCGTGTTCACGAACTTCACTCGCGACCATCTCGACTACCACGGGACGATGGACAAGTACTTCGCGGCGAAGGCGAGGCTGGTCGCGCAGCTCGCTCCGCGAAGCGGCGTCGCCGTGGTGAATCTGGACGACCCCGCGTGGCGGAAACTGCCGCGCGCGCCGCGCGTCCTGACATTCGGCCTGGGCGATGAGGCCACGGTGCGCGCGGAGTCCGTGAGCTATCAGCCACGCGGCAGCGAATGGCGTCTCTGCGCGGATGGACAGCGGCATTCGCTGCACCTGCCGCTCATTGGCGATTTCAACGTGCTGAACGCGCTCGGTGCGGCCGCCACGGCATGGCACCTGGGGATGCCGCTGGGTGAGATTGCCTCGCGGCTGCGCACCACGCCGCAGGTGCCTGGCCGACTGGAGGTGATTCAGGAGCGTCCCACGGTGCTGCGCGACTACGCACACACACCCGACGCGCTCGAACGCGCGCTCGCGGCGGTGCGTCCGTTCACGCGACGCCGTCTCATCGTCGTGTTTGGCGCCGGCGGCGACCGCGATCGCGGCAAGCGGCCGCAGATGGGCAATCTCGCCGAGCGCGCAGCCGATCACGTGATTCTCACCAGCGACAATCCGCGCACCGAGGACCCCGAAGCGATTCTCGATGACATCGAGGCGGGCATGCGCAAGGCAAACCACGAACGCATCGAGGAGCGCGAGCGCGCCATTCAGCGGGCGCTCGAGATGGCCGATCCCGCCAACGATGTCATCCTGCTCGCGGGGAAGGGGCATGAGACGTACCAGGTGCGCGGCACCACGCGCCACCCCTTCGACGAGAAGGCCATCGTGGCGGAGCTCATGAGCGGCCGCAAGTGACGGGCGCGTTCTGGACGCTCGACCGCCTGGCGCAGGCGCTCACGCCCCGCGCGGCGAACCGGCTGCCCACCGGAGCCGCCGCGGTCCGCGCGATCTCCACCGATACGCGCGCGATTGCGTCCGGCGACTGCTTCGTCGCGCTCGCCGGAGACCGCTTTGATGCACACGATTTCGTTGGCGACGCGGTGGCGCGGGGGGCGGGGTCGCTCGTGGTATCGAACCCCGCGAGAGCGCGTGCGACGGGCGTGCCGGTGTATACGGTGGACGACACGCAGGCGGCGCTCGGCGCACTCGCGCACTACCGCCGCCGCGCCTGGAACGGCCCGGTCATTGGCGTGGGCGGCTCCAACGGCAAGACCACCACGAAGGAATTCGTTCGCGCGGCGCTCGACAGCGTGCTCACGGTGCACGCCACCAGCGCGAACCTGAACAACCTCGTGGGCGTCCCGCTCACGCTGCTGGCGCTGCCGGATTCCGCGGATGTGGCCGTGGTGGAGATGGGGATCAACGTTCCCGGAGAAATGGAGCGACTGAACCGGATCGTCGAGCCGGATATTGCGCTCTTCACCTGCCTGGCTGAAGAACATCTGGAAGGACTGGGCGACATGGACGGAGTGCTGCGTGAGGAGTCGTTTCTGTTCGATGGCGCGCAACTGGCCATCGTGCCGGCGGCGCAGCCCGAGGTGGCGGATGCGGCGCATGGGCGCGCCCGGCGCGTGATCTCGGCCGGCCTCGACGCGGGTGATGTGCGCGCGGCGCGCTGGGGACTGAACGGCGACGGCCATGGCTGGCTGGAAGTGGATGGCGTGACGATTCGGCCGCCCGTTCGCGGCGCGCACACCCTGCGCAACGTGATGCTCGCGCTGGCCGCGGCCCGTGAGTGCGGAGTTGGCGTCGCGGATGCGGCGCGCGGCCTGGAATCCGCCGTGATTCCGGGCATGCGCCTCGCGTGGGAGACGCTTGGGGCAGCCACTCTCATCAACGACGCCTACAACGCGAGCCCCGCCTCGATGCGCGCCGCTCTCGACCTGCTCGACGGCCTGGATGCCGGTCACCAGCGCGTCGCCGTGCTGGGGACCATGCTCGAACTGGGCACTCACGCCAGCCGGCTGCACGCGGACGTGGCGCGGTATGCGCTCGCATCGTCCATTGACGTAGTGGCCGGACTTGGCGAGCTGGGCGACGCACTGCGCGCCGCCGCGAACGGAACGGACAGCGAGCGGGTGATCACGGCACCGGACATCGACGGCTTGTGGGCCGCGCTCGAGCCGCGGCTCGAGCGCAACGCCACCATTCTCCTCAAAGCTTCGCGCGGCGTACGGCTGGAACGCCTCGTACCACTTCTCACCGGCTGGGCAAGGCGCTAGTGCTCTACCACTTCCTCACGCGGCTCACCGAGTCCTGCCGCTACTGCGGCGTCTTCAACGTTTTCAACTACATCACCTTCCGCTCGGCCGGCGCCGCCGCCACGGCGTTTCTGCTGGCGTTCATCACGGGCCCGATGATCATCGTGCGGCTGCGTGCCATGAAGGTGCGGCAGGTCGTGCGCACCGGCACGCCCGAGAGCCACGCCACCAAGGGCCGCACTCCTACCATGGGCGGAGTGATCATTCTCCTGGCCGGCATCGTGCCCACGCTGCTCTGGGCCAAGCTCTCGAACCGCTATGTATGGGTGGCGCTCTTTGTCATGGCCTGGATGGGCGCCATTGGCTTCATCGACGATCTCCTCAAGCTGAAGCAGAAACGGGAAGGGAAGGCGAACGTCGGGCTCGTGGAGCACTACAAGCTCGCCGGTCAGCTCTCCCTGGGCGTGCTGCTCGGCGTCTATCTCTGGCAGTTTCCGCTGTCCACCCTGCCCGGGGCGTCCACCACCCTGCCGTTCTACAAGTACGTGCTCGTGGTGCCGGCCGTGGCATGGCTCTACGTACCATGGACGGCGTTCATCCTGACGGGAACGAGCAATGCCGTGAATCTCAGCGACGGACTGGATGGCCTCGCGGCAGGGCTGACAGCCATCGCGGTGATCACGTTCGCGATCTTCGCCTACGTCATGGGTCGCATCGATACCAGCCAGTATCTTCAGATCTATTATCTGCGAGGAGCCGGCGAACTCACCGTGTTCTGCTCCGCGCTGCTTGGCGCGTGCATCGGGTTTCTCTGGTACAACGCCCACCCCGCCGAAGTCTTCATGGGCGACACGGGATCACTCGCACTGGGCGGAGCGCTGGGCGCGATCGCCATTCTGCTCAAGAGCGAATTCCTGCTCCTGCTGATCGGCGGCGTGTTCGTCGCGGAAACGGTGTCCGTGATCCTGCAGCGCAGCGTGTTCAAGGTGCGGCGCCGCCGGCGCGGCCTGGAATTCGCGAAGGCGCATCGCCTATTCAAGCGTGCGCCGCTGCATCATCACTTCGAGTTGTCCGGATGGACAGAGACACAGGTCGTGGTGCGGTTCTGGATTCTTGGCATCTTCTGCGCGTTCATCGCGCTCACCACGCTGAAACTTCGATGATACCGGACGCCTGGTTGCAGGGTGAAGTGGCGGTCACGGGACTGGGGCGCAGCGGACGCAGTGCCGCCGCGCTGCTCGCGCGCCGCGGCCTTCGCGTGTACGTGTCGGACGGCACGTGGTCCAGCGCGCTGGAACAGGAAGCCGTCACGCTGCGCGCCGCCGGCGTGCATGTGGATCTCGGCGCACACGACCTGGACCGCATCGCCCGGGCGGTGGTGGTCGTCGCCAGCCCGGGAGTGCCGCCCGACGCGGCGCCCCTGGCGCGGGCGCGCGCCGCCGGCGTGCCGATCGTGAGCGAGATCGAGGTGGGACTGCATGCCCTGCCGCCCGGCACACGCTACATCGCGGTCACCGGAACGAACGGCAAGACGACGACCACGGCCATGGTGGGTCACCTGTTGCGTACGCTGGGGCTCAATGCCGTGGATGCCGGCAATATCGGCACGCCACTCACCAGGGTCGCGATGGCGGAACAGCCCGCGGACTGGATCGCGCTCGAAATGTCGTCGTTCCAGTTGCATGATACGCCGGGCATCCGGCCCACGGTGGGCGTGCTCACCAACCTCGCGCCCGATCATCTCGACCGCTACGCCTCTGCGGACGAGTACTACGGCGACAAGGCGCTCCTCTTTCGCAACGCGACCGCTGCATCGCGCTGGGTCGTGAACTACGGCGACCCTGCGGTCATGGCGATGATCGCGCGCGTCGAGGGCGCCCATCACTATTTCGGGCGCTCGCCATATGTGGACATGAACTTCGTGCTGCCGTCGGGCGATCCGGCCCTGGCGGCGGCGGAACACGGTGGCACCATCGAGTGGAAAGGCCACCCGGTGCTCCATCGGGACGAGCTCGCGTTACTTGGCGACCACAACGTGGACAATGCCATGGCCGCCGCGCTCGCGGTGCTCGTGGCGGACGACGCACATCAGACGCCGGAGATGCTCGGGCGCATAGCGGACGGGCTGCGAACCTTTCACGCGCTCGAGCACCGGCTGGAGAGCGCCGGCGAGTTTGGCGGCGTGCTCTGGATCAACGACTCCAAGGCGACCAACGTGAGCTCCACGCTCGTCGCGCTCAAGGGCATGACGCGTCCGACCATCGTACTGCTCGGCGGTCGCCACAAGGGCGAGCCGTACACGTCGCTGGTACCGCCGCTGCGCCGGGTCGGCAAGGCCGTGCTGGCCTACGGCGAGGCGGGTCCGCTCATAGCGGAGGATCTCGCCAACGTCGTGCCCGTCCGCCTGCTCGGGTCCGATTTCGAGGAAGTGATGACGACGGCGCGATCGCTGGCACAGCCGGGCGACGTGGTATTGCTGTCGCCCGCCTGCTCCAGCTACGACATGTTCCACAACTATGAAGAACGCGGCCGCGCTTTCAAGCAACTGGCCAGGGACGGCGCATGAATACGGCCACGGGAGTGCGCGAACGCTGGCGCATGAGCGTGCACGCACGTGCGCTGGTGATCGTGACAGCCACCGTGCTGGCGTTCGGCCTCGCCGTACTCTACAGCGCGAGCGCGCTGCTTGCCGTTCGTGAAGGACACGGGAGCATGTACTACCTGCTCCGACAGCTCAGCGGGATCGGCATTGGTGTCGTTCTGTTCGCGCTGACCGCCAAGATGGACGCGGAACGATGGCGAAAGTGGGCCTGGCCCATCCTGGGGATCGGGATCGTACTGCTCGTCATCCCCGTGCTGCCGTTTACCAGCGCCATCGCCCCCCGCATCAACGGATCCCGCCGCTGGGTGTATCTCGGCTTCGCCTTCCAGTCCTCCGAGTTCGGCAAGCTGGCGGTCGTCGTCTGGACCGCGATGCTCATCGTGAAGAAGGGAGATGCGCTCCGGCGCCTCACCAAGGGACTGCTGCCGTTTTTGCTCGTGCTCGCGGTGCTCAATCTGCTGGTCGTGCTGGAGCCGGACCTCTCCATGGCGATGACGTTCACGCTCATCATGGGCGTGATACTGTTTGCCGGCGGCGTACGCATCGGGCACGTGGTGGTGCTGTCGGTGCTCGCCATTCCGCTGCTCTGGCATGAGGTGGAGAAGGTCCAGTACGCGCTGCTGCGTATGACCTCGTTTTTCGATCCGGGACGCGCGCCGGCCGAAGCGGGCTACCAGCTCAAGCAGTCGCTCATTGCCGTGGGCTCCGGCGGACTGTTCGGCGTGGGGTTCGGGCAGGGACGACAGCAGATGGGATTCGTGCCGTTTCCGTACAACGACTTCATCGCGAGCAACATCGGCGAGGAATGGGGATTCCTGGGGATTCTCTTCATCACGCTCGCCTTCGCGCTGTACGCATGGCTCGGCTTCCGGATCGCGAAGGAGGCCCGTACGCCATTTCAGCAGTTGACCGCGATCGGCATCACGTTCACGACCGTGAGTACGGCGTTCCTGCACATCGGCGTCGTGATCGGACTGCTTCCCACCACCGGTCTCACGCTGCCGTTCATCTCGTACGGGCGTACGAATCTCGTGCTCTCGATTCTCATGACGGGAATCCTGGTCAACATTGGGAGCACTCGGGAGCGCGTGGTGGGCGATCGGGCGACGAATCCGCTCACCGCTTCCGCGTCGTGATCGTCTGGTTCGCTGGCGGCGGCACGGGCGGACACCTCTATCCCGGGCTCGCCATTGCCCGGGCACTGGTCCGGGCCGATGCCAGCGTTCGGCCCGTATTCATTGGCGCACGTCGCGGCATCGAGCGTGACGTCCTGCCCACGACGGAATTCGCGCACCTGCTGCTCGATCTGCATCCGCTCTATCGTGCGCGGCCGTGGGAGAACTGGAAGACCGCGCTCGGCTTTGCCGGCGCGTGGCGCACGCTGGGCCGTGAGCTGCACACGGCGCGGCCCGCGCTCGTGCTGGGCACCGGTGGCTACGCATCTGGCGCTGCTCTGGCGTACGCGGTGTCGCACGGCGTGCCCATCGCGCTGCAGGAGCAGAACAGTGTCCCCGGCCTCACCACGCGATGGTTCAGTCGCTATGCCCGCGAGATCTATCTGGGTTACGGCGACGCGGCCGTACGCCTCCGTGCGAGCACGGGCACGTGGGTGGGGGAGACCGGCAACCCGATCGAGCCGCCGCCAGAGCCCAGGCCGAGTCGCCAGGATGCGCGCGTGCGCTGGAGCTTTTCGGCGACCGGGGGAACGGTGGTCCTCGTGATTGGCGGCAGCCAGGGCGCCCGCGCGGTGAACGACGCGGTGGCGGAATGGGTTCGCTCGGGGCTGTCTGACGACGTGATGCTGATCTGGGGAACGGGCCGCGGCTCGCATGAGCGCTATGCATCGCTCGAGAGTCCACGGGTACGTGTCGTGCCATATCTGGCGCCAATCGCGGAAGCCTACGCGGCGAGCGACCTGGCGGTCTCCCGGGCGGGCGCGCTCACGCTGGCCGAGTTGTCTGCGTGGAACATACCGGCGATCCTGATTCCGCTGCCAACCGCCGCCGCTGATCATCAGAGCGCCAATGCTCGCGTCCTGGAGCAGGCGGGAGCCGCCCTCGTGCTTGATGAGCGCGCGCTGGTACCGGGCGACCTTGGACAGCGAGTCCAGGCGCTGGCGGCGGATCGCGCGCGGTTGCACCGCATGGCGCAGGCCAGCGAGGCCCACGCGCATCCGCGCGCGGCAGACGTGATCGCGTCGCGCATGCTCGAGCTCTGCCGCCCGGCCGATCGCCGATCAGTTCGCTGAGCGGTCCCGAACGGGTCAGCGGGCCGGCCGTTCGTCCCTGTTGTCCGGCAAACACTTACATTGTTCTGCCTCAAGCAGCTTGCGTCTTGAGTCGTCTCCCTCTCGCGCACTAGATTGCCGCACTCCCCCATGTCACACTTCGATCCATCCGATCCGCGCCCCGTCCACCTCGTCGGCGCTGCCGGCGCCGGCATGAGCGCACTGGCGGAACTGCTGGCGCGGCGCGGCATCGCGGTCACAGGGTGTGACGCGGGCGGCGCCGCCACGCCCGATCTGGACCGGCTGGACATTCCCGTTGCGCAGGGGCACGACCCGGCGCACGTCGTCGGTGCTCGACTGGTCATCGTGACGTCCGCAGTCCCCGCGCACCACGCCGAGCTGGAGCATGCGCGTACGCTCGGCATCCCGGTCCTGCGGCGGGCCGAGGCGCTGGCCGAAGCGGTGGGCGTGGGAGATGTGGTGGCCATCGCCGGCACGCACGGCAAGACCACGACCACGGTCATGACCACGGATGCGCTGGCCGCAGCGGGGTTCGAGCCCACCGGCGTGGCGGGCGGCCGTGTGGGTGCGTGGCAGGGGAACGTCAGGCACGGCTCGAGCCAGCTTTTCGTCGTGGAGGCCGACGAGTACGATCGTTCCTTTCTGGCGCTCGCGCCGACCGTCGCGGTGGTCACCAACATCGAGGCCGACCATCTCGACATCTACGCCGATCTCGATGACATCCGCGTCGCCTTTGCACAGTTCGTGCATGGCGCGCGCACCATCGTGCTGTGCGCCGATGATACCGGCGCGGACACGCTGGTGACGCCGCGAACCGCCGAAGTCATTCGCTACGGCATCCAGTCGCCGAATGCGCGCCTCATCGCGCGCGACGTGCGCGTCGCCGATGGCGGATCCCGCTTCACCGTCGTGCATGATCACGAGGTGCTGGGCGAGGCCACGCTCCACGTGCCGGGCGAGCATAACGTGCGCAACGCGCTGGCGGCACTCGCGTCCGGACTCGCCCTGGGCGCTTCCGTACCCGACATGGTGCGCGGCCTCGCTGGCTTCACCGGTGTCGAGCGCCGATTTCAGCGGATTGGGGACGCCCATGGCGTCACGATCATCGATGACTACGCGCACCACCCCACGGAAATCGCGGCCACGCTCGCTGCGGCGCGCGGCGCCTTCCCGGGACGACGTCTCGTGGCGGCGTTCCAGCCCCATCTGTACAGTCGCACGCGTGATTTCGCGGTGGAATTCGGACAGGCGCTGGCGCGGTCGGATGCGATATTCCTCACGGAAATCTATCCCGCGCGCGAGGCGCCCATCGCGGGCGTGACGTCCTCGCTCATTGAGCGTGCCGCGCGCGACGCCGGCGGTACGCTTGCGTGGCGCGGCAGCCGGACGCAGCTCGCCGCGGCGCTTGCTCGATCCGTGCGGGAAGGTGACGTTGTGCTGACGCTCGGTGCGGGCGACATCACGCGAACCGGAGCAGAGCTGCTCACATGTCTGGCGACGGCTGGCTGAGGCGTGCCGCGGGGGCGGTGCGTGCGCGCGGCTGGAAGCTGCCAGCCGCGATTGCCGCCGCGATCGGCATCCTGTGCGCGCCCTGGTGGGGACCGCCGCTGCTGTCGCACCTCGCGTATTTCCGTGTGCGGCACGTCGAGATCGTTGGAGAACGCTACATCGAGCCGCGCGACATTCTCACGCGATTGCGCGTGGATACGGCGACATCGATCTGGACGGATCTCACGCCGCTCGAGCAGCGTGTCGCATCGCTCCCACAGGTGCGCGCGGCGCACATCGAACGTAATCTTCCCGGGACGCTGGTCGTGCACATCACCGAGAACGTTCCCGTGGCATTCGTGCCATCACCCTCCGGCTTGCGTGCCGTGGATGCCTCCGGGAGAACGCTGCCGATCGATCCAAGCGAGGTTGGCGTGGACGTGCCCGTCGTTCCGCGTGTCGACCATGCGGTACTTGTCCTGCTCGATGCCGTACGACAGCAGGCCCCCGGGTTGTTCGCCCGGATCAGCAGTGTGCAGCGCACCGGACGTGACGAACTGACGATCGAACTGCCCACAGAACGTGTTCTCGCGGAGGTGGGGGTGACAGCGGGGCGATTGACCGACATCATTCCCGTCGAGCGCGACCTCTCGCGCCGCCAGCTGCACGCCGCCGAACTGGATCTCCGTTTCCGCGATCAGGTGATCGCAAGGTTGCAATGAACCCCGAACTGCTTGTCGCGGGCCTCGACCTCGGCTCCTCCCGCACCACCGCGCTCATTGCGGAGGTGGGCGGCGACATTCCCCGCCACCCTTCCATCAAGATCCTCGGCGTTGGACAGGCCCGCACCGCGGGGATGCGGCGCGGCGTCGTGGCCGACATCGAGGAGACCACACGGTCGATTCGTGGTGCCATGCAGGACGCCGAGCGGATGGCGGGCGTCGAGGTGGAGGCGGTCTACGCGGGGATTGCCGGGGAGCACGTCCAGGCCATGACCAGCTCGGGCATCGTCGCCGTGAACGGCGATGAGGTGACGCGCGCCGACGTGGAGCGCGCCAACGAGGTGGCGCGGACGCAGGCCATCCCGGCCGATCGGGAACTCCTCCACGCCATTCCGCAGGAATATCGCGTGGACAAGAACGATGGCATCCGTGATCCGATCGGGATGATCGGAATGCGCCTGGAGACCGAGATGTACCTCGTGACCATTGGTGCGTCTCCCGCCATGAACCTGCGCAAGTCGGTGGAGCGGGCAGGCTACAAGGTGCGCGATCTGGTGCTCGAGCCGCTTGCCAGCGCCCTCGCCGTGCTCACGGACGATGAGAAGGAACTCGGCGTGGCGCTGGTGGAGATGGGCGCCGGCAGCACCGACCTGGCGGTGTTCCATGAAGGGAAAATCCGCTTCATGGGCACGGTGAATTTCGGCGGAAACAACGTGACGAGCGACATCGTGCACGGCCTGGGCGTCACACAGGCGGACGCCGAACGACTCAAGGAGCGCTACGGCTGCGCGTATGAGGCGCTCGTGGCGCACTCGCACGACATCATCAAGCTGCCGAGCACCGTTGCGCAGGGTGACCGCGAGATTCCACGGGAACTGCTGGCGCACATCATCCATCAACGGATGGATGAGATATTCGGCCTCGCGAATCAGAAGATCACCGACGCGGGTTTCGCCGGACGCCTCAGCGCCGGGATCGTACTCACGGGCGGCGCGTCCGCCATCGAGGGCGCGACGGAGCTGGCAACGGAAGTGTTCGGGACAGGCGTGCGCGTCGGCTCGCCGGCGGAAGCCGTCGGTGGACTGAGCGACTCGGTGGAATCGCCGCGCTTCGCGACAGTGGTCGGGCTTGCGGTCTATGGCGCCGCCCAGATCGCGCAGGGAGCGGCGGCCTCGGCGGGCGGTCGCAAGCGCATGTCCTCGCCCGGTGTGGATCGGCTCACGCAGCGCGTCAAGACCTGGCTGCAGGATTTCTTCTGATCGTCCCGCAGTCCGGTAGTGTGCATCGCGGCTGGACGCATTATATTGGCAAATCGCGCGGCGCGATTCATTGCGGCGCGCGATGCCGACAGTCTCCGCAGCACCGCGCTCCGCCCGTGAGAGCTCTTTCCCATCATCTGGAGTTCCCTCCGCAATGATCTTCGAGTTCGAGGAGAGCACGTCCCAGAACGCCCGCATGAAAGTCGTCGGCGTGGGCGGCGGCGGCGGCAACGCCGTGAATCGCATGATCGAAGAGCATCTGGAAGGTGTGGAGTTCATCTCGGTGAACACGGATGCCCAGGCGCTCCTGAACTCGAAATCCGACGTCAAGATCCAGATCGGGAAAAAGCTGACCCGGGGCCTCGGCGCCGGGGCACGTCCGGAGATCGGGCGACAGGCGGTCGAGGAAAACCGTGACGAGGTCGCGCGAGTGCTCACCAACGCCGACCTCGTTTTCGTCACGTGCGGCATGGGCGGCGGCACGGGCACCGGCGCGGCGCCGGTCGTCTGCGAAATGGCGCGTGAATCGGGCGCGCTCACTGTCGGCATCGTCACCAAGCCCTTCCTGTTCGAAGGGCGGAAACGGATGCGTCAGGCGGAAATGGGTATCGCCGACATGCGCAAGAGCGTCGACACGATGATCGTCGTCCCGAACGAGCGACTGCTGGCCGTGGTCGGGAAGGGCATTCCCTTCGGCGATGCGCTCAAGAAGGCCGACGAGGTGCTGCTGCACGCCACGCAGGGCATCTCCAATCTCATTGGCGTCACCGGCCTCGTGAACGTCGACTTTGCCGACGTGCGCACGGTCATGCAGCGCGGCGGCTCCGCGCTCATGGGCACGGGCATTGGCCGTGGCGACAACCGCGCCATGGAGGCCGCGCAGCAGGCCATCTCATCGCCCCTGCTCGACAACGTGTCGGTGAGCGGCGCCACGGGCGTGCTGGTGAACATCACCGGCGGCAACGACCTCACGCTCGGCGAGGTGCACCAGATCAATGAAATCGTGCACGACGCGGTTGGCGACGATGCGGAAATCATCTTTGGCGCCGTGAACGAACCGGCCATGCAGGGTGAGATTCGCGTCACGGTCATAGCCACCGGCTTCGACCGGGTGGTGCAGCCGCAGGCCGGCGGCGCGGAAGGCCAGTCGGGTCGTCCGAGTCCCGCCACGCCCGTCATTCCCTTTCCCGGGGCGCGGCCCAACCGTTCGGGGTCCTCCACCATGCGCACCCCGCCGCCGTCGCGCACCACGCCGCAGCCGGGTCAGCCGGCCGAGAAGGCGTCGCAGGATCTCAATGACATGGAGATCCCGACGTTCATCCGGAGGCAGATGGATTGAAGCGGCCGTCGCCACGCACGGTATCGTCGCTGGCGATCGTCGCGCTCGCCCTCGTTCTGCTCGCCGTTGGTCTGCCGCATCCCCGAGCCGCGGCGCCGTTCGCGTCGGCCACGACCGACAGCGTCGCGGCTCCGATGTGGTCGGTGCATTCCGACACGCTGCACGCCGGCGAGACGCTCTCCGGCGTGCTCGAGCGCGGCGGCGTGCGCGGCAGCGAGATGGCGGACATCCTCAAAGCGGCCCCGTCTCTCGATGCGCGGCGAATTCCGGCCGGCATGCCCATTCGTGTCAGGCAGCAGGCCGGGGATTCGCTGCCGTCCGAAATCGTGTTTCAGCTCGCCGTGGATCGTCTCCTTCACGTCCGTCGCACGTCGGACTCCACGTGGGAGAGCACGGTCGAGGTGCTGCCCTGGCACACCGACACGATCGTCGTGGGCGGGGTGATCCGGGCAAATCTGTATCAGGCGCTGGATGACTCGGCAGCCACCCTGCTCAGCGCCGATGTGCGCTCGGAGCTGGCATGGTCGCTCGCGGACGTGTACGAGTACCGCGTGGACATGAGCCGGGAACTGCAGTCTGGCGACACCTTCCGCGCGCTCGTGGAGCGCCGGACGGGACCGGGCGGCGTCGTACAGCTCGGCAACATCCTCGCGGCTCAGTTCACGCTGTCCGGCAGCGCAATGGACGCGGTGCGCTATGTGAAGCCGGATGGCGCGGCGGAGTACTACGATCAGACGGGCCGCTCCATGCGCGCCAGCTTCCTGCGCGCGCCACTGGCGTTCCGGCGCATCTCGAGCGTCTTCGGCGTGCGCAAGCACCCGATTCTCGGAACGTGGCGGGCACACAAGGGCACCGACTACGCCGCCAATGCCGGAACGCCGGTTCGCTCCATCGCCGATGGCGTCGTGATCTTCGCTGGACGCAAAGGTGGCTATGGCAACGCGATCGACGTGCGCCACCCGAACGGCTTCGTAAGCCGGTATGGCCACCTGCGGGGTTTCGCCAGAGGCATCCACGCCGGCGCGCATGTGGGCATCGGGCAGACCATTGGATACGTGGGCATGACCGGCCTGGCCACCGGACCGCACCTCCACTTCGAAATTCTCGTGCACGGTGTCCAGCGCAATCCGTCCTCGGTGCTCAGCCGTACGGATGGCGTCCCGATCCCCGCATCCGAGCGCGCGAGTTTCGACAGCACGAAGGACGTCCTGCTCACGGCGCTCCTGGCCGGCGAGCACGACTCGCCAGTCGCCAGTCGCTGACGCCACCTACCAGCCGCCAGCCACCAGCCACCAGCAACCAGCTACCATTCACCCATGACATCATGGCTGCTCTCGGCGGTGGCGGGAGTCGCGGTTGCGATGGTGGGGTATGGGTGGCGGCGAGGGCGTGCAACGCCGCTTCGGGGCATGCTCCTCCTCCTGCGAGCGGCGGCGCTCACGCTGGTGTTCGCGCTGGCATTCAATGCGCCCGCCGGTGCACGATTGGTTCCACCGGCGATGGTGGCGCTGGATGCGTCCGCGAGCTGGACGCGTGGCGGGGATACGACGCGATGGCACCGGGCGGTGGTGACGGCCCGTTCACTCGCCGGCGACTCCCTGATCCTGTTTGGTGATTCCGTGCGCGCCGTGTCGCGCGCGCCCGCCCATCCCGAGGACAACGCCACGCGCGTGCGTCCGCTGGTCGAGCGCGCGCTGGCCGCCGGCCGGCCGCTCACGCTCATCACGGATGGAGAGATCGACGACCCGGGTGCGCGCGCGGCGTTCCCGGGGGGATCGCGCGTGAATGTGCTGGCGGATTCTTCGGCGGTTGATGCGGGTGTCGTGCAGCTCGACGCGCCGCGCGCGGTGGTGAGTGGTGACACGCTGGATGTGCGCGTTGCGCTGCGCGCGGGCGCGCGCGCGACGCCAGCCGGCACGCTCGCGATTGTGGTGAACGGACGAACACTGGCCAACGCAGCACTGGCGCCCCTGGCCGCGCGATCCGATCGCACGCAAACCGTCCGCACGCCATTCAGCGGCAGCACGGGTCCAGCCGTGCTGTCCGCGATCGTTCGCGTTCCCGGCGATGTCGAGCCGCGCAACGACACGCTGAGTGTGCCGGTGGATGTCGCGCGCGCGGCGGGCGCGGTTCTGGCATCCACGTCGCCGGACTTCGATGCCCGCTTTCTGCTCCCGGTGCTGCGGGGCGCGGTTGCCCTGCCGACACGCGCCTACTTTCGCGTGGCGCCGCAGCAGTGGCGCCAGGACGGCTCGCTCGCGCCGGTGAGCGAACGCGTCGTGCGCGACGCGTTGCGTGATGCGCCGCTGGCGATCATCCACGGCGACACCAGCTACTTTGGCGCGCCACGCTCCGTGACGACCGGCTCGCTGGCCCTGCTCGTGCCGCCGGCCGACTCTACCGGAGAATGGTATGCGGTTGCCGCACCGGCATCGCCCCTCGCCGGCGCGCTTGGCGGCATCGACTGGGACAGTCTGCCGCCCATCACCACGTCGCTGCACGCACCGGTCGGCCAGTGGAACGGATTGCTCGTCGCGCGTGCCCGCGAATTCGAGCGACAGCCCGTCATCGTGGGTACCGCGTCCGGTCGGCGAGTCGTGATCGTGAGCGCGTCCGGCCTCTGGCGCTGGCAGTTCCGTGGCGGCTCCAGCGCCGACGCGTTCGCGGCGGTGTGGGGCAGTATATTTGACTGGCTCACCGCCGAGCGCCCTGATCCGCGAGCGGCCTTTCCCGCCGAGGGTGTGGTGCGTGCCGGCGAGGCGATTCGCTGGCGCCGTGGGTCCGGCTCGGATTCCGTGGTGGTTGTCCGCCTCGAACGGCGTGGTACGACTCGCACCGATTCGGTACGGCTCCGCTTCGCCAAAGATGCCACTGTTGCCGAAAGTGATCCGCTCGCTGCCGGCATCTATGACGTCCAGGTCAGTGGAGGTTCAGCCGTGCTCGTGGTCAACGCGTCGCGCGAGCTGCTCCCCCGCGCGCCCAGTGTCACCAGTGGCGCGGTTGGCGGCGCCGCCGAGCTGGGCGCGCGACCGGGCCTGAGGGAATTCTGGTGGGCGTACCTCCTCGTCCTCGTGTTGCTGTGCACGGAGTGGATTCTGCGCCGCATGCGTGGCCTGCGGTAACCGTGCCGGTGAGCTGACATTTCGACTCTGCATTCGTCATGCGTATTCTTCGTCGCAAGGAAGACCTGCCCCGGCGTACCCTGTGGCGCCGCATCAAGGACATCGCCCTCATGGATGTGGGGGTGCTCGTGCGCGGCGGCGTCAGCCCCGGCTCGCTCGAAAAGCTCGAGGAGCT
Organism: Gemmatimonadaceae bacterium; assembly: GCA_036278895.1. GTDB lineage: Bacteria > Gemmatimonadota > Gemmatimonadetes > Gemmatimonadales > Gemmatimonadaceae > JADGGM01. The sequence goes on from DASUKE010000005.1 coordinate 52,691, forward strand.
GCTGCTCGAGTCCGATTTCGGCGTTGCCGTAACCATCCGGCTGGTTGCCGAGGTGGAAGGATTGGCCAGCAAGGGAAAGGTCAGAACCCAGGAGGAATTTCTCCAGGTCCTGCGCGACGGCATCGACAGCGCCCTGCGCACGGGCAACAGCGATCCGGCGCTCACGTTCGCGCCGTCAGCGCCGACCGTCATGCTCGTCGTCGGGGTGAACGGAGCGGGGAAGACCACCTTCATCGCCAAGCTCGGCGCGCGGTTGCGCGCGGAGGGAAAATCCGTGGTGGTCGCGGCGGGCGATACGTATCGCGCGGGCGCGATTGATCAGCTCCGCGTGTGGGCCGAGCGCACCGGGACGCACTTCGTGGGCTCGGCCGCGGGCAGCGATCCGGCCGCCGTGGCATTCAATGCGATCGAGTCAGCCGTGGCGCGGCACGCCGACGTGGTGATCGTGGACACGGCTGGCCGGCTGCACACGCAGGACAACCTGATGACCGAGCTGCAGAAGGTTGCGCGAGTCGTCGCCAAACGGCTGCCGGGCGCGCCGCACGAGACACTGCTGGTGCTCGACGGCACGATTGGCCAGAACGCGGTGGCGCAGGCCCGCTCGTTCGCGCAGGTCGTACCGCTTACGGGCGTGGTGGTCACCAAACTCGATGGCACGGCCCGCGGCGGCATCGTGCTCGCCGTGCACGAGGCGCTCGACATCCCCATCAAGTTCGTCGGCGTGGGCGAACAACCGGAAGATCTGCTGCCGTTCGATGCGGATGCGTTTTCAGGTGGGTTGGTGGCTGGTGGCTGGTAGCTGGTAGCTGGAGGCTGGTAGCTGGTCGCTGGTCGCTGCGAACGACGGCGTATGGAATCCCGCTACGAGCGACTAGCGACCAGGCACCAGCTACCAGCGACCAGCGACCAGCGACCAGCGACCAGCTACCAGCCTCCAGCCTCCAGCGACCAACCACCAGCCACCGTTTCAATGCTCCTCTCCACTCCCGTCACGTATCTCAAGCACATCGGTCCGCAGCGCGCGGAGGCGCTGCGGCGGCTGGGCGTGATCACGACGGGAGATCTGCTGCGCCACCTGCCGCATCGCTACGAGGACGCGAGCACCGTGTCACCCATATCGGCGCTGCATCCGGGCATGGAGGCCACGGTCATTGGTACGGTGATCTCCAAGGGCATCGTCCCCACGCGCAAGGGGCTGCGCGTCTTTCAGGCGGTTGTGCGGGATGACACCGGGCTCATCGAAGTGTCCTGGCCCGGTCAGCCGTTTCTGGACCGCGCGATCGCCAGGGATGATGTGCTGCTGTTGCGCGGCGTCGTGCGATTCTTTCACGGGCGCCAGCTTCAACCGCGCGAATTCGTGAATCTTGGACGGGAGGCGGATGGTACGCAGGGCGGACGCGTGCTCGCCGTCTATCCCGCCACGGAGCGGCTGTCGCACAAGCAGATTCGCGCGCTCATCGATGAGCATCTGGACATGCTGCTCGGTCTCGTGCACGAATACTTCCCGCCGGTGCTCCTGGCGCGCGCCGGCGTGCCACCGCTTCGGGACGCGCTGCGCATGGTGCACCATCCGGCGAACATGGACGAAGCGCTGCGCGGACGCTCCAGACTGGCCTTCGAGGAGCTGTTCTTCGTGCACCTGCTGCACGCCCGCGCGCGCGAGATGGCCCGCGAGACGCGTCGCGGCATCACGTTCACCAACCGCCGGGATCTCACGTCGCGTCTCAAGGATGCGCTGCCCTTCGAGCTGACCGCGGCCCAGGTGCACGTCATCCGGGAAATCGTCTCGGACATGTGCAGTCCGCGGCGCATGCACCGGCTGCTGCAGGGCGACGTCGGGAGCGGCAAGACAATCGTCGCGCTCTTTGCCGCGCTGCTCGCGCTCGAGAACGGGTTCCAGGCGGCGCTCATGGCACCTACCGAGCTGCTCGCGGAACAGCACGCGCGTACCCTGGAGCAACTGCTGGCCCCCCTGGGCGTGCGGCCGCTCCTCATGACCGGCAGCGTGCCGGCTCGCGAGCGGCGGCAGGCGGACGAGCGACTGGCGAGCGGCGCGCCGCTCATCGTCGTGGGCACGCACGCTCTGGTGCAGGAGCGTACGCGCTTTGGCCGGCTCGGCCTCATTGTGATCGACGAGCAGCACCGATTCGGCGTCGAGCATCGCGCGGCGCTGGGAGAAAAGGGCGCGCGGCCGGATGTGCTCCTGCTGAGTGCGACCCCCATTCCACGCTCCCTGGCGCTGACGCTCCACGGCGATCTGGATGTCAGTGTGCTGGACGAGCGCCTGCCCGGCCGGCGGCCGGTACTGACCGCTCACCGGCCGGAGTCGGCGCGCGAGCGGGTGCTCGAATTTGCGAAAAGCGAAGTCGAGCGGGGGCGACAGGTCTACATTGTCTATCCGGTCATCGAGGAGTCAGAGAAGACCGATCTCAAGGCCGCGACCACGATGCACGCCGAACTGGCGTCGGGCGTCTTCGCCAACCATCGCGTGGCGTTGCTGCATGGACGCCTGAGCGCGGACGAACGCGAGCACACCATGCGCGCCTTCCGCGATCACGAGCTGGATGTGCTCGTTGCCACCACCGTGATCGAGGTCGGCATTGACGTGGCCAACGCCACACTCATGCTCATCGAGCATCCGGAACGCTTCGGATTGTCGCAGCTTCATCAGCTCCGCGGCCGCGTCGGCCGTGGCGCGCAGGAGAGCTACTGCATTCTGCTGGGCGACGTGAGCATGGAGGTCGCCGAGCGTCTCCGTGTTTTCCTGGACACCGAGAACGGATTCACCATCGCGCGCGAGGACCTGCGCATGCGCGGCATGGGTGATCTGTTCGGATCGCAGCAGAGCGGGGCACCCACCTTCCGGGTCGCGGATCCGCTGCGCGACGAGGAGCTGAATCGCAGCGCCATGGCGCTCGCCGCGGAGTATCTGGCGACCGATCCGGCACTCGAGCGCGCCGAACACGCCGGCATCCGTACCGCGCTCGGCGAGCGCTTCGCCCGCGCGATCGAGCTGTTTCGGGTGGGCTAGTTCACTCCTCCCCGCCACCCCTTCCCCTGGGAATCGGCAATCACACTGATCGGGAATCGGCAATCGGGAATGGGGAATCGGGGAGGAAGACCTCCCCACACCGCACCCCGCCGCCTTTTTGTCACCGTCGCCTCCCCCCCGCTCCATCATTCCCCATTCCCACGATTCCCCATTCCCGATTGCCGATTCCCAAGGGCGGGGCGACGTGGGGCGGCCGATTCCCAAGGGCGGGGTGACGTGGGGCGGTCATGGCTTTCTCTCCGACAGCCTCTTCTTGATCCGTTCCAGCTCGGCGGTCCGCTTGTCGAGTTCGTCCTTGAGCCGCTGATTCTCCTTCTGCAGATCAGCATTCTGCGCCACGCTGGCGGCCGCGGCATCGATCTTCGCCGCGTCCGCAACGTGCGCGGTGGAGTCGGCGCGGCGCTGCAGCGAGTCCATTGCCCCGGCGACGCTGCGCAGAATGATGGCCTCCGTCCGATGGAGCACGAGCGAGCTGTCGCTGAGGTACGCCTGCAGGTTCTCGCGCGCGAGACTCGTGCTGGCGTGCGTGTTCGCGGGGTCGAGCCTGAACAACGCTCGCCAGAAGTTCACCTCCCGGCTTTCCGGCGCGTTCGGATGGCGTTGCGAGAACGCCGTGAGGATGTAATCGGCGTCGTCAAAGCGAGACTGGCCGGCCGCCAGTTGCGCCGCCGTGAGCGTCTGCTCCCAGTTGCCGAGCGGTGGAAGCGCTGATTGCTGGTGAAGCGGTCGTGAACAGGCGGTGATCGTCAGCGCCGTGGCCAGCGCGAGCAGACGCTTCACGCGGACACTCCAACACCGCTCGCGCGGTTCGGCGGCACGGCTCGAATGCGCTGACCGGATCGAGTGGGGAGCACGATCTGGAAGGTCGTGCCCAGACTCACTGTGCTCTCGACCGAGATGGTGCCACCATGTGCCTGCACGATCTGTCGCGCGATGGCGAGGCCCAGCCCCGTACCCCCGTGTGAGGCCGATTCCTGATTGTCGGCCTGATAGAACTTCTCGAAGACGTGCTGGAGTTGCAGTGGAGGAATCCCGACGCCGGTGTCGCGAACGATGAACTGCACGGCGTCGTCCGACGACCCCGCCAGCAGTTCCACCGTGCCGCCGCGCTCCGTGAACTTGAATGCATTGGACAGCAGGTTGCCGAGTACCTCGCTCACGCGATCCGGATCCCACAGCACCTCGGCCGGCAGGTGATTCAGGTGCTCGATGCGAAAGGTGATGTCGCGCTGCAGCGCGAGCACCTGGAATGTCTCCTCGAGATCGGCCAGGAACGGGGCCAGCTTCGTTGGACGCAGGTCCAGCCGGCTGCCGCCAGCTTCGAAGCGGCTCATGTCCAGCAACTGATGCACGAGGCGCGCAAGCGAGCGGGTCTGTGCGTCCAGGGTCCGGATGATCTCGCGCATCTTCGGCGCGACCGGACCGTAGACCTCCTCCTCAATGAGCTGCAGATAGCCGAGGATCACGTTGATCGGCGTCTTCAGCTCGTGCGAGGCGATGGACACGAATTCGGCCTTGAGCCGGTCCAGCGCCGCGAGTTGCTGCGCCATGGAGCCGAAGCTCTGCGCCAGATGGCCAAACTCGTCACGGCGCGACGGTGAAATCGAAAGCCGGTGACCGAAGTCCCCATCCGCCACGGCGGCCATGCCCTGTTCCAGATCGCGCACCGGCCGACTGATGCTTCGCCAGAGCAGAATCGAGATGATGAGCGCGAGGGTCGCGCCAACGGCAAGGCCCAGCGCGGCGGCGCGCCGCGCCGCGGTGGTCTCGTCCGTGCCGGCGGCCACCAGGCGGCTCGATCGGTCCCGCAGCAGGCGCTCGGCGCTGGTCAGCTCGCGCTCGGTGAGCGACACCGCGGTAAGCAGATGGCGCGACGAAATGGAGTCCGCCGATGCCCAGTTCCCGGCCGCGGCCGCCTGGTATTCGAGCGGCACGAAATACTGAACCTGGCGGATGCCGCTCGAGATCCGTTCCGCCGCGCTCGCCATGCTGAGCTGTTTGAGCGAATCCGCCAGACCCTGCAGCTTGGTGAGCTGCGAATCCATGGCCACCTTGTCCGCCGAGTCCTTGACGACCAGAATGGCGAGATCGAGACGACGGAGCTCGTCGGTTCCCGATCGCATCTGGTTGAGCACCAGGGATGCGGCAAAATCCCGCGTCTGCAGCAGCGTGGTGATTTGATGAAGCGTCGTGAGCGACCGCAATGCGATGGCGAGCGGCAGCAACAGGACTATCGCGATCGCGAAGAGGCCAAGAGCCAGCTTTGAGCGAATCGTCGCGCGCGCGGTCACAGGGCGATAAGTCAGGGTAGGAGGTCCGCGTCTGCGATCGTGGGGTGTGTGACTGTATCCTTCATCGTACACGGAAACGCGAGTTCACGCCAGCGGGGCGACGTGGGCGCTCTGCGAGCAGCCGTCATCTGTCGTTGACACATGGCTCCAGTGCCGCGTAGTTTGCCGATCCCCACAGAGCCGTTCACACACCATACACGACCAGTGCGTACGACGCGTATCGAAGATCTTCACGCGTACGTCGGTCGCGCGGCCACCGTGCGTGGCTGGGTGACCCACGTACGTTCGTCCGGCAAGATCGCCTTTATCGTGATCCGGGATGGTACGGGAATCCTGCAGGCAGTGTTGAGCCGTCCGCAGGTGAGCGACGCCATCTGGACGCGGTTTGCCGAGCTTTCCGTCGAGGCCTCGGTCGAGGTCACCGGCGAGGTCCGTCCCGATGCGCGTTCGCCCGGCGGCATCGAGCTGGCGCTGACAGCGCTGGATCTGATCGGCGCCAGCCCGCTTGACTATCCCATTCAGCCCAAGGAGCACGGTGTCGATTTTCTCCTCGACAACCGGCATCTCTGGCTGCGGGCGCCGCGGCAGCGCGCCATCGCACGTGTGCGCAACGAAGTGGAGCAGGGCATTCATGACTTCTTCTACCAGCGCGGCTTTCTCCGGGTTGATACGCCCATCCTCACCGCCGCCATCGGCGAACGCTCCGGGCTCTTCGAGACCGAGTACTTCGATGAAGGCAAGGCGTATCTCGCGCAGACCGGCCAGCTCTACGGCGAAGCCGCGGCGGCCGCATTCGGCCGCATCTACACGTTCGGCCCTACCTTTCGTGCCGAGAAGTCCAAGACGCGCCGTCACCTTGCCGAATTCTGGATGATCGAGCCCGAGGTGGCGTGGAACGACTCGGACGACAACATGCGCCTGCAGGAAGACTTCGTGGCGTACCTGGTAGGCAGGTGTCTCGAGCGCTGCAAGCCCGAGCTCGCGGAGCTCGAGCGCGATACCTCTGCCCTGGAGCGTGTCGTGGCGCCCTTTCCCCGCGTGAACTACACCGATGCCGTCGCGATGTTGCAGCACAAGGGCAGCACGATTCAGTGGGGCGACGACCTTGGCGCGGAGGATGAGAGCCGGGTGGTCGAGGAGTACGATCGCCCGGTATTCGTCTTCAACTATCCGCGCGAAGCCAAGGCGTTCTACATGAAGGAGAACCCGGCCGATCCGCGAACAGTGCTCTGTGATGACCTGCTGGCGCCGGAGGGCTACGGCGAAATCATTGGTGGCAGCCAGCGCGAAGATGATTACGACAGGCTCGTGCGCCGCATCGAGGCGGAGCATCTGCCACTGGACGCGTACGGCTGGTATCTGGATCTGCGCAAGTACGGCACGTTCGTGCACTCGGGATTCGGTCTCGGCCTCGAGCGCACCGTGTCATGGATCTGCGGCCTCGATCACCTGCGTGAAGCCATCGCATTCCCGAGGCTGATGAATCGACTGCGGCCCTGAGCGGGTTGACCGCGAGGAATCTGCCGAACAGGCCGGCAGACTCTCAGCGAGCTGACACGCCCGTGAGAGTCTGCCCTGTCGCTCATGCGCACATTCTCCGGCGATCCGTGATCCGGCGGTGCTCAGCCCGGGTCAACTGCGCTTCCCCCCTCCAGCGGGCGCGGTGGTCTGTTCGGGCACGAGCCCCAGTTGCCGCAGCAGGGTGTTCGCGTCCCAATAGCGCCGCTGCGCGGTGATGAGCCCGTTGTGAATCTCCATCACATCGCAGAAGGACAGTTCGACCTTCTTGTTGGTCGCCGCGATGGGTCCCATGGGTGTGTCCAGCGATCCCGTATGCGTGCCGCGGCCGGTGAACTCCACCACGACTCCTTCGTCGGTCGCCCCCAGGTGGACGATGTCCGCCCGGCTGTCGGGAAATGCCCTGGCCCAGCGTTCCAGGTCCTTCTTCACGCCATCGGGTCCGTGCATGATCTCACCCATGGCCATGTCGTGCGCTTCGTACCCCTCGCTCGCGAGTTTCGCGGCGGCGTTGAAATCGCGCTTGTTGTACGCGTCGTACACACTGCGGGCGATGCGCGTGTTGTCCTGTGCTGGCATGCGTCCCTCCTGTTGATGATACTGCTCCGGCCCGCGTCGTTCAGCGGGTCCATCGAGTGGCATGGTGTGGCTGGGACCCCCTTCAGTCAGGATAAAGTTCAATGTGACGCGCCGCTCCGATTGCGCAAGAGTGCCGCAATGCGCGTGCGCGACACTCGGCGGCCGGCGCTCGAATCTCGTGAAACGTCCGGTCATTCGGCTGTCTTCACCTCATCCCATAGCCGGTCGAGTTCGGCGAGCGTCGCCTGTTCCATGACGATGCCGCGTTCCCGCGCCAGCGCCTCCACCTGTTCGAAGCGCCGCTGAAATTTCTCGTTTGCCCGGTCGAGCGCGGGCGCCGCATGGACACCCGCGCGCCGGCAGAGATTCACGGCCGCGAAGAGCAAGTCGCCGAGTTCGCTCTCGAGTGCGTCGCGCCGGGCGCCGGCGTCGCCATGCGCCAGCTCCGCGCGAACCTCGGCGAGTTCCTCCTCGACTTTCCGTGCCGGCCCTTCCGTGTCGCTCCAGTCGAACCCGACGCCCGCCGCGCGATCCTGCAGCCGATGCGCCCGATGCAGTGAGGGCAGACCGGCCGGAAGCCCATGGCCAATCGATGCTCGTTGCCTCGCCTTCATGGCTTCCCAGTCCTGCCGATCGCCGCCGCCATAGAGGTGTGGATGCCGCTGTCGCATCTTCTCAATGAGCGTTGCGGCCACATCGTGCGCGTCGAACTGGCCATCCTCCTCCGCGATCACCGAGTGGAAGAGTACCTGGAGCAGCACGTCGCCCAGCTCCTCGCGCATGTGCGCGAAGTTCCCCACTCGCAGTGCGTCATCGAGCTCATGCGCCTCCTCAATGAGGTAGGGGCGCAGCGACGCGTGCGTCTGCACGCGATCCCAGTCGCACCGGGCGCGCAGATCACGCATGAGCGCGAGCGCATCTTCAAGCGTCGGCTTATGTTGCATGGTTCCTCCGTAGCCGGTTATACTACCCGCCCGTGTGATGACACGTCAATGCAATCCCCGCTGATGCGCGCCTGGGTCGAGATCGACCTCGACGCGTTACGCCGCAATGGGGCCGCGCTGGCCGCGCGCTGCGCGGCGCTGCTTCCCATGGTGAAGGCGGATGCCTACGGCCTTGGCGCGGTCGCCGTGGCGCGTGCGCTCACGGCGCTTGCGCCGTGGGGATTTGGTGTCGCGACGGTAGACGAGGGGTTGGAGCTGCGCGAGGCGGGACTCTCCGAACGGATCATCGTGTTCACGCCAGTGCTGGCGACGGAACTTGCGGCCCTGCGTGCCGCGCGGCTCACGCCGGTGCTCTCGTCGCCCGACGACATCAAGGCCTGGCGCGCGCTGGGCGGCGGCCCGTGGCACCTCACGATCGACACGGGCATGAGCCGCGCCGGCGTGCGATGGACCAACGTCGCGTCGCTCGCCGAGCTGCTCCGCACGGACATGCCCGAAGGCGCGTACACGCACTTTCACTCCGCCGAGCTGGACGACGCGAGCCGTGCCGAGCAGGAGGCGCGGTTTGAGCGGGCGGTGGCGGCGCTGCCGGTTCGCCCGTCCCTCCTGCATGTGGAGAACTCGGCCGCGCTCGCGCGCGTGACGCGGTCGCGCTACGACATCGGCCGGCCTGGCGTTTTCCTCTATGGCGTAGGGAGCGGCCGCGGCGCTGCCGTTGCGCCGGAACAGGTTGCCCACGTGCGAGCGCGCGTAGTCGCCATGCGCGACGTGTGCCCGGGAGACTCGGTGAGTTACGACGCCACGTGGCGCGCGAGCTCGCCGCGGCGGATTGCCACGCTGGCCATTGGCTACGCCGACGGCTATTGCCGCTCGCTCGGCAATCGCGGCACCGCTCTGCTGGGCGGACGCCGCGCTCCGGTGGCTGGCATCGTCACCATGGACATGACGATGATTGACGTGACCGACGTGCCGTGCCGCGTGGGCGACGTCGCCACGCTCATGGGCCGGGATGGCGCCGATGCGATCACGACGGAGGCCGTTGCGGCCGACGCAGGCGTGTCGCCGTATGAATTGCTGACCGGGCTCCGCGGTCGGCTCCCGCGCGTGGTGCGGTCCGGGGCCGCGCCGTGAGACGTCGCGTCGTCATACTCGTGCTCGACGGCGTCGGGATTGGCGCGGCCCCTGACGCGCCGGCATACGGCGATGCGGAGAGCAACACGCTGGGCAACCTCGCGCGGGCCGTGGGCGGGCTCGCTCTTCCCAATCTCGAGTCGGCTGGGCTCGGGTGCATTGCCGACCTCACGGGCGTACGCCCGGTGACGCATCCCAGAGGTGCGTGGGGCATGATGCGTCCGCGTTCCGCGGGGAAGGACAGTACCACGGGCCACTGGGAAATCGCCGGCGTGCAGCTGGAGCGACCGTTCCCGACATATCCACACGGCTTCCCCGCGGCGATCGTCGAGGAATTTTCGCGGCGCACCGGCCGCGCCGTGATCGGTAACGTGGCCGGAAGCGGCACGGACCTCGTCGCGCGGTACGGTCCGGAGCACGAACGCACCGGCGCCTGGATTCTCTACACGTCAGCGGATTCGGTCTTTCAGATCGCGGCGCATACGCGCGTGGTGCCGCTCGACGAGCTTTACGCCGCCTGCGCCATCGCTCGCGAGATGCTCGTCGCGCCGCATGATGTCTCGCGCGTCATCGCTCGGCCGTTCACGGGACGCGCCGGAGCCTACATCCGCACTGCCGAGCGCCGCGACTTTGCCATCGCGCCACCGGCGGAGACGCTGCTCGACGCGCTGGCTGCCGCCGGCATCGCGCGAGCCGGCGTGGGCAAGGTGGGTGACCTCTTCGCCGGCCGCGCGATCAGCTCCCGTCACACCCGTGACAATGCTGACGGCATCCGTGCCATCCTCGAACTGCTCGAACGGCTCGACGGTGGGCTGCTCTTTGCCAACCTTGTAGATTTCGACCAGCTCTGGGGGCACCGAAACGATGTGGCGGGGTTCTATGAGGGACTCCGCGCGTTCGACCGGGCGTTGCCGGACATCGAAGGACAGCTCCGCGAGAACGATGTGCTCTTCCTGACCGCCGACCATGGGAACGACCCGACCACACCATCCACGGATCACGCGCGCGAATGCGTGCCGCTGCTCGCCATCGGCGCGCCCGTGCGAGCCGGAGCACTCGGCGAGCGCGCCACCTTTTCCGACCTGGGCGCGACCGTGGCTGAATTGCTGGGCGTAGGGTATCGTGGTTGCGGCAGGTCGTTCGCGCCGGAGCTGTTGCGTACGTGAGCGGACCGAACGGCATTGAGATCCTGAGTGCCGCGGCGTTCGAGGCCATGGCGCGCGCGTACGCGCCATATTCCGGCTTCCGGGTGGGCGCGGCGCTGGCGGTGGCTGATGGGCGCGTCTTCCTCGGCTGCAACGTGGAAAACGCGTCGTACGGCGCTGCGATCTGCGCTGAGCGCGCCGCGGTGCTGGCCGCGGTCGCGAACGGCGCCCGGGCATTCTCGCGTCTGGTGATTGCGTCAGATGCGCGCACGCCGGTGCCGCCGTGCGGGCTGTGCCGTCAGGTGCTCGCCGAATTCGCGCCCGCGCTGGAAATTGCAAGCTGTACCCAGGCCGGCGCGCGCGCGACCTGGTCGCTGGCCGATCTCTTCACGCACCCCTTCACCCCGCACTCGCTGGAGCGCGTCTGACGTGCTGTACGCGGCGCCCGAGCGCGGCGGTATTCTTTCCGGACAGATTCCACGTGGAAGGCAGGAGTGAACGCTTTGCGTAAGTCGTGGGCACCGGTCGCGCTCTTTGCCGCGGCGGTGCTCGTTCTCGCGGGATGCCAGGAGGATCTGGCCGGAGGCGCGGCCTGTCCCACGCTCTGTCCGGACACGCTCACCATCAAGGACACCGTCCTCGTGGGCAGCGCGATCCTCGATACGGCCGTCACGCTGCCCGGGCTCCCGCCGCTGGGCAGCGAACAGCAACTCCTGCTCGCGGACTATTCGCAGGGCGATTCGCCGGTGAAAGCCGTGGCGGTGATGCGGTTCGACGTGCTGCAGACGAGCATTGCGGACACGGACTCCACCAAGCTGCCGCATCCCGTCATCGCGACAGACTCCGCCTTTCTCGTGATCAACATCCAGGCGCTTGCGGACAGCGCCGATACCACGATCAAGAACGATTCCGTGACGTTCCTGGCGTACGATGTGGATGCGCCGGTTGCGGACCTCGACACGGCGCCGGTTCGCCAGCGCTTTTCATCGACGCCAATCGGATCGCGCCGGATCGCGCGCGATTCGATCGTCGGCCAGATCAGCATTCCTGTCGACAGCGCGTTCGTGTCGCGCCACGTCCTGGCCAAGCAGCGAATCCGTCTCGGTCTCAGAGCGACGGGGGACCGACCCGTCAACATTCGCATCGGATCCGTGGAAGGTGGCGGGAGCGCATCCCTCCGCTACACGGCGATTGGCGACAGCGGCCTGCGCACAGAAGGCGTGGTGACGGTGAACACGCACGCCCCGAGCGGGCCCAGCCTGCCCTCACTCGCGGACTACACGCTGGTGCTCGCCGGCACCCCTCCGTCACCGCCGGGCGTACTGGCCGCCGGCGGGATTCCGTCGTCGCGAATTTTTCTCCGCTTCAAGATCCCGCCCGAGCTGGTCGATTCCTCCGTCACGGTGGTGCGCGCCAATCTCGAGCTGCATCAACTGCCCAATCTCGCCTTTGCGAGCGAGGACACACTGCTGTTGCAGACGCTGCTGGTTCGCGCCACGCCGGAGGTGACGGACATTTTCAGCGCGGCGTTGCTGGCCGTCGATCCCGGCTCGGCCCTGCTCGCCATCCCCCCGCAGATGATACCCCCCGCAGTCTCGCGGATCGATACGATTCCGCTGCAGGGTGCCTTCGCGCTCTGGAAGTCCGAACACAACGCGGCCATTCGCGCGATCGAACTCAAGACGTCGAATGAGGCATTCGATCCGCGACAGTACTACTTCTACTCCAGCGCGGCGGCGGACAGTCTGCGTCCCCGACTACGCCTGAGTTACATCCTTCGCAGCAACTTCGGACTTCCCTGATGCGCTCTCTTGTCTGCTCCCTGTCGCTGCTGGCATTCGCCGCCGGCACGACCCACGCGCAAGGAACCCTGAGCACACAGGGTTTCGGATATCCGCCCGGACAGATCGGCGCGCGCACCTTCAGCATGGGCGGCGGCCCGGCCGAGGTCGACCAGCTGTCGCTGCTCAATCCGGCCTCGCAGGCGAACTGGGGCGCTCCGGGGCTGTACCTGGAATATCAGCCCGACTACCGCTCCATCTCTTCGGCGAACGGAACGGATCACACCATGACGGCACGGTTTCCGCAGGCATCCGGTGCGTTGACGATCGGCCCGCGCGCCGTGCTGGGCATCTCCACGTCCACGCTACTGGATCGCACCTGGGAAACGCAACGCACCGGCATCCAGCACTATGCGACCGGAGACAGCGCACAGTTCTCCGAGCAGTTCAAGAGTTCGGGCGCCATCGATGACATCCAGCTGGCGCTGGCGTTCGAGGTCGTACGCAAGCTCTGGATCGGCGTGGGGGGCCATCTGTTCACCGGGACCAACGATTTGAGCATTCAGCGGACGTCGTCCGATACCACGTTCGGGCTGTTCCAGCAATCAACCTCGCTGACATACTCCGGCAGTGGCGTGAGTGGTGGGCTGCTCTGGGCGCCAGGGGCCGGTTTGATGGTTGGCGTCTCGGGACGGGTAGGCGGCACCATGACGTCCTATCGCAACGACACATCGCTCACGACAGGGAAGGTACCGAGGCGGCTGGGTGCCGGCGTGTCATTTCAGGGCCTGCCGGGTGTGGTCGTGGCGTTCCGCGGCGACTGGGAAGGATGGTCGAGCCTGGGAAGCCTGGGGCAGCCGGGGCTCGGCGTGACGGATGGATGGGACATCGGTGGCGGCGTGGAAGTGCATGGCCCTGGCCTCTTCGGTTCGGCAATGCCGCTCCGCGCCGGAATCCGGGAACGCACCCTGCCATTCCTGGCGGATGGCACGCGGATTCGCGAGCGTACCTACTCCGTCGGCACGGGCATTCAGATTCTCGGCGGGCGCTCGCGCATCGACCTCGGACTGGCGCGCGCCAACCGGACCCAGGTTGCCGGCATTGCCGAGCACTCCACGATTTTCACCGTCGGATTCATGGTTCGTCCCTAGTGTCGTGACTGAGCGTTTGCCCCTGGCGCCGCTGATTCTGGTGGCGGACGACGTGCCCGCCAACGTCGAAGTGCTCCACGATCAGCTTGCTGCGCTCGGCTACCGCATCGTCACCGCCGTGGATGGTCCGTCGGCCATCGAACAGTGCTTCGCTGAGCGCCCCGACCTCTGCATTCTGGACATCGCGATGCCGGCGGGATATCTGGGCGGCGACGACCGGTATACCGGTCTGGAAGTGTGCCGCCGCATCAAGCGCGATCCGCGGACCGCGCGCATTCCCGTGATTTTCGTGACCGCGTTGAGCGACACGACCGATCGCGTGAAGGCCATTGAGGCAGGCGGCGACGACTTTCTCACCAAGCCGCACAATCGCCAGATCCTCGGCGCCCGCGTGCGTTCACTCATCCGGCTCAAGAACGCCACCGATGCGCTCGAGGAGAGCTATCGGAAACTGCGCGAGCTGGAGCGTGTGCGCGACGACCTCATGAACATGATCGTGCACGATCTCAAGACGCCGCTCACGTCCGTGCTGGCTTCGCTCGAAATGGTGCTGGATGGTGATTTCGGCGCCATCGCGGCGGGCGCCCGTGGCGCGATCACCGACGCGGACTCGCGCGCCAAGGAACTGCTCGCGCTCATCGAAGACCTGCTGGAGGTCGCGCGCATCGAGGATGCGGTCGTGGAGCTCAACCCGGAGCCGCTCGCGCCCGCCGCCTTTCTCGCGGAACTGGTCCAGGAGTGGAGCGTTCGCTTCGAGCAGGAGCAGGCGCAGATTTCGGTGGAAGTCGCGGCGGATGCGCCGTTGATTCGCGCAGACCGCCGACTTTTGCGGCGCGTGTTTGCGAACCTGTTGCAGAATGCGCTGGTGCACACCACGCGCGGCGTCGCCATTGGGTTGTCGGCCCGACGCGATGCCGCCGCGGGCGTGTTGTTCGCCGTGTCCGATACCGGACCCGGTATTCCGCCGGAGTACCAGGAGCTGATCTTTCGCAAGTTCGAGCGCGTGCAGCGCGCGGATGCACGCAGCGGGCGCAGCTCCGGCCTGGGCCTCGCGTTCTGCAAGCTCGCGGTGGAAGCGCATGGCGGTCGCATCTGGGTCCAGAGCACGCTGGGGCGGGGAAGTCAGTTCTTCGTGATGCTGCCGGAGCGACCACCGGGCTTCACCGGCACACAGCCGGACCGGACGTGAAGGTCTTCCTCCAGACGTACGGCTGCCGTGCCAACCACGCGGATTCGGAAGCCGTGCGTGGCATGCTCGCGGCCAGCGGCGCCGAACTGGTGCGCGACAGCGCCCAGGCTGACGCGGCGGTCTTCAACAGCTGCGCGGTGACCCGTGAGGCGGAAGCGGACCTGCGCCAGGGCGTCCGCCGCGCGGCGCGCTCCAACCCGCGTCTCGCCACAATCGTGATGGGATGCGCCGCCGCACTCGATGACGGCCGCATCGCGTCGCTGCCCTCCGTGCGGCGCGTGCTGGCTGGCGCACCGATCCCCGACATCGCGCGCGCCCTGGGGCTGGATCCGGCGCGTGCGCACGGCGCACCGGCGCGCCAGAGCGGCGCCCGAGCGCTCCTGCGCATTCAGGACGGCTGCGACGAGCACTGCACGTTCTGCGCGACGACGCTCGCCCGCGGCGCGCAGCGCTCGCGTCCTGCCGCCGCGGTCGTGGAGGAGGCACGGATCCTGGCGGAATGGCATCCTGAAATCGTCCTGACCGGCGTACACATTGGCTCGTACGGACGGGAGCATGGCTGCTCGCTCGGCGCGCTCGTGACGCAGCTCGTGCGCGCGGTTCCACGCGTGCGCTTCCGTCTGTCGTCGATCGAGGCCACCGAGGTGGATGCACCGTTGCGCGAACTGCTGACCGATCCGTCGAGTGGCGTCGTGCCGTTCCTCCATGCACCGCTGCAGTCGGGCGCCGATCGGGTCCTGCGCCGCATGGGGCGCCACTGGTATACGGCGGCAAGCTACGCGCGGGCCATCGAGCGCATCGTGAGTGACGCGCCCGTGTTCGGCCTTGGCGCCGACGTCATGGCCGGATTTCCCGGCGAGTCCGACGACGATCATGCGGCCACGCTTGCGCTCGTGGACGCGCTGCCGTTCACCACGCTGCACGTCTTTCCGTATTCGGAGCGGGAGGGCACCGCGGCGCCCCGGCTGGGGCATCACGTCGCGAGCACCATCATCGCGCGTCGCGCGACGGAGCTGCGTGAACTCTCGCGCCTCAAGGGCGCGGCGTACCGCGCACGCCGCGCCGGCGGACGCGCCGACGTTGTCGTCATTGACGAGATGGGGGCCGCGGGGCGACGCGGCCTCACCGAAGATGGACTGTCTGTCCGCGTGAGCCATCCGGATTGTGAACGCGGAAGCAGATTCCACGCGCGCCTCGATGAGGCGTCCGGCATCCTGTTCGCCCGGCCGGCGGCCGGCTAGCTTTCGCGAATGTCCAGTACGCCACGCGGCACCGTCTACATCGAGACCTACGGGTGCCAGATGAACGTCAGCGATTCCGAACTGATGTACGGCCGGCTCGCGGAGTACGGCTACACGCCGGTGGATGGACCGGAAGGCGCGGACGTGATTCTGGTGAATACGTGCGCCATTCGGGATCACGCGGAACAGCGCGTCATCGGGCGCCTCGGTGAGCTGAAGCGTTTCATGGGTCGCGACACCGTCCTGGGCGTGACGGGCTGCATGGCGCAGCGGCTCGGGCCAGCGCTGCTCGCGCGCGCGCGGCACGTGCAGCTCGTCATTGGCCCCGATGGCTATCGCGCGCTTCCGTCGCTCATCGAAGGGGCGCGCGCGGGTGAGCGCGTGGCACGGGTGGACTTCGATCTCGAGGAACACTACGAAGACTTCAGCGCCCGCCGCTTCGAGGGGGTGCGCGCCTGGATCCCGGTGCAGCGTGGCTGCAATTATAAGTGCACCTACTGCATTGTTCCGATGACGCGCGGTCCGGAGCGCAGTCGTAGATTGGCTGACGTCGTACGGGAAGCGCGCGAGATCGCCGAGCACGGAACCACGGAGGTCACGCTGCTCGGGCAAACGGTGAACTCGTATCACGACGGCGAGCACGATTTCGCCGACTTGTTGCGCGCGGTGGGCGCCATACCGGGCATTCGCCGCCTTCGGTTCACCAGCCCGCATCCCAACGACTTCAGTGACCGGGTCATCGCGGCCATGGCGGAAGTGCCCAGCGTCTGTGAACACGTGCACCTGCCCATGCAGTCGGGCTCCACGCGCACGTTGCGGCGCATGCTCCGCCGATATTCGCGTGAAGGATACATGGATTGCGTCGCGCGACTGCGCGCCGCCGTGCCGTCGCTGGCGATAACGACGGACGTCATCGTGGGATTTCCCGGCGAGTCCGGCGACGATTTCGAGGAGACGCTGAGTGCCGTGCGCGAAGTGGGATTCGACGATGCGTTCACGTTCATCTTTTCGGCGCGGGATGGTACACCCGCCACGCGCTTGCCGCCGAGCATGACGGTGAGCGCCGAGGAGTGCCGGGACCGGCTGCAGCGTCTCATCGAGGTGGTTCGCGACGGTGCCCGCGCCCGCAATCTTGCATTGCTCGGCAGCCGCCACGAAGTGCTCTTCGAGAAGCCGTCGCGGCGCGGCACGCTGCTGCAGGGGCGCACGCGCCAGCACCGGACCGTGCTCGTGCCGGGCGGCGCGTCGCTCATCGGTCAGTACCGCACCGTGGAACTCAGCGGAACGACGGGATCGACGTTCACGGGTGCGTTGGTGGGTGCAGGACGGCCGCTGCCGCTCGCCGGCTGACCGCAATGATGAAGAACCAGCTCGAGACCACGGTCAGCGCGATCTTCGATGAGCTGCGCCAGCAGAATCCGGCCATTTGCGGCTGCGCCAACTGCCGGGCCGATGTGCTGGCCTATGCACTCAACGCCGCGCGCCCGCGCTACACGGGTGGCACGGACATTGGCCAGGCGCTCACGTCGGTAGATCTGCAGCGCGACCAGATGCGCGCCGCTCTCGCCGTGCTCGTGCTCGACGCCGTGGAGCGCGTCTCGGCGAATCCGAGGCACGGGGGTTAGCGACGGTTGCTGGGGGCTGGAGGCTGGTAGCTGGTTTAACGGCAGTCGTTGAACTGCCCGCGCGCGGGCGCGCCGCGCACCCTCGGTACTGCGCGTCCGCCTTTCCCCCCGCACAGGTAGTCTGCCGGCCACCGACCAGCCACTGCGTTTAAACCAGCAACCAGCAACCAGCAACCAGCCACCAGCCACCAGCCACCGCGGTTAAACCAGCCACCAGCAACCAGCAACCAGCCACCAGCATGCCCCTTCTCTTCCACGCTGTGGCCGCCTACGCGACGGGGCTGTGGCTGGGGCTCTCGCACCTGGTCTGGGCCGGGGCGGCGGCGGTCGTTCTCTCGTTGGCAATCGCGTGGCTGTGCGACGATCTCCGCCTTGCGGCGCTTGCCATGACGCTGCTGGCCGGTGCGCTCGTCGCAAGCGCGAGTGGCGCGCGCCGCGAGCGCTGTCGTGAACTGGGTGCGCGCCGTTCACGCTGGACCATGACGCTCACCCAGCCGGCCGCGCCAGGCGCGTTCATTCCCGCCACGGCTTCGTGGTCCGGGTGCTCGGTACCGACATCGCTGTCCGTGAGCGCGGGTACGGCCGCCGCGGGCGCCACCGTGCACGTCTCCGGTGAGGCGGTCACGTCGAAACAGGGCATCGTGGTGCGTCACGCTGTCGTCGGCCGTGTCGCCGGGCGTGACGCGCTGCTGACGCTGCGCGGCGTCATGGGTGAGCGCATCGACGCAGCCTTCGGCGCCGATGCGCCGTTGGTGCGGGCGCTCCTCATCGCCGACACACACTCCATCGATCCCGGCGTCCGCGACCGGTTCGCTGCGGCCGGCATCGTGCACATGCTGTCCATCTCGGGCCTGCACGTCGCCATCATCGCGGCCGCCATGGAGCTGTTCTTCGTTGCGGTGCGGCTCCCGCGCTCAGGGGCATTGTGCGCGACCATGGTGGTCGTCGCCGCCTACATCGCACTCATTGGCGCGCCGCCGCCCGCGGTGCGCTCCGGCGTGATGCTGGGCGCCGCCTCCGTCGCCCGGCTGGCGCAACGCCCCATCTCTGCCTGGGGTGCGCTCGCGCTGGGCGCCGCTGTCCCGCTGGGACACTCGGCCACTGTGCTCGACCTGGGGTGGCAACTGAGCGTGGCGGGCATGGCGAGCCTCATTGCCAGCGGCGTCCTTGCCAGGCGATGGATCGCGCCGCGTCTCGATGGGTGGCGTGCCGGACTGGCCACGGTCGGGCTGGCATCCACGGTGGCGTCGGCGGTGACTGCGCCGCTCGTGGCCTGGCACTTTGGGCGCATCAGTCTCATCGCGCCGCTCACCAACATCGTGGCCACGCCGATCGTCGCGCTGCTGCAGCCCGCACTGTTCCTGGCGACGCTTTGCTCCTTCATACCTGAGGCGGCGCGATTCCTGGCCGGCGCGGCGCACCCCATGCTGGTGGCGCTGAACGCCGTGGCCACTATCGGCGCCAGTGTGCCCTTCGCTACCGTGCAGGTTGCCCCGACGCTGCTCGGCGCGCTGCTCGCCGGCATCGCGACGCTGGCCCTGCTCGTGGCGAGCGTGCGCAGACATGCCGCACCCGCGCTCGTGGCCGCGCTCGCGAGCATCGCGCTGGCGCTCTGGCTGCCGCTGGCGCCGCACCACCTCCACGGGATGGAGCTGCACCTGATCGACGTCGGTCAGGGCGACGCGATTGCCCTGCGCACGCCGGCCGGACGCTGGATTCTCGTGGACGCCGGTCGCGCCTGGCGCGGTGGCGATGCGGGACGCTCGACCGTGATTCCGTATCTCAGGCGTCGCGGCGGTCCGCTGGCCCTCTTCGTGCTCTCCCATCCGCACAGCGACCACGTGGGCGGCGCGTCCAGCGTGCTCCGGGCGCTGCACCCCGCGCAGTACTGGGACGGTGCCTATGCCGGCACGAGCGACCCATACCGTGAGTCGCTGCTCGCCGCGCGCGCCGTGAGCGTCCGCTGGCACCGCGCCTCGCCGGGCGACGCGCTCACCGTGGATGGCGTGTCGCTGCGCGTGCTCGCGCCGGATTCCGCGTGGATGACCGCGCTGGACGACCCCAACGAGGGCAGCGTGGTGGTGCTCGCCCAGTACGGCGAGGAGCGATTCCTGCTCATGGGCGACGCCGAGCGGGGGGAGGAGCAGTGGCTGCTGCGCCGGGATTCCGCGGCACTTCATGCCGACGTCTTGAAGGTGGGGCATCATGGCAGCGTGACCAGCAGCACCGCCGAATTCGTGCACGCGGTTGCGCCGCGGCTCGCGCTCGTGTCGGTGGGCGCCGGCAACTCCTACGGACATCCCAGTCAGGCGGTGTTGCGCACACTGGCGCGAACGGGCGCGGCGATATTGCGTACCGATCGGTCCGGCACCGTAGTGGTCCGCACCGATGGACACTCCCTGGAGATCGAGCAGAACGGAGACCGATGGAGATTGTCGAGCGCCTCGTCGCCGCCGTGAGTGGAAGCCCGGTAGCGCTGCCAACCGAGCTGGCGCAGCGCTTTCCCGACCTCCAGGTGGTGCGGCTCCGCCGTGGCGGCATTCCGACACGCATTGGGGGCTGGATGCTCGGCCAGCAGCGCGTCGCGGCCATCACGTTCTGGCGCACCGTCTTCGTTGCCCCGGACGTGCCGCTCACCGGGGAACTGCTCTTGCATGAATTGCGACACGTGCACCAGTTTGGGGCGACGGCGACCTTCCCGGTTCGATACATCTGGGAGAGCCTGCGCCACGGTTACCACCGGAATCGCTACGAGACCGATGCGCGCGAGTACGCTTCCGAGCGCCTCCGCGCTGCGCCTATCGACCTGCCTCGAGGAGACGTGTAACGTGGTTCAGCACACCCCTACGTCGGTCGTCACGATCGACCGATTCATCATCGAGCAGGAGCGGTTGCACCCCGAGGCGACCGGCGAACTCTCGGGCATCCTGTACGACCTCGCGCTCGCCGCCAAGATGATTGCGAGCAAGGTGCGCATGGCGGGGCTGGTCGACATTCTCGGATCGAACGAGTCGCAGAACGTGCAGGGCGAGGTGCAACAGAAGCTGGACGTGCTGGCAAACGAGATCATCATCAAGGCCATGGACCACGGCGGCCGCTTGTGCGGCATGGCGTCCGAGGAAGAGCCGGACATCATTCACATTCCCGACGGCTTCCGCTGCGGCAAGTACATCCTCACGTTCGACCCGCTCGACGGATCATCCAACATCGACGTGAACGTGCCGGTCGGCACGATCTTCTCCGTGCTGCGCAAGATCACGCGTGGCACACGGGCGGAAATGGAGGATCTCCTGCAGCCGGGCCGCCGTCAGGCCGCGGCGGGATACGTGATCTACGGGTCGAGCACGATGCTGGTGTACACAACGGGTCAGGGCGTGCACGGCTTCACGCTCGACCCGTCCATAGGAGAATTCCTGCTTTCGCATCCCAACATTCACATCCCCAGCAATGGCCGCTACCTCTCGGTGAACGATTCGTACGAGCAGGTATGGGACGAGCACGTGCGCGGTCTCATGCGGCGCTATCGCGGGCTGGATGGCGACCGCAAGGCGCTCAGCGTCCGGTACGTGGGCAGCCTCGTGGCGGACTTTCATCGCAACCTGCTGGGCGGCGGCGTGTTCTGCTATCCGTCCAACGTGCGGAGCCCGCGCGGCAAGCTGCGTCTGCTGTACGAGGCCAATCCCCTGGCGTTCGTCGTGGAGCAGGCGGGCGGTGCGGCGACCGATGGCATCTCCCGGGTGATGGACATTCATCCGACGGAGTTGCACCAGCGGACACCGCTGTTCATCGGCAGCAAGTCCGAAGTGGAACTCGCCGCGGAGATGCTCGGAGGTGTGCCGGTCTGAACTCGCGCGCCTGACGTCTGTGGCAGGTGGCTCACTGCGCCGCCTCACCAGGAATCGGTAGCATCCCGGGCCGCATCCCTTATCTTCCGGATGCGGCCCGCCTGCATCGATGACTCCTCCGTATCGCCTCGAGTTCATGCCCGATCCCAGCGCGCGCGTGTCTCCATCCGGACTGGACATCGCGCCGTATTACCGTCCGCACGATGCCCCCGTGCAGTATGATCGCGACCTGGGCGATCCGGGGCGCTTTCCGTACACGCGTGGCGTGCAGCCAACCATGTATCGCACGCGGCTCTGGACGATGCGCCAGTACGCGGGCTTTGGCACCGCGGCGGAAACCAACGCGCGCTTCCGCATGCTGCTGGACGCGGGCCAGACGGGGCTGTCGGTCGCGTTCGACCTGCCCACGCAGATGGGATTCGACTCCGACTCGCCGCGCGCGCTCGGTGAAGTCGGCCGCGTGGGCGTCGCCATCGACACGGTGGATGACCTGCACGCGCTCTTCGCTGGCATTCCGCTCGATCACGTCTCCACGAGCATGACCATCAACGCCACCGCGTCCACGCTGCTCGCCATGTACATCGTCGTGGCCGAGGAACGGGGGATCGCGCGCGGCGCGCTGAGCGGTACCGTGCAGAATGACATTCTCAAGGAATACATCGCGCGCGGCACCTACATCTATCCGCCCGGCCCGAGTCTGGACCTGATCACGGAGATGTTCCGGTTCTGTGCCGCCGAGCTCCCGTCGTGGAATCCCATCTCCATTTCCGGGTATCACATTCGCGAGGCCGGCGCCACGGCGGTGCAGGAGCTCGCGTTCACCTTCGCCAACCTGCTGGAGTACGTGTCGCGCGCCGTTGCGGCGGGGCTCGCCGTGGATACGTTCGCGCCGCGGCTCTCGTTCTTCTTCGCGGCGCACAATGATCTGTTCGAGGAGGCCGCCAAGTTCCGCGCCGCGCGCCGCCTGTACGCGCGCCTCATGCGCGAGCGCTTTGGTGCGGCCGACGCAACCTGTCGCATGCGCTTTCACACGCAGACCGGTGGCGTGACGCTCACCGCGCAGCAGCCGCTGAACAACGTGGTGCGCGTGACCGTTCAGACACTGGCGGCCGTACTTGGCGGCACGCAATCACTGCACACGAACGGGTACGACGAGGCGCTCGCGCTGCCCACGGCGGAGGCAGCCACGCTGGCGCTCCGCACGCAGCAGGTTGTGGCGTACGAATCGGGCGTCACGAGCACGGCGGATCCGCTTGCCGGGTCGTACTACGTGGAACACCTCACGAGCGAGCTGGAGGAGCGCGCGCTCGAGTTGCTGCGGCGCGTGGACGAGCTGGGCGGCGCCGAGCGCGCCATCGCGAGCGGCTTCTTCCAGGACGAGATCGCGCGCAGCGCGTATGACTATCAGCTCCGCGTCGAGCGGGGCGAGACGGTGGTCGTCGGCGTGAACCGATTCGGCGACGGCGCGGAATCTCCCGTGGTGCCAACGCCGGACTACTCACGCCTGGAACGCGAACAGGTCGAACGCACCCGGGCCGCGCGGGCCGGGCGGGACCGCACCTCCTGGGATCGCGCGCTGACCGCGCTGCGTGCCGCCGCCGACACATCCTCCGGTGCCTTCCGCGCGCCGCTCATGCCGCGCATCATCGATGCCGTGCGCGCGCGAGCCACGCTCGGGGAGATCGCGGAGGCGCTGGCGGCAAGCTGGGGCGTGTACCGGCCGGCCGCCTGAGCCGAGGCACCGCGCGCGCTTGAGTCTGGTGCCCGGCGTAGCTAACTTTCTGTCTCACATCACTATGCTTAAGTAGTATTCAAATGCCAACTTACGAATTTGCCTGCCCAAACGGTCACCGCTTTGACAAGTTCTATCGCAAGATGAGCGATAGTGTGAGCGAACTGCCCTGTCCGGTGTGCGGCGCCGTGGCGCAGCGACAGGTTTCGGGGGGCGCCGGGCTGCTGTTCAAGGGCTCCGGGTTCTACATCACGGATTACGGCAAGGATGGGAAGAAGGGGCAGCCCTCCCAGCCGCGGGACTCGGGCAACTCCGGCTCCGCGGATTCGGCCGGAACGAAGTCGGATGCGGGATCCAGCGACAAGGGGTCGTCATCCGATGCGAAGCCCGCCGCGAAGCCCGCCGCGCCGCCCAAGGATTCATCTTCCACATGACGGTACGTGACACCATTCGCGCCGCGCTGATCGATGCGGCGCGTGGGATGGGTGTGCCCGATCCCGTCGATCCGGTGCTCGAGCGGCCGCGCGATCCGGCGCACGGCGAGTGGGCGACCAATCTCGCGATGACGCTCGCGCGCGTCGTGAAGCGCAAACCGTCCGACATCGCGCAGGAGCTGACGCGGCGGCTGGATCTGGCGTCGGCCGGCGTGGAGCGGGTGGAGATCGCCGGGCCGGGCTTCATCAATTTCCACGTCGCGGCGGGCTCGAGCGCGCGCGGTCTCGCCGCCATCGTCGCGCGTGGCGATCAGTTCGGACGATCTGCCACGGGGGCCGGGAAGCGCGTCAACGTGGAGTTCGTGTCCGCCAATCCCACCGGCCCGCTGCACGTCGGGCACGGACGTCAGGCCGCACTCGGCGATGCAATCGCCGCCCTGCTCGAGTGGACCGGGTGGCGCGTGTCGCGCGAGTATTACTACAACGATGCGGGCGTGCAGATCGCCAACCTCGGACGGAGCGTGCAGGCGCGCATCGCGCAGGCGGACAGCCGCGATGTGCCGATTCCCGACGGCGGCTACCATGGCGACTACGTCCGCGAGATCGCGCAGCAGTACGTGCAGCGTCACCCGGGCGATCATCGGGGCGCCGATCTCGACATCATCACCCGCTTCGCCGTTCAGGAAATGCGCGCGGAGCAGGACCGGGATCTGCAGGCGTTCGGCGTGCGCTTCGACACGTACTATCTCGAGTCGTCGCTCTACGCCGATGGCAAGGTGGAGGAAACGGTTCGTGCGCTCGTCGCCGCCGGGCACACCTTCGAGCAGGATAATGCGCTCTGGCTCCGCACCACGGAGTTCGGTGACGACAAGGATCGCGTGATGCGCAAGCGCGACGGCACGTACACGTACTTCCTGCCGGACGTGGCGTATCACGTCACCAAGTGGAAACGCGGCTACACGCGCGCGATCAACGTCCAGGGCGCGGACCACCACAGCACCGTCACGCGCGTTCGCGCGGGCCTCCAGGCGCTCGACATGGGCATCCCGGCCGAGTATCCCGAATACGTGCTGCATCAGATGGTGACCGTAATGCGTGGCGGCGAGGAGGTGAAGTTGTCCAAGCGCGCCGGCGAATACGTCACCGTGCGGGACCTCGTCGATGACGTCGGGCGCGACGCCGTGCGCTACTTCTTCCTCATGCGGAAGATCGACTCGCAGCTCGTGTTCGACGTGGATCTGGCGCGCTCGCAGTCCGAGGAGAATCCCGTGTACTACATCCAGATGGCCCACGCCCGGCTCTGCGGCATCTTTCGCGTCGGCGAGATCGCGCCCGAGTCCATCACCACCGATGGCGTCGACTTCGATGCGCTCGCGGAACCCGAAGCGCAGGAGCTGGTGAAGACGCTCGTGGATTTTCCCGCGTTCGTCGCCAGCGCCGCCGAGACGCTCGAGCCGCACCGCATCGCCAGCTATCTGCTCGACGCCGCGCGGCAGACGCACCTCTGGTATCACAAGCATCACGTGCTGAACGAGCCGGCGCGCCTCATGAGCGCGCGTCTCCTCCTCGCCCGCGCCGCGCAGATCGTGCTGCGCAACGGGCTCGCGATTCTCGGCATCACCGCACCCTCGAGAATGTGAGGAACGCCTCCAGATGACGCCGGCCTGATTCCGACTCCCACAACCGACCCATTCCTCCATGACCGTTCTCGTCGTCGGCTCCGTCGCGCTCGATTCCGTGGAAACGCCATTCGGCCGGGCCGATGACGTGCTCGGCGGGTCCGCGACCTTCTTCGCGGCGTCCGCCAGTCTGCTCACGCCCGTCCAGGTGGTCGGCGTCGTCGGCAGCGACTATCCGCTGGACCGGCTCGATCCGCTCGTGAAGCGGGGGGTGGATCTCGCGGGACTTGAACAGGCCGATGGGGAATCGTTCCGCTGGCGCGGCCGCTATCGCCACGACCTCAACTCGGCGGAAACACTGGAAACCAGTCTCGGCGTCTTCTCGCACTTCCGGCCGAAGATCCCCGAACAGTTCCGGTCGGCGCCGTTCGTCTTTCTGGGGAACATCGATCCACGTCTGCAGCTCGATGTGCTCGAGCAGATGAACAGTCCGCGCCTCGTGGCGTGCGACACGATGAACTTCTGGATCGAGAGCCGTCGCTCCGATCTCCTCACGCTGCTCGGCAAGGTGGATCTCCTCACGCTGAACGATGCCGAGGCGCGCCAGCTCACCGAGGAGGTGAATCTGGTGAAGGCCGCGCACTGGATCATGGAGCATGGTCCGAGACACGTCATCATCAAGAAGGGGGAGCATGGCGCATTCATGTTCTCGCCGTCCACCGTGTTCTATGCGCCGGCCTATCCGCTGGAGGATGTGTTCGACCCCACGGGCGCGGGCGACGCCTTCGCCGGCGGGTTCATCGGCTATCTCTCGCGCACGGGCGACCTGAGTGCGCCCAATCTGAAGCGCGCCGTGGTGTACGGATCGGCCATGGGCTCCTTTGCCGTGGAGCGCTTCTCCATCGCGCGCTTCCTCGAGATCGGACCCACGGACATCGCGCGGCGCGTGCGCGACTTTCACCGGCTGGTGAGCTTCGACCAGGATCTGCTCCCGTGAGCACCCCGCTCGACTATCGCGCCGCGGGCGTGGACATTGACGCCGCGGACGAGGCCAAGCACCGCATTCGCGCCCTGGTGGAATCCACGCGTACGCCGGGTGTGCGCGGCGGCTTCGGCGGCTTCGGTGGCATGTTCCGCATGCCAGCGGAGGCGCTCGCGCCGCTGCTGGTGTCGAGCGCGGATGGCGTCGGCACGAAGATCAGCGTGGCCATCGATGCGAACCGGCACGACACCATCGGCCACGATCTCGTGAATCACTGCGTCAACGACGTGCTCGTGCAGGGCGCCGAGCCGCTGTTCTTTCTCGACTACGTGGCGTTCGGGACGCTGGTCCCTGAGGTGGCGGAGGCCGTCGTGCGCGGTGTCGCGGCGGGCTGTCGTGAGAACGGCTGTGCGCTCGTGGGTGGTGAGACCGCGGAGATGCCCGGGTTGTACACGCCCCCGGATTACGATCTGGCGGGTTTCATCACGGGTTGGGTGGAGGAGGACGCCGTGCTCGGGCCGGCGCGCGTCCGCGCCGGGGATGTACTCGTGGCGCTCGAGAGTTCGGGGCTGCACACGAACGGTTATTCCCTGGCGCGACGGATCGTGCACGAGCGCATGGGGCTCGGCGTGCACGACACGTTCCCGGGCGAGTCCGCATCGGTCGCGGACGTGTTGCTGCGCGTGCACCGCTCATATCTCTCCGTGCTGCGTCCGCTCCGCGCGCGCGTCCACGCGCTGGCGCACATCACCGGCGGCGGCATCCCCGGCAACCTGAATCGGGCGCTGCCCGACTCCCTGGACGCCGAGGTGGACACGACGAGCTGGACCATCCCCAACGTGTTTCAGACGCTCGAACGCGCCGGCGGCGTGGCACGGTCGGAGATGTACCGTGCGTTCAACATGGGGGTGGGGATGGTGGCAGTGTGCGAGCCGGCGGAGGCCGCGGTGGTGATGGCCGCCGCCGGCGCAGGCGGGATCGGCGCGTGGCGGCTGGGCAGCGTGCGATCCGGCACCGGCCAGGTGGTTCTCAGGTAGTGCCCGCGAGCGGGAGTCCGCGCGACGCGGTCTTCATGCGCCGGGCGCTGGCGCTCGCGCGACGCGGCTGGGGACAGACCGCACCCAATCCGCTGGTGGGCGCGGTCATCGTGCGCGACGGGAGCATCGTGGGCGAGGGATATCACGAGCGCTATGGCGCACCGCACGCGGAAGTCATGGCGTTGCGAGCGGCGGGTGAGCGCGCCCGCGGTGCCACGATGTTCGTCACCCTCGAACCCTGCGCGCACCACGGGCAGACGCCCCCGTGCGCGGATGCGCTGCTGGCCGCGGGCATCGTCCGCGTGGTGGTTGCCGCGCGCGATCCCAATCCGGTGGCCGCCGGCGGCGCGGACCGGCTGCGGGCCGCAGGAGTGACCGTGGAGGTTGGGCTGGAGGGAGCGGCGGCAGAGGAGCTGAATGCAGCCTTCCTCCACGCCTTCGGCGCGAACCGCCCATGGGTCACGCTCAAACTCGCGATGTCGCTCGATGGCGCGATGGCGGACGCCGCGGGCCGCTCGCGCTGGATCACGGGCGAGCGCGCCAGACGCGTGGTGCACCGGCTGCGCGCCCAGAGCGATGCGATTGCCGTGGGCATCGGCACGGTGCTCGCGGACGATCCCTCGCTCACGGTCCGCGATGCGCCGGCGCCGCGCGTCGCGCCGCGGCGCGTGATCTTCGATCGTGGCGCCAGGCTGCCACTCACGTCCATCGTCGTGCGTACGGCGCGCGAGGTGCCCACCCTGGTCATCGTGGACGCGCCCGATGCGCCGCGCGTGCGTGCCCTGGAAGATGCGGGGGTGCATGTCCTGCGCGCGGCGGGGATCATCTCCGCGCTCGAGGAACTGGCGGCGCGCGGCGTTCGTTCACTGCTGGTGGAGGGCGGTGCACGCCTGGCGGGGAGCCTGCTGGCGGGCGCACTCGTCAACCGGCTGATTATATTTCGAGGGTCGATGCTGCTGGGTGCAGGTTCACTGGGTGCGTTTTCCGCCCTTCCGGCGTATTCCCTGGATGCTGCGCCGCGCTACGCGGCAGTCGAACGTCGGGCGCTCGGAGACGATGTCATGACGATCTACGCGCCGGCGTGGCCCGCCGGCGAGCACAACACTTAGCCTCGCGCACCGGCACGTTCCTTCTGTGTTCACGGGATTGATTGACGACGTCGGCATCGTCGAGAACGCGCACGACTCCGCGGCCGGCCGCGAGGTGCGTGTCCGTTGCAGCTACGAGGACGTGCGCGGCGGCGAGAGCATCGCGCTGAACGGCGCGTGCCTTACGGTGCGCGAGCATGGCCCGGGGTGGTTCACGGTGGCCGCCGTCGGACCCACGCTGGAGCGCACGATGATCGCCACCTGGCGCGCCGGAGACCGCGTCAATCTCGAACGCGCGCTCCGGCTGGGCGACCGGCTGGGCGGGCACATTGTGCAGGGACACGTGGATGGTGTGGGAGTGGTGGAAGCCACCGTGACCGCGGAGGATGCCGTGCTCGTGGATGTGCGCGTGCCGCCCGACGTCGCCGAGCTGACCGTGATGCATGGCTCGGTCACCGTGGATGGCGTGAGCCTCACGGTGAACGCGCTTCCCGCGCCCGACGTCGTGCAGCTTTCCCTCATTGAATACACGCGCAGCCACACCACGCTCGGTGCACTGCAACCCGGCGCGCGCGTGCACCTCGAAGCCGATCTCGTGGGCCGGTACGTGCAGCGTCTTGCGGCACCCTGGCTCGCGGTGGAGCGATAGCAATGCCGTTTGGACCTGTGGAACAGGCCATCAGTGACATCGCGGCGGGCCGCATGGTGATCGTGGCCGACGATGAGGATCGCGAGAACGAAGGAGATCTCATCTGCGCGGCGCAGCGCGTCACGCCGGAGATCATCAACTTCATGACCAAGCGCGCGAGCGGGCTGCTCTGTCTCGCGCTCACCAGTGACCGGTGCGATCAGCTCGGACTCGTTCCCGTGAGCGAGAACAACATCGATGCCTACCGCACCGCGTACACCCAGAGTGTCGATGCGGCGCCCCGCTTCGGTATCACGACGGGCATCAGTGCACAGGACCGCGCGACGACGATTCGCGTCGCGGTGGATCCCGCCACCATTCCCGCGGACCTGCGCTTTGGAGGACACGTGCAGCCGCTCCGGTCGCGCGAGGGCGGCGTACTGCAGCGCGTGGGGCACACGGAAGCGGCCGTGGACCTCGCGCGGCTCGCGGGTCTCTATCCGGCGGGCGTGATCTGCGAGATCCTGCGCGACGAGGATGGCCAGCCGGCGCGCCGCCCGGAACTCGAGCGCTTCGCGGAACGGCATCATCTGACGTTCATCACCGTGGCCCAGCTCGTGGCGCACCGGCTCAAGACCGAACGACTCGTGCACCGCGTGGCCGAAGCGCGGCTGCCCACCGAGTTCGGTGACTTTCACGTGGTGGGCTATCGCAACGATGTGGATACGCACGAACACGTGGCCCTCGTGCTCGGCGACGTGCATGAGGGCGAGGATGTGCTCGTGCGCATGCACTCCCGGTGTCTCACCGGCGATGTGTTCGGCTCGCTGCGCTGCGACTGCGGCTGGCAGTTGCACGCGGCCATGGAGATGATCGCCAGGGAGGGCCGCGGCGTCGTCGTCTATCTCGATCAGGAAGGCCGCGGGATCGGCCTGCTGAACAAGCTTCGTGCGTACGCGCTGCAGGATAATGGTGCGGACACCGTCGAGGCCAACGAGCGCCTCGGCTTCAAGCCCGATCTGCGCAACTACGGCATCGGCGCGCAAATCCTGCTCGACCTCGGCCTCCGGTCCATCCGGCCCATGACGAACAATCCGCGCAAGCTCGTCGGGCTGGAAGGCTACGGACTGCGCGTGGCGGAGCGGGTGCCGATTCACGCGCCGGAAACGAGCGAGAATCGCGACTACCTCGCGGCGAAGCGTTCGAAGCTCGGCCACCTGCTGGCGCACTGATGGCGGAATTCACGGGGAACCCGGGCGGTGCGGGGCGCCGCGTGGCGGTGGTGGCCAGCCGCTTCAACGAAGCGATCACGCAAAAGCTTGTGAACGGCGCAATGGATGCGCTGACGCGCCATGGTGCCGCGTACGAGGATGTGGATCTGGTGTGGGTACCCGGCGCGTGGGAGCTGCCGCTCGCCGTGCGCCAGTTGCTCGCCTCGGATCGCTACCACGCGGTGGTCGCGCTCGGCGCGGTGGTTCGCGGTGAGACGCCGCATTTCGAGTACGTGGCGGGCGAGGCCGCGCGGGGTCTCGCCGCGGCCAGCGCGGAGTTCGAGGTGCCGGTGAGTCTGGGCGTGCTGACCTGCGACACGATGGCGCAGGCCGAAGCGCGAGCGGGAGGAGTGCACGGCAACAAGGGATGGGATGCCGCGCTCGCCGCGCTCGAGATGGCCGACCTGTTCGATCGCCTGAATGTCCCGGACGAGACGTGAAACCCGCGCCCGGGCGCGGGCGCTGCAGGCGCTGTATGCGTGCGACATGCGCGGAGGAACGGACCTGGAACGGGAAGCGGACCGGCTCTGGGCCGATCTCGATGTCGCGCCCGAGGAGCGCGAGCGCGCGACCGCACTGGTGCACGCGGTGGCCACTGCGCACGACGTGATCGATCGCACGCTGGCTGACGTCACCACCAACTGGCGGCTGGAGCGACTGGGCGCCGTGGAGCGCTCGGTGCTGCGTCTGAGCGCGGCCGAGCTGCGCCTCGGCGATACGCCCGTGCGCGTCGTAATCCAGGAGGGGGTGCGACTGGCCGAGCGCTATGGCAGTGCGCAGAGCGCGCGCTTCGTCAATGGCGTGCTCGACGCCATCGCGCGCCGCATGGGACGGCTCTAGTGCGACTGCTCATCGTCAACTGGCAGGACCGGGAGAATCCGCAGGCGGGCGGCGCGGAGCTGCATTTGCACGAGCTGTTTGGCCGCCTGGCCCAGGCGGGACACGAGGTCACGCTGCTGTGCAGCGGATGGCACGGCTGCGCGAGTCGCGCCACGCTTGACGGGATCGCCGTCCATCGCGTGGGCGCGCGGTACACCTTCCAGTTCCATGCGCAGCGGTATTACCGGCGCGTGCTCGCGCGGGCGGCGCCGGACGTACTCGTGGAGGACATCAACAAGGTGCCGCTGTACACGCCACTCTGGGGCGCGCGCCGTGTGATGGCACTCGTGCCGCACCTGTTCGGTTCCACGGCCTTTCGTGAGGTGTCCGCCCCCATGGCGTCCGTGGTGTGGGCACTCGAGCGGCCGCTGGTGCGCGTCTACCGCGACGTGCCCTTCGAGGCCATCAGTGAGAGCACCGCGTCGGACCTGGCCGCGCGGGGCATCGCGCGCTCGCGCATCCAGGTGATCTATCCCGGCATTGATGCCGCGACCTATACGCCAGCGCCGGCCATGCGTTCACCCACGCCGCTGTTCGCCTATCTGGGGCGGCTCAAGCGCTACAAGGGAGTGGATATCATCATTCGCGCCTTCGCGGTGGCGCGCCACCCGGATGCGCGTCTGATCATTGCGGGAACGGGTGACTACCGCGCGGAACTGGAGTCGCTTGCGCGCTCGCTTGACCTCGGTGATCGGGTTCAGTTTCTTGGGTTCATCACCGATGAGCAGAAACTGGCCCTGCTCCGGGAGGCATGGGCTCTGGCGTTCACGTCGCCCAAGGAAGGATGGGGCATCACGAACTTCGAAGCGGCCGCGTGCGCCACGCCGGTCGTGGCGTCGGACTCGCCAGGGTTGCGGGAGTCCGTGCGGGATCAGGAGACCGGGTTTCTCGTTCCCCATGGCGACATTGGCGCACTCGCCAGCGCGCTCACGCGTCTGGCGAACGACCGCGCACTCGTGGAGCGCCTCGGCGCGGCGGGGCGCTGCTTCGCCGCGCGTTTTACGTGGGAGCGTGCGGCCCGGCAGACGGACGATCATCTTCGGCATATCGCAGGATAGGAGGGTGGCCATGGAAATCATCTTTCATGCGCATCACGCCGTCATGTCCGACACGCTGCGCGGGCGGGCGGAGCGGACGGTTCGCAAGCTTGCCGCACGCGTGACGCGCCCGGTGGACGCGACCATTCGGTTTGCGCAGGACGGCCCGTTCCGCCGCGTCGAGATCGAATTGCGCCCGGCTCGCCGCCGGCCGATCATCGCGGCGGGAGAGGGCCGGACGTTCGGTCCGGCGCTCGCTGAGGCGGCCGGCCGCATGGCGACGCAGCTCACGCGCGTCAAGCGGGCGCCGAAGGCGCGCGGCACATCGGTGGGCCGCGCATGAAGACCACCTTCACGGTCGCGCGCTTCCTCGAGCTGCTGCGCGACACGCTGCAGCTCGAAGTCCTGGGCGAGAGCGTCGCGCTGGGACGCGAGATCACGAGCAGCGAGGTATCGAGCCCGGGCCTCGTGCTGGCGGGATACGTTGAACGTTTTCCCGCGAAGCGCCTGCAGATCTTCGGTGAGACGGAGATCTCGTATCTGAAATCGCTGCCGCCGGCCCAGCGGGTGACCGTGCTTGAAACGTTCTTCGCCTTCCATGTGCCCTGCGTCGTCGTCACGAAGGGACAGCGTGTCCTCCCCGAAATGCTGGACATCGCGGCGCGATGCGACGTGCCCGTCCTCCGCTCCGCGCTCAAGACGACCGAGTTCTACCGGCGCGTGAAGCCCGCGCTGGACGATGAATTCGCGCCGACCACGACGCTGCACGGCTCGCTGGCCGATGTTTACGGCATCGGCCTCCTCTTCGTGGGGCGGAGCGGCATTGGCAAGTCGGAGTGCGTGCTGGATCTCGTGGAGCGCGGCCACCGGCTGGTCGCTGACGATCTCGTCATCGCGAGCCGGCGCGGCAACGATGTCATCATCGGCCGCGGCCACGAGCTGCAGCGCCATCACATGGAGATTCGCGGCGTCGGCGTGATCGACATTCCCGCGGTGTTCGGTATTCGTTCCGTGCGCCAGCAGAAGCGTATTGAGGTGATCGTTTCCCTGGAGGAGTGGGACCACGCGGACGCGGTGGATCGCACCGGCCTCGACGGCGCGACCTCGAGCATTCTCGATGTGGACATTCCCAAGGTGGTGATCCCGCTCAATCCGGGCAAGAACATCACGGTCGTGGCCGAGGTTATCGCGATGAATCACCTGCTGCGCTACAGCGGCGCGGACCCCGCGGAGACCTTCAACGAACGTCTCATCACGCGCATGCGCGCGGCGGCGGACGTACGGCAATACCTGCAGGAGGACAATGAGTAGTCCGGACGCCGGCATCGTTCTGGGTCATGGCGACATCGCGGCGGCGCTGGTGTCGGCGGTGGAACTCATCACCGGGCGTGGCGACCGGCTCATCGCGCTGACCAACGCGGGGCTCGACAACGACCAGATCGACGATCTGCTGCGCCGCACGATCGAGAGTTCCGGTGCGCGCGTCATCTTCACGGATCTCGCGGCGGGGAGTTGCAACATGGCGGCGTGCCGCCTCGTGCGCTGGCGCCCCGACCTCATCGTGGTCACGGGCGTGAATCTGCCGACGCTGCTGCAGTACGTGATGCATGATGGCGGGGGGACGGATCAGGCGGTGTCGGACGCGGTCCAGCGGGGCTCCGGATCGCTGCGCGTGCTCCAGGGTCGTTCGCGTGCCGGTTGAGTTGTACCGCATTGACGACCGGCTGATTCATGGCCAGGTCGTCGTGGGTTGGGGACAGCCGATGAATGCGGGATTCATCGCGCTTGTCGATGATCTGGTCGCGTCGAGTGACTGGGAGCGCGAGCTGTATCGCATGGGCGTCCCGCCGCAGATGGACCTCTTCTTCGCGTCGGTGGACGACGCGCCCGGGCAGCTCGGCGCATGGCGGGCCGATCAGCGCGCGGGCATTCTGCTCACGGGAGACATCGAAACGATGGCTCGGCTGGTGTCGAGTGCCGATGGCATCACGGCCGTGAACCTGGGAGGCGTGCACCATCGCGCCGGCCGGATCGAACGGCTCCGCTACATCTATCTCTCGCCTGCCGAGGCGCAGGTCCTGCGCGATCTGGAAGCGCACGGCGTGGCCGTCACCGCACGCGATGTCCCCTCGGCACGGCCGGTGCCGTTGCGCGAACTGCTCGACGCCGGAGCGAAGGCGTGACGGCGCCCGCGTTGCTGGCTCCGGTGCTCCTGGGTGCGTTGATCGGCCTGGACGTCGTGAGTTTCCCGCAAATCATGATCTCGCGCCCGATCGTTGCGGCGACGCTCGCCGGTGCCGTGGCCGGCGATATCGCCGCCGGATTGCTGGCCGGTGCGGTGCTGGAGCTCATGGCCATGGAAACGCTGCCCGTGGGTGCCTCGCGCTACCCCGAATGGGGTAGCGCGGCCGTCGTCGCGGGTACCCTGGCCGCCGTGCGCGCGGAGCCGCGATCCGGCGCGCTCGTGGTCGCGGTCTTCGCCGGCATTGCCACGGCCTGGGCCGGCGGATGGAGCATGTACGCGCTGCGCCGCCTGAACGGCATTTGGGCCGAGCGAATGCAACCAGCCCTCGCGGCCGGTTCCTGGCGGGCGGTCGTCGGGCTGCAGTTGCGCGGGCTCACGGCGGATCTCGTGCGTGCCGCTCTGCTCACGCTCGTGGCGCTCGTCATCTGGCGTCCGATTGACGCATGGCTGCTGAGCCGGTGGTCGCTCGACCTCGTCGTGTCGCACAGTATTCTCGTGGCGATCGCGGCGGCGGCCGCCGCCAGCGCGATCTGGCGGCTCGGACACGGCGCCACGGGCGCACGGTGGTACCTGCTCGGCGGCCTCGCGGCGGGCGTGGTGTTCGCGGTGCTGCAATGACGGGCCCTCAGTCGTCGCCGCCCCCGCTGGCGTGGCGTTTGCGCGCCGCGATGTTCACGCGGCTCTTCGCCATCCAGGGCTCGTGGAACTACGAGAGCATGCTCGGGAATGGCATCGGCTTCGCCGCCGAACCGGCCCTGCGGGCGCTGCCCGGCGGGCGCGGCGGCACGGCGTATCGCGTGGCGCTGGCCCGCGAGTCCGACTACTTCAATGCGCATCCCTACCTCGCCTCGGTGGCCGTTGGTGCGCTCGTGCGCGCGGAGCTCGACGGCCAGCCTCCCGCTCACATCGAACGCTTCCGCAATGCCATGTGCGGTCCGCTGGGCAGCCTGGGAGACCGTCTCGTCTGGGCGGGCTGGCTGCCACTGACCGCGCTCATTGCGCTGCTGGCCTACGGGATGGGCGCCGGCCCACTCACGGTCATGCTGCTGTTCCTCGTGTTGTACAACATCGGACACGTGGGGCTTCGCGCCTGGGGCATTCACAATGGGTGGCACGGGGGACTGCACGTGGCCGCGGTGCTGGGTCACCCGGTGCTCCGCCAGGCGCCGCTCTATATCGGTCGGGCTGTGCTGTTTCTCCTGGGTGCGGTGCTGCCGCTCGTGATCCGGCGCGTGCTGGTGTCGGCCGGCGACACCCCAATCGTCGCGGGAAGCGGTTCTTCCGGCGGCATCACGGCCGCGATTGCGGCACTGATCGGCGCGGTCGTGCTGAGTGGGATTTTCGTACGCCTGCACGGCCGGGTCGAAGGCTGGCGCGCCGCGATCGTTGCCCTCGCGGCGCTGATCCTCTACTCCATGGCTCGATGACGATGGAACGCTCGATTCGCATTGCAAACAAGAATGGCCTCCACGCACGACCGGCGGCGGAGCTCGTGAAGGTCGCATCCCGGTACCAGAGTGACATCGTCATGGTTCGTGACGACATTGAAGTGAACGGGAAAAGCATCATGGGCGTCATGATGCTGGCGGCGGAGTTCGGGGCGGAGCTCCTCATCCGGGCCAGTGGCCCGGACGAGGAACAGGCAGTGATCGCCATCGCCGACCTCGTGGCCCGGAAGTTCGGAGAACGCTAGTGGACCGAAAGCTCGTCGGAATTCCGGCATCTCCCGGGATCATCATTGGTCCCGTGCATTTGCTCCTCTGGGAAGTTCCCGAGGTGCCGCAGCGCATCATCACCGACGAAGCCATTCCCGCCGAGATCGAGCGCTTTCACGCGACGCTGGAGCGCGCTGGCGAACGGCTGCGCACCGTGCGCGCACGGGCGGCGCGCTATGCCGGCGAGGAGGAGGCGCGCATCTTCGACGCGCAGCTCTTCATCCTGCAGGACGTCGAGCTGATCGGGCGCGTCGAAGGGCTCATCCGCCAGAACCTGGCCGCGGAGTCGGCGTTCGAAATCACGATGCTCGAGTGGCGGCATCACTTTGCACGTCACGCATCGCCCATGATGCGCGAACGGGTGGGCGACATCACGGATGTGCAGATCCGTGTGCTGTCACTGCTGCTGGATCTCCCGGATCATGATCCCGTGGATCTTCCCAAGGGCGCCAACGCCATTCTCGTCACCGATGACCTCACGCCGAGCCTCACCGTGCAGCTCGACCGGGAAGCCATTGCCGCCATCGCGACCGACGCGGGAACGCGGGTCTCGCACGTGGCGATCCTGGCGCGCTCCCTCGGCATCCCGGCGGTCGTGGGACTGCGCACCGCCACGCAGCAGCTCAAGGGCGGGGAAGTCGCCATTCTCGACGGCGCCGCGGGCACGCTCTGGATTCATCCCACGGAGTCCGAGGTGGAGGCCCATCGCGCGCGCGCGCGGCGCGAGGAGGCGCTCACGAGCGCGCTCGCCGAGATGACCGGCGCCGAGCCGGTCACCGCCGACGGCGTGCGCATCGTGCTGCGGGCCAACGTGGATATTCCCGAGGAGGCGGTCGCCGCCGTCTCGAGCGGCGCGGACGGCGTGGGACTCATGCGCACGGAGTTCCTGGTGATTGGGCGCACCGCCATGCCCGAGGAGGACGAACAGTACCGCGCCTACCGCCGTGTTCTGGAGTCGTTCGATGGCCATCCGGTCGTCATTCGCACGTTTGACATTGGCGGCGACAAGTTGCCCGTCGGCGGCTATCCCACGGAGGCGAACCCATTCCTCGGATGGCGCGCCATCCGCATGTGTCTCGATCAACCCGACATGTTCCGCACGCAACTGCGCGCCATGCTGCGCGCGGCGGTGCATGGCGACCTGCGCATCATGCTTCCGCTCGTCGTGACCGTCACGGAAGTCGAACGGGCGCGCGGTCTCCTGCGCGAGGCCGCCGCGGAGCTCGCTGCCGCCGGCGTGCCGCATCGCGCCGACATGCCGCTCGGCGTGATGATCGAGACGCCGGCCGCCGCCATCGCCGCGGACACGTTCGCGGGCACCGCGGAGTTCTTCAGCATCGGGACCAATGACCTCACGCAGTACACGCTGGCGATCGACCGGGGCAATGCCAACATTGCCGACCGCTTCACGCCGCTGCATCCCGGCGTGCTCCGTCTGATTCGCCGCACGGTGGAAGTCGGAGAGGCGAACGGCATTGACGTCACCGTATGCGGCGAGATGGCATCGCAGCAACTCACCGCCTTCGCGCTGATCGGGCTCGGCGTACGCCAGTTGAGCGTGGCGCCGCGTGCCGTGCGGCTCGTCAAACGCCTGGTGCGCGCCATCACGGTGACCGGTGCCACGATCGCGGCCCGGGAAGCGCTCGAGGCACGCACCGCGGAAGCGGCACACGATCTGCTATCGCGTCATCTGGCACGCGCCTGCGGCGCGGATCCGCTCCTCGCGGACGGGTTGCCCGAGCCATTTTAGAACGATATCATCATCGATTACATCACCTGAACGATCACCGCGCGGCTCAGCCGCCGTTTCGCGCATGGAGCCACGCGTGTCAAACTCGTTTCCCATCACGTCGGAATCGGTGACAGAAGGGCATCCCGACAAGATTGCCGATCAGATCTCCGACGCTGTGCTGGATGCCATCATTGCGGAAGACCCGAACGCCCGGGTGGCGTGCGAGACGCTCGTGACGACCGGGCTCGCCTGCGTGGCGGGCGAGATCACGACCGGAACGTACGTCTCCATTCCCGAGATCGTCCGCGGCACGATCAAGTCGATTGGCTACGACAACGCGGCGTACGGCTTCGATTCGCAGACCTGTGCGGTCATCAGCACCATTGACCAGCAGTCGCCGGACATCGCCATGGGGGTGGACACCGGCGGCGCCGGCGACCAGGGAATGATGTTCGGCTATGCCACCGACGAGACGCCGGAGCTCATGCCGATGCCCATCCAGCTCGCGCACGGGCTCACGCGTCTGCTCGCCGAACGCCGCAAGTCGGGTGCGCTGCCCTGGCTCCGGCCCGATGGCAAGTCCCAGGTCACGGTGCGGTACGAAGACGGGCGGCCCACATGCGTGGATACCGTCGTCATCTCCACCCAGCACGATGCCGATATCGCGATCGCGGAACTGCGCGAAGCAATCACCGAAGAGATCATCGTGCCGGGCATGCCCGAGGGCATGTTCGATCGGCGGACGGCCAAGCTCTGCATCAACCCCACCGGACGGTTCGTCGTGGGTGGGCCGATGGGGGACACCGGGCTCACCGGCCGGAAGATCATCGTCGACACCTACGGCGGCGCCACGCGTCACGGTGGCGGCGCGTTCAGCGGCAAGGATCCCTCCAAGGTGGACCGCAGCGCCGCGTACGCCGCGCGCTGGGTGGCGAAGAACATCGTGGCGGCGGGTCTCGCCAAGCGATGCGAGGTGCAGCTCGCCTACGCCATCGGCGTGAGCGAGCCCGTGTGTATCGGACTGGATACGTTTGGCACGGCCGTTGTTGATGAGGTCTGCATCGAGAAGGCCGTGCGCGAGGTCTTCGATCTGACGCCCAAGGGAATCCGGAGCGCGCTCGATCTGTGCATGCCGATTTACCGCGCCACGGCAGCGTACGGTCACTTCGGTCGCGCGAGCGAGACCCGGCAGGTCAGTGGCCGCCCGATCACGTTCTTTACCTGGGAGCGCACGGACCGGATCGATGCGCTCCGAAGCGCCGTGCGCTGAGCGCGGCTTCACATTCGGCTGGTGGACGGATGGCAACGATAACGAGAGCAGGAAGTGACGTGGCGAGCGACATCAGGGACATTGCCCTCGCCGACGACGGACAGCGGCGCACCGAGTGGGCCGAGCGCTCCATGCAGGTGCTCCGGCAGATTCGCGCGCGCTTCGAGAAGGAGAAGCCGCTGGCTGGCAAGCGCGTGTCGGCGTGCCTGCACGTCACGGCGGAAACCGCCAATCTCATGGCCACCCTCCAGGCCGGTGGCGCCGACGTCGCACTCTGCGCATCCAACCCGCTTTCCACGCAGGACGATGTCGCGGCGCACCTCGTGCGCGACTACGGCATCAAGGTGTTTGCCATCAAGGGCGAGGACAACGACACCTATTACGAGCACGTGCGCGCCGTCATCGCGCACAGGCCGGACATGACGATGGACGATGGCGCCGACGTCGTTGGCGCCATGCACATGATCGCGCTGGGCCGGTTTGACGATCTGCCGGCGGCCGTGCGCACGTGGGTGCAGGGGCTCGACGCCAGCGCGCGCAGCGCCCTGATTGCCGGCGTGCTGGGGAGCACGGAAGAGACCACCACGGGTGTCATTCGGCTCAAGGCGATGGCCAGGGATGGCGTGCTGCGATTCCCGGTCATTTCCGTGAATGATTCCTTCACCAAGCATTTGTTCGACAATCGCTACGGCACGGGACAGTCCACGGTGGACGGCATCATTCGCGCGACGAATCTGCTCCTGGCGGGCTCCACGTTCATCGTGGCCGGCTATGGATGGTGCGGACGCGGGGTCGCCATGCGCGCGCGCGGCATGGGTGCCAATGTCATCGTTACCGAAGTCGATCCGCTCAAGGCGCTCGAGGCCACGATGGACGGTTTCCGCGTCATGTGCATGGAAGAGGCCGCTCCCATCGGGGACATCTTCTGCACGCTCACTGGCGACATCCACGTGCTGCGGCGCGAGCATTTCACGCGGATGAAGGATGGCGCGGTGATCTGCAATTCCGGGCACTTCAACGTCGAGATCGATATTCCCGCGCTCCGCGAGCTGGCCGGCAACGAGTCGCGGCCCGCGCGCGAGTTCGTGGAGGAGTTCCGGATTGGCGGCAAGCGCATCTTCCTGCTCGGCGAAGGACGCCTCATCAATCTCGCCGCCGCGGAAGGACACCCGGCCAGTGTGATGGACATGAGTTTCGCGAACCAATCGCTGGGTGCGGAGTATCTAGTACAGCATGGCGCATCACTGTCGAAGGATGTGCATCGCGTACCCGAGACAGTCGATCGCGAGATCGCGCGGCTCAAGCTGGCGGCCGTGGGTGCGCGCATCGACGTCCTAACGCCCGAGCAGGAGAAGTATCTCGCGTCCTGGGACATGGGGACGTGAGGCTCGGCGCCCGACACCGGGAGTTCCCATGGTCGAAGTCAAAGTCGCACGACTCGGTCTCGATAGCACTTCGAACTCGTACGTGGTCATTCTGCAGGAGAAGGAAGGCGAGCGGCTGCTGCCCATCTGGATCGGGCAGCCGGAGGCGGAATCCATCGTGATGGAAATGAATCACATCCAGCCGCCTCGTCCGCTCACGCACGACCTCTGCAAGCGACTGATCGTCGGCATGGGGGCGTCGCTCGCCGGCGTGCACATCACGCGCGTGCAGGACAACACGTACTTTGCCGAACTGCAGTTGCAGCGCGGCGACGATCGCTTCCAGATCGACGCGCGCCCGTCCGACAGCATTGCCATCGCGCTCCGGCTCGCCGCGCCGATCTTCGCGCAGGAGTCGCTGCTCACCGCGTTCGCGGTGGATGATGGCGAGGAGGAGAGCAGCAGCGACGACGCGTCGTTTCTCGCGCCGGACACAGCCCGGCCTGACGAGCGCGATCTGTCGGCCGAACAGCTCAAGTCGCATCTGGAAAAGCTGCGTCCCGAGGATTTCGGCAAGTTCAATCCGTGAGGCGCAGGGATGGGCACGGCTAGCGGGGTCCACCCGATCCCCTTAACACGGGTGACAGCTGGGCTGGTCTTCAGGGAATACGAGTCATCGTTGCGAGCAGCGTGCTAC
The DNA here is from genome assembly GCA_036278895.1 of Gemmatimonadaceae bacterium. Lineage (GTDB taxonomy): Bacteria > Gemmatimonadota > Gemmatimonadetes > Gemmatimonadales > Gemmatimonadaceae > JADGGM01. Next base: position 93,913 of record DASUKE010000005.1, read on the forward strand.
GCCCCGGCGGACGGCTGAACAGGACTTACGGGCACTACGATTCATCAGTACGAGCTGGTACCGCGCCCCGGCTCACGGCGGGACAGGATTGACAGAATTATCACGGTGCCGTTCGACGAGTATATGTCCTCGTTCAGCGAACGGACTGAACTTTTGGGACTCGGCTCCGAACGATCCTGTCAATCCTGAAAATCCTGTCTCAATTCTGCCCGTCCGGTGAATCCTGTCCGGCGCCCGAGGCCGATATCATCCGCCCGATACTGCGCGAACTTCGTTAATGTAGATGCGTGAAGATCAGTAGACGCCTGTTCGGGGGGAGGGTGAGGGCGGCCGCATGGAGTGGCCGCCTTTGCCTTGTGCTTGGCCTGATCCTCACCCGGTCATTGCCCGCGCAGGACAGCGCTGAGGCCACGCCCGACACATCGACGGCGCCTCGCCTGGTGAGCGGACGCATCGTGCGCCCGGGCACGAACGGAATGCTTCCCGTTCCCGGTATCTGGGTCACCCTGCATCGCGTCGGATCGGACACGGCCGGCCCCGTGGATTCCATGCGCGCCGGACCGGGCGGCCGCTACGCGTTCCGCTATCACCGCACGGGCAGCGCGGATGCGGTGTACTTCGTCTCCGCGTCCTACGACGGCATTGCGTACTTCTCGCTGCCGCTGCAGAAGGTGAGCGTCACCGGCACGGACGGCGAAGTGACCGTGTTCGACACGACGTCCGGAGCGATTCCGCTGCATGTCCGCGGCCGCCACATCGTCATCGGCGCACCATCCGTGGACGGCTCGCGCGAGGTCGTCGAGGTCTACGAACTGACGAACGACAGCTCGCTCACCGTGATCTCGCCTGACGACGCGCACCCCACCTGGACTGCGCGCCTTCCGCCCGGAGCGCGGGACTTCAGCGCCGGTCAGAGCGACGTTTCGATTCGGGCGATTCGCGAACAGCAGGGCATGATTGGCGTCACTGCGCCGTTCGCGCCCGGGCTGAAGCAGATCTCCTTTGCCTATCATGTTCCCGCTGCCATGCTCCCGCTGCGCATCGCGCTGGATCATGCCGCGACGGTGCTCGAGGTGCTCACCGAGGAGCCCACCGTGAAGGTGACCGGTGCGCGACTCGCCCAGGTTGCGCCGGTGTCGATCGATGGCCGCACCTTTCAACGCTTCACGGCGCAGGATGTCCCGGAGGGCGCCACGATCCAGGTGGACGCCCCCGCGGCGGCCGAGCCGAAAGTTGATCGCCGGCTCGTAATCGGCATCTCGACCGCCGTGGGTGCATTCATGCTGCTGGCGCTCGTGTGGGTCGCCGTGCGCGCGCCGCGCCGCCGCCTGGTGCGCGTGCCGGCCTCCGGTGGCTCCGCGTCAGTCCCGCCGGCCGGACCCATCGCGAGCTCGAGCGCGGACGCGCTGGCGCGGGAGATCGCGTCGCTCGATGCCGCGTTCGAGGCAGACGCCGCACCCAGTGACACCGCGCGCGCGGCGTATGACCACCGGCGTGCGGAGCTCAAGCGTAAGCTCACGGCGTTGCTTGACGCGCGCAACGCGGACGCGTAGCTTCACGGCCAGTACAATTCAGCGGATGCGGGTTCCGGAAGCCGGTGTGAATCCGGCGCGGTCCCGCCACTGTAACGAGCACTACACACGCGCGCCCGATGTGCCACTGACTCCGGTCGGGAAGGCGGGCCGCGCGGCTCGAAGCCAGGAGACGCCTCGCGTCCGCGCCACTCGAACGGACCCTCGGAGAAGGGGCTGGTGGCGTCGAGCGCATTCGTGTCGTGGCGCGCTCTCGCGCATGGGCATCTCCTCCCCGGGACGGTGCCCTTTGTGCGTTGTGCCCGAGCCGTGCCCGTGCTTGCCCTTTGCGTCGTGGCGTGTCGCGCGGCGTCGCCGCGTCGCGACGCCATGTCTGCCGATGATTTCGGTGAGCCGGTGGCGCGTGGATCCGCAGCGACGCCGAGCCGCATCGTATCGCTCATGCCCGCGACCACGGAGCTGCTCTTCGCGATTGGCGCGGGGCCGCGCGTGGTGGGACGCACGCCGTGGGATCTCTGGTCGGATTCCGCGCGCCGCGTCGCGGATGTCGGCGTCGGATTGCGGCCGAACATCGAAGCGGTACTCGCCCAGCGGCCGGATCTGGTGCTGCTCTATGCCACGGGCGAAAATCGCGCGGCGGCGCAGGCGCTGCGCGCGGCGGGCGTGGCGGTCATGGCATTGCGCATCGACCGTCTCGAGGATTTCCGTCGTGCCGCACGCCTCATCGGCATGGCTATCGGCGATTCGGCGCGCGCGGCGACCGTCGTGGACAGTGTGGATCATACGCTCGCGCGCGTCCGCTCCAGGACGGCGGGACTGCCCAGACCCACGGTGTTCTGGCACGTGTGGGACGCGCCCATCATCACGATTGCGCGCGGCAGTTTTCTTGACGAACTGCTCACCATCGCGGGCGGCCGCAACATCTATGAGGATCTGAGCCAGCCGTCACCGCAGGTCTCTCTCGAAGATGTCGTGCGCCGCGATCCGGACGTGATCCTCGCGGGCCCGGAGGGTGCGGCGCGAATCCGCGCGAGCGCCACGTGGCGCGCGGTCCGCGCGGTGCGCGAGGGGCACGTGCTGGTCGTGGACACCTCGCTCATCGGCCACCCTTCGGTGCGCATGGGCGAGGCGGCCACAGTCCTCGCGCACCTGCTGCATCCGGGAGTGATGCAGTGAAGCGCGCGAGCTTCTGGGTCCTTGCCGTGGCGATCCTCGCGGTGCTCATGATCCTGGGCGTATCGTGGGGAACCGTTTCACTCACGCCGCGCGCCGTACTCGCGGCGCTTGCCGGGCGCGGCGACCGAAACGCCATTGAGATCGTGCGTGCCTTGCGGCTGCCGCGTGTCGCGCTCGCCGCGCTCGTCGGAGCAGGCCTCGGTGTTTCGGGCGCGGCACTGCAGGGCTCACTGCGCAACGCGCTGGCGGAGCCGTATCTGCTCGGCGTCTCCGGCGGCGCCGCGGTGGGGGCCGTGATCGGCGTCGCGCTCGGCTTCAGCAGCGCGGTGGCGCTGCCCCTGTTCGCGTTTGCGGGAGCTGCGGCGGCGATCGCCACGGCGATTCTCATTGCGCGCGCCGCTGGCGGACGCGCCGATCCGCGCGTCCTGCTCATGGCGGGCGTGATCATTGGTGCCTTCGCGAACGCGGCCATCATGGTCGTCCTCTCCGGCGCACCGGCCAACACCATGCGCAGCGCGCTCTGGTGGATGATGGGTTCGGCGGCGGGCGCCGACTGGCCGCAGGTGGCCTGGCTCGCGGGTTACACCGTACTGGCTGGTGGCGCGCTCCTCTGGTTCGCGCGCGACATCGACATTCTCGCGCTGGGCGAGGAATCCGCGACGGCGCTCGGTGTGGACGCCGAGCGCGCGGGGCGGCGCGTGTTCCTCGTGAGCTCGCTGCTGGCGGCGGCAACGGTGGCGGCGGCGGGACTGGTGGGTTTCGTCGGGCTCGTGGTGCCGCATCTCGTCCGGGCGGCGGGCATCCGCCGCCATCGCGCGCTGCTGCCGGGCGCCGCGCTGGCCGGCGCCGCGCTGGTGGTGCTCGCGGATCTGGTTGCCCGTGTCGCGCATCCACCAGCGGAACTGCCGCTTGGCGCCGTGACGGCGCTCGTGGGCGTGCCTTTTTTCCTCGTGCAGCTTCGCCGCCTCTCGTGATCCGCTTCGAGCGCGTCGTCGCACGCTACCCGCGCGCCGCCCGGGCCGCCGTGGACGACATCAGCTTTGCCGCGCCGCCAGCGCAGATCACCGCCGTCGTGGGGCCCAACGGCAGCGGCAAGAGCACGCTGGTGCGCGCACTGCTCGGCATGCTGCCGCTCGTGTCCGGCACGATTCGCGTGGACGGACTGGACGGCGCGACGCGCGACCGCCGCGCCTTCGCGCGTCGCGTGGCCGTCGTGACGCAGCGCGAGTCACTCGTCTTTCCGATGCCGGTCCGCGAATACGTCGCGCTCGGTCGCTACCCGCACGAAGGGAGCTGGCATGCAGCCGGCGTGGAGGATGAGCGCGCCGTTGACAATGCCGTGAAGCTCGCGGGCATCCTGCCGTTCGCGCTGCGCTCCACCGAGGAGCTGTCGGGCGGCGAATGGCAGCGCGTACGCATCGCGCGCGCTCTCGCGCAGTGCGCGCCCGCATTGGTGCTCGATGAGCCCACGACGTTTCTCGACATCGCGCACGAGATGGCGATGTTCGAGCTGTTCACGCGTCTGGCGCGCGGCGGCACCGCGGTGCTGCTGGTGAGTCATCAGCTCAATCTCGTCGCCCGAATTGCCGACCGCATCGTGCTGCTGCACCAGGGCCGCGTCGCCGCCGCCGGCACGCCCAACGAGGTGATGCGCGCCGCCGTGCTCGAGCCCGTCTATGACTGGCCCCTCGTCGTCACCCGTGATCCGGCGGTAGGTGCCCCGGCGCTGTTGCCGCTTCGCGGGTCCTCACACTGAACCGGGAACCGCCTGTATGAGGCCCATCGTGTCATTCTCCGTGAACCAGTTGCTCATGGCCACCGCCACGGCGTCGTTCGCGGTCACCGCGCGCGCGCAGCAGCCCGCCGCGGACACCGCCGCCCTGCCTCCGGTCGTCATCACCGCGACCCGGGTCGCCCTGCCGCAGGCCGCGCCCACGGTCAGCACGACGGTGATCACGGGCGACGCCTTGCGCTCGCAGGGCATCACCACGGTGCAGGATGCGCTCGATGAGGCACCTGACATCTTCGTGCCGCAGAGCGGCTCCTACGGCGCTCAGACATCGCTCTTCGTCCGGGGCGGAAACAGCGACTACACGCAGGTGCTGGTGGACGGCGTGCCGGTGAACGATCCCGGCGGCGCGATTGATCTCGCCAATCTCAGTACCGACAACGTGGATCGCATCGAGATCGTGCGCGGACCCGCGAGCGTGCTCTATGGCGCGAACGCCGTATCGGGCGTCATCCAGATTTTCACGCGCAACGGCGCCGCCGGTTGGCATGCGTCGGCCAGCGCGCGCGGCGGCACGTACGACAGCCGCGACGTCGAGGGATCACTGCTGGGCGGCGGCCGGCGCCTCTCCGGTTCGCTTGCCCTGGGTGATCATCGCTCGGACGGCATCTACGCCTTCAACAACGGCAATCGGAACAGCGTGGCAAGCGGCGTGCTCCGGCTCACGCCGGATGCCCGGTCGAGTGTCAGGCTGGCGCTGCACTATGGCGATGCTCGTGCCGACATCCCGACGAACTTCTACGGCGTAGCCGACGATAGCAATCAGTTCCACACGGAGCGGCGATGGATCGGCTCCGTCGATGCGGGACGGTATCTGACGCCGAAGCTCGAGGCGCGCGTGCTCCTGGGCGCGACGCAGGGCACGATGCGTTCGGCCGATCTGCCGGATACGCCCGCGGAGTCGTGCGACGTGTGCTATGACAACACGACGGCGACATCGCGCCGGAGCGCCGATGCGCGGCTCAACTTCCATGTGGCGCCGGAGCTGCTGCTCACCACGGGTGGTGCCTATGAGTGGCAGCGCCAGCGCATCACGGGCTCCAGCGCGGAGCGGCGCACGGTCAACGCGTTGTACGCCCAGGCGCTGGGGAGCGCATGGCGCGCGCTCTCCTACACCGCCGGCATCAGACGGGATGACAACAGCCTCTTCGGATCCTTCACGACGTTCCGCGTGTCCACCGGCTACGCGTTGCGCGAGGGTGCGGAGGTCCATGCATCCTTCGGGACCGCGTTCAAGGAGCCGACCTTCGATCAAATGCTTTCCACCTCGCCCTTCGCGCGCGGCAATCCTGCGCTGCGCCCGGAGCACACGCGGAGCTGGGATGCCGGCGTCAGTCAGACGTTCGCGCATGGCGTGGTGAGCCTCGGCGCGACCTACTTCTCGCAGCGCTTCCGTGACATGATCCAGTATCTCGCATCGCCGCCGGAAGCCGACGATCCCAACTACGTGAATCTCGGCGCCGTGAGCGCGGACGGCGTGGAGTATACCGCGGCGTTGCACCCCGCTGCGCGGTGGGACGTGGCAGCGGGCTACACCCACCTTCGCACGCGGGTCTCGGATGTCGGCGGAGTCACCGATCCGACTGCGCCGTATGTCGCCGGCGAACGCCTCCTGCGGCGACCGAACGACCAGTTCACGCTCACGGTGGGTTTTCGCCCATCGGCCCGCGCCTCGCTGGGTGCGCACGTGACCTCCGTGGGCAACCGCGCGGATGTGGACTTCCAGAACTTCGTGCGCGTGATCGCTCCGGCGTATACCACGGTGGACTTCTCCGGTGCCTTCACCGTGTGGCGCGGTGCGTCGCGCGCGCCGGCCGTCACGCTCACGGCCCGCGTGGAGAACGCGCTCAATGCCCGCTACGCGCCGATCTACGGCTTCCGGGCGCCGGGCCGGGCGGTGTTGGCGGGGGTCCGCATCGGGATGTAGGAGTCGCGGTGACCAGCTACCAGCTACCAGCTACCGTCGTTAAACCAGCTACCAGCGACTAGCATTCACGCATGCCTCCGCTCGCCACCGACGCCATCGTGCTGCACGCCTTTCCCTACTCGGAAACGTCGCGGATCCTCCGCCTGGCCACGCGGGACGCCGGCGTGCAGTCGGTCCTCGCACGGGGCGCGCGGAGAGGGAAGGGGCGATTCTCCGCGGCGCTCGACCTGTTCGCACAGGGGACGGCGCAACTGTACATGAAGGAGGGACGCGACCTGCAGACGCTGGCGGCATTCGATGTGACCGCGGCGCGGTCCGCCCTCGGCGCCGATCTGTCGCGTTTCACCGCCGCATCCGCCACGGCGGAGCTCATGCTGCGGTTCGGCACCGCCAACGAGGCGCCCGACACGCTGTTCGCCACGCTGGCCGCCGCGCTGGATCGCATCGCCGCGGCGCCGCCCGAGCGCGCCGATGAGGCGGGGCTCGCCGGCGCATGGCATCTGGTCGCGGAACTGGGCTTTGCGCCGGCCATGCATAGCTGCGCCCTCTGCCATGCGGCTGTATCCGATGCCGAGGGGTTGCCCTTCAGCTCCGTGGCGGGCGGCGTGCTCTGCGCGTCGTGCGCCGCCCGCCAGGCCGGTGCCCGCGTGCTTCCCGCCGCCGCGCGCGCGTGCATTGCCGCCTGGAGCACTGGTGCGCTCGCCGGCGCGCTCGCGCCGCTCGAGGTTCGCGCGCATCAGCGACTCCTGCGTGAATTCCTGCAGGAGCATCTCCTGGACGGCCGACCGCTGCGCGCATTCACCGTGTGGGAACACGGAGGCTGGAGCGCCGCATGATTCTCGGCACCGCCGGTCATGTGGACCACGGGAAGACCGCGCTGGTGAGAGCGCTCACCGGCGTGGACACTGATCGGCTGGCCGAAGAAAAGCGCCGCGGCATCACGATTGACCTCGGCTTTGCTCCGCTGCGTCTCGCCGACAGCCGGCTGCTCAGCATCGTCGACGTACCCGGCCACGAAGCGTTCGTGCGCAACATGCTCGCGGGCGCCACCGGTGTGGATCTCGCGTTGCTCGTCGTGGCGGCTGACGAGGGCGTGATGCCGCAGACCGTCGAGCACCTAACCATCCTGGATCTGCTGGGAGTCAGGGACGGCGTGATCGCGATCACAAAATGTGATCTGGTGGACGCCGAGTGGCTGGCGCTCGTGCGCGAGGACATCCGCATGGCCGTGCGCGCGACCGCGCTGCGCGATGCCCCGACGCTCGTGACCTCCGCCACGACCGGTGAAGGAGTGGAGGCGTTGCGCGCGGCAATCGGCGCGGCCGCCGGCCGGGTGGCCCGGCGCGATGGCGACGATCTCTTTCGGCTTCCCGTGGATCGCGTCTTCACGGTGCGTGGCACCGGCACGGTCGTCACCGGCACGGTCTGGAGCGGACGACTCGAGCGTGACGCCACCGTGCGGATGCTGCCGGGCGGGATGCGTGCGCGCGTGCGCGGCCTCGAATCCCATGGCACGCCTGTGGACGCCGTGCTACCGGGGATGCGCGCCGCCGTGGCGCTGGCCGGGGTCGACGTGCGACAGGCGGCTCGGGGCGCCACGCTCGTGGCCGACGATGCGTGGCGCCCGTCGAGGCTGCTCCTGTCGCGCGTGGCGCTGCTGAGCGCGATGTCGCGCCCGCTCGGGCCCCGCACAACCGTGCGCTTTCATCTGGGCACCGCGGATGTGGGCGCGCGAATCGTGAAGGCGGGTGGACCCATCGAGCCGGGCGAACGCGCCGGCGTACGCGTCGTTCTCGATGCACCCGTTGTCGCCCGCGCGGGTGACCGCTTCGTGCTCCGCGGCGCATCGCCGCTCGTCACCATCGGTGGCGGCATCGTGGACGACCCGCAACCGCCGCACTGGCGGTCGCGGCCCGTGGCCCACGCCCCGGACACGGCGGATGCACGACTGCACGCCCTGCTCGAGAGCGCAGGCGCCCGCGGTGTCGAGATCGCGCCGCTGCCGGTGCGAATCGGCGCGGCGCCGCGAGTGGTGTCCGCGCTCCTCGCGCCCGGCGCGCCGCCGGCGCCATCGCGAGCGATCGGTGATCGCCTGTATGCGGCCCCCGTGCTGGCTGAGCTCGGACGCCGGGTGCGAGACCTGGTGGACCAGCACCATGCACAGTTCCCCATGAACGAGGGCGTCGCGATCGAATCGATTCGTGACGCGCTCGCCGTCGAGCCGGATGTGGCGGACGTCGTGCTCGACGATCTTTGCGGATCGGGATGCCTCGAGCTGAAAGGCGCCGTCGCCATGCGGCGTGGTTGGCTGCCCCGGTTGTCGGACGCCGACGAGCGCCGGCTGCGCGAATTGCGACAGACCTTGGAGGCGGCAGGCCGCGAGCCGCCCGCGGTGGACGAGCTCGAGTCCGCGAGCGGAGTGGCGGTGCTCCCGCTGCTTCGCCTGCTCGAGCGCGCGGGGGAGGCCGTACCGGTCGAGCGCCACCGCTACTACGCGGCGCACGCGGTGCAGGACATGCTTCTCACACTGGCGGAAGGGATGCGGGACGGGCGCGAGTATTCCCCGGCGGAACTGCGTGACACGCTGGGACTTTCGCGCAAGTTTCTCATCCCCTTCCTCGAATATTGCGACCGGTCCGGCTTTACGGAGCGGCGCCCGGGTGGCCGGGTCCTCGCCCGGCGCGCCGGGCAGAGCGGTATTGCTTGACACGTTCTTCCGCTCACTCTATGTTCGCGCAGGGCATGCTGTTCTGTATCACTCGCTGAAGGAGCGTCCACCTAGCACCGTAATTCGTTCGTCGAGGAAGGCACATGAAGCACCGCTGGGCAGCGCTGGTCATCGTGCTTGCCCTTGGTTGGCTCGTGCCAGGAATTGCGGCGGCTCAGGAGACGTCGAACCCTCCTCCCGCCGGTGAGCGCAACCCTGGGGTGAAGCTCGGGCAGAACTACCCGAACCCGTTCAACCCGGCGACGACCATTCCCTTCAGTATCGGGGATCCCCCGAGCTGCGTGGCGGATGGCGGCCGGCAGCATCATGTGACCCTGCGGATTTACAACGTGCTCGCGCAACTCGTGGCGATCCCGGTGCTGCAGGGAGGAACTGAAGGAACTGGTCAGCAGACGATGAACCTGTCTCTCACATGCGGGTCGTACGCCGCGTCGTGGGATGGGCACTACATGAGCACCTCACAGGAGGTGCCATCAGGCGTCTACATCTATCTGCTGGAAGTCGATGGCCGCTCGATCGGGAAAAAAATGATCGTCATGCGGTGAACCGGATTCGGCCGTTCGAGCGAGCGCGGTGATGGACATTCCATCATCGCGCTCGCATCATTTGGTGGGACTCTTCTTCGTGGTGGGACTCGTCTTCGTGGTGGGACTCGTCTTCACCGCCGGGGGCGCGTGCAGCTCCGAGATCTGCTTCCAGACGTCGATGGCATGATCCGGATTGCGCGCCAGCACCCGGGCCGCCTGCTGCATGCTCGCGGCCGTGACGTGATGCCGGGCCAGAATGCGGGAGCGGGCCGTGTCACGGCTCGCGCTGTCGAGCATGGTGTCCAGCGCGACGCCGCGCAGCTCCCGCATCGTGGCAACGTAGGTGGAGTCGCTCACGCCGCTGCCGCGGCCGCGGGCTCGACAGGACGAGGCGAGCAGTGCGAGCGCCAGCGCCGCGACCAGTGATGGTGTTCGCGCCATGCGCCAACGCTAGACTGCAGGGAGCCGCGCGTCAACGACCATCGCACGTGCGCCCTTTCCGACGCTCTGCCAAAACGGCGCAAAAGGGATGGCACCGCAGTTGCTTTACGATTGAGGAACTGTCAGTTACGACTCACGTGATAATGTACTTTAGCATGCGGATGCAATCATGATCAATCCGGACCGGCTCACCGTCAAAGCCTCCGAAGCACTCAACGATGCCATCTCCCTCGCCCGGCGAAATGGCAACCCGCTCGTCTATGACGGCCACCTCCTCCTGGCGCTGCTCGGCCAGGCGGAAGGCATCGTCATTCCGCTGCTCCACAAGCTCGGCGCCAACGTCGCCGACATTCGCGCGAAGATCGAGCGCGAGGTGGAGCGCTATCCCCGTCAGTCCGGCGGTGCACAGCCCTCGGTGGCGCGCGAGCTCAATCAGGTGCTCGACAAGGCGGAGGACGAGGCGAAGGCGCTCAAGGACGAGTACGTCTCCACGGAGCACCTGTTGCTGGCGCTGGCGGCCGTGCCGGGGACGGACAGCCACGAGGTGCTCGACGGCGCGGGAGCCGGCCGCGACGCGATGCTCGACGCGCTGCAGGCGGTGCGGGGCGCGCATCGCGTCACCGACCAGACGCCGGAATCGCAGTACCAGGCACTGCAGCGCTATACGCGCGATCTCACCGAGGCGGCGCGCAAGGGCAAGCTCGACCCCGTGATCGGCCGCGACGAGGAGATCCGTCGCGTCGTGCAGGTGCTCTCGCGCCGCACCAAGAACAATCCGGTGCTCATCGGCGAACCGGGCGTCGGCAAGACGGCCATCGTGGAAGGACTCGCGCAGCGCATCGTGAATGGCGACGTGCCGGAGAGCCTCAAGAACAAGAGCCTCGTGGGACTCGACCTCGGCGCGCTCATTGCCGGCGCCAAGTTCCGCGGCGAGTTCGAGGAGCGCCTCAAGGCGGTGCTCAAGGAAATTACGTCGGCCGAGGGACAGTTCATCATGTTCATTGATGAACTGCACACGCTCGTGGGCGCGGGCGCCGCCGAAGGCGCCATGGATGCGGGCAACATGCTCAAGCCCATGCTGGCGCGCGGCGAGCTGCGCGTCGTTGGCGCCACGACGCTCGATGAGTATCGCAAGCACGTGGAGAAGGACGCCGCGCTGGAGCGGCGCTTCCAGCCGGTGTACGTGGGCGAGCCGAGTGTGGACGACACCATCGCCATTCTGCGCGGGCTCAAGGAGCGCTATGAGGTGCACCATGGCGTGCGCATCACCGACGGCGCCGTGGTGGCGGCGGCCACGCTGTCCAACCGCTACATCGGCGATCGGTTTCTGCCGGACAAGGCCATTGATCTCGTGGATGAAGCTGCATCGCGGCTGCGTATCGAGATCGACTCCATGCCGCAGGAGATCGACGAGGTGGAGCGTCGCGTGACGCAGCTCGAGATCGAGCGGCAGGCGCTGCGCAAGGAGAAGGACGCGGAGTCGAAGGAACGCCGCACGGCACTCGAGCGCGAGCTGGCGGAGCTGCGCGAGAAGTCCACGGCCATGAAGGCGCAGTGGAAAGCGGAGAAGGAAAGCCTGGGCAAGGTGGGCGACCTGAAGCAGCAGCTCGAACAGGCGCGACTGGAAGCCGAGCAGGCCCAGCGCCGCGGTGATCTGGGCAAGGCTGCCGAGATCACCTACGGCCGCATCCCGAAGCTCGAGCAGCAGTTGAAGGATGCGGACCAGGCGATGCGTGCGCGCGAGGCCGGAGCGCCGCAGTTCCTCAAGGAGGAAGTTGACGCGGACGACATTGCGGAGATCGTCGCCCGGTGGACGGGTATTCCTGTCTCGCGGATGATGGAGAGCGAGCGCACCCGGCTCACGAAGCTGGAGGAGGTGCTCGCGTCCCGCGTGGTCGGGCAGCGCGAGGCGGTGCGCGCCGTGGCGGATGCGGTACGGCGTTCCCGTGCGGGACTGCAGGATCCCAACCGCCCCATTGGCTCGTTCATTTTCCTGGGTCCCACGGGCGTGGGCAAGACCGAGACCGCGCGCGCGCTGGCGGAATTCCTCTTCGACTCCGAGCACGCGATGGTGCGCATCGACATGTCCGAGTACATGGAGCGCCATGCGGTGGCTCGGCTCATCGGCGCGCCGCCGGGTTATGTGGGCTTCGAAGAGGGAGGCCAACTCACGGAAGCGGTGCGGCGCCGTCCCTACTCGGTGGTGCTCTTCGACGAGATCGAAAAGGCGCACCCCGACGTGTTCAACATTCTGCTCCAGATTCTCGATGACGGACGGCTGACCGATTCACAGGGTCGCACGGTGGACTTCCGGAACACCGTGATCATCATGACCTCGAACATTGGGAGCCAATACATTCTGGAAGGGATCCGCGCGGACTGGGCGGAGGTGGAAATGCAGGTGACCGCCGCACTGCGCCAGCACTTTCGTCCCGAGTTTCTCAACCGGGTGGACGACATCATCGTGTTCAAGCCCCTCACGCTGGAGCAGATCGAGGAGATCATCTCCATCCAACTCCGGCGGCTGGAATCGCTCCTGGCGGAGCGCAAGCTGTCCATCGAGCTCACGCCGGAGGCGAGGCACGCACTGGCCGAGGAAGGATACGATCCGGCGTTCGGGGCGCGGCCGCTCAAGCGTGCGATTCAGCGGCTCATTCAGAATCCGCTGGCGCTGGCCGTGCTCGAGGGGAAGTTCGGGGAAGGCGACCGGGTGCTGGTGACGCGTGGCGCGAACGGCGAGCTGGAATTCACGCGTGCCGAACCGGCGTTGAGCGGGGCAGGAGAGGCGCGCTGAGTGGCGTGGCGCGCCTCGCAGCCAGCGCACCGCGCGTGATGCGCGACGCGGACGAGGAGTGGATGCGTCAGGCGTTGGCGGCTGCGCATGACGCGGCCGCGGCGGGCGAGGTGCCGGTTGGGGCGATCATTGTCCGCGCCGGCGCCGTGCTCGCGCAGGGCTCCAATCGCACGATCCGCGATCAGGATGCCTCGGCGCACGCCGAGATGCTTGCGTTGCGCGCTGCATCACGTGCGCTCGGCGTGTGGCGGCTGGAGGGATGCTCGGTGTACGTGACGCTCGAGCCATGCGCCATGTGTGCCGGTGCCCTGGTGCTCGCGCGCGTGGATCGGCTGGTCTTCGGCGCGTGGGATGAGAAGGCTGGCATGGCCGGATCGGTGGGCGATCTGTTAAGACACCCGCGGTTGAATCACCGTCCCGACGTCCGGGGCGGCGTGCTGGCGCAGGAGTGTGGTGACGAGCTGCGTGAGTTCTTTGCCGCGCGGCGTCGCGCCGACATGCCAGGTGACAGCCAGCCGTTGCCGGAAAACTCAGGATAGCAGCGCGCGGCGTCCCTAACGTCCTGCGCCGGTGCCGTCGGTCGCGGTCAGAGCGCGCTACGGCAGGTGCGTCCGGGCACTGCCTCGATTTGCGTGACCTGAATCGTATCGGTGCCGGCGCGCACGTCGGCGGTGAGGATCACGCGATGGCCGACGAAGCTCTGCAGATCGAGCGTGTCGACTGTGGACGCCGGCACGAGCGTGTGCCGGCCGAGCCCGACCCGGAGGAGGTTGGGGTCCGTGGCCGAATATTGATATTTGTTATACTGCACGCATCCCTCGAAGCGCCGCGCGGTGGCCCGCGTCGCGTGTGGTGCCGATGCACACGCGGCGAGCAGGGCGGCACACGTCGCCGCTCCACCGAGCGTGATCCTCCAGGTTGGTTGTGTCCTCATGCTCGCACCTTCTAAAGAGTGAAACGCCCTGATGCTGCGCGCGGAACCATGACGACGATGCGGCAGGAATCACCGCTGCGCAATACGGCACGGCGCGTGTGACGCGACTCGTGCGCGGCGCTCAACGACCGAGTGGATCGCGTTGACACGACTTTTTCGCCCGGGTAACATTCGTGCCTGGACAGGACGGGTGGCCGAGTGGCTGAAGGCACCGGTCTCGAAAACCGGAGTACCGGCAACGGTATCGTGAGTTCGAATCTCACCCCGTCCGTGAACGCGAGTCCTGATGAGGGCGCCAGCCGTGAACGCCCATATCCCGCAAGGCGGGCCACAGCCCGCCTTTGGTGTATCGGGACGACTCGCAAGCAGGAAGTGTCGTCAGGATGGGTGGCCGAGTGGTTTAAGGCGCACGCCTGGAAAGCGTGTGGGGTGTAACAGCCCTCGCGGGTTCGAATCCCGCCCCATCCGTCCGGCCCGGCATCAGGTATGTCACCTCGTGCCGGCCCTCCGTCTCCCCCGAGCGCAGTATTGCCCTTGAGCGAGTGTCAGCGCTTCCCGCGATCGAGCTGCGCGACCCGCGTGCGCGCTTCGGCCACGCGCGGCTGCAACTCAGGGTCGGCGTGTTTCCACAGGGACACGAAGCGGTCGTAATACTCCGTCGCGCGCGCCGTGTCGGCCGCATTCGCGTACAACTCCCCTAGCCGGTACAGCGTCGGCGCGAGGTAGACGCGGTCCACTACCCATCGGCCGGCGTCGAACATCTCCGCGTAGTGCGTCAGATACGCACGCGCCGAATCGGCTTGGCCGGCGCGGTCGAAGGCGAGGCCGAGATAGAGCGGCGTACACGGAACGCAGTTGCGCGTTGGCAAGCCGTCCGCCTCGTTGTCTCCGCGATGAAAATCGGCAACGGCGCTGTCGGTCTTGCCCTCGGCGAGCGCGATGAGGCCGCGAAGCCGCACGATATCGACCGCGTTTCGGCGAAGGGCCAGCGTGTCCATCTGCGCGACGTAGCGGGTCATGACGTCGCGTGCTTTCGCGGGCGCGCCCGCGCGCGCGTACCCGGCTGCCAGCCAGTACATGGAGCCGGCGCGAGAGGGCGGGACCTTGGCGACCGGCAATGTGCGCATCGCTGCACCCAGTGCCGCGAGCGCGCGTGGTGCATCGCCGCGGACATCGGCGTCCACCACTGCCTCACGATACGCCGCCAGGTAGGGACTCACCGTGTCAGCGCTCAGGCGCGCTCTCGCGGCGTTCACCTGCGCATACCGTTGCGCGAATTCGCGCAGCCGTCCGTGAAGCTCGGCCAGGTCGGCGAGCGCGTCTTGCGCGTCCAGGGCGGTATCGGGCGCAGCGCGCACGATTCGTTCTGCGGCGTCGAAGTCGCGGCGGTTCCACAATTCCCCGTAGCGGAACCGCGCCGTCGGGAACGGCACGTGACGGCTCGCGAAGAGCGCCATGACGGAATCGAACGACGCATGCCGGCCCATCTGCGTGTAGTGCATCGCGAGATTGGCGAGCATCGTGCCGTTCGACGGATCGTTCGAGAGCGCGAGATGGTACATGCGATCGGCGCCAACGTAGTCGCGCGTGTCGTCGAGCGTTAAGGCCAGCGTGTTCTCCGCGTCGTAGTTTGTCGAATCGAGCTCGACCGCGCGCCGCAGCGCGGTGACCGCCTTCCGCCGGTCCGGGGCGACCAGGAGGTAGTAGGCGCCCTCCACGTCGTACCGCTCACGCTCGGGCAGCCGGTTGCGCAGCCGAAACCCGGTGGTCAGCGCCGCATTCATCTCGTGCTCAAGGCTCGGCCGGAAGAGCGTCTGCATCGAGTAGGCAAGCTGCACGTAGGCCATGGCGAACGTGCTGTCCTGCGAGATCGCGTCCCGGAAGTCCTGGATCGCCGTCAGGTAGTCGCCCCGGATGTCGTTGGCCTCCAGTCCCGCCGCGTAGCTCTTGAGCGCGCCTAACGAGGCGGTGGTCACCTGCTCGAGCGGCGGCGCCGCCCGCACGCTCTTGAGCGACTCGCCGATCCTGCCGCGCAGCTCCTTGGTGAGGCGATCGATCGACGGGATGAGGTCGCCGGCGTCCTTCGCCGACTCGCTGACTGACGCGAGCTCGTCGCCCGATGCGGCGGCAATGAGACGCGCCGTCACGATGTAGCCGCTGCCGGCGGGCACGATGCGCCCGCCGACGACCGCTTTCACACCGATGCGCTGCGCGACGTCGCGCGCGATGCCGAGATCGAGGCGCGTCGTGGCGGGCCGCTGCATCTGTTCGAGCGCCGCGACAACGGCGCTCGTCTGCACCACGTGCACGACCCGGCTTTGCGACAGGTTGGTCCGCACCGCCTCGGCCAACGTCGAGCCCAATGACGTATCGGCGCCCGTCGCGTCGAACGTGGCGACGATCACCCTGTCGCTCGGCCCCAGTTTCCCGGCGGCGAGCAGCGAACCGGCCGGCCCAATGCCCAACGCACGAAGCAGCATGAAGCCGCCCACGAGCACCACGAACACGGCGACGGCCCACACGCCGCCCAGCATGGTGCGGCGCCACGACACGTGCGGGCTCGCCCTGATCGCCAGTGCGGCCATGGTGCCGTGCGTTGCCAGAGTCGGCGTGCCCCCGGGCGTGAACGTCGGCGAGCGGGTCACCGCTCGCCGCATCACGCGCTGCGCGTACGCCGTGAAGAGGATGACGGGCAGGCCGAACGCCATGAGGATCAGCGCGCCGGGGAACACCCAGCTCGGCAGTCCGATGCCGATGATCGCCGCCTGCGCCAGCACCGCCACCGCGATGAACGCCACCGCGTAGACGCCGAGCGCCTTCCAGAACATCCGCGGCCCGCCCAACAACACCACCGGCATGGCCGGGCGGTTGGGATCGCTCGTCGCCATTGCATCGAGCGTTCCGAGGATCTCACTCGCCGACTGGGGTCGCGCGGTCGCATCCTTCTCGAGACAGCGCATCACGAGTGCGGCGAGCGCGGGCGGCGTATCCGGCCGCAATTCCTGCAGCGGTCGCGGTGCCTCTGTCATATGCGCGGCCATGAGGCGCTGCGGCGTGCGGTTCGCGAACGGCGGCTGGCCCGTGAGCAACTCGTACGCCATGCAACCGTACGAGTAGATGTCGGCGCGATGATCGACCGTCGGATCGCCGGCCGCCTGCTCGGGTGAGATATAGGCGGGCGTGCCGACCGCGGTGCCGAGCTGCGTGAGCGTCGCCGATTCCGGACCGGCGCGCGCCGTGGAGAGCGCCTTTGCGATGCCGAAGTCGGTGACGACGGCGGCGCCACCTGAAAGCAGGACATTGTCCGGCTTGATGTCGCGGTGGACGATTCCGCGCTCGTGCGCATAGGCGAGCGCGCGCGCCACGTCGCGCAGCACGCTCACCACCTCGCTGATCGACAGCGCCCCGCGCTCGTGGAGTCGCGCGCGGAGACTTTCACCATCGACGAACGGCATGGTGTAGTACGGCAGGCCGCTCATGTCGCCCGCGCTCAACACCTGCACGATGTTGACCTGTTGCAGCGACGCGGCCACGCGAATTTCGCGCTCGAAACGCTCGGCGCTGATCCCGGCCGCGATTTCAGTTGACAGGACCTTCACCACCACGCGGCGTCCGAGTTGCGTCTGCACCGCGACGAAGACGTGCGACATGCCGCCGCCACCCAACTCGCGCTCGATGGTGTAGGCGCTGCCGAGATGTGTCTGAAGCTGGTCGCGAAGGGTCATGACACGGGGGCGGCGCGCTCAGCGCCCGCCTCGATCGAACTCCGCGATCCACGGTGCTGGTGTCGGCGTACTGTCGGGCGAGGCGCTCGGCGGCATGATAGGCGCGTGTGGTCCACTACTCGGCGTATCGAGGTCGAATGGTTGGGAACGGCACGGCGCGCCGCGCGATGACGGCCATGACGGAATCGATCGACACGTGCCGACCCATCTCGGTGTCGAGCGTAGCGAGGTTGGTCGGCAGCGTGGCCTGGGCCGGCGCACTCGCGAGCGCGACGATGAGCGCTCAAAGGTACGGACACCCGGTGCAGTCCGCCACCGATGTGAGGAGTCGCCGTTCGATCCGTTGTTGCCGAGTCGGCACCTTTGCGTGCACGATCATGGTCTCCGTGGATCGGCCTTGACAGGTGAGGCCGCCGCGGGCGAAGATGGCGGCGCAATGAAGAACGTGCCACCCAACGGCTGCGAGTGTACGCTGAATTCCTGTCGTCTGTCAGGACAGCGCACGTGAGCGCCGCGGATGCGCTCACTGATCGCCCCGTTTCTCGCGCGTCTCGCCTTCGCGCGTCCCTCCTCTGCGCGGCGTTCGGGTTCGCGCTGGCATACGCATCCATGAGTCGCCCGGGTCTTCCCGGCGACTATCTGTACTGGCGCACGGCGGCCCGAGCCCTGCTTCACGGGCAGAATCCCTACCACGTCATTCCCGCGATTG
Organism: Gemmatimonadaceae bacterium; assembly: GCA_036278895.1. Taxonomy (GTDB): domain Bacteria; phylum Gemmatimonadota; class Gemmatimonadetes; order Gemmatimonadales; family Gemmatimonadaceae; genus JADGGM01. The sequence continues at coordinate 112,195 of DASUKE010000005.1, forward strand.
CGCCTGAACGGTTTCTCACGCCGTTCTTCTATCCGCTGCCGGCAGCCATCGCCACCCTCCCGTTCGTTGCCTTTCCCTACGCCCTCGGCGGCGCGCTCTTCGTCGCGCTCTCGGCCGGCCTCCTCGCCTTCGGCCTTTCGCGCGACGGCCTCTTTCGTCTCGCCGTCTTCGCGAGCGCCCCGTTCATCATTTCAGCGACCAGCGGTACATGGCCGCCCATCATCGCCGCGGCGGCGCTCCTTCCGGCGCTGGGCTTTCTCATCTGCGTCAAGCCCAACGTCGGCCTCGCCTCGCTCGCCTACCGGCCCCGCTGGTCCATGATCATCGCGAGCGCACTGTTTCTCCTCGTCAGTCTCGCCATCCTGCCGAGCTGGCCGCTCGACTGGTGGCACCAGCTCGCATCCGTGAAGAGCCGCACCGTTCCGATTCTCACGCCGGCGGGCCCGCTGCTGCTGCTCGCGCTCACGCGCTGGCGGCAGCGCGAGGCGCGATTGCTCCTCTGCCTTGCCTGTATTCCACAGGCGCCCTGGTTCTACGACCAGATCGTGCTCTGGCTCATCCCGCGCGACATGGCGGAAGCGTTCGGCTACACGGTGGTGAGCCAGCTCATGCTCATCGCGTGGGGCGCCTTCACCATGCTCGCCTGGCGGCACGCCGCCTGGGTGCTCGTGGCCGCGCTCTACCTGCCGCCGCTCGTCATGGTGCTCCGCCATCCCAATACGGGGGAGGTGCCCCGCTGGCTCGACGGGTTCGCGGCGCGTGTGACCTCCGCACGGCGCTCCGAGCCCGCGCCGGAGCCGCCCGCCTGAGGCACGACACCTTCACTCCGCCCCGCTCCGGTCGCATATATTTCTCCGCCATGCCCTCTTCCCCCACCACCGTGTTCGATGCGCGTGCCATGGATCGCACGCTCCGGCGCATGGCAGACGAGATCATCGAGCTCAATGATGGCACGGACGATCTCGTGCTGGTTGGCATCCAGCGCCGCGGCGTGCAGCTCGCCGATCGCCTCGCCGCCATGATGAAGGAGCGCGAGCACGTGGATGTCCCGCGTGGCGCGCTCGACATCACGCTCTATCGCGACGATCTGCAGACCGTCGGGCCACGTCCCGTCGTCGGTCCCACCGATATCCCCTGGGACATCGACGCCAAGCATGTCGTCATCGTGGACGATGTCCTGTACACCGGCCGCACCATTCGCGCCGCGCTCGACGAGCTTGCCGACTTCGGCCGTCCCGCGCGCATTGGGCTCGCGGTGCTCGTGGACCGCGGCGGGCGCGAGCTGCCCATTCGCGCCGACGTCGTGGGCAAGACGCTCGCGGTCGCGAACGGAGACCGGGTGGACGTCCTGGTGAAGGATCTCGACGGGAAGGACGCTGTCGTCGTGGTGCGTCCCGGGGACGGCGCGTGACCGAGACGCTCGGCAAGGATCTGCTGGCACTGGAGCCGCTCACGGCCCGGCAGATCCGCCTCATTCTCGATACCGCCGAACCGTTCAAGGAGATCAGCGAGCGCGCGATCAAGAAAGTCCCCGCGCTGCGCGGCAAGACCATCGTCAATCTCTTCTTCGAGGCCTCCACCCGTACCCGCATCTCCTTCGAGTTCGCCGAGAAGCGCCTCTCGGCCGACACGGTGAACGTCGCATCGTCCGGCTCCAGCGTGCAGAAGGGCGAAACGCTCGTGGATACGGCGCGCAATCTCGAAGCGATGCGCATTGACATGGTCGTGATCCGCCACGGCGCGTCAGGCGCGGCACGCTTCCTCGCCGATCGCATCGAGAGCAACGTGATCAACGCCGGCGACGGCACGCACGAGCATCCGACGCAAGGGCTCCTCGATCTGCTCACGCTGCGCGACAATCTCGGCGACCTCACCGGCCGTCGCGTGTGCATTGTGGGCGACGTGCTCCATTCGCGCGTGGCGCGCTCGAACATCTGGGGACTCCAGAAGCTCGGTGCCGAAGTGGCGGTCTGCGGTCCGCGCACGCTCCTGCCGTGGGCCATTGGCGAGTTCGGCGTGCGCGTCTTCTCGCGCATCGAGGAGGCCATTGAGTGGGCCGACGCGCTCAACATTCTGCGTCTGCAACTCGAGCGCATGACCGCGGGCTACATTCCGTCGCTCCGCGAGTACAACCGCGTGTTCGGCGTGTCGCGGGAACGACTCGCGCGTGCACCGCGCGACATTCTCATCCTGCATCCGGGCCCGATGAACCGCGGCGTCGAAATCGACAGCGACGTGGCGGACGGGCCCCACAGCGTCATTCTCAACCAGGTGACCAACGGCGTGGCGATCCGCATGGCGGTGCTCTATCTCCTCGCGGGCGGGCGGCCCGAGCTTGCGGAAGCGGCCAAGGGCGCGAGCGATCGATGAGCCAGCCGATTCTGCTGCTGTCGGGCGGCACGCTGCTCGATCCGTCTCGAACGCTGAACGAACGCGGCGATCTGCTCGTCGTCGACGGAAAGATCGCGCGCGTCGGGGGCCACATCGATCCGGGCGAGGATGCCGATGTGCTGGACTGCTCGGGCGCCTTCGTGTCGCCGGGATTCATTGACGTCCACTGTCACCTGCGCGAGCCGGGGCGGGAAGATGTCGAGACGATTGCCACGGGGGCGCGTGCCGCGGCCGCGGGCGGATTCACCGCCGTATGCGCCATGCCCAACACCGAGCCGGTCACCGACAATCAGGCGGCTGTCGGCTTCATTACCCGACAGGCGCTGCGCGCGCAGGCGGCGCGCGTCTATCCGATTGGTGCCATCTCGGTGGGACAGAAGGGCGAGGCGCTGGCGGAGTTCGGCGAGATGGTGGGCGCGGGCGCGGTCGCGGTGAGCGATGACGGCAAGCCCGTGGCCAGCGCGCATCTCATGCGCACAGCGCTCGAATACGCTCAGACCTTCGGCATTCCGGTCGTGGATCACTGCGAGGAGCCCACGCTCGCGCACGGCGGCTCGATGAATGAAGGCGTGATGAGCGCGCGGCTCGGTCTGCGCGGCATTCCATCCGAAGCCGAGGAGATCATGGTGATCCGCGACATTCTCCTCGCGCGCCGGACAGGCGGACACGTGCATCTCGCGCACATGAGCACGAAGGGCAGCGTCGAGCTCATTCGCTGGGGAAAGGAGCGCGGGATCAACGTGACCGCCGAAGTCACGCCGCATCATCTCACGCTCACGGAGGAAGCCGTCGGCGCGTACGATACGCAGGCCAAGATGAACCCGCCGCTGCGCACGGCCGACGATGTCGCGGCGCTGCGCGAGGCGTTGCGCGACGGGACGATCGACGTCGTCGCCACGGATCACGCGCCGCACCACTACGACGCGAAGGAACGCGAGTTCGCCGACGCGCCGTTTGGCATTATCGGACTGGAGACCGCGCTCGCGCTCGTGGTGACTGACCTGGTGGAGACCGGAATCCTGGACTTCCCGGCGCTGGTGGATCGCATGGCGACGCGTCCGGCGCGCCTCTTCCATCTGCCAGGCGGGACGCTGCAGGAGGGCGCTGTGGCGGATGTGACGGTCTTCGATCCGAAGCGTGAATGGAAGGTGGACCCGACGCGATTCCTGTCCAAGGGGCGGAACACTCCCTACGCCGGTCGCACGTTGCGCGGGCGGCCGCTGTACACGATCGTGGATGGGCGTGTAGTATATCGGTTGCCGGAGTGAGCGGTGGCCGAGAGCGGCTCGGCCGTGCGGCGGGAAATTGTCGCCGTGTGCAGGCGGCTGTACGACAAGGGGCTGATCGCGGGCCCGGACGGCAACGTCTCGGTGCGACTCGGTTCCGGAGTCATTCTGGTCACGCCGGCGGCCATGTCCAAGGTGGACGTGACGCCGGATGATCTGGTGGAAGTCTCGATGGACGGTGCCCGGATATCCGGTTACCGGGAGCCGTCATCGGAAGTCCAGCTTCACGTCAGGCTGTACGCGCGTCGTCCGGATGTGCAGGCGGTGGTCCACGCGCATCCGCCGGTGGCAACGGGATTCGCCGTTGCGGGGGAGGGATTCGAGACCGACGTCCTTCCCGAGCTGGTGAATCAGATGGGACGGGTCCCGCTCGTGCCGTATGCCACCCCCGGGACCCTGGCCGTGGCGGACGCATTCGAGCCCTTCATTGCGGGCCATGATGCGTTCCTCATGGCGAATCATGGAGCGACGACCACCGGCCCCTCGCTCCTGATCGCGCATCAACGGATGGAAAGTGTGGAGCACTCGGCGAGAATCCTGCTCGCGGCACGACTTCTGGGCCGAGTCACTGAGTTGAGTACCGAACAGGTCGCCGAGCTGCTCTCGCATCGCGCGTGAGGCACGGCTGCCCGGCACTCCCGGATTTGGCGGCTCGCGAGGGCCAGCGGAGAGACGAATGACGCAATCGACAGTGAATTCCGAACAGGTGACCGCGCTGTTCGAGGAACGGCAACGCTACGAATCGTGGCTCGCGACGCTGGAAAGCCGGCGGGGCGCGACCCCGGCGCACATCTATGAGCGGGTGCACACGGACTACGCCGCGCGACTCCGCCACGTGGTCGAGCAACTGGCGGGTCATCGCGCCGTGCTGCAGGAGATGGAAAGCGGTCTGCTCGGCAAGCTCTCGGCGCTCGATGTCCAGGAGGCCCGGCACCGCGATGAAGCGGCGGAGACCGACTTGCGCGCGGCGGTGGGCGAACTGAGCGGCGAGCAGCATCGCGAGGTGACCGAGCGCACGTCTGGCGCAGTGGCCGCCATTCAACAGGAGCGCGGATCGCTCTCCGACGAGCTGAACCGGCTGCGCGCCGTGCTCGTCGCCGCAGGCGCCACGCCGCAGCCGTCGGCCAATGCCTCAGGCGCGGCCGCGCCCGCCGCACCCGCGCCGCACGCGCCACCTGCCGCACCCGTTGCCCGTCCGACCTCCGGCCCCGTTGCCGCTCCGACATCGCGGGAGCAGGATGAATGGGATGCCGCCTTCGACAAGGTGACCTCGCCGGCGCCGCAGCCTTCCGGCGGCGCGACGCCGGCACCAACTGGGGGTGGATTCGACGACCTCGAGTTCCTCAAGTCCATGTCGAACCCGAGGACGAGCGGGGAGGGCGTTACGGTGGGCAGCGGAGCCGGAATGGGTGGTGATCGTGCGGCCGCGTCTGGTGGACGTCAGCGCCCGGGCAGCGGGAAGGTCAGGGCGCAATCCGGATCCCATCCCTCGGCCGTGCGCACGACACCGTCCGCACAGAATGCAGAACAGGTGAAGACGCTCAAGTGTCAGGAGTGCGGCACGCTCAACTATCCCACGGAGTGGTACTGCGAGCGGTGCGGCGCTGAACTGGCGGCGATGTAGGGACGCCGGAGTGGATCGGATCCGCGAAGCGCGTGCTGACGAAGGTCAGCCGCGCTTCGTTGCCATCCGACTCTTGCGTCGGGCCGCTGCGTTGGGGTGAACGAGGCCCTTTCGCGCGGCGCGATCCAGCAATTGCACCGCGGAACGCTGCTGGTCGGGCGTGGCGTCCGCAGCGCTGGCCTTGCGGAGCGCCGTGCGCAACGCGGACCGCTGGGCCTTGTTGCGCGCCGTGGCGGCGCGGGTCTTCCGCATGTTCTTTTTCGCGGACTTGATATTCGGCACGAAGTTCTCCAGGAACTCACAGGGATGTTCGCGGCAGGCGCGAGGGGGAAAACCTAGAGCTGACAGCGATGGATGTCAAGGCGCCACTTCACTTTGACACCGCTCTGCTCACCCGATAGCTTTCGCGCCGACGAGCGTGATCGTCGCGCTGTCCCCGCCATCTACCGTGCGAGCTCTTGGACCCACTCGACATCGAACGGTTCGTCCTGATTGCGCCCGTTCTCCTCTTCGCGATGATCGCGCACGAGTACGCGCACGGCTACGCAGCCCTGCGCCAGGGCGACGCCACCGCGTACCAGCTCGGGCGGCTGACATGGAATCCGATCAAGCACATTGATCCGTTCATGACGATTCTGCTGCCGCTGCTCATGTTCCTCACGCATGGGCCGATTCTGGGCGGCGCCAAGCCGGTCCCGGTGAATCCGCGAAACTACCGCAAGTATCGTCGCGGCGACATCATCGTATCGCTGGCCGGCGTCACGACGAATCTCGTGATCGCGATCGTCAGCGTGCCGGTGATCGTTGTGCTGGGACTCGTGGCGCAGGCGGCGCCCGGAGCGGCCCAGGTGCTGGCCATCGTACAGGCGATGCTCATCTGGGGGATGCTCATCAACCTGATCCTCGTGGCGTTCAACTTGATGCCGCTGCCGCCGCTCGACGGCTCGCACGTGGTCAAGTATCTGCTGCCGCCCGCGTGGGCCATGCAGTATCAGCGCATCGGCCAGTACGGCATCATCATTCTCATTGCGCTGCTCTACTTCGGTGGGCGCTTGATCAATCTCTGGATGTACCCGGCGTATGCCCTGTTCACGCTGCTCGTGCATCCGGTTGGCGGCTTCGTGCTGCCCAGCAGGTTCCTGCCGTGATCGACACCGCCGAACTGATCGAGGCGCCCTTCGTCATCGAGCTGGAACAGTTCTCCGGCCCGCTCGATCTGCTCCTCACGCTCATTCGTGACGAGCGCGTCGAGATCACCGACATTCCCATCGCACGGATCTGTGAGCAGTTTCTCGCGCGTATTCATTCGCTCGGGTTGAGCGACGCGGCCGAGTATCTCGAAATGGCCGCGCGGCTGCTGCGCATCAAGGTGCAGATGCTGCTGCCGCGGCACGGGAGTGGTGACGAGTGGGAGGATCCCCGCGCCGAGCTCGTGCGCCGACTGCTCGAGTACCAGCAGATGCGCGAGGTGGTGGATCTGCTCGAGCGCCGCGGCGATGATCGGCGCGAGCGGCTGGGTCGCGGCGTGACGTTGATCGAGCCCGTGCGCCCCACACGCCCGCTGTCGCTCGCGCTCCCCGAACTGCTCGCCGCCGTGGATCGCGTGCTGCGCATGGCGCGGAAGCCGGTGTTGCATGACATCGTGCCGCGCGCGCTCGACGTGGACGGTGCGATCGAGACCATACGCGCGCTGCTGCACCTTCGGGCCACGGCGCGGTTCAGTGACATCGTATCCGCCGGCGCGGAGCCGTGGCGGATACTCTCCGCGCTGCTGGCGCTGCTCGAGCTCGCCCGCCGCGGCGAATTGCGCGTTCGCCAGCGTCGCCCCTTCGGCACCATGGACATCGCTCGTGACACCGCTGGCGAAGCTGCTTGAGGCGGCGCTCTTTTCCAGTGGCCATCCCGTGCCGCTGGATGAGCTGCGGGCGCTCGATCCGGACGCGTCAGCGGCCGCGGTCGCCATGGCGCTGGACGAGTTGCGCGAGCATTACGACACCGGCGGCCATGGGGTGGAGCTGGTGGAGATCGCGGGCGGGTGGCAGATCCTCACGCGGCCGGAATTCACCGAGACGATCGAGCGCGTTCAGCTCGCCGTGCGTCCGCAGCGCCTCTCGTCCGCCGCCCTCGAGACGCTGGCGATCATTGCCTACCGCCAGCCGATTGGTCGCGCGGAAATCGAGGAGATTCGCGGCGTAGCGGTGGGGAGCATGCTGCGCACGCTGCTCGAGCGCGGCCTCATTGACGTCGTCGGGCGCGCGGAGGGACTTGGCCGGCCCATGCTCTACGGCACCACGCCCGCCTTCCTCGAGCAGTTTGCCTTGCGTCACCTGGGCGAGCTGCCGCGCGCGGATGAGTTGGCGGTCGCGCTGCGATCCGAGCCGCGCGCGCTCTGACCGCCATGTCGATGCGCATTCAGCGCGCCATCGCGCGTGCCGGTGTCGCGTCCCGCCGGCATGCCGAAGCGCTCATCCTCGCGGGGCGCGTGACCGTGAACGGATCGCCGGCGCATATTGGTCAGGTGGTGGATCCCGATGCCGATGTCATTCACGTGGACGACGCTGTCGTCGGAGCGCCGGCCCGCGAGCGCTGGCTCGTGCTGAACAAGCCGGCTGGCGTCATGACCACACGGCGCGATCCATCCGGGCGCCGCACGGTCTTCGATTTCACGCCCGACGTGGCGGGACTCACCTACGTCGGCCGCCTGGATCTCCTGACGGAAGGCGTGCTGCTGTTCACGACGGATGGCCAGGCTGCGCATCGCCTCACGCACCCCAGTGGCGGTGTCGAGCGGACGTACGTGGCGACGGTTCGCGGCGACGCGCCGGCGGCGGTGCGCGCGGCCCGGCGCGGCGTGGCACTCGAGGACGGGATCGTCGTGCCCGCGGAAATCGTCGCAACGCCGCTGGCGCCCGGACAGTGGGCGCTCACGGTGACGATTACGGAAGGACGGAATCGGGAAGTGCGCCGGCTGTGCAAGGCGCTGGGATTGTTCGTGGATCGCCTGGTCCGCACGCGATTCGGGCCCGTCTCGCTGGGCCGGCTCGCGCCGGGCGAGACCCGCGCGCTCACGTCACGCGAGCGGACGATCATTCGGGCACTGGTGGCGGACGTGCCGTGAGCCGCAGGAGAGAGACGCGCCGCGAGGCGCTCTGACAAGGCATTTTATGGAACTGCGAAATTCGACGGTGTTGTTGCTGGGCGGAAGCGGTCTGGTCGGGATGGCGGTGGCGCGCCGGCTGCTCGATTTCGCGCCCAAACAGATTGTCGTGAGCGGCCTCGCGCGCGAGGAAGTCGTGGCGGCGCTGCGCGAGCTGGAAGCGGTCGCCGGCGACGTCATCATTGAAGGGGTCTGGGGAAACATCTTCCTGCCTGCCGATCTCGCCGAGCAGCCGCGCGCCGCGTTGCTGGCCGATCCGGTGGCGCGCCGCCGCATCGTGGACGACTATCTGGGACCATTCGCCCAGACGCCGCTCGAGGAGAATCTCCTCTATACCTGGCTCGTGCGCTTCGCGCCCGATCTCGTGGTGGACTGCGTCAACACGGCAACCGCGGTGGCGTATCAGGATGGTCACGCGAGTGCGCTGTCGCTGCTGCACGCCGCCGACGCGGGCAGCGTGGATCGGGAGCAGGTCGAGCGCCATCTCCTCACGCTGCCACTGCCGCAGCTCATTCGCCATATGGAGGTCGTGTTCGAGGGCATGCGGCGGGCCCGGACGCAGGCCTACGTCAAGATCGGCACGAGCGGAACCGGCGGCATGGGGCTCAACATTCCGTACACGCACAGCGAGCAGAAGCCCTCGCGCACGCTCATGTCGAAATCAGCCGTCGCCGGCGCGCAGAGCATTTTCCTCTTTCTGCTCGGGCGCACACCGGGAGCGCCCGCGACCATCGAGATCAAGCCGACGGCGGCGATTGCCTGGAAGGAAATCGGGTACGGCGCCATCCGGCGCGGCGGGCGCACCATCGAGGTGGTGGACTGCGAGACGCCGCTGCCGCTGGCCACCGCGTTCGGCGCGGGTGCCTCGGGGTGGACATGCAGCGGCGAGCCTCTGGAGAACGTCTTCATCAACGTAGGAGAAAATGGCGTCTTCGCGCGTGATGAATTTGAAACGGTGAGCGCGCTTGGGCAGATGGAGCTCGTCACGCCCGAGGAGATCGCCGAGACGCTCGTGATGGAGGTGCAGGGCAGACCCACAGGACGTGACATCGTGGCCGCACTGGATGGCGCCACGCTCGGCCCCACCTACCGCGGCGGGTATCTGCGATCGGTTGCGGTGGCGGGACTGCGGGAGCTGGAGGCGCAGCGCGGCGTGCGGTCCGTCGCGTTCGAGATGCTGGGGCCGCCACGCCTCACCAAGCTGCTGTACGAGGGGCACGTGTTGAGCCTGCTGTTCCCATCGGTGCGCGCACTGTCCCACGCCGATGCGACGCGCGTGGCGCGCGATGCCGAAGAACTGCTGCGCGAACGCGAGCATGCCTTGCGGCGCCAGATTCTTTCCGTGGGCCTGCCCATCGTTCTCAGCGATGGCGCGTCGGTTTTGCGTGGTCCCGCCGTGGTCGTCCCTCCGGATGGACGCGGCGCGGACATCGCGCCCCGCGGCTGGGTGGACTTGCGGCCATCGAATCTCGATCTCTGGATCCGTCGTGCGGCGTCCATTGCCGCGGAGGTTCGCGATGCGAGCACCGGCTCCGGCGCCCAATGGAATGCGGTAAATGCCGATGGGCCCATCGAGCCGTCCCGGATGGCCGTGTGGGTGTTTGAACACGAAGACGGGGGATTCCGGGTCAAGCGCTGACCGGCGGGGCGACACCTCGTTCACCCGCAGAACCAATCGCGGACGCAGCGGTATCAATCATCTTCCGCCCTGATGGAGAAGCCCGAGTGGCCACTCGAACCATGCCTGCGGCCGACGCCGCGCTCATTCAGAACATTCTGGACCAGGTCGCACGCCGCGTCGTCGGACAGGAATACATGATCGAGCGCCTGCTCATTGGTCTGCTCACCGGAGGGCACGTGCTGCTGGAGGGCGTACCGGGGCTCGCGAAGACGCTCACCGTCAAGACGCTCGCCGAGACGATCCATACCACCTTCCAGCGGATCCAGTTCACGCCCGACCTGCTGCCGGCCGATGTAATCGGCACGCAGATCTTCGATCAGCATACCGGCGAATTCCGTCCCAAGCATGGGCCCATCTTCGCCAACATCATTCTCGCCGACGAGATCAATCGCGCGCCGGCCAAGGTGCAGAGCGCGCTGCTCGAGGCCATGCAGGAGAAGCAGGTGACGATCGGCGGGACGACGTTCACGCTGGAGGAGCCCTTCCTCGTCCTGGCCACGCAGAACCCCATCGAGCAGGAGGGAACCTACCCGCTTCCCGAGGCGCAGGTGGACCGCTTCATGCTCAAGCTTCGCGTGGGCTATCCGTCGCGTGCCGAGGAAAAGGAGATCATGCGGCGCATGGCTGGCGGCCAGGCCATTCCCGTGGATGCGGTCGCGACGCCGCAGGAAATCCTCGAGGCGCGCCGGCGCATTGCGGACCTCTACGTGGACGATCGGGTGGTGGATTACATCGTGGACATCGTGCACGCCACGCGGGAGCCCGGCGCCGCGGGCCTCAAGGATCTCGCGCCCCTTATCGAGTATGGCGCGAGCCCGCGCGCCACGATCTTCCTGGCGCAGGGCGCGCGGGCCTACGCATTCCTGCGCGGTCGCAGTTTCGTCACGCCTGATGACGTGAAGGCCGTGGCGCCGGACATTCTGCGCCATCGCGTGCTCACGACGTATGAGGCCGAGGCCGAGGAAGTCTCCAGCGACGCCATCATCACGCGGATCCTGGCCGCGATCGAGAGCCCGTGACGCAGGCGGCCGGTCGCTTCCCCATTCCGCCGGAGGTACTCCGCCAGGTCAAGCTGCTCGAGTTGCGCACCCGCGGGCTGGTGAACTCGCTGTTCACTGGCGAGTACCATTCGGTATTCAAGGGGCAGGGGATGGAGTTTTCCGAAGTCCGCGAGTATCAACCCGGCGACGAAGTGCGCGCCATAGACTGGAACGTGACCGCGCGCATGGGCCACCCGTACGTCAAGCGCTTCATCGAGGAGCGGGAGCTCACGGTGATGCTCGCGGTGGACCTGTCGGGCTCCGAGCGCTTCGGCACCGTGTCGCGCTTCAAGAGCGAGCTGGCAACGGAGCTGAGCGCAGTGCTGGCGATGTCCGCGATCCGCAACAATGACCGCGTGGGCGCGCTCACCTTCACGGATCGGGTGGAGTACGTGGTTCCCCCGGGAAAGGGACGCCGCCACGTCCTGCGCCTCGTGCGCGATCTTCTCGTGCGCGAGCCGCAGGGCCGCGGCACCGATATCGCGGGCGCGCTGGACTATCTGGCGCACATGCTGTCGCACCGCGCGATTGTCTTCCTCATCTCCGACTTCGTGGACGCCGGCATCGAGCAGCCGCTCAAGCTCCTGGCGCGACGGCACGACGTGGTCGCCGTGACCATCGAGGATCCGCGCGAGCGGCTCCTTCCCGATCTGGGACTCGCGCGCTTCACCGATCCCGAAACAGGTGCCACGGTGGATGTGGACACGGGTGACGCGGGCGTACGCACGAGCTTCGAACGGTCCGTGCGCGCCGAACGTGATGCGCGCACGCATCTCTTCCACCGTCTCGCCATCGACGAGATCGCGGTGCGCACGGACCGCAGCTACGTGGAACCGCTGCTCCACTTCTTCCGGCTGCGCGAGACTCGGGGCAGGGGACGATGATCGCGCTGCTGGCTCTCGTGCTGCTGGCCGCCCGGGGTACGTCGCAGCAGGCGCCGCAGCCTGCGTCGCCGCAGCGGGCGCCGTCGGCGACCGGCATCCAGATCGGCGTGCGGGCAACTCCGGACACGGTCACAGTGGGCGAGCCGTTTCGTCTCGTGGTGCGCGTGCGCGCGCCACGCGGCGCCGCCATTGGCTTTCCGGTTGGACCCGACAGCGGGCTCGCCGTGGAGGCCGTGGATCCGCGCGTGGTCCAGCGCGCGGCGGATACGACCGCAGTGGATGAGACCGCGCTCTACCGTCTCGTGGCGTGGGACACCGGCATGCAGGTGGCGCACCTGGGGACGGTCGTCGTGAGCGTCGCCGGCACGGACCGCCGCGTCGCCATTGCGGGTGATCGCGTCTACGTCCGCAGCGTGCTGCCCGCGGATACCGCGCTGCAGAAACCGAAACCCGCGCGGGACATCGTGCCAGCTGTGCGGCCCTGGTGGATCTGGTTGCTGGTTGCCCTGGCGGCGCTCGCTGCCCTGGGGCTGCTCATCTGGTGGTGGCGCCGCCGCCGCCGTCCCGGCGCGCCGCCGGATGTGGACGCCTACGACGAGGCCCGGCGCGAGTTCGCCCGCATCGAGGCCATGGCGCTGCTCGACGCCGGTGAGCGTGGCCGCTACGTCGCGCTCACGGTGGACACCGTGCGCGACTATCTCGCGGCCCGCGTGCCGGCCGCCGATCGCTCGCTCACGAGCGGGGAACTGCTGCAGGCGCTGCAGGACGTGAGCGTGGTCCCGCGGGAACGGCTCACGCCGGTGCTCGAGGAGTCCGATCTCGTGAAGTTCGCGCGTCGCCCGATCACGAACGTGCGCGCCGCGGAACTCGCGCAGGACGCGCGCGCCGTCGTGGACGACACCGAGCGCGCCGTGCAGGCGGCGCACGCCGCCGCGGCAGCGCGTGAGGCGGCGGCGTGATGTCGCTCTCCGGGCTCACGTTCGGCTCGCCCTGGGTGCTGCTGGCCCTCGTGGTCCTCCCGGCCTGGTGGATCTGGCGGCGCCGGCGGCGTCCAGCGGCAATCGTCTTTTCGCGAGCGGATGTCCTCGCGCACGGGCCGCGCGCCGGCCGCCGCTGGGCTCGCGCGCTCTTCGCGCTGCGCAATCTGGTCCTCGCCGCGCTCATCGTCGCGCTGGCCCGTCCGCGCACGGGTGCGGCGGCGGAGAACATCACCAGCGAGGGCATCAACATCGTGCTGGCCATCGATCTCTCCAGCTCGATGCTGTCCGAAGATTTCCAGCCGCAGAACCGGCTCGAGGTCGCCAAGGAAAAGGTCAAGCAGTTCATCCTGGGCCGGCGCAGCGATCGCATCGGGCTCGTCGCGTTCGCCGGGGAGGCGCTCACGCAGGTGCCGCTCACCGTGGACTATCCCGTGCTGCTCGCTGCGGTGGACAATCTTCAGGCCGGCCAGCTCGAAGATGGCACGGCGATCGGAACCGCCATTGCCACCGCGGCGAACCGCCTCCGGGATGCGCCGGGGAAGTCTCGCGTGATGATTCTGCTCACCGACGGCGAGAACAATCGTGGCGCCATCGATCCGCGGACGGCCGCACAGGCGGCGGCGGCCATCGGCGTGAAGATCTACACGATCGGCGTCGGGTCGCAGGGCATGGCCCCGGTGCCGGTGGGACGCGGCCTCATGGGACTGCGCTTCGAGTATCGCCCCGTGGAGATCGATGAAGCGCTGTTGCGCGATGTGGCGAAGTACACCGGCGGCCGCTATTTCCGCGCTGTCGATGCCGAAGCGCTCCAGAACATCTACGAGCAGATCAACCAGCTCGAGCGTGAGCCGGTGCACACGCGCACCTACGTTCGATTCACGGAGCGCTTTCGCTGGCCGCTGGGCGCGGCGCTCGTGGCGCTGGCCGTGGAAGTGCTGCTCGTGGCCTGGCGGGGACCGCTGCCATGACGCCCTTCGTGGAGTATCCCTGGATACTGGCCGTTGTGCCTGTGCTGATCGTTGCGGTCGTGCTGCTGGTATTCCTGGCCTCGCGGCGCCGCGCGCGCCGCCTGCATCGACTGGGTTCCGATCCGGTGGTGGCGCGCCTGCTTCCTGCCGCCGGCCGCGCGTGGTGGCACCGCGCCGTGCTGCTGGGTCTGGCAGTGGCCTGCGCGGGCGTGGGCTTTGCGGGTCCGCGCTGGGGCACGGAACAGCTCACGCAGCGGGCCAACGGCGTGGACATCGTGCTTGCGCTCGACGCGTCGCTCTCGATGTTCGCGACAGACGTGCGGCCCAATCGTCTCACGAGAATGAAGGAAGACACGCGCCGTCTGCTCGATTTGGCGAACGGTGATCGGTTCGGTCTCATTGCCTTCGCGGGCCGAAGTTACATTCTGTCTCCCATCACGGTGGATCAGGGCGGCCTCAATCTCTTTCTCGACAATCTCGACCCCTCCGTGGTGGGTGAAGCGGGCAGCTCGATGGCCCGCGCGATCCGGCAGGGTACCGATCTGCTCGCCGCGTCACAGACGGGGGCGGACAAGGCGCTGGTCATCATGAGTGATGGCGAGGCCTTCGAACCGCAGGAGGACATCGTCGCGGCGGCGAAGCGCGCCGGCGACGCGGGTATCCGGCTCATTACGGTGGGCTTCGGCACTCCGGCGGGGAGCACGATTCCACTAGCGGGCGCTCAGGGCACGACGTTCAAGCGCGATGTCGCGGGGCAGATTGTCGTAACACGCTATACACCGGCCACGCTGCAGGCCGCCGCCGACGCGGCGGGTGGCGTCTTCATCGCCGCCAGCGCAACGGACAAGGGCGCGCGCGTGCGCAATGCGCTGGCGGGGCTGCGGGGGCAGGGAGGCGCCACGTCCGCCGGCCGCGATCGGAAGCCGCGCTTCCAGCTCTTTCTCATTCCTGCGCTGCTGCTCCTCCTGGCGGACACCGTGCTCGCGGAGCGTCGCGGCCGTCGTCGCGCAGCACCCGCCGCGGCCCGGACGGCGGCGGCGGCGGTGCTCATGATGCTGGCGCTGCCCCATGCGCTGCTGGCGGAAGGCGGTTCGGATGGTGATCGTCTCTATCGGGCCGGACGGTACGCCGAAGCTGTGACCGCGTACGGAACGGCAATCCGGAACGGTGACACGTCGCCGCGCACGCTGTACAACTACGGCACGGCACTGCTTGCTGCAGGCCGGACCGCATCGGCTGCGGCGGCGCTGGATCGCGCGGCATCGCTCGCCCGCGATGCGGATCTGCGCTATCGTGCGCTCTTCAATCTGGGACTCCTCCATTTGCGTGCCGGCCTCGCGACGAAGGGAGACACGGCAAGCCAGGAGTTCACCGCTGCGGTCGAAGCGTACAAGAGCGCGCTGCGCCTGCGCCCCGACGAGTTGGACGCGAAGTGGAACTATGAGCTCGCCAATCGGCGGAAGAAGGAGAGTACGGGTGGCGGCGGCGGTGGTGGCGGCACGGGTCGGCCCGAGCCGCAACGACCGAATCCATCCAGTGCGGCGCAACCATCGCCGCGGCCAACCGGTGGGCTGGACCAGCGCGAAGCGGAAGCGATTCTGAACAGCGCCGCGCGCGAGGAACGTGACGTGCAGGCGGCGAAGCAGCGTGCCAATCAGCCTACGCAGCCGCCGGGAGGAAAGGACTGGTGATCGCCGCGCTCGCCGTGATGATGATGCTCGTGCCGCAGCAGCCACGGCCGGACAGCGCTACGCGTCCACCGGTCATCGTACAGCGCGCCCGGCTCGATGCGCGCGCGCCGGTCAACTTCCGCGTGCTGATCGTGCCTGACACGGTCTACGTTGGCCAGCAGGCCATGTACCAGCTCGGCGTGTTCCTCGACAACTCGGTGAAGGATCGCTTGCGGCGCATGGAGGCGAATGCGCCGGAGATGCCGGGTGTGATGGCGTATGAACCGCCCGCGCCGGCCGGCAGCTTCCCGTCGCGAACCGAGGGCGGACGCCGGTACGAAGTGCATGTCTATCAGGGTCCCATCTTCCCCCTCACGGCGGGGCGCCTGGCCATTCCGCCGGCGCATCTCGTCTACGCGCTGCCGCTGTCCTACAGCTTCTTCAGTCGCGAGGAGAGTTACGAAGTGCACACGGACAGCGCGATCCTGGTCGTGCGTGAGCCACCGCTGGCCGGCCGTCCCGCGGATTGGACCGGCACGGTCGGGCAGATCCGCCTGAGCGCGCGACTCGACACCACGGTCGGACGCGTTGGTGATCCGCTGCTGCTCACGGTCAGCGTGTCCGGCCGCGGCAATGTGAAATTGTTCGCGCGACCCGCGCTCTCCATCAGTTGGGCCAGAATCGTCGCGGCGGGCGAACGAGTCGCGCTCTCCGCGGACTCGCTCGACATTCATGGCACGAAGGAGTTCGACTGGCTCCTCACCCCCACCGTCCCCGGACGTCTGGTGCTGCCGGTGATCCGCTACTCGTACTTCGATCCGGGCACTGCGCGCTACGATGTGGCCACAACGGGAGGGCTCGTGCTGCACGCGCTGCCGGGGACGCTGGCGGCGGACTCGGTGCCAACGGGCCCGCACTGGGCGGTGCGGACCGTCTACCGCGGCGCGCTGTCGCGACCTCCGTACCGTGCGCCGTCATTCTGGCTCGTGATGCTGCTGGCGCCCGTTCCGGCGCTGGTGCTGTTCGCGTCGCGGTGGCAGCGGCGGGCGCCGCGGGGTGTGTCGCCGGATCGCGTGCTGAGTCTGCAGACCCGCGCGGCGCCGGCAGACGTGCGGGCCGTGCGCCGCGCATTCCTCAGCGCGGTGGCGGCTCGCATTCGCGTGCCCGCGACGCAGCTCGCGGAGCCGCGTGCGCTGGAACGCGCCGCGCGTCGCGCGGGCACGTCTTCCGAAACAGCCGCCGCCGCCGCGGCGCTGCTCGAGGAGATGAACGGCGCCGCGTTCGGCCCGCAACCGAAGCCGGTGCGGGATGTATCGCGGCGCGCGCGGACACTGTATCGCCGGGTTGACAACGAAGCGCGGACGTTTCGTGCGCGGATCGTATCCGCGATTGTTGCGTTCCTCCTCCTCACGGCGCTGACGGCGCGCGCCACCGCCCTCGCGCCCGATGCCGATGGCGCACAGTTCGCGCGCGGCGTGCAGGCCTACGATCAGGGACGATTCGCGGTGGCCGAGCACGAATTCCTCACGCTCGCCCGGCGCGTGCCACGCGCCGCCGACGCATGGGCAAACGCCGGGACGGCCGCGTACGCCGCGTCGGACACGGGCCAGGCGGTGATTGGCTGGCAGCGCGCCCTGCGTCTGGAGCCGCTCGCGACGGATGCGCGCGAGCGCCTCGAATACATCGGCGCTGCTCCGGGCAGCGGCCCCGCCGCCGTTCCGGCCATACCCGTTGTACCGCTGGCCCTCCTCGCCGCGGCGCTCTGGCTCGGGGGCTGGCTGCTACTCGCGTGGTACGTCGCGCGACGTCGTGTGCGCAGCCGCGTGGCACTCGTGACGGGCGTGCTTGGTGCGGCTCTCGCACTGGCTGGCGCCGCCGCCGTACTGGATGCGCGACTCGCCGCGCGGGATCTCGGCGTCATGACGCACGAGTCGCCGCTGCGCCTCCTTCCTTCGCTCGGCGCGCAGGCGCGCGCGACGATGCATGCAGGCGACCTGGCGCGCATCACCGATCGGAGCGGCCTCTGGGTGCACGTCGAGGCCGATGGCGGCAGGACCGGATGGATGGAAGCCGCCGCCCTGACCTCGATCGCGCGCGATTGACGCTCATCCGGCGTGCCGGATAGCTTTCCGCATGCCCCGCATCGCCGTGCTCGAGAGCACCGTCGTGGATCAGATCGCGGCGGGCGAAGTCGTCGAGCGCCCTGCGTCCGTCGTCAAGGAACTCGTCGAGAACTCGCTGGACGCCGGTGCCACCGCCATTGACATCACGGTAGACGATGGTGGACGCACGCGGATTCGCGTTGCGGACGACGGCTGCGGCATGGAGCGCGAAGATGCGCTGCTTGCGCTCCAGCGTCACGCCACCAGCAAGATCCGGAACACCGGCGACCTCGTTGGCGTCGGCAGTTTCGGCTTTCGCGGTGAGGCGCTGCCCGCCATCGCATCGGTATCGCAGCTCACGCTTGAGACGGCACCCGCGCGTGGACTCGGGACGCGCATCCAGACCGTGGCGGGCGCCCCGGAGCGCGTGGACGATGCCGCGCGCCAGCGCGGTACGACGATCACGGTGTCGCGGCTCTTCTTCAATGCGCCGGCGCGCGAGCGATTTCTTCGCTCCGTGCGCTCCGAGTGGCGCGCCATTCTCGAAGTGGTGACCGCCCTGGCGCTCACCCGACGCGAGGTGCGGCTGCAGGTGACGCACGATGCGCGCTCCGTGCTCGTGCTCCCGCCGGCGTCATCGCTGCGCGCGCGCGTGGCGGGGCTGTGGAGCGCGGCGCTCGCCGAGCGGCTCGTGCCGGTGGATGCGGTGAGTGGCGAGGTGCGCGTCAGCGGGCTGGTCGAGCGGCCGGCGGACGCGGGCACCGCGAGCCGGCGGGTCTTCGTGTCGATCAATGGTCGCGCCATCCGTGATGCGGGCGTGGTACGTGCTGCCGAAGCGGCGTTCCGGTCGACGATTCCCGCGGGCGTGCGTCCCACGGTGCTGCTCGACCTCGTGCTGCCCGCCGATTCGGTGGACGTCAACGTCCACCCGATGAAAGCCGAGGTGCGCTTCCGCGAGCGCTGGGCGCTCGAACGCGCGGTGGAGCGCGCCGTGCGTCAGGCACTCGGCGGTACGGCGAGCGCCGCCGCCTTCGGCGGACACGCGGCCTGGCCGTCCACGCCCGGCGTGGCGCCAGCGGCGGTGGACGTCGAGGTGCTGCACCCCTCCGAGCGACCGGCGGAGGACGCACCGCTCGCACCCGCGGCCGCCATGCGCGCGAACGGTGGCGGCACCGCTGACGCTGGCGCCGGCACCGCCGTGCCCGCGCTCACGCAGTTTCATCGGACCTACCTCACGTTCGAGGGAGAATCCGGCCTCGTGCTCATCGATCAGCATTCCGCCCACGAGCGCGTGCTGTACGAGCGGTTCATGCACACGCTCGAGCGCGGCGACGCGCCCGCTCAGCGGCTGCTCTTTCCCATTACGCTGCACCTGGGTCCGGCCGAAGGCGATGCGTTCGAGGCGCACCGCGATCTCTTCGAGCGCCTCGGGTTCGAGATCGATGGGTTCGGAGGACACACGCTCATGGTGAGCGCCGTGCCCATGCCCCACCCACGCTTCGATGCGCCCCGCTGCCTCCGTGAGACACTCGACGCACTGACCGGCGATCGGGAGGCGGGTACGGCGGCGCGTCATGAGCGGCTGGCCGCGACGCTCGCGTGCAAGGCGGCGATCAAGGGCGGCGAGGTGCTCTCGCCGGAGGAAATGCGCGCTCTGTACATGGCGCTCGCCGGCACCACGCTGCCCGCGCACGATGTGCATGGACGCTCCACCATCGTGCAGCTCACCTGGGACGAGGTCGAACGTCGCTTTGGCCGGCGCTAGGCTCCGCATCATCGTCGGGCCTACCGCCGCGGGGAAATCGGCCCTGGTCATGGCGCTCGCGGCCGAGGTACCGCTCGCCATTCTCAGTGCGGACTCCCGCCAGATCTATCGCGGCTTCGACATCGGCACCGCGAAGCCCGGGCGCACGGACCGGGATGCCGTCCCGCATTTCGGCGTAGACCTGGCCGAGCCGTCCGAGCGCTACTCGGCCGCGCGCTGGGCCGCCGCAGCTCGCAACTGGATCCGACAGGCCCGTGCACTGCGGCGTGAGCCGGTCGTGGTTGGCGGGACCGGATTCTACATTCGAGCGCTCACCATGCCGCTCTTCGACGCGCCTCCGCTGGATGACGCGGCGCGCGGCGCGCTGCAGCGTCATCTCGCGACGTGCTCCACCGACACGCTCCGGCGCTGGTGCATGCAACTGGATCGCCCGCGCGCGCACCTCGGCCGGTCCCAGTTGTTGCGCGCCATTGAAGTCGCGCTGCTGACGGGGGTGCCGATCTCCACCTGGCACGAGCGGGCCGGTCGCGCGCCTGACGTGCAGGCGCGATATCTTGTAGTCGATCCCGGTGCGACGCTGCACCGGCATATTGCCAGCCGCGTCGACGCCATGCTCGCTGCCGGCTGGGAAGCGGAGGTTCGTGCACTCGAGCACGTGGTGGATGGCGCCGCGCCCGCGTGGAACGCCACCGGCTATCGCAGCATCCGCGAGTTTGTGCGCGGCGCGCTGAGTCGCACGGAGGCGGTGGAGCGCATCATGATACACACGCGCCAGTACGCCAAGCGGCAGCGCACCTGGTTCCGGCATCAACTCCCTGGTGACGACGTGACTCTGCTGGATCCCACGCGCCCTGACGCGCACGCCCGACTGTTGCGCTGGTGGAACGCCGACGACGAGATGCGGCCATGAAGATCGGCATCACCTGTTATCCCACGTACGGCGGCTCGGGCGCGGTGGCCACCGAGCTCGGGATCGCGCTCGCCGAGCGCGGCCACGAGGTGCACTTCATCACCTACCAGCAACCGTTCCGCCTGCCGGCCTTCCTGCCGGGCGTCTTCTTTCACGAAGTGGACGTCGTTCGGTATCCGCTCTTCGAGTATCCGCCGTACGATCTCGCGCTGGCGGTGCGCATGCATGAAGTGGTGCGCGAACACGGCCTCGACCTGCTGCATGCGCACTACGCGATTCCGCACGCCACCAGCGCCTGGATTGCCCGGGAGATGCTCGAGGATGGCGGACTGACTACCCGGATCATCACGACCCTGCACGGCACGGATATCACCCTGATCGGACAGGAGCCGTCCTTCCGGCCGATCACGCGCTTTTCCATCGAGCGCTCCGATGGGTTGACCGCGGTGTCCCGCTTTCTGAAGACGGAGACGTACAAGGCGTTCGGCTGCACGGGCTGCGCCGTGGAAGTCATCCACAACTTCATTGATCCCTCTGTCTATGATCGCTCGGCGTATGACACCAGGCTGCGCGACCAGGTTGGACCGGACAGGGCCGTGCTGATGCACGTATCCAACTTCCGGCCGGTCAAGCGCATTGGCGACGTCATTCGTGTTTTCGCTCAAGTGCAGCGTACGATCCCCAGCGTGCTGGTCATGGTGGGCGACGGACCGGAACGGGTCGCCGCCGAGCAGGAAGCGCGTGACCTTGGCGTGCAGGACTCCACGTACTTCCTGGGCAAGCTGGACGCGGTCGCGCCGCTGCTCGCGAACGCGGATCTCTTTCTCCTCCCCAGCCAGAGCGAGTCCTTCGGGCTCAGTGCGCTCGAGGCGCTCGCCTGCGGCGTTCCCGTCGTGGCGTCGGACGCGGGTGGCCTGCCCGAAGTCGTGGACAATGGCGTCACGGGTGTGCTGTGTCCGGTAGGCGATGTGGACGCCATGGCCCACGCGGCGCTGAACATCCTCTGCGAGCGTGAGCGCTGGCGCACCATGAGCGCAGCCGCCGCAGCCGATGCACGGCGGCGTTTTTCCCGAAGCGACATCGTCACGCAGTACGAAGCGTTCTATGAGCGTACGCTCGGCTAGCGCGTACCTCACGCTGGCCCGATGGGAGAACGGCTGCATCGCGGCGGGCGGCGTGCTCTTCGGCGCCTGGTGGGCGGGGTGGGGCGGAGCAGCAGGCGCCGTCGTGCTCGCCGCGTGCGCGGCATTCCTGCTGACGGCGGCGGCGAATGCCTGGAATGATCGCGCGGATGTGGCGATCGACCGCGAGGCCCACCCCGCACGTCCCATTCCGAGTGGAACGCTGGACGTGACCGCGGCGGAGCGCTTTGCGTGGGGCTGCGCGGCGGTCGCCGTCCTGATGGTGGCGTTCATCTCGCTCGTGCTCGCGCTGCTGACCGTCGCCGTTGTCGCATTGATGTACGCCTACAGCCCGTGGCTCAAACGCACCGGCCTCCCGGGAAACATCGTCGTCGCCGTGCTCGCATCGCTTCCATTTCTGTACGGCGGTTGGAGCGCCGGTCGCGCCCTCGCCGCCCTCCCGCTCGTGGCGCTCGCCGTTCCGCTGCACTTCGCGCGCGAACTGGCCAAGGACCTCGACGACGCGGCCGCGGATGTCATCGTGCAGCGTCTCACGCTCCCCATTCGCTCCGGCGTTCGCCTCACGCGCGGGGTGATCCTGGTGGCTGCAGCGACGTTCGTGCTGGCGTTGCTTCCGTGGGCCAGCTCCGCTCCCCGCTTCGGTCTCGCCGTCCTCCCCGCTATCCTGCTCGTCACGCTGGGTGCGGCCCGAGCCGTCCGTGGTCTTCGCGGCAGCCCGCTCGTCTTCAAGATGGCCATGGTATGCGCCATGGCCGCCTTCGTCATCATTCGTCCGTAGCGTCTCCTTTTCCATCCGATCGTCCCTCAGTTCATGACCATCTTTCAGGCGCTGGTCCTCGGCGTGGTGCAGGGTCTGTCCGAATTCCTGCCCATCAGCAGTTCCGCGCACCTCGCGCTGATTCCCTGGCTGCTGCGCTGGGACGAACCCGGATTGGCGTTCGACGTGGCGCTGCACGCGGGCACGCTCGTCGCCGTGCTCTGGTACTTTCGTCTCGAGTGGGTTCGACTTCTCCGGGCCGCGTGGAACATCGTGCGCACGCGACAGGTGAGTACCGAGTCGGAACGTCGCGTGGTACTGCTCATCATCGCGACCATTCCTGGCGGCATCGCCGGTCTGGCGCTCAACAAGTACGCCGAGACGACGTTTCGCGCGCCCTGGCTGATTGCCACGGCCATGATCGTATTGGGCGTCGTGCTCTGGCTGGTGGATCGCTACGCGTCGCAAACCCGTTCGCTTGGCGCGATGCGCTGGCAGGACGCGCTGCTCATGGGCGTCGCGCAGATTTTCGCGCTCATCCCGGGCGTATCACGATCCGGCTCGACGATCACGATGGGTCGCGCGGACCGGCTCGACCGCGAGAGCGCGGCCGTGTTCAGCTTTCTCATGAGCATGCCGATCATCGGCGCCGCCGCCGTGCTCGAGGTGCCTCACGCGTTGCGCACCTATGGGCTGAGCCTTCCGCTCGTCGTTGGCGTGATTGCGTCGGCGGCGAGCGGCTGGCTGGCCATATCGGTGCTGCTGCGCTTCGTGACCCGCCACAGCTACGGCGCCTTTGCCGTGTACCGCGTCGTGGTTGGTGTGGCCGTGCTGGCGGTGGTGTATCTGCGTGGCTGAGGCGCGCTACGATGGCCTGTCCAGCGGGGAACTGTGTGCGCACTTCGGCGTGCCGTGCGTCCTGGTGTTCGACCAGGTCGGCTCGACGCTCGACGTCGCGCACGACCCGGCCCGATCGCGCGTGCCGGCGGGAACCCTCATCCTGGCCGATCAGCAGACGGCGGGACGAGGACGCAGCGGCAGTCGCTGGTCCTCGGCCGCCGGCGCTGGGATCTGGCTCACCATCATCGAGCGCCCCGCGCATCGCGACGCCATTGACGTGCTGGCCATCCGTCTTGGTCTTCGGGCTGCGCCGGTTCTGGACCAGTGGGCCGACAGCCCGATCCGACTCAAATGGCCGAACGATCTGCTGGATGGACGCGGCAAGATTGGCGGCATTCTCGTCGAGTCGCGCTGGCAGGATGAGCGCCTGGACTGGATCGCCATTGGGATGGGGCTCAACGTGCGCTACCCCAGCGACGTCCCCGGGGCGTCAGCGTTGCGCGCCGGGTGCTCGCGGGTGGAGATTCTCAGTGCCCTCGTCCCCGCGATTCGGGCGGCGGCGCAGGCGCCCGGCGTGCTCACGCCGGAGGAACTCGCGGTGTGGCACGCACGCGATGCCGCACGCGGACGGTGCTGCCGCGAGCCCGTCGCGGGCGAGGTCATGGGCATAGACCGGACCGGATCGCTCCTCGTTCGCGCGGCCGATGGGATGCGCGCGTGCCGATCCGGATCACTCGTCTTTCAGGAGGAGTCGTGATCGTTGCGTTCGACGTCGGCAACACCGAGACCACGATTGGCCTCTTCGATGAACAGGGCGCATTGTGCGCGCACTGGCGCCTGATGACCGAGGTCGCGCGCAGCGCGGACGAATTCGGGCTGCTCCTGGACGGGCTGCTGCGCTCGCGGCACGTGACGCCAGAACGAATCCGCGGTGCAGCCATCGGCTCGGTCGTACCCCCAGTGACGGCTCCGCTCACGGTCGCGTGCAGCACGTGGCTTGGCGTCGAGCCCGTGATCGTGGACGCGCGCGCCCGGCTGCCCATCACGCTCGACGTGGAGGAACCGCTCACCGTCGGCGCGGACCGCATCATCAACACGCTGGCGGCGAGTCAGCTTCACCACAGCGATACCATCGTGGTGGATTTCGGCACGGCCACGACGTACGACTGCATCACCGCCCAGGGGGTGTTCCTGGGCGGGGTGATTGCGCCGGGGCTGCGCACGGCCGCCGATACGCTCACGCGGCGAACCTCCAAGCTGCCGGCCACCGAGCTCGTGCCCCCCGCGCGCGTCATCGGCAAACGTACGGAGGACTGCATACGCGCTGGCGTCATGTTCGGTACGGCGGACGCGATTGACGGCATCGTGCGACGGATCAAGCGGGAGTGGCCCACGGATCACGATCCCCTGGTCATCGCGACCGGCGGACTGGCGGAACTCGTCGCGCCTCTGTGCGCGGAGGTGAACGCGGTGGAGCCCTACCTCACCCTTCAGGGACTCCGCATCGCCTATGAGCTGCTCGCCGCGCGCACCTGAAGACGAGTCGCTGCCAAGTCGGCGCTCCCTGGTTTCCGATGTGCCATTCTGGCGCAGATGCTCGTCGTAAGTCACCAAAAATTGCAGTGTTATCGGGTCTACTTACTGCTCTCCGTCGCTTGACCTTTGGGCAAGGGCGCGCTACACTTGCTCGTTAGCACTCAATGCGTGTGAGTGCCAACTGTGCCCCTACTTCACGTCTCTGTGCAACCCATACCGAGGAGGAGTCAGACTCATGGCCACCAAGAGTGCCACGACCGTGAAGGTGAATGTCAATCCGCTGGCCGACCGCGTCGTGATCAAGGCGCTCGAAGAGTCGGAGCAGATGCGTGGCGGACTGTACATCCCCGACACCGCCAAGGAGAAGCCGCAGCAGGGCGAGATCGTCGCCGTGGGCCCGGGCCGCTTCGAGAAGGACAAGCGCGTTCCGATGGACGTCAAGGTCGGTGACAAGGTGCTCTACGGAAAGTACAGCGGCACCGAGGTCACGCTCGACGGCGAGCAGTATCTGATCCTGCGCGAGTCCGACGTGCTGGCGATCGTCGGCTGACCGTATCCGCCACTCACCCATCACACTGAATTCAGACTATGGCTGCCAAGGAACTCCATTTCAATACGGACGCGCGCGCGGCGCTCAAGCGCGGCGTCGACCAGCTCGCCGAAGCGGTGAAGGTGACGCTCGGCCCCAAGGGCCGGAATGTCGTCATCGACAAGAAATTCGGCGCTCCCACCGTCACCAAGGACGGCGTGACAGTCGCCAAGGAGATCGAGCTCAATGATCCGCTCGAGAACATGGGCGCGCAGATGGTGAAGGAAGTCGCGACGAAGACCTCGGACCTCGCCGGCGACGGCACCACGACCGCGACCGTTCTGGCCCAGGCGATTTTTCGTGAAGGACTGAAGAACGTCACCGCCGGTACGAACCCGATGCCGCTGCGTCGCGGCATGGACAAGGCCGTCGCCGCCATCGTGGAGGAGCTGAAGAAGCTCAGCGTGCCCACGAGCGGCAAGAAGGAAATCGCCCAGGTGGGCACCATCTCCGCGAACAACGACCCGGAGATCGGTGACCTCATCGCCGAGGCGATGGAGAAGGTCGGCAAGGACGGCGTGATCACGGTCGAGGAGGCCAAGGGTCTCGCGACGGATCTCGAGACGGTGGACGGCATGCAGTTCGATCGCGGCTATCTCTCGCCGTACTTCGTAACGGACCCCGAGAAGATGGAAGCGGTGCTCGAGGATGCGATGATTCTCATCCACGACAAGAAGATCTCGTCCATGAAGGATCTGCTGCCAATCCTCGAGAAGGTGGCGCAGCTCGGCAAGCCCCTGCTCATCATTGCCGAGGACATCGAGGGTGAGGCGCTGGCGACGCTCGTGGTCAACAAGCTGCGCGGCACGCTGCGCGTGTGCGCGGTGAAGGCCCCCGGCTTCGGCGACCGCCGCAAGGCGATGCTGCAGGACGTCGCGGTGCTCACGAACGGACAGGTCATCAGCGAGGAAGTCGGCTTCAAGCTCGAGAACGCGGTCGTGAGCGATCTGGGCCGCGCCAAGCGCATCGTCATCGACAAGGACAACACCACGCTTATCGACGGTGCCGGCGAGGAGAGCAAGATCCAGGGCCGCGTGAACGAGATTCGTGTCGCGATCGACAAGTCCACGTCGGATTACGACAAGGAGAAGCTGCAGGAGCGTCTCGCGAAGCTGGCCGGTGGCGTGGCCGTCATCAACGTCGGCGCCGCGACCGAGTCCGAGATGAAGGAGAAGAAGGCGCGCGTGGAGGATGCGCTGCATGCGACGCGCGCGGCTGTGGAAGAGGGCATCGTTCCGGGCGGCGGCGTGGCATTCATCCGCGCACAGAAGGCGCTCAAGTCGCTCAAGCTGAGCGAGGCGGATGAGCAGGTCGGCGTCGAGATCATTCGTCGCGCCATCGAGGAGCCCCTCCGCATGATCGTGCACAATGCGGGTGCGGAAGGCTCCATCGTGCTCGAGCGCGTCCGGGAGTCCAAGAGCAACAACTACGGCTACAACGCGCTCACGGACACGTACGAGGATCTGATCCAGGCCGGTGTCATTGACCCGACCAAGGTGACACGCACGGCACTCCAGAATGCGGCGTCCATTGCCGGTCTGCTGCTCACGACCGAGGCGCTCATCGTGGAGAAGAAGGAAGAGAAGTCGGCCGCGCCGGCCATGCCCGGCGGTGGCGGCATGGGCGGCATGTACTGAGCCCAGGCGCCGGACACACGAACGCCCCGGGAGAGCAATCTCACGGGGCGTTCGTGTGTCCGCTATGACGGAGGCCGTTACAACGCCAGCGACAGCTGCGTGCCCACATGGCCGCCGGCGCGGAACGGTCCGCAGGGACGATCCTGAGACGCCGCGTGGACGGTACCCTGGAAGGTCGTCTCCCGCAGCGCCTGCCGCACCGCACGCAGCGCGAGCGCCGGCTCATTGCAGCGCCGGCTGAGATGCGCGAGGATCACGTGCGCGAGTCCGCGATGCGCCGACCCCGCGGCCAACTCGGCGCCGGCCTCGTTGCTCAGATGTCCCAGGTTGCTCGCGATGCGCTTCTGCACTGACGCCGGATACGGTCCGCGGCGAAGCCGCTGCATATCGTGATTCGTCTCCACGACGAGCAGGTCCAGATCACAGAGCTGCTGTCGCAGCGATCCGGTCGTCCGCCCGAGATCATACGCAATGCCGGCACGAGCGCCGCTCGATCGCGCCGTCGCGATGACGGCGATCGGTTCCGCGGCATCGTGCGAGACGGCGTGGCCATGCAACATCAAATCGCCGAGTGCAACGGCTTCGCCCGCCTGGAATGCCCGCGCCCCGCACGTCGCGAGCTCCGGCAGCGCCGCGATGGTGCCCCGCGTGGCGTGCAGCGACCAGCCCCAGCGCGCCGCGCTCGCGCACGCGCCGCGCACGTGGTCGTGATGTTCGTGCGTGAGCACGAGGGCCGCGATGGACTCGCACGGCACCCCGATCTGCGACAGTCGTGTCGCCAGCACGCGCGGCGGGAAGCCTGCGTCGATGAGCACGCGGGTTCCGCCGCTCTCGAGCAGTGTCGCGTTTCCCGCGCTCCCGCTACCCAGGATCCAGAGGTGCATCAGTTGGTGTCCGACCGCAGCGCGTAGGCGGCCGTGAGCTGGCGCCGCGCGCCATCGCCGAGTGCGACGCCACGCCGCGCCATGGCCCGCGTCGCCGTCTCCAGGAAGCCGTCCAGCCGGTACACACCCAGCGCATCTCCCTCACCCCACGAGAACGGGGCAACGCGTTTTGGCGGCATCGCGCTTCCGTAGAGGTTCGAACCCGCCCCCACGACGCTGCCCGTGGTCAGTCGCGTGCCGATGCCGGTCTTGCTGTGATCGCCGAGGAATGCACCGAGTTTCGTCTCACCGGTATCACGCACTCCGGCTGGCGTCCAGAGATGGACCGTGCCATAGGTGTTCTTGAGGTTGCTCGTGATCGTTCCGGCGCCCAGGTTCACCCACCGGCCGAGGTACGAGTGCCCCACGAAGCCCTCATGGCCCTTGTTCGCGTGTCCCAGCATGACGGTCCCACTCAGTTCGCCATGCGCGACGCACATCTCGCCAATGGAACAGCCGCTCACGCGATCGCCCAGTATGGTGGCGCCCGCCGCGATGGCGCATGGTCCGACGAGCCGTGTGAAGGCACGCACCGTCGCGCCCGCACGAATCAGGATCGGTCCGTCGCTGGCGTCCAGGCAGACCGCCGGCTCGACGAGTGCGCCACGTTCGATGAACACGTTCCCGCTCCCCAGACGGATCGCGTCGGCTGGCATGCTGCACTCGAGCGTTGGTCCCAGCACCTCGATGTCCTCGCGCAGCAGCGGCGACAGCGTCGTAATGAAGTCCCATACGTTGTCGAGCCACCGTCCCGTGAGGCAGGCCACGTGCGAACCGGCCGCACCCAGTGACTCCAACGGCTCATCACCGCCGGCAACCTCCGGGGCCGACAACTCGTGTCCCAGTCGCACGGCGGCCACGCGGCCCTCGCACGTCCAGACATCCGCGAGTGCCGTACCCGGCTGCAGCGACACCACGCATCGGGAGTTGGCAATGATGGCGCCCGCGGGGACGGTGCCCACTGCGACTGGCGGCGCATCGAACTCCTCGAAGTGCTCGAGGTGTGCCGCGCTGAGTGAACCGCATGCGGCCATGCCGAGCGCCCGCTCCCATCGCCGCCGGATGAGCTCCACGCCGGCGCGCATTTCGCCCAGCGGCCGCGTGAGTGCAAACGGCGCGAACGATCGGGCGCAGGCATCATCGTACACATAGAGCGCGGTCACGGCCGATCCCGGACCGTACGGGGAAGCGCGTCGAGCAGCGTCTTCAGATCGGCGGCTTTCTCGATCGTCGTCACCATCGTCATTCCCCCGCCGCTCACGACCACCAGATCCGAGACACCGTAGAGCACCACCGTCCCGCCTTCCGCGTGCACGACATTGTTCCGCGCCTGCACGAGATGCACTTCGCCGGAGGTGGCGTTCCCTTCTGCATCGGTCTTGCGCACGCGGTGCAGCGCCGCCCACGTGCCGACGTCATCCCAGCCGAAGTCTCCGGGCAGGACCAGCACTCTGGCGCTGCGTTCCAGCACCCCCTCGTCCACCGAGATGGGTGTGACCGCGTCGAAGAAGCCGCGCAGATCGCCACGAGCCGCCAGTGGCAGGGCAGGGGCGACCTCCGGAGTGTGCGCCGTGACTTCGGCCAGGAAATCGCCCGCGCGCCAGGCAAAGATGCCGGAGTTCCACAGGTATCCATCGGACACCATGCGAGCCGCGGTCGCACGGTCCGGCTTTTCCACGAAACGTGCGACACGGCGCGCGTCCCCGCCGTTCACCGCGCTCCCCGGCTGAATGTAGCCGAAGCCGGGATCTGGCCGACCGGGCACGACGCCCACGGTCACGAGGCTCTGCTGCTCCGTCGCGACCTGTGCGGCGCGTGCCAGCGTCTCGCGAAAGGCCGCCGGATCGCTGATGCACCAGTCGGCGTGCACGCAGATCATGGCCGTGCCCGCGTTCGCCTGGCGCTGTACTTCCATTGCGGCCCAGGCCAGGGCGGGCGCGGTTCCCGCCGAACGCGGTTCCGCGATGACGTTGCCAGCCGGAATGTCGGGAAGCAGCGTGCGCACCACCGGCGCGAGCTGCTCGTTGGTGAGAATGAGCATGCGCTCGGCCGGCACGAGCGGAGCCAGACGCGCGACCGCATCGAGCAGCAGCGGATCCGATCCCGCCAGGGGCAGCAACTGCTTCGGCCTCCGCGGTGTGCTCAGCGGCCAGAAGCGGGAGCCAACGCCGCCCGCGAGAATCACAGTCCACGGATTCACGAACTGCCTGCCCCGCTGTCCTCCGCTGGTACGCCCGCAAGCTCCGCGATGCGACCATAGAGCTTTTTCGGACTGAAGGGCTTGGTGAGAAATGCGCTCGCGCCCAGCGCCATCGCCTCACGCTGATGCTGTTCCTGTCCCGCCGCCGTGAGAATGATGCACGGCAGTCCCGCCCAGTCCGGCTCGGCCCGGAGACGCGTGAGCACATCCAGCCCGCTCAGCTCCGGCATCATCAGATCCAGGAGAATCACCGCGATATGCTTGTCCTGTTCGAGCGCCTGCAGTGCCTCGCGGCCGTCATAGGCCAGCGTGACCGCAAACGGCCCCTGCTCGAGCTTCATCTTGATGATGCGGCCGATATGTGGTTCGTCGTCGGCCACGAGAACGTGAACCGGCTGATTGGCGCCGGACATCTCAGACCAGCGAGGCGATGTGCGAGCGGTGCCGACGCAGCTCGTAGAGCAACGCGCCGGCGTTGGCGTCCGCTCGGGCCAGCACGAGCAGGATCGTGTCGTGCGTGAGCACGGAGACGAATGCCACACCGCGCTCGTATTCGAGAATGGCCATGGTCAGCGCGCCGGGCCCGTTGTGCGAGCCGAACTCATCGGCAGCGGAGACGACGGATGGGATGAGCGCTGCGGCGCTCTCGCGATCGATGCCCTCCGTGCTGTCCCCATCAATGAGCAGGCCGTCGCGCCCAAGCAGAATGGCGGCCTCGACTCCATCCCGCCGGCGCAGCGCGCCAACGAGGTCGCGAATTGTGGGCATGTGGGCTCCAACGTCAGGTGGTGCGAAGCTAGACCGCGCCGAGGGTGAAGTCAAGCGACGACAATCGCTTGAACTCTCTCGGGTCGCGTACGATCTTTCTGCCACTCACAGCCGCGGTCATTCCCATCCATGTGCAGGCTAATGCGGTCCCGACTCTTGCTCTTCGGCACGAGCGTGCTGCTCATCGCGGCTGCGTCCGCGTGCAGCGACCCGTTCGCGGTCACGGCCAATGTGCCGGTGTTCGATGACACCATCGCCGTATACGGATTGTCGGAGGCGCCGCCGGGCGCGCCCACGGCGCTGTACACGGCCACGGCGCGGCCGGTGTCGGCGGATCCTTCGCAGAACTACGATCTGGTCTTCGATGTCCGACGGGACTCGTCCGGCACGCTGCGTGGCTTCGTGCTGCCGCCCAAGGTCGTCGCGTTGTTCGGCAATGCGGGCATTCTCCGTGATTCCGTGGACGGGTTTGACGGCATCAAGCAGGCTCCCGTCAGCGGCTACGATGACTCCACGGCGGTGGCGGTGAAGGCGGGCGACGTGCTGCTGATCCAGGCACAGACCGTGGCGTGCTCCGGCGAGGTGCTGACGCAACGCCAGGTGATGTACTCGAAGATCGTGATTGACAGCGTGAACACGTCCGCGTTCGATCCGATCACCAACCCTGCAGGGAGCTCGATCTACTTCCGCATTCGCGTGGATCCGAATTGCGGGTTCATTTCCTTCGCCGACGGAATCCCCACGTTCTGACGTGCACGATCTCAGACTGCTCCGGGAGAACGTCGCGGCGCTGCGCGACGGCATGCGGCGCCGCGGGAAGCTGGACACGCTCGGCCCGATCATTGACCGGGCCGACGCAGTCGATCGCGAACGCCGGCAACTCCTCCAGCGGATCGAGGAGCGCCAGGCCGAGCGCAACGCCGCCAGCCAGGAAGTGGCGCGGCGCAAACGTGCCGGCGCTGCCGTGAACGAGCTGATTGCGCGCACGCGCGCGCTCGGCAGTGACATCGCCGCGGACCAGTCGCGCTACGACGAACTGGCCGCGGAGCTGGAGCGCCTGTGGTACGAGCTGCCGAACCTGCCGCTTGCCGATGTGCCAGAGGGCGGAGAGAGCGCCAACACGATCGTCCGGTCGTGGGGCACGCCGCGCGATACCGCGGGCGTGCTGCCGCACTGGGACATTGGCGCGCGATTGGGCCTTCTCGATCTGCCGCGCGGTGCCAAGATCACCGGTTCGGGATTCGTCGTGATGCGCGGGCTCGGCGCGCGGCTGGTGCGCGCGCTGATGTCCTACATGCTCGATCTGCACACGCGCGAGCACGGGTACGAAGAGGTGTGGGTCCCATTCCTCGTCAACCGGCAGTCCATGACCGCCACGGGCCAGCTCCCGAAGTTCGAGGAGGACGCCTATGTCGCGACGGATGACCTGTTCCTGATTCCCACCGCCGAAGTGCCGATCACGAATCTGTATCGCGACGAAGTGCTGGACGCGGCTGAGCTGCCGAAGGCGATGACCGCGTACTCGGCGTGCTTTCGCCGTGAGGCCGGAGCGCACGGCAAGGACACCCGCGGCCTCATTCGCGTGCACGAATTCGACAAGGTGGAACTTGTCCGCTACTGCACGCCGGAGCGGTCGCCGGCGGAGCTCGAGCTGCTGCTCTCCCAGGCGGAGCGGGTACTGCAGGGCCTCGGACTTCCGTATCGCGTGGTGCTGCTCGCCGCGGGTGATACCGGTTTTTCCGCGGCAAAGACGTACGATCTGGAGGTCTGGGCGCCGGGTGTGGGCGCCTGGCTCGAGGTGTCGTCGTGCTCGAGCTTCACGGACTTTCAGGCTCGCCGCGCCAGCATTCGCTATCGGCCGGGCGCGGGGGAGAAGCCGCGACTGGTGCATACGCTCAACGGCTCCGGCCTCGCGTTCCCCCGCACGATCATCGCGCTGCTCGAACACTACCAGCGCCCTGATGGCGTCGTGACGGTGCCCGAGCCGCTCCGGCCGTATCTGGGCACGGACGTGCTCGGCTGATCGCATGCGCCGAAGCGCGCCGGTCATCGTGCTGGGCGCCGTTCTTGCGATTCTGCTCGGCGCCTACATCGTCTACTCGCAGCGCGTCGTACTCGAGCTGCGTCACGACGCCGGCCGCTACGGCCGTATGTACGCCAGCGTCTTCCGCGCGCTCGCGGATCCGCGCGAGGAGTCCGGCAGCGCGGCGCTGCTGGACCTCTCCAAGACCATAGGTGAGCTGGGCGTACCGGTCATTCTCACCGACACGGCCGGGCGTCCGACGGCGACCGCGAATCTGCCTTTCACGGCCGGATTGCACGATCCGCGCGTCCGCCAGTACCTCGCCGTGCTGGACCGCCAGAATCCGCCGGTCGTTGAACCGGGCTTCGGCATGGTGCACTTCGGCGACAGCAAGCTGATCACCAGCCTGCGTTTCATTCCGGTGATTCTGGCGTCGCTGCTGGTGCTGGTTTTTCTCGCCGGTGTGTATGTCGTGCGCACGCGCAGCCGCGCGGATCGGGAGCGCGTCTGGGCGGGCATGGCGCGCGAGTCCGCGCACCAGTTGGCCACACCGCTGTCGAGTCTCAGCGGGTGGCTCGAGCTGCTGCGGGAACGCGGTGGCGACGACGTATCCCAGTCGGCGCTCTCGCACATGAGCGGTGACCTCGAGCGACTCGAGCGCGTGTCGCACCGCTTCGAGCGCATTGGCAGGCCGCCCCGGCGCGACAAGCTGGATCTCGGTGACCTCGTCGTGCGCGTCGGCGCGTATTTCCAGGCCCGCGTGCCCACGCTGGCGCACACGGTCACGATCGTGGCGTCGCGCGGCAACGAACCGGTGATCGTGGAGGGCGACGAGGTGCTGCTCGAGTGGGCGCTGGAAGTGCTGGTGAAGAACGGTCTCGATGCACTTGCGGGTCGTGGCGGGCGCATGTACCTCACGACCCGGAGGCTCGATCCCGATCGCGTGCGAATTCGCGTCGCCGACGATGGGCCGGGCGTGCCGCGCGAACTGCGGGCGCGCATCTTCGAACCCGGTTTTTCCACCAAGGAGTCGGGCTGGGGCATCGGTCTCGCACTGGCGCAGCGAATCGTCGAGGAAAATCATGGTGGCCGCCTGGTGCTCGCGCCGTCCGAGAAAGGCGCCACCTTCGACGTTATACTTCAGGGATGAGTGCATCGAACACGTCCGAGGACGCGCTGGCGGGACTGAACCCGTCGCAGCGGGCCGCGGTGCTTCACTTTGAAGGGCCGATTCTGGTGCTGGCCGGCGCGGGGTCCGGTAAGACGCGAGTGCTCACGACGCGCATCGCGCGCCTGATCGAACACCACGGCGTGGATCCGCGGCACATTCTCGCCGTGACGTTCACGAACAAGGCGGCCACGGAGATGCGGGAACGCGTGGCGCGCCTGCTGGGTGAGGAGCCCGCCGGCATGTGGGCCGGTACCTTTCACGCCATTGGCGCGCGCATGCTCCGCCGCGAAGCACCGCTCGTCTCCCGCACGACACGATTCACCATCTATGACGAGGACGATGCCCTTGCTGCCGTGCGGCGCGTGATGGAACGGCTGCGCATCTCCACGAGGGAGTGGGCGCCCAAGGCGATCCGTCGGGCGATCTCCGATGCCAAGAACGCCCTCGTGTCGCCGGAGGATTACGCGCGCCTGGCCTTCGATCCGCTCGCGCGTGCCACGGCTCCGGTGTACGCGCAGCTCGAGGCCGCGCTGCGCGAGGCGAACGCCGTGGACTTCGATGACCTGCTCGTGCTACCTGTCCGGCTGCTGGATACGCACGAGGACAGGCTGGCGGAGTATCGGCAGCGCTTTCAGTTCGTGCTGGTGGACGAGTACCAGGACACCAATCGCGCGCAGTACCGCTTCATTCGTCTGCTGGCGGGCGAACACGGCAACGTCCTCGTGGTGGGCGATGACGATCAGTCCATTTACGGATGGCGCGGGGCGGACATCCGCAACATTCTCGACTTCGAAAAGGACTTCCCCGACGCGACGATCGTGCGACTGGAGGAGAACTACCGCTCCACGCCGGAGGTCCTGGATCTCGCCAACGCGGTGATCAGCGGCAACAGCTCGCGGCGCGGCAAGACGCTTCGCGCCACGCGAGTGTCCGGAGAACGGGTCACGATTGCGGGTGCGGTGGACGAGCGCGATGAGGCCGACTACGTCGCCGACGAGATTCTCGCACGCCGCGGAGCGCAGCGCGACCTGGCGCTCGCGGACATTGCGGTGCTGTATCGCACGAATGCCCAGAGCCGCGCGCTCGAGGATGCCCTGCGCCGGCGCGCCATCCCCCACCGCCTGGTTGGGGCGGTGCGCTTCTACGACCGGCGCGAAATCCGGGACCTGATGAGCTATCTGAAACTCATCGCGAATCCCGCGGACAACGAAGCCTTTCGCCGCGCCGTGGCGGTACCGCGCCGCGGACTCGGCGACGCGACCATCGATGCCCTCGAAGCGCTCGCGCGTCGCGCGGCGGTGCCGCTGCTCGACGCGGCCGCGCGACCGGATCTGCTGGACGGCATCAGGCCCGCCGCGCGACCCGCGCTCACCGGATTCGCCACGCTCGTCGCGCGTCTGCGCGCGCGCGCGGTGGACGCATCCGTCGATGAGCTGCTGCGCGAGCTCATTGACGACATCCATTTCGCGGATTTCCTCCGCGCCGAAGGTCCTGATGGCGAGGAGCGCCTCGAGAACGTGCGCGAACTGATCGCCGGCGCCTCGGAGGCCGTTGCGGACGAGGGCGGCGAACTGGGCCTGACACCGCTCGACCACTTCCTGCAGCGCGCGTCGCTGGTCACGGATTTCGATCGCCTCGATCCCGAAGCGGATGCCGTGACGCTCATGACGCTGCACAACGCCAAGGGGCTCGAGTTTCCCGTCGTGTTCATTACCGGCCTCGAGGAAGGACTCTTTCCCCTGAGCCGCGCGCTCGATGATCACGCCCTGCTCGAGGAGGAACGGCGCCTCTTCTATGTCGGCATCACGCGGGCCCAGCGCAAACTCTACGTGACACATGCCCGGAACCGGCGGCGCAATGGCACCAGCATGCCGTCGCTGCCGTCCAGTTTCCTGAAGCCCATCGCGCACGGATCGCTGGAGCAGCACGCGACCGTCCGCCTGCGGCAGACCGGCTATGCCTCATTTCCATCGACAGCCGCGACGCGGCGTCCGGGAACGCCCGTCACGCGTCCGGCCTGGCTGGATGATGCGGACGTCTCGCAGGATGCGCCGCGTTTCATCAAGGGTGAGCGCGTGAAGCACGACCGTTTCGGCAGCGGCACCGTCGTGGAACTGAGCGGCGTCGCGCGGGACACCAAGGTGACAATCGACTTCGACGATGAGACGATCGGCCGGAAGCGGCTGGTCATCGCCTATGCCGGACTTCAACGCGGGTGGGATTGAATGGCGGTGAAGCGGGACGATGTCGCGCACGTGGCGGCGCTCGCGCGCCTCGCACTCGATGAGGCGCAGATGACGCTAATGGTCACGGAGCTGAACGGCATTCTGGCGCACATGGATGTGCTCCAGCAGGTGGACACGGCCGGCGATTCCGGCACTGCTGCGCTGGAGCAGGCGGGCATGCCGCTGCGCCGTGACGCGGGCCCACCGCTGTCGCTGGCGCGTCCACTCGAGAGCTTCGCCCCGTCCATGCGCGATGGGTTTCTCCTCGTGCCGCGGCTGGCGACGCATGAAGACGCGGCACCGGAGGATCTCGAATGACCGGCCCGTCCGCCGTCGCACAGGTGAGTCGGAGCTTCCAGCGCATGAGCGAGGTCCACGCCGGATCCGATGGGTTGAATTGCATCCTCTGGTCGGATCGTGACGGCGCGCTGGCCGCGGCCCGCGAGATCGATGCGCGTGCGGATCGCGGTGCACTGGCCGGGATGCCCATCGCGGTCAAGGACAACATCGCGACGCTCGACCTCCCGACGACGTGCGGCTCGCGCATTCTGGACGGGTACGTCAGTCCGTACGAGGCCACCGTCATCACGCGGCTGCGCGATGCTGGCGGCGTGGTGATTGGCAAGACCAACTGCGACGAGTTCGCCATGGGCTCGTCCACCGAGTACAGCGCATGGGGCCCCGCCCGCAACCCGGTGGACTGCTCGCGCGTTCCCGGTGGCTCGTCGGGTGGTTCCGCGGCGGCGGTGGCGGCCGGTATCGTGCGTGTGGCGCTCGGCTCCGAGACCGGCGGATCGGTGCGACAGCCCGCCGCGTACTGCGGCGTCGTGGGCGTCAAGCCCACCTACGGGCGCGTGAGCCGCTACGGCCTGGTAGCCTTCGCGTCATCGCTCGATCAGATCGGCGTGTTCGGCGCGACCGTCGAGGATGCCGCGATCGTCATGGAGCTCGTCGCCGGCCGCGATGCCCGGGATGCGACGAGCGCGGACCGCGCCGTCCCGCGATATCGGGAGGCGGCGGAACGCCCGCTGGCTGGACTCGTCATCGGACGGCCGCGGGAGTACTTCCCACCGACGCTCGACAGCCGGCTGGCAGCGCTCTGCGACCGTGCACTGGACGCTATGCGCGCCGCCGGCGCCGAGGTGCGCGACGTGTCGCTGCCGCACACCGACCTCGCCATACCCGTGTATTACATCATTGCGCCGGCGGAAGCCTCGTCGAACCTCGCGCGCTTCGATGGCGTTCGCTACGGCGCGCGCTCCGCGGGGGCGGGACTGCGCGCGATGTACGAGCACACGCGGTCGCGCGGATTCGGACCCGAGGTCACGCGCCGCATTCTGCTGGGGACGTACGTACTGTCCGCCGGCTACTACGACGCGTACTACCGCAAGGCGCAGGAGGTCCGCACCCTCATCACGGATGATTTTGCGCGCGTGTTCGCGAGCGGGGTGCACGTGCTCTTCACGCCGACGGCGCCGACGCCCGCGTTTCCCCTCGGCGCCAGGTCGGATCCGTACGAGATGTATCTGAACGACATCTTCACCGCGACGGCCAATCTCGCCGGCGTTCCCGGCATGTCGATACCGATCGGCCGGCTGGACGGCCTTCCGGTCGGTGGCCAGTTCATGGCGCCGCACTTCGATGAAGTCGCGATGTTCCGGGCTGCGTTCGGACTCGAGCGCGCGCTCGGCGCGGCGGCACACGCGTGACGACCACCCGCGAGGTCGCCTCCGGCGCGACCGCCCGCTACGAGATGGTGGTCGGACTGGAAGTCCATGTGCAGTTGCGCACGATCACCAAGGCGTTCTGCTGCTGCAGCTCGAGCTTTGGCGCGGCACCCAACGTCAACACGTGTCCGGTGTGTCTCGCGCTGCCGGGCGCGCTGCCGGTGCTGAACGAGCAGGCCGTGCGCCTCGCCGTGCGCGCGGCGCTCGCCCTGGGCTGCACGGTGAACGAGGAATCCATTTTCGCGCGCAAGAACTACTTCTATCCGGACCTTCCCAAGGGTTATCAGATCTCGCAGTTCGATCGACCGATCGCCGAGCACGGCCGGCTGGTGGTCGGCGCGCGGCGGGACGGATCGCCGGTGGAGGTGGGCATCACGCGCGTCCACATGGAGGAAGACGCAGGCAAGTCGGTCCACGACCGCTTCCCCGGCGTCTCCGCGATCGACCTGAATCGCGCGGGCGTGCCGCTCATCGAGATCGTGAGCGAGCCTGACATGCGTTCCGCGTCGGATGCAGGCGCCTATCTCCGGCTGCTGCGGCAGATCCTCGAGTACGTCGACGTGAGCGACGTCAACATGGAGGAGGGAAGCCTCCGGGTGGACGCCAACGTGAGCGCCCGTCCGCGCGGCGAGACACGCCTCGGCACGAAGACCGAGGTCAAGAACATGAATTCCTTCTCGGGCGTCGAGCGCGCACTCGAGGCAGAGTTCCAGCGCCAGTGCGCCATGCTCGACCGCGGCGAGCGCGTGGTGCAGATGACCATGCTCTGGGATGGGAGCAGGGGTGAGGTGCGTCCCGCGCGTTCCAAGGAGCAGAGTCACGACTACCGCTACTTTCCGGAGCCGGATCTGCCTCCGCTGCGCCTGCTGCCCGAATGGATCGCGCGGATCCGCGCGGAACTCCCCGAACTGCCGCAGGCACGACGCGAGCGATTCCTCCGGGAATTCGGGCTCGCGACCGCCGATGTGGAGGTGCTCACCGCCACGGCGCCGCTCGCCGATTACTACGAGCGGCTCGTGGCCGCGCACCCCGATGCCAAGGCCTCCGCCAATTGGGTGATGGGGGAAGTGCTGGCCGCTCTCAACGCATCCGGCGGGTCCATCGCACACTTTCCCGTGCAGCCGGCGGCGCTGGCGCGGCTGCTGGACCTCGTTCGCGACGGCGCGGTGAGCCACTCCGCGGCGAAGCGCATCTTCGAGATCATGGTGCGCTCAGGCGATCCGGCCGATACAATAGCCTCGCGGGAGGGGCTGCTGCAGGTCCGCGATGCGGATGAACTGCGTCGCTGGGTGGATGAGGTGTTCGCCGAACACCCCGTTGAAGCGCAGCGCTTCACGTCGGGCGAGCGGAAGCTGCAGGGCGTGCTGGTGGGATTCGTGATGAAGAAATCCGGAGGACGCGCGGATCCGAAGCGCGTCAATCAGTTGCTCGTCGAGCGCTCCGGCGGCGGATAGAGGGGCGGCTCGAGTCGCGCGGAAAAGTCCAGCGGCGATTCGGGCATCCCGAAGTGACGACCGGCTTCCTCCGCCAGATGGTATTCCACCCGGCTCAGCCGGGCGCGCCGCCGCACATCCTTGGCGAGTTCCAGCGCGTCCAGTCCGGACGGATCCAGCGCGTACGGTTCCGATGCGTCCAGCCGGCCGAGAAAATCGAGGATGTAATCGTAGCTCCGCGTGAGATAGCGCGAGACTTCCGACGTGCCCAGGTCCCAGCGGCTGTTCTCCGCCGCGATCTGGAAGATGCGCTGCCACGATTCCGTATCGGTGACGTATACCATGCCGTTGAAGATGCGGCGATTGGTCTGCGTGCTGAAGATCGTGGGGCTCAGGATGCGGTCCAGGAATCGATCGGCGCGGGAATGGTCGCGCAGCATGACCTCGCGTGCCCGGTGGCTGTACTCGCCGCCCAGGTGCGTCTCGAAGCGGCTCTCCCAGTAGCTGTGTCCCAGTCCCGACGTGCGGGACGCGATCACCAGGTAGCGCGGGACGAAGTAGTTGTGGGCGACCGTATCCGCCGCGAGATGCGCGAGATAGCCGAGCGCGAAGCTTCGCAGTGGTTCATCCGCCGCGCCATCCAGGATCTCCAGCCCGACCGTCCAGGAATGGCAGTGCCGGCCCACCGGGACGTACTTCTTCGCGATGCTCGTGTCGGCCGCGATCGAGCCGTACAGGAAGTCGTAGGGAAATGCGCGCAGCAGTTCAGCCGTGGCCGACGGGAGCTGTGACGCCGCGGCGAGAACGGACTGGCCGAGAAAAATGTGGGTACCCGGGGTCCATGCGAAGGCGCTCGACGGCAGCAGCGCGATGGCCAGGACGACGACGGTCCCGAACAGCAGCGTGGTGCGCAGTCGGGCGCGGGAGCGCGAAGACAGCCGCACCGTCACCCCGCATCGCGTCCGGAACGGCGGCGAATGCGCGGCCGGCCGGCTGGCGCGGTCTCTCCGTCTTCATGATTCGACCCGGTGCGCGCGGAGGCCGGGCCGTCGCGTGGTCCACTCGTGAATGCCGCCGCGCCCGCGCGCACGCCGCGCAGTGCCGCGGCGGCGGAGACCACGGCGCGTTCGGCCTCCTCCTGCGCAAAACCGGCAAGCGCGCCGAATTCGCGGACGTGCAATTCCGACGCATCGATCGCATCGCCCAGCCGCGCCGTGGCGTCCTGCAGCGTCCGGCTGAGATGGTGCACGTCCGCGCGCACCGCCGTCGTGATGTACTCCATGTTGTCCGCCACCCGGCTCACGCGTTGGGCGATGGGACCGGTTTCGCGGGCCAGCAGCCCAATGACCTTCTGCGATTCCTGCATCGTCTTCCGGAGGCTCAGCACCGTGGGCACCAGCACCACCACGAGCACGAGCAGCAGGATCGTGAGCACGACGATCGCGACGCTCAGCAACACGCCCAGCCATCCGCCAGCGGCCGACGTTTGCGCGAATAACAGGGCGATGGCGGCCGTTGGCATCATGAGGCCGATCTCACTCGTCCAGCTCCGGCGCGAGTCCCACGACCGCGGTCACGGGAATGGTGAAGACAATGCCGGCTCCAGGCGATTCCAGTCCGCCGCATGCTTCCTGGATGAGCGCGACGGCGCTGTCCACCTTGTCGTCGGCAATCACGCTGAGCAGCGTCTGATTGCTTGGACGCGACCGCGCCGTCAGCGACCGCAGTCCCGCGAATATCGGTACGTCGTGAGTGAGCACGTGTCCCATCCCCTCGCTGTTCAGGATCGTCGCGCCGGTGATACCGAGCTCGACGAATCCCGCCAGGATGTCATCCACCTGTTCCATATGATTGATGACGGCTACGAGTAGCTGCATGCGTGGTCATAGAGGATGAGAGCGCGTAGCGTAGGGCCGGGCGACACACAAGTCAAGCAGTTGCTTGACTTCTCGTTCGGCGCTGGTCCATCCTTCGCGGCTCACCCACTAAACGTAACACCACGCGCCACCAACCCTGCGAATGTCAGCGCCGCAATTCATCGTTGAAGGCTCCCACCCCCTCGCCGGCGCCATCCATCCATCCGGCAACAAGAATGCCGCGTTGCCCATCATCGCCGCGGCACTGCTCACCGAACACCCGGTCACGCTGGAAAACGTTCCCCGTATTCGCGATGTGGAGACGCTCGTACAGCTCGTGCGGTCGCTCGGCGTCCGGATCGACTGGACCGCCCGCAACGCCCTGGCCATTGAAGCGCGCGAGCTGCGCGCATCGGAACTCGATCCCCGTCTCTCGGCGCGCATACGGGCCTCCATCCTGCTCGCGGCGCCGCTGCTCGCGCGGTGCGGTGAAGTCACGCTTCCTCCGCCGGGTGGCGATGTCATCGGACGGCGTCGGGTGGACACGCACTTTCTCGCCTTCGAGCAACTGGGCGCCACCTTCGCGCTGGACACCGCCTATCACATTCGCTCGAGCGGCCTGCGCGGCGCCGATGTGTTCCTGGACGAGCCGAGCGTCACGGCCACGGAGAACGCTCTCACCGCGGCGGTGGCGGCGAGCGGAACGACCGTGCTGCGCAATGCTGCCAGCGAGCCGCACGTGCAGGATCTGGCCCGGTTTCTCGTGGCGCTTGGCGCGCGCATCGATGGCATCGGCACGAATTGCCTCATCGTGGAAGGGGGACGGTCACTCGGTGGCGCGACGCATCGCATCGGGCCGGACCACATCGAGGTCGGGTCATTCATTGGACTCGCGGCGGCCACCAACTCCGCCCTGCGCATCCCGGATGCCGGTGTGGAGCATTTGCGCGCCATCCTGATGGGATTCGAGCGGCTGGGGGTCGTGTGCGAGGTCGATGGGGATGCCCTGGTCGTTCCCGGCGATCAGGCGCGCGAGATCCGCAGTGATCTTGGCGGCCATGTTCCCAAGCTCGAGGATCAGCCGTGGCCCGCATTTCCGGCGGATCTCATGTCCATTGCCATCGTCACGGCATCGCAGTGCAGCGGTCTGATTCTCATGCACGAGAAAATGTTCGAGTCACGCATGTTCTTCGTGGACAAGCTGGTGGGCATGGGTGCGCGCATCGTCCTGTGCGATCCGCATCGCGCGCTCGTGTCCGGCCCATCGCGACTGCACGGCGCGACCGTGGAATCGCCCGATATCCGTGCCGGCATGGCCATTCTGCTCGCCGCGCTGTGCGCCCGGGGCACGAGCACCATCAACAACATCGGTCAGATCGAGCGCGGCTACGAGCGCATTGACGAGCGGCTGCGCGCGCTCGGCGCCCACATCACGCGCGTGGAGAGCGGCGAGACGTGATTGCTGGCATGGCGACCGAGCCCGTCGACGGGCTCGTGGTGGACGGCGTGCACGCATTCACGACGACCCGCACGGCGGGAACCTTCGGGACGTCCGGAGATGATCCCGTGCATGAGGTGATGGGCCGCTGGTCGGCGCTGGCGGAGGAGCTGCAGCGCTTCGGGCCGCGACTTGCCAGCGCGAGCCAGGTGCACGGCACGCGCGTCGTCACGCATGCTGGCGAGTGGGCCGGCTGGCTCCGCATCTCCGCCGCGGATGGGCACGTGGCGGCCCGCGCTGGCACCGCGCTCGCAATCGTGATCGCTGATTGCGTTCCGGTGTTTCTCGCGCACGCCTCGGGCGCGGTGGCGCTGCTCCATGCCGGGTGGCGCGGAACGGCGGGCCACATTCTCGAGGCGGGAGTCCGGGCGCTGCGCCGCCAGGGTATCCCGCCGCAGGAGTTGCATCTCTCCCTCGGTCCGGCAATTTGCGGCAGATGCTATGAAGTGAGTCCTGACGTGTACGAACGGATCACGGGGCGCGCGGTCTCCCACCCAACGACCGTGGATCTGCGCGACGTCCTGGCCCGGCAGGCGCGCGCCCTCGGCATCGCCCGCATCCATGCCAGCTCGCGGTGCACGCGCTGCGACCATGATCGGTTCTTCTCGCATCGTGCCGGTGACCGCGGCAGGCAGGTCGCCGTGATCGTCGCGGCCAGCGATGCCACTTCACTTGACTCTCCCTAAGTACAAGCGTAGATTGGTCATTCGGAAGCCTGCCGGAGCGAGTGGCGGGCGGAAATGTGGGGTTGATGCCCCACATTTTTTGTTATCATGGCTTGCGATTCGACATGTCCGAAGGGCTGGAAGCCGTTGTCGCGCAGGTGCTGGACGCGCTGGAATTCGACCTCGTCGAGCTCCGGGTAGGCGGGTCGCGCGCGCGCCCGACGGTCGATGTCAGAATTGACCGGCGCGATGGATCGCCGGTCGCGGTGGATGACTGCGCGCGTGCTTCCCGTGCGCTCGAGCAACGCCTCGATGGCGAGGCGTTGCTCGGTGAACGTTATGTACTCCAGGTGTCATCGCCAGGCGTGGAGCGGCCGCTCCGATCACCGGCCGACTGGCGACGGTTCGTCGGGCGGACCGCGAGTGTGGCGAGCCCGCTGTTGCACGGCCGCGCGGAAGTCGAAATCGTCGGGGTCGAGGGCGAGCCGGGAGGGGAAGTGGTGATCGTGCGTGACGGGAAGGGAACAGAACAGCGAATGCCGCTGGCCGGCGTGACGGATGCCCGACTGGCGTTCCACTGGTAATCGATGAGGATGGTTCGATGGACAGCTCAGGCGATATTCTGAGTGCGATTCGGGAGATGACGAATCTGAAGCAGCTCGACCGTGCGGAACTGCACGGGCTGCTCCAGGACGGCATCCTCGCCGCGCTCGCCAAGAAATTCGGACCGAATGTCCAGGCGGAAATCGCGATTGATGAGGCACGGGGCGACATCAAGATCACACGGCTGCGCAGCGTGGTCGATGCCGTCACGGACGCCAGCCGCGAAGTCTCGCTCGACGAAGCGCGCGTCTATGACGAAGGTTTCGAGGTCGGCGAC
The DNA here is from genome assembly GCA_036278895.1 of Gemmatimonadaceae bacterium. GTDB lineage: Bacteria > Gemmatimonadota > Gemmatimonadetes > Gemmatimonadales > Gemmatimonadaceae > JADGGM01. The sequence continues at coordinate 156,523 of DASUKE010000005.1, forward strand.
ATGCTCGAGGAGAACGTGGACTTCGGCATGTTCGGACGGACAGCGGCGCAGGCGGCCAAGCAGCGCATCATCCAGCGCATCCGCGAGCGGGAGCGCAGTCGCATTCGCGACGAGTTTTCCGGGCGGGTGGGCGATCTCCTCTCCGGTGAAGTGCAGCAGATCGAGCGCGGCAAGCTCGTGATCATGCTGAACAAGTTCCGCGAGGCCGAAGCGATCGTACCGTACCGTGAGCAGAACCACCGCGAGCATTTCCACCAGGGCGAACCCATGCGCGCTGTGCTCAAGCGCATCGAGGAAACACCCAAGGGCCCGCGTCTGATTCTCAGTCGTGCCGATGGCCTGTTCGTGCAGGCGCTGTTCAAGCTCGAGGTGCCGGAGATCCAGCAGGGCATCGTGGAAATCCGCGCCGTGGCGCGCGAAGTCGGCAGCCGCACGAAGATCGCCGTGATCTCGCGCGACGATTCGATTGATCCGGTTGGCGCGTGTGTCGGTCTCAAGGGCTCGCGCGTGCAGGCCGTAGTGAATGAGTTGGGTGGCGAACGCATTGACATCGTGCCCTGGTCGGCCGATCCCGAACGCTTCGCCAAGATGGCGCTGGCGCCGGCGCGGGTGGCGCGCGTGTTCAGTGATCCGGCCACGCGAACCATTCCGGCGGTCGTGGATGAAGATCAGCTCTCGCTGGCCATCGGGCGCAACGGGCAGAACGTGCGCCTGGCGTCCGAGCTCACGGGGTGGAAGATCGATCTCTACTCGAGCCGCGAGTGGCTGGAGCGGGGCGGCGAGGCGCCGCTGTTCGCGCCGCTCCCGGAGGAGAGCGCGGCAGCCGACGTCAAGCTGTCGGACATTGGCGGCATGGGTCCGGCCACCGTAGCCGTGCTCGAGGATGCCGGCTATCGCACGCTGAACGACATCATCGATCTCGAACGGGAGGATCTGCTTCGCCTGCCCGGCATCGCACCGGAGGAGGCAGACCGCATCATGGCGCTGATTGACGAGCTGACCACCGAGGAGGGCGGAACGGACGGGGCCGAGAATCCGGAGGGCACCGCGGCGTGACGCCGCCCGCGACGGCCAGCCGCATCCTCGGTCTGGTGGGCCTCGGGATGCGCGCGCGCCTGGCGGTCGCCGGAGTCGATCGCGTGCGCGAGGCGGCGAAGCGTGGAGCGTTACAACTCGCCGTGGTCGCGCCTGACGCGGCGCGGAACAGTCTGGACAAGATCGTGCCGCTGCTTCGCGCCCGGCACATCGAGATGGTCTCGGCGCCGTCGGCGGCGGCCCTGGGCCACGCGGTAGGACGGCAGCAGACTACGGTAGTTGGCATTACGGATCGTGATCTGGCGAAGGGAATTCGCGCGATCGTGAGGTCTGGCCCCGTGGGGGCCGCATAGGAGGGTTGGTTTGCTCAAGCTTCGGGTACATGATCTGGCTGGCGAGTTCGGCATCAGCAACGACGAGCTGATGACGCTGCTGCGTTCCATGGACGTTCCGGTACGCAGTCATCTGAGCGTCCTTGCGGATGATCAGGTGGCGCGCCTGCGGGCGCGTTGGGAACGGGAGAAGCGGGCACGCCAGGAGAAGCCGTCCACGAGCACGAGCCGGCGGCGGCGCACCACGGCGGCGGCCGCGCCCCCATCGGCTCCGGCCGAACCGGGTGGCGGGAGCGAGCCGGTCGTGCGCCGGCGTCGCAAGGCGGCGGACATCGTCGCGGCCGAGGCGGAAGTGGCCGAGTCCGCGCCAGCCGAGTCTGAGACGCCAGCATCGCCGGCCCAGGAGGAGCAGGCGACAGCAGCGGAGTCTGCTGGGGCGCCAGCCGCGCCAGCTCGCCGCCGTGCCGCACCACCTGCCGAGACGCCTGTCGAAGTGCCGGCACAGTCCGAGCCCACTGCGCCGCGCCCGGACATCACACGCGCAGCGCCGCAGACGCCCGCGACTCCCGCGGCGCGTCCCGCGGCTCCGTTGTCTGCCCCGGCGACGAGCCGTCCGGCGTCGCCACGCCCCACGCCGGCCGGCTCGGACTGGCAGCGTCCGCGCTCGGTGGTTCCCGGCCCGCCTCGCCCGAGACCTGCCGCCGGACCGTCGGCCTCGCAGCCTCGGCCGGTTGCATCTGCCGCACCGGGCGCCGGCACCAGCCTGCCCAGCCGCCGGGAGGAAAAGCGCGGCGGCAAGCGCAAGAAGGGGAAGCGCGGCACGGTGGACCAGGAAGCGGTGAGCGCGAACATCACGCGCACCATGACAGCGTTGCGCGGAGCGCCGTCGCGGCGCGGTCCGCGGCGCGGCGAGGACAGCAGCTATCGCGAGGAGGTCGAGGCGCAGCGCGCCGCGGACGCAGAGCGCGAACGCACGACGGTGCGCGTGAACGAGTTCATCACCGTCAGCGAGCTCGCGTCCATCCTCAAGATCCCGCCCACGCAGATCGTGGCCTTCGCGTTCAAGAATCTCGGACTCATGGTCACGATCAACCAGCGGCTGGACTTCGATCAGATCGAGCTGATCGCTGGTGAATTCGGCTTCCGCGCCGTGCGCGAGGAAGAATACGCGGCCATGGAGGAGCAGCCCGACACCGATCGTCCCGAAGATCTGGTCTCCCGATCGCCGGTCGTCACCATCATGGGCCACGTCGATCACGGCAAGACCTCGCTGCTGGACTACATCCGCAAGGAGAACGTGGTTGCCGGCGAGGCTGGCGGCATCACGCAGCACATCGGCGCCTATCATGTGACGCTGGCCAACGGCCGCGAGATCACCTTTCTCGACACGCCGGGGCACGAGGCGTTTACCGCCATGCGCGCCCGCGGCGCGCAGGTCACCGATATCGTCGTGCTCGTGGTCGCGGCGGACGATCAGGTGATGCCGCAGACCGTCGAGGCCATCTCGCATGCGCGAAATGCGGGCGTGCCGCTGGTCGTGGCGATCAACAAGATCGACCTGCCATCGGCCAACGTGCCCAAGGTCAAGCAGGATCTCCTGCAGCAGGGCGTGGTGCTCGAGGAGTTCGGCGGCACGACGCTTTCCACGCCGATCTCCGCCAAGAAGGGCACGAACGTGCCGGAACTGCTCGATCAGATCCTCCTGCAGGCCGAGATCCTCGACCTCAAGGCGAATCCGAACCGGCGCGCCATCGGAACAGTCGTGGAAGCGCAGCTCGATCCGGGCAAGGGCCCGGTCGCGACGGTGCTCGTGCAGAACGGCACCCTGCGCGTGGGGGACGATTTTATCTGCGGCATGTACTCGGGGCGCGTCCGGGCGCTGCTCGACGAGCGCGGCAAGATCGCGCCCGACGCGGGACCGGGCATTCCCGTGCAGGTGCTCGGCATTGAAGGCGTTCCCATGGCCGGTGACCAGTTGCTGGCGGTGGACGACGCGCTCGAGGCGCGCGAGATCGCGCAGCGGCGCCAGCGGCTGGATCGCGAGGCGAAGAGCCGCCGCACGTCGCGTGTGTCGGTATCGCTCGAGGACTTCATGTCACAGGCGGCCGCCGGTGTGGTGCGCACGCTCAACCTCGTGATCAAGGCGGACCAGGGCGGGCCGGCAGAAGCCGTGGCCGACGCGCTGGGCCAGCTCTCCAACGCCGAAGTCAAGGTGGACATCGTGCACCGTGGCGTGGGCGCGATCACGGAGAGTGATATCCTGCTGGCCAAGGCATCGGGCGCGATCATCATCGGCTTCCACGTGCGTCCCGACACCAACGCGCGCGCCGCTGCCGAACGCGAGGGCGTGGACATTCGCCTCTATCGCGTGATTTACGAAGCGGTCGACGATGTGCGCGCCGCGCTGAGCGGACTGCTGCGCCCCGAGGAACGCGAGGTGACGCTGGGCGAAGCGGAGGTCCGCGAGCTGTTCCGGGTGCCGAAGGCGGGTGTGATCGCCGGATCCTTCGTGCGTCACGGCACCGTGTCGCGACACGGCCGGGTACGCATTATTCGCGACGGCGTCGAGGTCTATGATGGCGTGATCGGTTCGCTGCGCCGCTTCAAGGACGACGTGCGCGAGGTGCGCGAGGGATTCGAATGCGGGATCGGTATCGAGAACTTCAACGACCTCAAGGTCGGCGATGTGATCGAGTGCTATCGGACGGAGGAAGTGGCGCGAACGCTGTAGGCGTGCTCGCCGGCCGCGCATGCAGCACGGCCGGCCCGCCCCAGCGACGTTCCATCGCATGCCTGCTCCTCATCGGCGAGCCGACCGCGTGGCGGAGGCCATTCGCGAAGAAATCGCGCGCTTTCTCACCGAAGGCGCGAAGGATCCCCGCATCGTGGGATTCGTGACGGTCACGGGCGTGGATGTCACGCGTGATCTGCGGACCGCCCGCGTCTACGTGAGCATCATGGGCAGTGACGCGGAGCGCGCGCAGACGCTGGAAGGACTCGAAAGCCTGGCGGCGCACCTGCGCCCGCGCGTCGCGCGCGCGCTGCGCCTGCGTCTCGCGCCAGACCTCATGTTCCGTCTGGATCACAGCGTCGAACAGGCGGCGCGCATCGAATCGCTTCTCGCACAGCTCAAGGACGAGCCCACGCCGGGCAATGGAGAATCAGGCACCTGACGGATTGCTGCTCGTGGACAAGCCCGCTGGACGCAGCTCGCACGACGTCGTGAACGTCGTGCGACGGGCGCTCGGCGTTCGGCGTGCCGGTCATGCGGGCACGCTCGACCCCTTCGCGACGGGGTTGCTGATTCTGCTCATCGGGCGCGCGACGCGACTGGCCTCCTGTCTCGAGGATGAACCCAAGACGTACGAGGCCACGGTGCGGCTCGGCGCGGAAACGGACACGGATGATCCGACGGGGCAGGTCGTGCGCACCGCCCCGGTGCCATCGCGCGCGGAGCTGGAACGCGCCATGCTGGCGCTTTCGGGCGACATTCTGCAGGTCCCGCCGGCCTACTCCGCCAAGCAGCGTGATGGGCAGCGCGCCTACATCGCGGCACGCCGGGGCACAGCCCTGGCGCTGCCACCGGTTGCGGTGCATGTCGAGGCGTGGACGGTTCGCGCGTGGCGCGCGAACGAGCTGGACGTCCGCATCACGTGCGCGGGAGGGACGTACATTCGCGCTCTGGCGCGCGACCTGGGACGACTCGCGGATGGCGCCGCGCATCTCGCCGCGCTGCGCCGCGTGCAGTGCGGCGGGTTCTCGGTGGATGCGGCGTGTCCGCTCGATGCACTGGGCGCCGCGCCCGCACTGCTGCCGCCGCGCGCGGCCGTGCCGTCGCTTCCCGCGCAGGTCCTGACGGCGGACGAGGCTGCCCGCGTCGCGCACGGACAGCGCATCCCCGCGCGAGTGCCCGGCCCACGGGCGGCGCTGGTGGATGACGCTGGGGCGCTCGTGGCACTGGCGGATCGCGCGGACGAGCTCTGGCATCCGCGCCTGGTGATGCGTGATGCCTGAGGAATTTCGTGGCTGGCGCGACTCCGGCCTTCCGCCCGATTCGCCAGGCACCATCGTGACCGTCGGCACCTTCGACGGGGTTCATCGCGGCCATCGCGACGTGCTCAGCCGCCTCGCGCAGCGCTCGCGCACCGAGAGCCTGCCCAGCGTGCTCGTCACGTTCGAGCCGCACCCGCTGGAGGTGGTGAATCCTGCCGCGGCGCCGCCGCTGCTCACCGTCGGAGACGAGAAGCTCGAGGTCGTAGCGGAGAGCGGCGTCAATTATCTGGCCATCGTGCCCTTCACGACGGCGCTGCAACGCTACGCCGCCGCCCAGTTCGTGGACGATGTGCTGCTACGGCGTTTCCACATGCGCGACCTCATCATCGGCTACGACCACGGCTTCGGGCGCGGGCGCGAGGGCGACGTGGATGTGCTCCGGCAGCTGGGGCAGGACCGTGGCTTCGGCGTGGAAGTGGTGGGACCCGTCACGCTGGAGGACGGGCGACCCGTGTCGTCCACGCTGATTCGCCGCGCAGTGGCCGGCGGCGATCTGCATCGTGCCGCGGATGCGCTGGGGCGCCCGTATTCCGTGTCGGGGGTCGTGGGCCACGGCGCGCGTCGTGGCCGGCTCCTCGGCTTTCCGACGATCAACCTCGCGCCGCCGCCGCCGCGCAAACTCCTGCCGCCGGTCGGGGTATATGCGGTGCGCACACAGACGCCCGGCGGCGCGTTCGCCGGCATGATGAATCTGGGCCCGAGGCCCACCTTCGCCGATGCCGAGCTGACACTCGAAGTCCATCTCTTCGACGCGACGGTCGATCTGTACGGGGCGAACGTCAAGGTGGAGTTCGTGCGTCGCCTGCGCGATACACAGGCCTTCGCCGACGTCGCGGCGCTGGTGAACCAGCTCGAGCGCGACGCCGAGCACGCGCGGCGCGCGTTGACTGAATTGAAGTAGTCCGGTAACCTTCATAACTGCACTGGAATCTTCTCACCTGGTCGAAGTCGCATGGGTAATCTCCGCTATCGTCTCCTGACTATCCTCGCCCTGGTTGCCGTGTCGATCTGGGCGCTCTTCCCCCGCACCACCACCGTGCGCGAGCGGAATGCCCAGGGCGTGTTCCACGACACGACGTTCACGCGAGTGCCGCTCAAGCGGGGGCTCGATCTGCAGGGCGGCATTCACATGTCGCTCGAAGTGGATGAGTCGAAGGGCGTGGTGGCCAACAAGTCGGAGGCCATCGATCGCGCCCTCAAGGTCGTGCGGAACCGCATTGACGAATTCGGCGTGGCCGAGCCGGTGGTGCAGAAGGTCGGCAACGACCGGATCCTGGTCGAGCTCCCGGGGGTCGACGATCCCGAGCGGGCAAGACAGCTCGTCGAACGCTCGGCCTATCTGCAGTTCCAGATCACGGACAAGACCAATGCGCTGGAGAAGGTCCTGCCGCGGATGGACCAGATCATCAAGAGCAAGGGGATTACGGCCGCGTCGGCGGGCTCGGCGGGTGCCAAGGCTGCCCCTGGCGGCGACACCGCGCACGCCGCGATCAGCTCGCTCTTCTCCACCGACACCAGCGCGGCGAAGGCCGGTGCCGACACGGGCGCGAAGGCACAAGGAAAGGCGGCAACACCGGATACCAGTGCCGCGCCCGATACCGGGCTGCTCATGGGTGCCACGAATGGCCCGTTGAGCAGCAAGATTCAGTCGGGACAAATGCCCGGCGAGTTCTTCGTCGCGAACGCGGACGTCCCCACCGTGGCCAAGTATCTGGACGACCCGGCCGTGAAGGCGGCGCTGCCCCCCGGCAAGACCATTCACTGGGGCACGCCGGATGAGGGCGAGGCCGCGAACGTGACGCCGTTCTACGTGGTCGACTCCAAGCCGATCATCACCGGTGAATATCTCACCGACGCCAAACCGGCGACGGACCCGCTCGAAGGCAACATTGTACAGTTCACGCTGAGCGCCGAAGGCGGCCGGCGGTTCCGCCAGGAGACGGCGAAGCACATCAACGACTACATGGCCATCGTGCTCGATGATCGCGTCATGGGTCGCCCCCCCGTCATCGAGAGCGCTATCGGCACACGCGGCCAGATCACGATGCGCGGACAGCCGCTGCAAAAGACGCAGGACCTCGCGCTCGTGCTGCGCGCCGGCGCACTGCCGGTGCCGCTCAAGGTGGTGGAGTCAAGGCAGATCGATCCGAGCCTGGGCAAGGATGCCATCAAGGACGGCATTCGCGCCGGCATCCTGGGCGTCGGACTCGTCGTGCTCATCATGATCGGGTATTATCGCTTTTCAGGCATGCTGGCTGTGGCCGCGCTGGGGTTGTACGCGCTCTTCACCCTCGCACTGCTCGCTGGTTTTGAAGCCACACTCACCCTGCCGGGCATCGCGGGGTTCGTGCTCTCCGTTGGCATCGCGGTGGATGCCAACGTGCTGATCTTCGAACGAATACGAGAGGAGCTCGTGAGCGGGAAAACCGTGCGCGCGGCCATCGACGAAGGCTTCCGGCACGCCATGAGCGCCATCATCGATTCCAACGTGTCGACCGCGCTCACCGCGCTCGTGCTGTTCTATATCGGCACTGGTGCCGTGAAGGGATTCGCCGTGACGCTCATCGCGGGCATCGCGGCGTCCATGGTTAGTGCCATCTTCGTCGTCCGGACCTTCTATCTCCTGTGGCTCACCCGCACGCGCGGCGCCCAGACGTTGAGCATTTGAATGTTTCGCATCCTGCACGACACGAAGATCGACTTCATCCGGCTCTGGAAGATCACCACGGCCGTGACGCTGGCGTTCACGATCCCCGGGCTCATCTGGATCGCCGTCAGCAACTACAAGTACAGCATTGAATTCACCGGCGGCACGCTCATGCAGGTGGCGTTCAACAAGACGCCCGACGCCGGCGATCTGCGTTCCACGCTGGATCGGGCAGGCGTGCACGGCGCGGAAATCGTGCAGTTCGGCACATCCAGCGAGTTCCTGATCCGCGCGCAGGATGCGGGAGAGGTCGCGCAGCAGGCGCACGGCGCCAACGCCGTGGCCATGGTCATCGAAGCGGCGCTCACGAAGCACTATGGCACGGGCAGCTACACGGTCCGGAGCGTTGACACCGTGGGTCCGAAGGTTGGCGGCGAACTGCGCCAGAAGGCGTTCTACGCCATTCTCGTGTCGTTTCTCGTCACGCTGGTTTATCTGGCCTATCGCTTCGAGTGGCGCTTCGGCGTCGCGGCCGTCATCGCCACCGCGCATGACATTCTGGGCACGCTGGCGTTCATCAAGTACGTCCATCTCGAGATCTCGCTCATCGTGGTGGGCGGCGTGCTCACGATGATCGGCTACTCGCTCAACGACACCATCATCATTTTCGACCGCGTCCGCGAAGATCTCCGCAAGAAGCGCAAGGAGACACTCTACGACACGGTGAATCGTGCGGTGAACGAGACGCTGCCGCGCTCGGTGCTGACGCACACCACCACCCTGGGTGCGCTCATCGGACTCGCGCTGCTCGGTGGTGAAGTGATTCGTCCGTTCGCCCTCGTGATGCTCTTTGGTGTCGTCACCGGCACGTTCAGCTCCATCTACGTTGCGCCGCCGATCCTGCTCTGGATCGAGAAGCAGTGGCCGCGCGCCGTGGGCACCAAGGGCGGTGTCGGCCCCCGCAATGTCCGGTCGAGCCAGCAGAACACGCCGCGCAAGGACGACGCGCCGGTCGCGGCGCATCGCTGACGGGTCCCCGCATGCGCCGCGCGATCAGACGACGAGGCGCGACGCATGCTCACGTACGTTGACAGTCACGCGCATCTCGCGGACGTCGCCTTCGACGGCATCCGCGATGCGGTCGTGGCGCGGGCACGTGAAGCAGGAGCCGCGGCCGTGGTCTGCATTGGCGAATCGTTCGCGGCTGCCGAGCAGGCCCGCACGCTCGCGTCCGCGCATCCCGACTTTGTGGCGTGGACGTCGGGTGTCCATCCTCATGATGCGGCCGCGTTCCGCGAGGCCGACGCCATTCCCGCCATTCGCGCGCATCTCGAGGCGGGCGCGGTGGCGGTCGGGGAATGCGGACTGGACTACCACTACGATCACGCGCCGCGCGCGAGCCAGCTCGCGGCGTTCCGGGCGCAGCTCGCCCTCGCCGTCGCGCACGACCGCCCGGTGATCGTCCACACGCGCGACGCCGAGGACGATACCCGCGCGCTCGTCGAGGAGTTCGGCCGGGCTGGCGCACGCGGGGTGATGCACTGCTACACCGGTTCGGCGGCACTGGCTCGCGCCGCGCTCGACGCCGGCTGGTTCATCTCCTTCAGCGGCATCGTCACCTTCCGCTCGTGGGATCGCGACGATGTGGTGCGCCTCGTCCCGGATGATCGGATCCTCGTGGAATCCGACGCGCCGTATCTCGCGCCGGTGCCGCACCGGGGCAAACGCAACGAGCCCGCGTATGTCGCAGTCACCGTCGCGCAGCTGGCGGAGCGGCGCATGACGACGCCGGAACGGCTGGGCGCCATTGCCGCGCGCAATGCGCGCTCACTGTTCGGTCTGGCGCTGCCCTCTCCGGTCGGCTAGCGACGGCGTGCCGTTTGCGCGTAAGATTGTCGCGCAGAGCCCATGCACCCTTCGAGCGAGGACGTAGTGAGCACAACCGTACCTTCCGATATCGCCATCGCACAGGCCGCGCGCATGCGGCCCATCGTCGACGTCGGCGCCGAACTCGGCCTGTCCGCGGACGAGCTCGACCTCTATGGCAAGTACAAGGCAAAAATTCCGCTGGAGGTCTCGGCGCGGCCAGCGCGCGGTCGCCTCGTGCTGGTCACGGGCATCAACCCCACGGCGGCTGGCGAAGGGAAGAGCACGACTCTGGTGGGCGTCGCGCAGGCGATGCGGCGGCTCGGCAAGAGCGCCGTGATGTGCATGCGCGAGCCGAGTCTCGGCCCGGTGTTCGGGGTGAAGGGCGGCGCAGCGGGCGGCGGCTACGCGCAGGTCGTGCCCATGGAGGACATCAACCTCCATTTCACCGGCGATTTCCATGCGGTGGCCAGCGCGCACGGGCTGCTGTCGGCGCTCATCGACAATCACCTCACGCAAGGGAATCCGCTCGGGCTGGACTCACGGCGCATCACCTGGCCGCGCACGGTGGACATGAACGACCGCGCACTGCGCGACTGCGTCATCGGACTTGGCGGAGTGGGGAACGGCGTCCCGCGCGAGGAGCGCTGGGTGATCGTGCCCGCCAGCGAGATCATGGCGATCCTCGCGCTTGCGACCAGCCTCACTGATCTCGGTGAGCGTCTGGGGCGGATCATCGTGGGCAATACCACGGGAGCATCACCGCGCCCGGTGCGGGCCGCTGACCTCAAGGGTGTCGGCGCCATGACGCTCCTGCTGCGTGACGCCCTCCGTCCCAATCTCGTTCAGACCCTCGAAGGTGGTCCCGCGCTGTTGCATGCCGGTCCCTTCGGCAACATCGCGCACGGCTGCAACAGTCTCATGGCGACGCGGGCCGGGCTGGCGCTCGCCGACGTTTGTCTCACCGAGGCGGGCTTCGGCTCCGATCTGGGCGCGGAGAAATTCTTCGACATCAAGTGTCGCTTCGGGCAGCTCAATCCGGAGGTCGCGGTGCTCGTGGCCACCGTCCGTGCGCTCAAGCTGAATGGCGGCGCCAACAAGAAGCAGCTCGACACCGAGGACCTGGGCGCCCTCGAGCGCGGCCTGCCCAACCTCGCCGCGCACATTGAAAACGTCCGGCAGTTCGGCGTGCCCGTGATCGTCGCGGTGAACCGATTCGCGTCGGATACCGATCGTGAGCTCGACATGGTCGCCGACTTCGCGGCCAGACAGGGCGTGTGCGTGGCGCCCAACGATGTGTACGCGCAGGGCGGCGCCGGTGGTGAGGAGCTGGCTCGCGAGATTCTCGCCGCGCTGGAACGCGGCGGATCGAACTATCACCCCCTGTACGACGCCACGCTGCCCATCCGCGAGAAGATCGACACCATCGTGCGCAAGGTCTACGGTGGTGACGGCGCGGACTATTCGCCAAAGGCCGATCGCGCGATTGATTATCTGGAATCCATCGGTCTCGGCCAGACCCCCATTTGCATGGCCAAGACACAATATTCGTTTACCGACGACCCGGCGCGTCTGGGTCGTCCGAGCGGCTTCCGCATCACGGTCAACGAAGTCCGTCCATCGGCCGGCGCCGGATTCGTCATCGCGCAGGCGGGCGACATCATGACGATGCCCGGGCTCCCGCGCGAGCCTGCCGCCGAGCGCATGGCCATTGAAGCGGATGGCAGTATCGTGGGGTTGTCGTGACGACTTGTCGCCACGGTGGAAGCGCGATAAGCTGACAGCAGGCACTGGGGGAATGGGTCATCGCCAGCCGGACGTCGCGAGCCCGCTACTCCGCACTCCGCAACCCACGACCCGCACGCCATGTCAACCACCTCTGTCGCATCCGAGCACGCTCCGCAGGCCATCGGTCCCTACTCGCAGGCAATCATGGCGGGCGGCTTGCTGTTCACCGCTGGACAGATCGCGCTCGATCCAGCCACGGGGCGCATGACGGAGGGCGGCATCGTGGAGCAAACGAATCGCGTCATGCAGAATCTCGAAGCGGTTCTCGCCGCGGCGGGTGCTTCGTGGAGCGATGTCGTGCGCAGCACGGTCTATCTTGTGGACCTCGCCGATTTTCCCGTCTTCAACGAAGCGTACGGCCGCCATCTTGGCACGGCGCGGCCGGCTCGGTCCACGGTGCAGGTCGCGGCTCTGCCGCGTGGTGCGGTCGTGGAGATCGATGTCATTGCCAGTATTCCGGTGTAACGGCGGCATCGCCGCCATCGTCGTCTCCCCATGAGTGCCTCGCCCCTGCCCGCGACGGCAGTCCGACTCACCGCGTTCGCCCGGTGCGCGGGATGCGCATCCAAGATGGGCCCCGCCGACCTGTCACGCGTCCTGCTGCCATTGCCGCGGCAACACGATGCGTGCCTCCTCATTGGTGCGGAGACGTTTGACGACGCGGGCGTCTTTGCGCTGTCCGACTCCCTGGCGCTGATCCAGACGGTGGATTTCTTTGCGCCCATTGTCGACGACCCGTACGAGTTCGGGCAGATCGCTGCGGCCAATGCGCTCTCGGATGTCTACGCGATGGGTGGCGAACCGCTCACCGCAATGAACATCGTCGCGTTCCCAACCGGAGCGCTCTCGCTGGATGTGCTCGCCGACATTCTGCGCGGCGGCCATGACAAGGTGCGCGAAGCCGGCGCGGTGCTGGTGGGCGGCCATACGGTGGTGGACGAGGAGCCCAAGTACGGGCTCTCGGTCACGGGTCGTGCCGATCCGCGAACGGTGCTGTCCAACGCGAATGCGCGGCCGGGCGATGTGCTCGTGCTCTCCAAGCCGGTCGGGAGCGGATTGCTGACCACGGCGGCGAAGGAAGACCGCTGTGATGCCGGCTCGCTGCGCGCGGCCATCACGGTGATGACGCGCCTCAATCGGGACGCGAGCCGCGCGGCGCTCGCCGTTGGTGTGCGCTGCGCCACGGACGTCACCGGCTTCGGACTGTTGGGCCATGCATCGCACGTTGCGCGCGCCAGCAACGTGACCCTCGACGTCAACGTGTCGCGCGTGCCCATTCTCGACGGAGCACACGAAGCCGCCGAACAGGGCGTCGGGACCGGCGGGGCACGGCGCAATTTTGCCTTCCTGGAGTCGCGCGTCTCCTGGGGAACGACCACCGAAACTGAGCGCGCGCTGCTGGTGGACCCACAGACCTCTGGCGGCCTGCTGCTCAGCGTGCCCGCTCCCGCGCTGGCCGGCTATCTGGCACGCGTGCCCGGCGCAGTGGCGATTGGCGCGGTGCTGCCGCATGGCGCGGCCGACATCATTCTCTCGTGACACGCTGGGGGCGGATGGGGCCTGGTGGCTTCCCCAGTCTTCAAAACTGGTGCGACCTGACCACGTCGGGTTGGGTGGGTTCGATTCCCACACGTTCCCGCCACGACACCCTGCGCCGCGTCCGGCGGTCCGTCCTCTCGGCGCCACTCGTTGTCCTGAGCGTCTCGATGGTGGTGCGTGCGCTGCCGGCCCAGGTGGCCGACAGCGCACGCGTCGGCGCGAAGACGCATCCGGCGCAGCCGGACACCGGGCGCGTCGTATCCGACTCGCTCACCCGGCCGCCCATCTCGCCCAAACGCGCGCTGCTGCAATCGCTCCTTATCCCCGGCTGGGGGCAGGCATCCCTGCACAGGTCCACCGCGGGTGCGATCTACGCCGCCATCGAGATGACATCCATCGCGATGCTCGTGCAGTCCAGGCGGGAGCTGCGCGACGCACGCGTGGCGTCACGCGACAGCGTATTGGGCGACGGCGGCGTGTACGTGGCGAATCCGCTGGCGGCGCAGATCGATCCGCGACGTCAGGCGGTGGAGGACTGGACGGCGCTGCTGATTTTCACGCATCTCTTCTCCGCCGCGGACGCCTTTGTGGCGGCGCACCTCTGGGACGTGCCGGTGCAGGTCCGGGGACATGCCACCACACAGCAGGCTGAAGTGAGCGCCCGCATCGAATGGTGACCGTGGCAAGCGCCCCCATCGGGGTCTTCGACTCCGGCATCGGCGGTCTCACGGTCGCGCGCGAGCTGCTGCGTCAGCTTCCGGGTGAGTCGCTCGTGTATTTCGGCGACACGGCCCGGGTGCCGTACGGGCCGAAAAGTCCGGATACCGTGCAACGCTACAGCCACGAGATTGCGCAGTGGCTCGCGGAGCAGGGCGTCAAGGCCATCGTCGTCGCCTGCAACACGGCCACCGCGCACGCGCTCGACTCGCTGCAGCGCGCCTTCTCCATGCCGGTCATTGGCGTGGTGAATCCCGGCGCGCGCGCGGCCACGCATGCATCGCGGGCACGCCGCATCGGTGTGATCGGCACCGAGGGGACCATCACCTCCGGTGCATACGTGCGGGCCATTCATGCGATCGATCCGGACGCGCACGTCGTGGCGCGGGCCTGTCCGCTGTTCGTCCCGCTCGTGGAGGAAGGCTGGCTCGATACGGAACCCACGCGACTGATCGCGCGCGAATACCTCGGCCCCCTCCTCGCCGGTCACGTGGACACGCTCGTCCTCGGCTGCACGCACTACCCGTTGCTGAAGCCGTTGCTCGCGGAGCTCGCCGGCCCCGGCGTGCGACTCATCGACAGCGCCGAGGAGACCGCTGCCGAGACGCGTCGCGTCCTCGTTGAACGCGACCTGTGCGCGCCGGCCGGCCGGACCCGGACGCATCGCTTCGTCGCGTCGGATGCACCGGACCACTTTCTACGCCAGGGGCAGCGCTTTCTCGGCGAGTCGATCGAGTGCGTGGAGAAGCTCACCCTCGGCTGATGCCGTCCAGCGGCGCAGCTCAACGCGCTCCGGACTCACCACGAGATACGTCGGCGCATCGAACCAGGCACCCGGATTCGCGTACACGCCGCCATTCTCCCCGCGCTCCAGCGTCTGCACATGCGAGTGACCGAACACCACGAGTTCCACCTCGCTGGGCCGCGCCAGGTGGGAGAGCGCGATTTGACGCAGTCCCGCGCCGCCATCACCGGCGCCGTGCACACGGCTCACATCGGAGCTGCCGGTCGCCAGCGCGCTGGACCAGTCCGGATGCAGCAGGCGGAATGCGCGGATGGCCAGCGGGTGCCGCAGCACGGTGCGCAGCCGGCGATAGGCGCGATCCTCGCGCTCGCGCAGCCCGTCTCCGTGCTCCACGTGGGCGCGCCACCCGGCAATCGAACCGTCCCACGCACCGAGATGGAAGCACACGCCGACGTCGTGGGTCAGCACCTCTCCACCCCAGCAGTCGTGGTTGCCGCCAATCATGAGAATCGGCACGCCTGCTTCGCGCAGTTCGGCGAGCGCCGCCAGCGCCCGGAAAGCCGGGCGGGGAATGACGCGGCGCCACTCGAACCAGAAGTCGAAGAGGTCGCCGTTGATGAGCAGGGACCCGGCTCGGCCGGGGAGCTGACGGAGAAAGGCGAGCAGATTGTGCTCGACCTCGGGGGGCGCGGCACCGAGATGCGCGTCCGATACGACGAAGCAGGGAGCGGCGAGCATGCGCACATTCTACCTTCCCATCATGCCCTTTACAAACCGGACAGCGCCGTGCATGTTCGCCCGCGTTCGACGCGGTGCGCTCGCGCGCGAGCGTTCATTCTCCCGCCACTGATGTCGCTACGCGTTTCCACCGTGGAATTTCGCGTGCGCTACGCCGAGACCGATCAGATGGGGGTGGCGTATCACGCGCACTATCTCGTCTGGTGCGAGATTGGACGGACCCACCACATTCGTGGCGGCGGCATGTCGTACCGGGAGATGGAAGCCCGGGGCGTCACCCTGGCGGTCGCGGATGCCAGCGTCCGCTACAGGGCCCCGGCACGGTACGACGATCTCATCCGCGTAGCCACCACGCTCAGCGACGTGGCCTCACGGTCCGTCACCTTTGATTATACGGTATCGAATGCCGAGTCCGACCAGGTGCTGGCGACCGCGCGTACGGTCCTCATCTCGCTCGATGCCGCACAGCGCGTCGTCACACTTCCGCGCGATCTGCGCGCGCAGCTGGCCGCAGGTGCTCTCGCCTCGCCCTAGCATCGCGCTGTGTGTCGTGCTGGCGCTGGCCTGCGCCACGCCGCGCGGCACGGGCCGCGGTGCATCGCCCGGGCTGCCCGACGTGGATGTGTATGCACGGCTGCTTCGGATGGCCGACATGCGCGTTCTGGACACGGCCCTCGTGCGACAGGCCGTCGCATCGCGATCGCCGGCGCTGCGAGTCGACGCGGTTCGCGCCATCGGCCAGGTACACGGTGCCGCGATGATCCCGGAGCTGCGCCGCCTGCTCGACGGTCGCGACACCGCCGTGGCCGCCACCGCGGCATTCTCGCTCGGACTGCTGCGTGACACGGCGAGCGTGGCGGCGCTCGGCGCCGCACTGACGCATGCTCCGACCGTTGGCGCAGCGGCGGCCTGGGCCCTTGGCCAGATGGGGGCGGCTGCCGCAGAGACCATCACGGGAGCACTGGACCGCCCCGGCGCCGACAGCACGGTGACCGGCGCGCTGCTCCTCGCGGCGTCGCGTCTGCACCCGGTGCCGGCGAAGCCGGTGATGGCGTGGCTCGCGGCGCGCGACCCCGGGCTGCGCTGGCGCGCGGTGTATGCGTTCGCTCGATCGTATCAGGCCGCGGGCGTGCGACCGCTTCTTGCGCTGGCGCACGACTCGAGCGCGCTTGTTCGCGCCCAGGTCGCCCGCGGTCTCGCGTTCCGCGCCGCCGGCGATTCGCTCGCCGACGTGGCGATCGCCGCGCTCGATTCACTCGCGGTGGACGCGGAGCCGCACGTGCGCGTCAACGCCATCCGCTCGCTGGCGGGATATAGGGCGCGCGCGCGTGCCACGGTGAACGCAGCCGTGCACGACGCGAACGCGAATGTTCGTGTCACGGCGGCCCAGTCGCTGGGTTCGGTGCTGAACGCCGACCGCCGTGCATGGCTCGCGGCCTGGCAGGCGGATACCGCATTCGCGTACCGCGCCGCCATCCTCGCATCGGCCATGCAGCTCGACGTCGTCCTTCCGGCGGCGGACAACGACAATCCGGATGGATGGCGCCATCAGAGCGACTGGCGCTATCGGGCCGCCGTGGCGGCGGCCGGTGCGCGTGCCCCCAGCATCGAGCGCATGAGGCAGATCGCGCTCCCGCTGTCGAACGATCCGGACCCTCGCGTCCGCATGTCAGGATACGAGGCCATGGCGCCGCACGCGGACACGGCTCAGGAGCATCCATGGCGGCGCGCCTTCATGTATTTCGGAATGCACGACCGGGATCCCTATGTGCGCGGGCTCTGCATCGAGTCCCTCGTGCACCACGCGACGGCCGCGGAAGTGCCGCGCGTGCTCCTGAGCCTGCAACTCGCCGCGCATGACACCGTTCCGGATGCGCGCATTGCCGTGGCGCACTTCCTGGCCAGCGCCTGGCGCCATGACAGCGCGGCCTTCGGCGATTCGCTCATCGTCGCCATTCGCGCGCTGCCCGTGCCGGCCGATCCGCTGGTGCGCGACGCCGCGGGTGATGTATCGCTGCTCGCGGCGTGGCGCGCGGCGCCGCCCGCGCCGGCGCCGCACCCGCTCGCGTGGTATGCCGACCGGGTGCGCGCGCTCGTACTGCCCGCGCTCGAGGGCACCCTGCCACATGTCACGCTCGAAACCGTGCGGGGCGCCATCGAGCTCGAGCTGTATGCGGCGGATGCGCCTCTCACGGTGGAGAATTTCCTCACGCTGGCGCGCGGCGGCTATTATACCGGCATCGCGTTCCATCGTGTGGTTCCCGATTTCGTCGCGCAGGACGGTGACCACCGTGGCGACGGCAATGGCGCACCCTCGTGGACCATTCGCGATGAGCTGAATCGTCGTCTCTATGACCGTGGCGCCGTGGGCATGGCGCTCAGCGGTCCGAATACGGGTGGCAGCCAGTACTTCATCACGCTCTCGCCACAGCCGCATCTGGATGGAGGATATACGGTATTCGGACACGTCGTGAGCGGCTATGCGGCGCTGGATGCGCTGGTGCAGGGAGACAGTCTCCGCAGCGTTTCCGTCCGGTGAGTCGTGCGGCCGCGACGGTGCCTGTCGCGCTGATTACGCTGCTCGGCGCCTGCGCGCCCAAGGCGCCGCCGCTTGCGGGTGTCGTCGTTCCCGCCGCCATCCCCGCCACCGCGCTTCCGCCAATGCACCGTCGGATCGTGTTCCAGTGGAGCTTCACGGATGACAATGTTCGCGTACGCGGTGACGGCGCCGCGCGCATCGCGCCGCCCGACAGCGTGCGCCTGGATTTTTTCGTCGCCAACGGAATGGGGAGTGGCTATGCGCTGCTCGTGGGCGACAGCGTTCGTACGCCCGCCGGCGATGCCGTCCGCCGCTATCTTCCGCCCGTTCCGCTGCTCTGGGCCGCGCTTGGCCGTCTCGCCGTGCCCGCGGCGCCGGACACAGCCGCGCGCGTTGACGGCGACACGTTGCGCGTCGAAATTGGACACGATCCCGGTTGGCGCGCGACGTTCGTGCACCGGCAGCTCGGGCGGCTCGAACTCGTCGAGGGCGGACGCATTCCGCAGTGGCTGGAACGGTCATCCACCGGGTCCGTTCGCTATGAGTATTCCCGAGCGCGTCGCGCGCTGCAACTGACGATCGAGCGGGTGGACACTGTCCCGGGATTCGATGCGAGTATCTGGCGGTAGGCTGATGCTGTTGGCGCTGGTCGCGCTTGTCACGGGGTGCATTTATGGCTTCGCGGGTGGCGGACTGCCGCCCAACATTCACTCGGTTGCCATTCTTCCCTTCGACAACCAGACGTCCTCCTCCACGCTCCAGCAGGAGCTCTACGATCGCATGAAGAAGGATCTCGAAAGCCGGCTCGGCCTTCGAGACGCCTCGGAAAGCAAGGCCGATGCCGTCGTGCGCGGCACGATCACGCGCTACGATGCGGACATCCCCATCGCCTACAGCGCCGATCCGGCGCAGGCCACGAGCGCGCAGCGCAAGCTGCAGATCACCATCGACGTGGAGATCGTCGATCAGAGCACCGGTCGCACGCTCTGGTCGCAGAAAGGGCTGATGCGCGACGGCACCTACGCCGAGCGTGGTGAAGACCAGGGGCGCAAGGATGCCATCGAGAAGATCGTCAACGACATCGTCGCCGGAGCCCAGTCGCAATGGTGAAGCGGGCACCGCGCGGGGCCACCCGGCTCGGATGCCTCTTCATGCTGCTCCTGCTCGTCGCGGCGGCCTACTTTGGCCGCGATGTCGGGCCCATGTACCTGCACTACTATCAATTTCGCGACGCCATGACGCAGGAAGTGAATTTCGCGCAGGCCCATACGGATGCCGACATCGCCGGGCGGCTGCAGGCGCTTGCGGACTCGCTCGGGCTGCCGGATCCCGCGGGCGCCGTCCAGATCCAGCGCACCGCTGCCGGCATTTCCATCGGTTCGACGTACATCGAGCCGGTGAATCTGCCGGGCTACTCCACGCACATTACGCTCACGCCGCACGCCGAGAGGACGTTCTGAGCGTACGGCCGCCGGCGCGGAAGGTGCTCGGCTGGGACGATGCGGCCGCATGGCGCGCGGCCGTGCGCGGCCCGGTCGTGTTCACCAATGGCGTCTTCGATCTCCTGCATCCCGGCCATGTGGATCTCCTCCTGGCCGCGCGCGGCATGGGCGAGGCCCTTGTGGTTGGCCTCAACACGGATGCGTCGGTGCGCCGCCTCAAGGGACCAGCGCGGCCCGTGCGCTCCGAGGGAGCGCGCGCCTACGTGCTCGCCGCGCTCGAAATGGTGGACACCGTCGTGCTCTTTCCACAGGACACACCGCTCGAGCTCATTCGCGCGCTGCGCCCCGACGTGCTGGTGAAGGGAGGCGACTACGTTCCCGCTACCGTCGTGGGCCGGAGCGAAGTGGAAGGCTGGGGCGGTCGCGTCGCGATCGTCCCCCTCACGGCGGGAGAGTCGACCACAAACATCATCGAGACACTGCGTGGACCATCCTGACCGTACCGCACAGACCCCTCGCATTGGACGTTCTCCCGATGCGCTGCGAGCGATCACGATCGAGCGCGGCGCGGCGCCGTACGCGGAGGGATCGTGCCTCATCGCATTTGGCGCGACGCGTGTGCTGTGTACGGCATCGGTGGAGGAGGGCGTGCCATCGTGGCGGCGCGGACGCGGTGAAGGGTGGATGACGGCGGAGTACGCCATGCTGCCCCGGGCAACCCATACTCGCACGGCGCGCGAGCGATCACAGATTGGCGGCCGGACGCAGGAGATCCAGCGACTGATCGGGCGGAGTCTGCGCGCCATGCTCGATGACTTCCGCTTTGGCGAGTTCACCGTGCGCGTGGACTGCGACGTGCTGCAGGCCGATGGCGGCACCCGAACGGCGGCGATCACCGGCGCGGCCGTGGCAGTCTCGGACGCGTTTCAGTGGCTCGTTGCGCGCGGGACGCTGGTGCAGTCGCCCGTTCGCCGCCGCGTGGCCGCGGTGAGCGTCGGGCTCATTGACGGCGAGCCGCGTCTCGATCTGGATTACAGCGAAGATGTACGCGCGGGCGTGGACATGAACGTCGTCATGACCAGCGAAGGCCAGTTCGTGGAAGTGCAGGGGACCGGTGAACACGCCACCTTCGACCGCAGGGCGCTCGACACACTGCTCGATCTGGCCGCCGGTGGCGTCCGCGCCCTGCTGGCGCACCAGCAGACCGCGCTCGCGCCATGAGCGATGCCGGGCCGGCGATGCTGCTGGCTACCCGCAGCCTGGGCAAGCTGTACGAACTCCGGCCACTCTTCGAGGACGCAGGCCTGCGCGTCGAAGACCTCTCGCACGCGGGACTCGAGGAGCAGGCGGACGAATCGGATCTCGAATGCTACCAGACGTTCGAGGAGAACGCGCTGGCGAAGGCGCGCTACTTCCACGCGCTGAGCGGTGGACGCGCGACGATCGCTGATGATTCGGGCCTCGAGGTGCAGGCCCTGGGCGGAGCGCCTGGCGTGCACAGCAAGCGCTGGAGCGCCCGCCCCGATCTTTCGGGACGCGCGCTCGATGCGGCCAACAACGGCAAACTGCTCGCCGCGCTGCACGGGACGCGTGAGCGCCACGCACGCTATGTGTGTGTTGCCGCGTACGTCGATGATCAGGGAGAATGCACCTTTCGTGGGGAGAGTACGGGAACGATTCTCGACGCACCTCGCGGCAGCGGCGGATTCGGGTACGACCCGCTGTTCCTCTCGGATGCGCTGGGTGTGACCTTTGGCGAAGCCTCGCGTGAGGACAAGGAGCGCGTGAGTCACCGGGGACGCGCGTTCGCGAAGCTGGTTCATGAACTGCGGTCCACGCCGCGCCGGTAGCTCGGCGCTGTCGAGCAGCATGACGGGCAGTCCGGCCTCAGCGGGGCCCATTCCCTTTTCTTCGGTCTCCACATACATTCACGGCTTCGTTGCGGGGCGTAGCGTAGCCTGGTATCGCGCCTGCTTTGGGAGCAGGAGGTCACCGGTTCAAATCCGGTCGCCCCGACCTGGCAGGTGGCCCCCGCCGCCGGAGAAGCTCGTTCGGCACGCCGGCCCGGGCAGGTGAAGAAGCGCCAGTAGCTCAGGTGGATAGAGCAACAGCCTTCTAAGCTGTGGGTCGGAGGTTCGAGTCCTCCCTGGCGCGTGAGTGCAGCAAGTCGCGCCCTTAGCTCAACTGGCAGAGCAAATGACTCTTAATCATTAGGTTGTAGGTTCGATTCCTACAGGGCGCATGATGGAGGCGCAACGATTCCGGTCGTTGCGCCTCCTGTCGTTTGTGCGTGTTTCACATGGCGGAGCGCCTGCAAACTCCGTCGCACCCGATCTGGCAGAATGCCGGCGTCGCCTGCATGCTTGGGTGCCTTCCCACCACCACCCCTCGCTCGTCCCGCCGCGCACATTCATCGCACAGCCTTTTCGCACATGTCGACAGACACACGATTCGTGCTGGTCACCGGCGCCATCCTGCTCGCCGGGAGTGCCGCCACGGCCCTTCCGGCTCAGAGCCGCACACAATGCGCTGCGCTGCAGTCCACGTTGCAGGCCGCGATCTCGTCGCCGGATTCTACGGTGGTGTACGCAACGTTGCAGCCGGCACGGGGTGTGGTGCCGCTGCCGAAATGGTATCTGCAGGCTGCGCTCACCGAAATCGTCTCGCGCTTCGATGGTGTAGGCGTGCACTATGATCCGCTGCTCGACGTCCAGCTTCCCATCAGCGTGAGACCGAATGGCCACGCGGTGGCCACGGCGCTGCTCACAAGTCGTGAGGTCGTCATTAAGAGCCTCGGACCGACGATCCATGTTGAGAGGCGCACGACCATCGAAGTCATAGGTGCCGGCCCTGGTCAGGTTCACATTGCTGATGTGCCTCCTGGGCCGCCGGATGGCGCGCGGATGATGGACTCGGTGCGGCTGATGAATTCGCTCATGCAAACCGCGGCCGCGGAGACTCCCCACGCTGCGGCGCCGGAGCTCTATGCCAGCCCTGCGTCAGTGGTCTCACGACTCGCCGCCGCAGTGGCCATCGCGAACGCGGACAGCGCCTTTCCGCCTTCACCGGACGGCACCGACACGCTGAGCCTCGTGCTTCAGCTTCGTCCCTCGATTGCCGCGCTACCATCGCCGGACTCCGGGGCGGCCGTGCTGCCACTCTTCCGGACGGCGGGACTGCACCGAACGCTGGCTCGCGATGCGTTCTTCGACGGCGAGGTCGATGTGCCGGCGCGTGCGCGACGCGGCGATCGTCCGCCAGAATGGCCGCGAACGAAAACGCGCAGCCAGGGCGGCGCGCTGATCGGATTGGTGGTGGACACCACTGGACGTATCGATCCCGCATCGCTGCAGGTGCTCGAGGCGGTGCCTGGGTTCGAGGAGAATGTGCTCCGAGCCGTTCGCGATTGGCGTTTCAGGCCAGCGACGATACGCGGCTGTCCCGTGCGCTCGACAATCGATCAGGCGTTCCTCTTCCTACCATAGCACCGGGCACGTCGATCGGATGAAGCCGGTGCCATTGATCGAGCCGATCAGTGACACCAGAGCGCTGTGCTGGGGTCCTTCCGGATACGCCGTGTGCGCGATCATCGAAGAAGAGGAGAAGGGTTGCCCGGCGGCACCGAGGCGTATAGCTTGCCACCCCTCGCAGCGCCCTTGCACGCAGCGCGGGATTCGTACGTGCAAGCAAATTTGGGGTTGACACAGGTACTGCGACCAATTACAATGCAAGGCTGCCGCAGATAAGGACATGACGCGGCACATCTTTGTTGACGCGAGCGACGATCGTTCGCGCTGACCGCTGATTGACAATCGATGAGAGAGACGGTTGTGCGAGGCGGACTCGTTGATCCCGTGCCTGTTCAGGGCATGGGGAAGAGTTCAGACCTGAACAATCTTTAGTGATTCGGACTTTATCGCGCTTCGGCGCGATGACGTATCGAAGAGCCATTCAAGCGATTCAACTATTGGAGAGTTTGATCCTGGCTCAGGACGAACGCTGGCGGCGTGCTTAACACATGCAAGTCGAGGGGGGTGGGGCAACCCACTCACCGGCGAACGGGTGCGTAACACGTGAGCGACTGGTCCTACAGGTGGGGGATAGCCGGCCCAACGGCCGGGTAATACCGCATACGTTCCCTTGGGGGCATCCCCGGGGGAGGAAAGCCTAACGGCGCCTGAGGAGGGGCTCGCGGCCTATCAGCTAGTTGGCGAGGTAACGGCTCACCAAGGCGACGACGGGTAGCTGGTCTGAGAGGATGGCCAGCCACATTGGGACTGAGAAACGGCCCAGACTCCTACGGGAGGCAGCAGTGGGGAATCTTGCGCAATGGCCGAAAGGCTGACGCAGCGACGCCGC
>DASUKE010000006.1:0-40799 GCA_036278895.1 Gemmatimonadaceae bacterium
ATCACCGTCTCCCCCCGCTGCCAGCGCATCCACACGGCGCTCACCTCAGCCGCCGTCAACAGCTTATACGCTCGTGTCACAACGCCTCCAGTGAATGCGGAATCTTACCGTGCTGTTGCACTCACCGGTTGAGGCGACCACGGGATTTTCACGGTCCCTTTCCCAAAGCTTTGCCGTCATTCGGCGAACGGACTGAAATTTTGAGACTCGGCTCCCAACAATCCTGTTCATCCTGTCAATCCGGTAAATCCTGTCAGTTGTCTCTGTTGGTCACGCAAACCTGTCAGCTGTCCGAAGCTGCTACCTGTGCCGCCCGCAATCGGTGAGCATCGGGAATACAGTCCAGGCGCACCGGCGCGAGGCCGCCGAGCTGCGCCACGCGCTCTTCCCGATGCACCACGGCCCGGCGATGCTCAGCATCGCCGGGCCGTGGTGTCCTGCCTGAGCGCCCCGCGCCATCAATCCGCCACCAGCATCAGCTCCCGTCGCCCGTGGCGAGGTTCACGACACGCGTCTCCTTGAGGCGCGTGTTGTAGACGAGCAGACTGATCACCTGGTCCTTGCCCACCTGAGACAGCGCGGCGTTCAGGTCAGCGTCGGTGCGCAGAGCGCGATTCGCCGGATTGAGCACCTTGACCAGAATGTCCTGGTTCGGCGCCAGCTTCTGGAACGCCGCCCCGGTCACGCTCACGTCAGTCACCAGCAGGCCGCGCTGCACACCGGCTGCGTTCAGGCTCGCGACCTGATCGCTGCTGAGCGGTTTCACCGTGATGCCCAGCTTCTGCCAGGATGCCGGCTCCGGATGGCTGCCACCATTGCCGGAATCATTGCTGGCTACGTCACTGTCGCTCGGCGCTTCGCCCAACTTCACCTTGAAGTTCATCTTCTTGCCGTAGCGCATGACGGTCACGTCCACCACGTCGCCGGGCTGGTGCTGACGGATCATCCGCTGCAGTTCCGCGGTGCGGTCAATCGTCTTGCCATCGAGTGCGATGATCACGTCGCCCGGCTCGATGCCGGCACGCGCCGCCGGACTGTCGGTGCCCGCCGAGGCGCCGCCGACCAGCGCGCCATGAATGCTGTCCAGCCCCGCGGCCTTCGCCGTTGCCGGATCGACATTCTGAATGGCCACACCCAGAATGGGCTGGCGCACGTGACCGTACTTGATGATGTCGTTCATCACGTTCTTCGCGAGCGAAATGGGAATCGCGAAGCCGTAGCCCGCGTAGTAGCCCGTGGGGCTCGCGATGGCGCTGTTGATGCCGATGACCTCACCGCGGATGTTCACGAGCGGGCCGCCGGAATTGCCTGGATTGATGGCGGCATCGGTCTGGATGTAGTCAACGATGGCGTACTTGCTGGAATAGAGCTGCGTGAGCTGGCCGCCACGACCCTTGGCGCTCACGATGCCGGCGGTCACGGTGAAGTCGAATCCCAGCGGGTTGCCGATCGCGAGCACCCATTCGCCCACCTTGGCGTCCGCGTCATCGCCCAGTGACACGGTGGGGAAATCGTTGCCATTGATCTTGATCACGGCCACGTCAGTGGTCGGATCGCGGCCAATGACCTTGGCGGTGAACTGGCGGCGGTCGAGCATGGTGACGGTCACCTTGTCGGCGCCCTGTACCACGTGGTTGTTGGTGAGAATGTAGCCGTCAGGCGACACGATGAAACCGGAACCCATGCCTTCCTGCGGTCCCTGCTGCTGGGGCTCGAACTGGCGGAAGAACTGCTCCATCCCGGGAGGGAACTGCTGCCCGCCCTGCGTGCGCGGCTGCTTGGCTTCCGTTTCGGTGGTGATCTGCACCACTGCCGGCGTCACATGCTGCGCGATGGAAACGAACCCGTTACTGAGGTCCGCCAGCGGCTGCACGACCTGCGACGGAGGTTTGGTGCTGGTGCGCTGCTGCGCGTACCCGAACGGTGTGAGATTGAATCCCGCGGCGATAATGACACCGCCGACGAAAGCCGCAAGCGCGACCGCACCCAGGCGCGCACGAGAAAATGTTCGAGAAGGCATGAATGGTATCTGGTTATTGGTCGCTGGTAGCTGGTTTAGCTACGGTAGCTGGTAGCTGGCTTAACTACGGTAGCTGGTAGCTGGTAGCTGGTAGCTGGCGCTGTAAGTGTGTACCGCCGAATCCCCCGAAAGTTGCCTTTCGACACAGCCTCAGCCTGTCCCCCACCAGCTACCAGCTACCAGCTACCGCTTCTTATCCTCATCCACGATTTCATAGTCCGCTTCGACAACGTCGTCCGGCTTGTCGCCGGGCGCGTTCCCCGGCTGACCGGCGGTGGCACCAGGTTCGCCTGTGGGACCGGCCGCCTGCTCCGCACTCTGCTGCTGTGCGTAGAACGATTGCCCGGCCTCACCGAACGCGCGTGACAACTCCTCCTGCGCGGCGCGGATCTCATTCATGTCGTCGCCACGCAGTGCCTTGCGCGAACGCTCCACCGCGGACTCGAGCTTGGCCTTGATGTCCGCCGGCAGCTTGTCGCCCCACTCCTTGGACTCCTTCTCCACCTGGTAGGCGAGGCCGTCCAGCTTGTTGCGCGCATCGATCTCCTCGCGGCGCTGCTTGTCCTCGTCGGCGTGCGACTCCGCGTCCTTCACCATGCGCTGAATCTCGTTCTCGGAGAGTCCGCTCGATGCCTCGATGCGGATCTTCTGCTCCTTGCCCGTGGCCTTGTCCTTTGCGGTCACGTGCAGAATGCCGTTCGCGTCAATGTCGAACGTCACCTCCACTTGCGGCATGCCACGCGGTGCCGGCGGAATACCGGTGAGCTGGAACTTGCCGATCGTCTTGTTGTACGTGGCCAGCTCGCGCTCGCCCTGCAGCACGTGAATCTCCACCGTGGTCTGGTTGTCATCCGCCGTGGAGAAGATCTCCGATTTCTTCGTGGGAATCGTCGTGTTTCGCGGAATGAGCACCGTGGTCACGCCGCCCAGCGTCTCGATGCCAAGCGACAGCGGAGTGACGTCGAGCAGCAGCACGTCCTTCTGCTCACCCGTGAGCACCGCGCCCTGGATGGCGGCGCCGATGGCCACCACCTCGTCCGGATTCACGCCCTTGTGCGGCTCCTTCTTGAAGAAGTCCTTGACGACCTGCTGCACCTTGGGCATGCGCGTGGAACCACCGACAAGAATGACCTCGTCAATCTCTTCGGGCTTGAGTCCCGCGTCCTTGAGCGCCTGCTGCATGGGCGGAATGGTCCGCTGTACCAGATCGTCCACGAGCTGCTCCAGCTTGGCGCGCGTGAGCGTGTAGTTGAGGTGCTTGGGCCCCGACTGGTCGGCGGTGATGAACGGCAGATTGATGTCCGTCTGCTGCGTGGACGACAGCTCCATCTTGGCCTTTTCGCCGGCTTCCTTCAGGCGCTGGAGCGCCATGGGATCCTTCGAGAGGTCAATGCCCTGATCCTTCTTGAACTCGGCGACGAGCCAGTCGATCACGCGCTGGTCGAAGTCGTCGCCGCCCAGGTGCGTGTCGCCATTCGTGGACTTCACCTCGAACTGGCGCGAGCCGTCCACATCGTAGAGTTCGAGCACGGAGATGTCATACGTCCCGCCGCCCAGATCGAACACGGCGACCTTTTCGTCCTTCTTCTTGTCCAGTCCGTAGGCGAGCGCAGCCGCGGTGGGCTCGTTGATGATGCGCAGCACGTCGAGCCCCGCGATGCGTCCTGCATCCTTCGTGGCCTGCCGCTGCGAATCATTGAAGTAGGCCGGTACGGTGACCACGGCCTTCTGCACCTTGAAGCCCAGGTAGTCCTCCGCCGTCTGCTTCATTTTCTGCAGGATCATGGCGGAAATTTCCGGCGGCGTGTAGCGTTTGCCCTGAATCTCCACCACGGCGAGATCGTTCTGGCCGGCCGCTACCTTGTACGGGACGCGTTTGATCTCTTCGGTGACTTCCGGCATCTTGCGCCCCATGAAGCGCTTGATGGAGAAGACCGTGTTTTGCGGATTGGTGACCGCCTGGCGCTTTGCGACCTGGCCCACGAGCCGTTCGCCGTCCTTCGTGAATCCGACGACGGACGGGGTGACGCGGCCCCCCTCGGCATTCGGAATGACGACCGGGTCACCGCCCTCCATGACAGCAACCACGGAGTTCGTCGTGCCCAGGTCAATGCCAATGACTTTCTCAGCCATAGCTTCCTCGTGAAGTGTGATGTGGCGAGCCGCGCCGAAGCGTCAGAATCGCTCGCCGGATGCTTGAACAGGCTCCCCGCTCGCTGCGGGGATGCCACCGGCAATACCTTCTCGCAATCCTGGTGCCGGTGGAGTGTGCCATTATGGCAGACAGAAGACAGGGCGAAAAAGAA
Organism: Gemmatimonadaceae bacterium; assembly: GCA_036278895.1. GTDB lineage: Bacteria > Gemmatimonadota > Gemmatimonadetes > Gemmatimonadales > Gemmatimonadaceae > JADGGM01. Next base: position 4,327 of record DASUKE010000006.1, read on the forward strand.
GACAGGATCGCGAGAATCGCGATCACGAACAGTCGATCGCCAACCAGCGAGTAGCCAAACGTGATCCCGCTCAGCGACGAATTGCCGACACTCCGGACGCCGTGGATGACCTACGCCATCCTGGCCGTCACCTGGGCCGTCTGGTTGCTCGTGGAACAGGCAGGATTTTCGCCGATGGTACTCGCCGCGCGCGTGTGCGATCTCGGCATGGTACCGGGCGAGCTCACGCACAAGGCTCCGCTTGGGCTCGCTGTGCCCATTGGCGCGGGGATGGCATGCGTCGTGGACAATCTGCGGATCAACATCCTCACGCCGCTGACCTCCATGTTCCTGCATGGCGGCTGGATGCACATCATTGGCAACTCGCTCTTCTTCTGGGTCTTCGGCAACAACATCGAGGACTCGATGGGGCCGTGGCGCTTCCTCGCGTTCTACCTCATCTGCGGACTGATCGCGGCGGCCACGCACGTCGCCTTCAATGCGTCGTCGCCCGTGCCGACGGTGGGCGCGTCGGGAGCGATTTCCGGGATCATGGGGGCGTATCTGCTGCTCTACCCGAAGGTGCGCATCCGGATGTTCTTCTTCTTCATCATCTTCTTCAAGGTCATCCCGATTCCTGCCTGGCTGGTGCTGCTCTACTGGTTCGGGCTCCAACTCCTCGCTGGCCTGCCCGAACTGTCCCAGGTGAGCCCGGACGTGTCCGGTGGCGTCGCCGTCTGGGCGCACGTGGGTGGATTCATCGCGGGGCTCGTGCTCATCAAGCTGTTCGCGAAGCCGGGGCTGGTTCAGGCACACCGTGTGGCATTGCCGCCGCGCTACAGCGTGCAATTCCCCGGCGCCTGACCGCAAGCGGCCTGTATCACTGCCCGCGCCGCGTCTGACTGCCCGCGCCGCGACGGCCAAGGTTTCCGATCGCGGCTGGGGCGAGTAACTTCCTCGCGCCCCTGACAACGCCCGAGGATCCGCCCGCCGATGTCCGCTGCCGAGCGTATTGCCGACCTGATCGACCACACACTCCTGAAGGCGGACGCGACTCGATCGGACATCGAACGTCTGTGCGCCGAGGCGCGCCACTTTGGCTTCGTGGCAGTGTGTGTGAATCCGGTCTGGGTGCCGCTCTGCCGTGAAGTCCTTCACGCATCGGCTGTGCGGGTGGTGACCGTGGTCGGCTTCCCGCTGGGAGCCAATCAGACGGCGACCAAGGTGGGCGAGGCATCGCTCGCCGTGGCGGAGGGCGCCGATGAGCTCGACATGGTTGCGGCACTCGGCCACCTCAAGGGGGGCGACTGGCGCTACGTCGCGAGCGACATTCGCGCCGTCGTCCGCGCGGCCGGTGGCCGGCTGGTGAAGGTGATCATCGAGTCGGCGCTGCTCACGCCCGAGGAGATCACGCGGGCCAGCAGGGTCGCGCGCGACGCGGGCGCCGGGTACGTGAAGACGAGCACCGGCATGCACGCCCTGGGCGGTGCCACGGTCGCAGCCGTGTCGCGCATGCGCGCCGCGGTGGGCAGCTCGGCCGGCGTCAAGGCGAGCGGCGGAATTCGCGATTGCGCAACGGCGATTCGCATGCTCGCCGCTGGTGCCTCCCGCCTCGGGACGTCCAGTGGCGTCAGGATCGCTGAATGTCTCGGAGACACGCCGTTGTCGCGGCTCGTGGAGGATGCCGCGGCGCACGCCGGCCGGTGCACCACCTCCAACCGGAGCGTCACACCAGCGACCGCGCCACTGTTCTGATTCCCGACACGCCTGTTCGTCCGACGCATTCCTGATTCCCGAAATCCCGTGCGCCTCATACCACGCGACACCGCATTCTTCGAAATGTTCGAGCAGCTCTCCAAGCGGCTGACGGTTGCGTCCCGCCTGTTGAGCGAGCTGTTTGCCGACCCGAGCCGCCTGGAGCACTTCGTCAGCGCCATCAAGGTGGTGGAGCACGAGGCGGACACCATCACGCACGACATCATCTCGCGCATCGACAAGAGCTTCGTCACGCCAATCGACCGCGAGGACATTCACCTGCTGGCCTCGCGGCTGGACAACGTGGTGGATCTCGTCGATGGCACGGCACGGCGCGCGCAGATGTTCCACATTCGCGAGGTGCACGACATTGCGCGGCGCATGTGCGACACGCTGGTGAGTGCCACGGACAGTCTGGACGCCGCCGTGGGGCGCATGAAGGATGCCCGCTTCGTCGTCGCGCAGGGGCACGAGGTGAAAACGCGGGAGGAAGAGGGCGACGCCCTCTATCATGAAGCCGTCGGCGACCTGTTCCGCGGCACGCCCGACCCGCTCCACGTCATCAAGTGGAAGGAGCTGTACGATACACTCGAGCGCGCCCTCGATCAGTGCGAGGATGTGGCCAATGTGCTCGAGAGCATCGCCCTCAAGCACGCCTGAGCGGTGATCACGTACATCCTGGTGATCATTGCGATCGCCTTCATCTTCGACTTCAGCAACGGATTTCACGACTCGGCCAACTCCATCGCCACGGTGGTGGGGACCCGTGTGCTCAAGCCGCTTCCGGCGGTGATCTGGGCAGCCTCGTTCAACTTTCTGGCGGCATTTCTGGTGGGAACGAAGGTGGCGCAGACCATGGGGAAGGGGATGATCGACATCACCGTCGTCGACCCCAACGTGGTGCTCGGCGCGCTGCTTGGCGCGATCGGCTGGAATGTCATCACGTGGTACTACGGGCTGCCCTCGAGCTCATCACACGCGCTCATTGGCGGATTCGGCGGCGCGGCCGTGGCCAAGGCAGGCTTTGGCGCGATCATCGCGTCGGGCTGGACGAAGACCATCGTCTTCATCGTGCTCTCCCCGGTGATCGGACTGATCCTGGGTTTCTCGCTCATGGTTGCCGTGTACTGGATTTTCCACCTGACGCCGCCTGGCAAGGTGGATCGTGTGTTCCGCGTGGCGCAGCTCGGCAGCGCGGCGTTCTTCTCGCTCTCGCATGGCGCGAACGACGCGCAGAAGACAATGGGCATCATTGTGGGACTGCTCGCGTCATCGAACGCGCTCTTCGCGCATCAGGCGGGAATCCTGCACGAGCTCTACGTACCGGCCGCGGACCACATCCCCTACTGGGTGGAGATCTGCGCGTACACGGCCATCGCGCTCGGCACGGCGTTCGGCGGCTGGCGCATCGTGCACACGATGGGCTCGCGCATCACGAAGCTGCGCCCGGTGGGCGGCTTCTGCGCCGAGACGGGCGGCGCGCTGAGCATTCTGCTGGCGACGAAGTTCGGCATTCCGGTGAGCACGACGCACACGATCACGGGCGCCATCATGGGTGTGGGCGCCACGACACGGCTCTCCGCCGTGCGCTGGGGTGTGGCGGGACGCATCGTCTGGGCGTGGATTCTGACCATTCCCGCGGCGGCCATCATGTCGGCGATCTGCTGGCTCATCCTGCACCAGGTGACGCGGGGCGTGTTCTGATCACGGCAAATTCCCGGGACCGGCACCGTGAAAATCCTGATCATCCTGCCAACTCTGAATTCCTGTCCAGCCGTTCGCAGAGACGCAGTATGCTGTCCGCAACCGCGGATGCATCGTGTGCAGGTGCCCAGGCGAGGACGAGTCCTCTCGAGCGCGTCAGGCGTGTTACCGCGCGCCTGTGGCCGGCCGGCTCGGGTCCCTGTCCTCGAGGTGATGCTTGATTGACTTTCCTTCGGCGAGATAGACGGCGTCCTCCGCGATGTTGGTCGCCAGGTCGGCGACGCGCTCCAGGTTGCGGCTCACCAGAAACAATTCCAGTGCGGCCGAAATCGTGGACGGATCCTCGAGCATGTGTGTGAGCAGGATCCGGAACAGGGAGTCGTGCAGCGCGTCCACCTGGTCATCGCGCCGGCACACGTCGCGACTGACGGCGCCATCGGCACGCACGAAGGCGTCGAGCGCGTCGCTGAGCATGCCGCGCGCCCGGCGCGCCATGTCCTCGATTTCGGGGTCCGGCGTGATGAGCGCGCGCAGGTCATCCAGTCGCAGTGCCGACTGCGCGATGTTCACCGCATGGTCGCCCACCCGCTCGAGGTCGTTCGAAATCTTGATCGCGCCAATGATGAAGCGAAGGTCGCGCGCCATGGGTTGCTGTAATGCCAGCAGCGAGATCGCGAGCTGTTCGATGTCGATCTCGAGCGCGTCCAGTTCCGCGTCCGCGCGGATCACCACATCCGCCTTGTCGGCATCGCGATGGCGCAGCGCATCCACGGCCTGATCGATCAACTCCTCGGCCCGCGCCGACATGTCGAGCAGCCGTGTGCGCAGCTGTTCGAGCTGCTCGTGGAAATGCCGAGGTCCCGTGCTGCTCTCTGTCGCGACAGGGCTGGGGCTCATCCGAATCTCCCGGTGACGTAGGCCTCGGTTCGTGGCTCGCGCGGATGCGTGAACAGCTCCCCGGTGGGGCCCGCTTCGACGAGTGCGCCGAGGTAGAAGAATGCCGTCGCGTCCGACACGCGCGCGGCCTGCTGCAGGTTGTGTGTGACAATGACGATGGTGAGCTCATGCTTGAGCTCATGGAGCAATTCCTCGATCCGCTGTGTGGACATCGGGTCGAGCGCGCTCGCCGGCTCATCGAGCAACAGCACCTCGGGATCGTTGGCGAGCGCGCGCGCGATGCACAGTCGCTGCTGCTGCCCGCCGGAGAGCGTGAGCGCGCTCTGGCGCAGGCGGTCGCGCACTTCGTCCCAGAGCGCGGCCCGGCGCAGCGACGCCTCCACGATCTCATCCAGCTCCCCGCGTCGCGCCATGCCGTTGATCCGGGGACCGAACGCGACGTTCTCGTAGATGGATCGCGGAAACGGATTCGACCGCTGAAACACGAGGCCGACACGCCGGCGCAGGGTCACGACATCGGAGCCGCCGGCGTAGACATCCTGGTCATCGAGCACAATGGCGCCCGTGTGCCGCGTTCCGGGAATCAGCGCGTTGAGGCGGTTGATCGAGCGCAGCAGCGTGGACTTGCCGCAGCCGGATGGCCCAATGAACGCGGTGATCGCATGCGGCGCGATGTCGAGCGTCACGTCGTGCAGCGCGCGCGTGGCGCCGTACCAGAATGAGAAGTGGCGGATGGCGATCCAGCCGCTGTGGTCGTCGGCGGAGTGACGCACTGTCGCGTCGCGCTCCGGCCCGGCGGACCGCTCCCGCGCTGCGAGGGCATGGGTCATCCGAACCGCCCCGTGATGTACGCCTCGGTGCGCGGATCCGAGGGACTTGTGAACAGCCGCTCGGTCGGCGCCAGCTCGATCAGTTCGCCGGCGAGAAAGAATGCCGTGCGATCGGACACGCGTGCGGCCTGCTGCATGTTATGCGTGACGATGAGTATCGTGACGTCCCCGCGCAGGTCGCGCACGAGTTCCTCCACGGCCTGCGTGCTCACCGGATCGAGCGACGCGGTGGGTTCATCGAGCAGGAGGATCTCCGGGCGCGTCGCCAGCGCGCGCGCAATGCACAGCCGCTGCTGCTGTCCGCCGGAGAGCGCGGTGGCGCTCGCACCGAGCCGGTTCCGGACTTCAGCCCAGAGTCCGGCGCGCTGCAGCGCCTGCTCCACGATGGCGTCGCATTCGGAGCGACTGGGCCGCGGGCGTCGTACGCCAAGTCCAGCCGCCACGTTCCCGCGAATGGACATCGAGGGAAAGGGCGTGGGCCGCTGGAAGACCATGCCGATGTGCTGCCGTACCGAAATCGGATCGACGCCGCGCGCATACAGGTCACGGCCGTCCAGCAGCACGTGCCCCTCGGTTCGCGCACCGGGCACGGTCTCATGCATCCGGTTCAGGCAGCGCAACATGGTGGACTTGCCGCACCCGGATGGTCCGATGATCGCCGTGACCATGCCGTCCGGTACGGTGAGCGACACGTCGCGGAGCGCCTGCGCGGCGCCGAACCAGGCGTCGAGGGATTCCACGGCCAGCCGCGGGCGCACCGCGGGCGTGGTAAGCGCTCTCGCCTCGCCAGTGCGGGCAGCGGGTCCCGGACCGGATTCAAGCACCGGCACTGGCATCGAAGCGAGTGCGCGTCGCGGCGCGCGCGATGAGGCTGAGGACGAGGATGATCGCAATGAGAACCAGGGCGCCCGCCCAGGCGAGCCGGTGCCAGTCGTCATAGGGGCTGACGGCATAGGTGAAGATCTGCAGTGGCAGCGCCGCAATGGGCTGCGTGACGTTCGTGGACCAGAACTGGTTGCCGAACGCGGTGAAGAGCAGAGGGGCCGTCTCCCCCGCCACCCGCGCCAGCGCGACGAGGGCGCCCGTGACGATCCCCGCGCTCGCGGTGCGCAGCACGACCACCAGCGCGGTACGCCACCGCGGGTAGCCCAGCGCGAGTGCCGCCTCGCGCAGCGAGACAGGCACGGTGCGCACCATTTCCTCGGTCGTGCGCGCCACCATGGGGATCATCATGGCGCCCAGCGCCACGCCACCGGAGAGCGCGGAGAAGTGACCCATCGGGCGCACGAGGAACTTCCACGCGAAGATTCCCATGACGATCGATGGCAGGCCGTTCAGCACATCCGACAGGAAGCGAAGCGTGGTGGCCAGCCAGCTGCCGCGCCGTTCCGCGACGTACACCCCGGCGCCCACGCCCACGGGCACGCCGACGGCCGCCGCGACGCCAACCAGGATCAGGGTGCCGACGATGGCGTTGGCCATGCCGCCCCCGCGTTCGCCCACGGGCGCCGGCATGCGCGTGAAGAACGCGACGTTCAGCACGCCGGCGCCCGTGCGCAGCAGGTGCGCCAGGATCAGCACGAGCGGCAGCGTCACGAGCACCACACAGAGGCCGAGAACGCCCAGCATGATGCCGTTGACCACCTTCCGCCGTGCGAGCCCCCGGCGCGTGCGATCGCGCACCGCGCGCTGCCGGTCGCTGGGACGCGACGCCGCCACACCGGCGCTCACGCGCCCACCCGAGCGCCGCGTTCCACGCGCCACACCAGCCAGCGCGCCGCGGCGTTCACCAGAATCGTGATGACGAAGAGCATGAACCCGACCGCCATGAGCGCCGACAGATGCGCGTCGCTGCTCGCCTCACTGAACTCGTTCGCGATGAGCGACGCCATCGTGTAGCCGGGAGCGAGCAGCGACGGCGAAATTTCCGGGCGATTGCCGATCACCATCGTGACCGCCATCGTCTCGCCCAGTGCACGCCCCAATCCGAGAATCACACCACCAAAAATTCCCGTCCTCGCATGGGGCAGAACAGTGTGCCAGATGGCCTCCCATCGGGTTGCGCCGAGCGCCAGCGCGGCCTCGCGCTGTGAGCGGGGGACCGCCAGGAGCACCTCGCGCGAGACCGACGCGATGTACGGCAGGATCATGATCGCCAGAATGAGACCGGCCGCCAGCAGGCTGGGCCCATAGGCTGGCCCCGCAAAAAATGCCGTGTGCCCCAGACCGAGCCGGTCGCGCAGGAATGGCATGACCGGATCGCGCAGCACCGGAAGCAGCACGAAGATTCCCCACAGCCCATACACCACGCTCGGAATGGCCGCGAGCAGGTCGACCAGAAACGCCACCGGCTGGCGCAGTGACCGCGGGGAGAACTCCGAGAGCCACACGGACACGCCGATCGCCAGGGGAGCGGCAAGCGCCAGTGCGATCGCGGACGACACCAGCGTGCCATAGATGGCCGGCGCCGCACCGAAGATCTGTTTTACCGGATTCCACTCGCTCGACGTCAGAAACGAGAAGCCGAAGCGATGCAGTGCGGGCCAGCCTGCCCGCGCGATCTCCCATGCCACGAGCACGACCAGCAGCGGCACGCACAGGGCAAAGAAGAGAATAACGCCACGATAGATCACGTCGCCCAGGCCGCGATCGTGAATCGAGACGAGCGGTGGCGTGCCGGCGTCGGCCGTCACGATTTGTGGAGCGATGGCCATGCGAGCATCACGCTCCAGCGCCCAGGGAGTCCACCCTGACGTTCAGCCGCTGGATCATCGCGGGAGGAAGCGGCGCGTAGTCGAGCGACGCGGCCGACTGCTCTCCCGTCGTGAGGTACCAGTGCAGGAATGTTTTCAGTAGGGCCGCCTTCGCCGAGTCTGCCTGCCCGCGGTAGACGAGGAGCCAGGTGAAGGACGCGATCGGATACGCGCCGGCACCGGGAGCGTTCACGATGGAGACGCGGTAGTCGGTATTCGCGGGCAGCCTGGTGGCCACGCCGGCGGCGGCTGCGGTCGCCGATTCCACGCTCGGCTCGACGTACGCGCCGGACGCGTTCTGCACCGCCGCGGTGGGCAGGCTGTTCTGCCGGGCGTAGGCGAGCTCCACGTAGCCTACGGCGCCCGGCGTCTGCTTCACCTGACCCGCAACACCCTCGTTGCCCTTGGCGCCGATGCCAACGGGCCAGGAGAGCTCCTTCCCCCTGCCCGGACCCTGCGACCAGTCGTGGCTGACGGTGCTCAGGAAGTCTGAGAAGATGTACGTCGTACCGCTGCCATCCGAGCGGTGCGCCACAAGGATGTCGGTGGCTGGCAGCGCGACGCCGGGATTGATCGCCGTGATGCGACTGTCGTTCCACTTCCGGATCTGCCCCAGGAAGATTCCGGCGAGCACACCGCCCGTGAGCCGGAGCGGGGCGCGGAGCGCAGGCAAATTGTACGTCACCGCGACGGCGCCGATCACCGTCGGGAAGTGCATCACGGGACCCTTCGCCGCCTTCAGTTCCGCGTCCGTCATTGGCGCATCCGATGCGCCGAAGTCCACGGTGCCTTCCGAGAGCTGGCGAATGCCGCCACCCGATCCAATGGACTGATAGTTGATCTTGACGCCCGATTGGCGGGCGTAGTCAGCGAACCACTTGCTGTAGATCGGATAGGGGAACGTCGCGCCGGCGCCCGTGAGGGCGACGCTGGTGCGGGACGATTGCTCCCGCGCGCCGCCGCACGCCGCGACGCTGGCCAGGAGCAGGATGATTGCAGGATGTCGTACCACGAATGGAGGCTCCGTGAGGTTGACCGTGAATGATTCCGGTAACCTGCGCGGAGCCTCGCACGAATTTGTGATCATCGTGTAACGGAACTGTCACGGCGGGGGGGCTGCCCCATGGGCTCCCCCCGGTCAGAAGTTCACCTGCCAGTGCAGATACCAGATCTCCGACACATTGCCCGTCAGACCGCCCTTCGGCGTGGTCCGCTGATAGTCGAGCGAGAGCGCTGTCTTGGGCGTCGGCTCCCAGAACAGCCCGCCGATCCAGTTCTCCTGGTAGCCGGATACGCCGTCGTCCGGCGTAAAATGATCGTAGCGTGCCACGAGGCCGACCGACGGCATCCGCTCAGCATCGGCCGAAAACCGGAACGGGCGAACGATCGCGAAGCCGTCCACGAGCCGCCCGGTCGTCGTGCTCACCGTACGGGTGAACGGCGTGTCGCCGCTTTCCGACGCGTCGCTGCGCTCCGCCCATTCCGCTCCGAGCGTCAGCCGCGGGTCCTTCACCCCCACGAACACGCCGTAGCGATTGCGCTTCATCCCGTCCCCGATCGGATCCGTCGTGTCCGTGGCGAACTTGGACGCGTTCTGTCCGACGTACGCCCACGGCGAAATCGTGAACGTCTGCAGGAATCCGGGCGTCTTCCCGAGCGGTGTGAGCGTAAGACGCAGCGCCACGTCCTTGAAGCGATTCGTCTCCGGGCTCTCATACCCGTTGCCGTTGGTTACCGTGGCGTAGAGCTCACCGAACTTGTTGGGCAGCGAGAGCTGTCCCGCGGCGCCCACATCGGCCGACGCGAAGAAGCCGAGCCGGTCCATCGCGGTCTTGGCCAGATAGCGCGGCCAGAACGACTCCTCGTGATCGATCACAACAGTGTGCAGGATGCCGATCCGCGCATATCCCGACACGCCGCTCGCGGTTGGCTTGAGATAGTTGTATTCCAGGAAGGCATACTTGAGTCGGACGAACCAGCCCTGATAGCCGCTGGCCGTCGTGCCCGGCTTGATGTCCGTCGTGACGCGGACACTCGCGCGCGGGCCCGCCGGCATCTTGAACGTCAGATAGGCGCGTTCGATGTCGAACTTGTCGGTCGCGCGACCGCCGTTCGCCGCCCTGGTGGCATCGTCCGTCTCGATGTCAAAGTTGCCGAACACGACGCCCGAGAAGTCGAGCGATGGTGTCTTCACCTTGGGAGGTGGCGGCGTTGTGGTGGTGTCCTGCGCCCGGGCGCCGACTGCGGCGGCTATGGCGCCCAGGGTGACGAACGCGGTGACGGCGGACAGTGCCGCAGTACGAAAGGACACAGGTGTCTCCATCTGAAAGGTGTGCCGGGAAGATCACGGCGCACCGTAAAGACGGAGCACGGAGGGTGTAACACTCGTGTCACGGCGCGATGGGCGGGGCGTATCGCAATCGCATGCGCCGCGACATCCACTCGGCGCCTGATGCGTCACGCTTCGCGTGGTGATCCTGTCACGATGCCGTAACGGGGGACGTCGGGAAGAACGCGCGGACGACGGTTCCGCTGCCAACTTCACTCTCGATTTCCACGCGGCCGCCGTGCGCCTCCGCAAGGTGACGCACGATGGCGAGCCCGAGTCCGGTGCCGCCCTCATCGCGCGAGCGGCCCCGATCCACGCGATAGAACCGCTCGAAGATGCGCGGCAGATGCTCCGGCGCAATGCCGATTCCGCTGTCGCGAACGCCCAGCCAGCTCCCGTTCGGCGCGGGCTCGGTGAACACGGTCACCGTGCCATCCGCTGGCGTGTAGCGCACGGCGTTGTCCACGAGATTCGTCAGCACCTGGCGCAGCGCGGTGGGGTCGGCGCGCACGCTGCGTGCATCCGGATCGATAGCCGTGGTGAGGCGCAGTCCTCTGGGCAGCGCCGCGGCCGCGACCGTCGCGAGGACGTCGGCCGCGAGTGCCGCCACGTCAACCAGTACCGCATGTGGCGTCCAGCCCCCGGACTCGATGCGCGAGAGATCCAGCAGGTCATCCACGATGCGTCGCATCCGCTCCGCGTTCGCGCGAATGGTCTGGACGAACTGGACGCGCTGCTCGGGGGGAAGCTCGTCGGTGACGAGCGTCTCGGCGTATCCCCCGATCACGGTCAGTGGCGTCTTGAGCTCGTGGGATGCGTTGGCCACGAAATCGCGGCGCACGGCTTCGAGGCGCCGCGTCTCCGTCAGGTCGAACACCGCCAGCACTGCGCCGCCGGCGCTGAGCGGGCGCGCGGTGAGCGCGAGTGTCCGCCCATCGACGATGATCTCTTCGCGCTCACCGGCGTGACCGGCAAGCGCCGCCGTCAGGGCATCGCGCAGTCCACTGTTTCGCGGCAGCAGATCAGCCGCAAAGGGCAACGCGCGGTTCAGGCGCAACAGCTCGCGCGCGCTCCGGTTGAGGCGCACGACCTGGCGATCGGCGTCCACCGCCACGACGCCCTCGTGCAGTGACTCGATGACGGCGGCCAGCACCCCCTCCTCGTGCTGCAGCGCCATCATGCGCGCGGCGAGCTGCTCGGCCATGCGATGCACGGCGTTACCCAGCTCGCCCACTTCACCGGCGGCGGCGAGCGCGGGGCGGCGCGCCAGGTCACCCTGCGCGAGCGCGCGCGCCACGTCACGCAACTCCACGATCGGCCGCGACACGCGTCGGGCGAATGCCACCGACAGGAGCAGCGCCACCACCAGTCCAACCGCGCCCGAGATCAGCACGTCGCGCCGTGCGCTCGCCGTCACGCCCGACAGCTCACTGGTGCTCATGGACACGCGCGCCGTCCGCGCGCCCGCACGCACCGCCACGTACAACTCTTCGTCACCGCGGGAGGGACTCGTGCGCAGCGCGGAGCCCGTTCCGCTCCGTCGCGCCTCGACCACCTCGGGTCGGGTGGCGTGATTTTCCAGGTGTTCGAGTGCGGCCAGGTCGAAACGGGAATCGCCAACGACGCGGCCCGTGGAGTCGATGAGCGTCACGCGATGCCCGAGCGTGGTACCAGCCGTGGTCGCGAACGCCTCGGCGTCCGGCGCGCCCGCCCACATCGCAGCCACGAGCCGGGCCTCGCGCGCCAGTCGCTGCGTTTCCAGCGCGCGCAGCTCGTGGTTGAGTCGCACGCCGCTGAGCAGAACGAGCAGTGCGACGAATACGACGACAATGAGCGCCGATCCGGCGAACACTCGATGCGCGAGCGTCACGGAGATCCGGCGCGCGGAGCCGCCATGCGATAGCCGAAGCCGCGAACCGTTTCGATCAGGTCGGCAGCCTGACCAAGCTTGGTGCGCAGCCGCTGGACGTGCATGTCCACGGTACGCGTCTGGACGTCGGGCGACGCATCCCACACGGCCTCGAGCAGTTGCGTGCGGCCCTGCACGCGACCCCGGCGTTCGGCCAGCAGCAGGAGCAGCTTGTACTCGATGGGCGTGAGATCGAGCTCCGCGCCGTTCACGACCACCCGGTGGGCCGCCCGGTCGATCGTCACGGAACCGACCGACAGCACGTCTGACGCGGCTGCGCTCGCGGCGGTGCGCCGCAGAATGGCGCCCACGCGCAGCACCAGCTCCTGGGGGCTGAACGGCTTGGTGAGATAGTCGTCGGCACCGAGCGCGAGTCCGCGGATGCGATCGGGTTCATCGCGACGCGCGGTGAGCATGAGCACCGCGACGTGCCGCGTGTCGTCGCTCGCGCGCAATTGCTCCAGCACCTCGTAGCCCGACAGGCCGGGCAGCATGAGGTCGAGCACGATGAGTGCGGGACGATCGGCGCGCGCCGCGGCGAGCGCCTCCGTGCCGGAGCGCGCGGTCGTCACCCGATAGCCGCTCTTGAGCAGGTGATACGTCACGAGCGCCACGATGTCCTGTTCGTCGTCCACGACGAGCACACGCTCGCCCGCGCCGGCTTCGGTCATGCGCGCGCCTCCGCCAGACGCCGGCGAATGCTGCTCACGAGCATGTCGGTGGCCACGGCATTGTCGCCGCCGCCCGGCAGAATCACATCCGCCCAGCGTCTGGATGGCTCCACGAATTCCCGGTGCATGGGCCGAACCGTGGTGACATATTGCTCGAGGATTTCCTCCAGCGGCCGGTGCCGGTAGCGCCGGTCGCGGCGAATGCGGCGCACCAGCCGCAGGTCAGCGTCCTCATCGACAAAGACCTTGATGTCGAGCAACTGGCGCACGGCGGCGTCGACGAAGAGCAGAATGCCGTCCACCACGATCACGTCGGCGGCCTCGATGTGAATGGTGCGTGCCGCACGCAGGTGCATGGCATAATCGTACACAGGCTTCTCGATGGCGTGCCCCGACGCCAGCGTCGCGAGCTGCTCGTGGAACAGTGGCACGTCGAGCGCATCCGGATGGTCCCAGTTGATGTGACGGCGCTCGTCGAGCGACAAGTCGGGTCTGTGGCGATAGTAGGCGTCCATGTCCAGGCGCGCGACCGACTCCTCGCCAAGGCACTCCATGACGCGTCGCGCGACCGTGCTTTTGCCCGATCCAGTGCCTCCCGCAATGCCGATGATCAGTGGTTTCACGCGCCGAAGTTCGTGGCTGCGTTCTCCCGGGTCAACTGCCCTCGCTCCTCGCGGGGGCGCCCGCTAGCTTTGCTCCATGCGTTCACTGGCGAAGCAGTCGCGGCGCGTTGCAGCAGGGGACACCGCTCGCATGCGTGGCGGCGCACCGCATTGTCCGAATCGTCCATGACCTCAGGCATTCCGGTATTCGTGAACGGCACGCGCATTGAGATCGCGCCCGGGGCCACGGCCCTCGACGCCGTGAGTCGCTGGGATCCGGTGGCGGCCCGGCTGCTGGAGTCCGGCGGGCGCACCCTCACGGACAGCCGCGGTCTTCGACTCGACGCCGCGACGCCCGTGTATCCCGGCGCCATCTTCCGGGTCGTCGGCACACGGGATGCCGACGCCGCGTCGGCGGACACCGACGAGAGCTGATTCCATCGCGTGCCCATTGTCACTCGTGAGTTGCTGCGCGCGCTGCCCAAAGCCGAGCTGCACTGCCACCTCGACGGGTCGCTGCGGCCGCAGACGCTGATCGAGTTGGGACGCGAATACGGGATCGCCATGCCGGCGTGGCACCCCGACGCGCTCGCGGACTTCATGATGGTACGCGATGCGCGGCACCTCGAGGACTATCTCCAGCGCTTCGCCATCACGCTCTCTGTGCTGCAGCACGCGGACGCGCTCGAGCGCGTGACCTACGAGCTGGTGGAAGACGCCGCGCGCGATGGCGTGCGCTACATCGAAATCCGCTATGCGCCGGTGCTCAGCGTGCGTCATGGACTCTCGCTGGGCGAGGCCGTCGAGGCGCCGCTCCGCGGCATCGAGCGCGCGCAGCACGATTTCGGGACGCTGGCACGGGTGATCATCTGCGGGCTGCGGAACCTCGCCCCCGACATTTCTCTCGAGCTCGCGCAGCTCGCGGCGGCGTATCGCGGCCGCGGTGTGGTGGGATTCGACCTGGCCGGCGGGGAACTGGGCAATCCGGCACGCGCCCATGCCGCCGCGTTCGATTATGCACGGCGTCACGACCTCGCGCTCACGGTGCACGCCGGGGAAGGGGCGGGCGCCGATTCCGTGCGCGAGGCGGTATTCGACTGCTACGCCGAGCGCATCGGGCACGCCACCCACCTCGTGGATGATGAGGAACTGACGGCCTACGTGAACGATCATCGCATCGCACTCGAGATCTGCCTCACCAGCAACGTCCAGACTCACGCGGTCGCCAGCTATGAGGAGCATCCCCTCCGCGCGTACTACGATCGCGGCATGAACGTGGTGCTCAACACCGACAACCGCCTCATGAGCGCAACCACGCTCACCGAGGAATATCTGCTGGCGGCCCGGCATCTCGACTTCTCGTTCGACGAGCTGGCCGAGCTCGCCCTCAATGGATTCGCGAGCGCGTTCCTGCCATGGGAGGAACGGCGCGCCCTCATGGAGACGGCACGGAGTGAGATCGAGCGGTTGCTGCAGTGTCCGTGACGCCGATGACCGCTCATCCCGATCGTGCGATCGCCAGTGCGGCCGCCGCCGTGCGCGCCCGGCTCGGCGGGTTGCAGCCGCGCATCGCCATTGTCCTTGGCTCCGGGCTCGGCGGGCTCGTTCGGCGCATCGCGGATCCGGTCGAGATCCCCTATGCCGCCATACCGGGTTTCCCCATTCCGGCCATCCCGGGTCATGCCGGCCGCGCCGTCGCCGGCAGAATCGGTGAGGCGCAGGTGCTCGCGTATGCCGGCCGATTCCACCCGTACGAAGGCCATTCGCCCGCTGACGTCGCGCTGCCCGTTCGGGTCGCTCATGCGCTTGGCGCGCACACGCTCCTCGTATCGAATGCTGCCGGCGGTATTCGCCACACGTTCCGGACGGGTGACCTGATGCTCATTCGCGACCACCTCAACCTCATGTGGCGCAATCCGCTGGTCGGCCCCGTGCACCATGGGGAGCTTCGATTCCCCGACATGTCATCACCGTACGACGATGAGTTGCTCACCCTGCTGCGCGCCGCCGCGCACGCTGCCGCGGTCCCATTCGTGGAAGGCATCTACGCCGGCGTGCTCGGCCCGTCATACGAGACGCCGGCAGAGATCCGGATGCTGGAGCGCTTTGGTGCCGATGCGGTGGGCATGTCCACGGTGCCGGAAGTCCTTTGCGCCCGGGCCGCTGACATGCGCGTGGCTGGGGTGAGCTGCATTACCAACGCCGCGTCCGGCATCGGCGACGCCAGGCTGGATCACGCTGATGTGCTGCGCGCGACAGGCCGCGCGCAGGAGGCGTTCGACCGGTTGGTGGTGGGGTGGGTGCGCCAGCTGTGCGCTGGTGACTCATAGCGCGCACCTCATAGCTCGTAGCTGCCCTCCCTACGTCACTTCAACTCGACATCTACGTCACGCGACGTACGGCACAGCCGATCGCCGCGGTGCATGGTACACGCGGTCGCACGAGTACTGGCAGCTCCTGCGAACGCGCAGGACAACACCCCGGAGGCACCATGTCTACGCGCACTTTTCCGCTCGTCCTGGCCGCCCTGGCCAGCGTCTCGCTCTGCGCCTGCAGCGATGCCGGCGCCCGACCCATCACCGCATCATCCGGGGCCGCCAGTATGCCCGTCATGGACGTGAACACAACTGGCGGCGGCCACATTGCCAGCTTCGTCTCCAATGGCGCCTTCGGTGACCTGTCCGATTTCACCGCCCCGGAAGGCGCGCCAGCGACCTTTACGAACCTCTCAGTACAGAAGGGCGGCACGATCAGCAGCCCTACGACCTTCCTGGTATACGACGTCAGTCAGTGCACCCAGGACCCGACAACTGCCACGGCCGTCTGCACCGACGTGCTGGAGGGAGTCGGGACCATTCCGAATGAGGATTTCACGGGAAGTGAGTCGAGTCTGCACCTGCACACGAACACGGCGACGAACCCGAACTTCCTGTTCCTCGCCGGATCGGGTGGAGAGGTCGATGCAACCTGGCGGAAG
The DNA here is from genome assembly GCA_036278895.1 of Gemmatimonadaceae bacterium. Lineage (GTDB taxonomy): Bacteria > Gemmatimonadota > Gemmatimonadetes > Gemmatimonadales > Gemmatimonadaceae > JADGGM01. Next base: position 20,733 of record DASUKE010000006.1, read on the forward strand.
ACCAATCTCTTCATGACCCGGAGCATTGGCACGTCCGACAATCTCAGGGACGGGATTTTGACTCATTCCACGGGGCATAGTGAACTGACGGCGGCAAGTGTTGTCGCGACGATCGCAGGAGTCTCGTTGTCGGCGGGTGTCACCGGCGAGATGGGCACATCGCACTCGACCACCGTCTATCACTTCGCCCATTGATCGGTGAACCGCAACCAGTAGCCGGAGCCGCGCCTCACGCCAAGTGATTGAGCGGTCCATTCCCCGCCCCCAATCCTGGCGCCGTCGCGATCGCTCGATGCACAAAATCGAGCGATCGCTCCACGGCATCAGTGAGGGCAACGCCGAGCGCCAGGTGCGCGGCGACGGCCGCGGAGAGGGTGCACCCGGTGCCGTGTGTGTGTTGGGTGTTCAGCCTTGGGTGTGCGAAGCGGCGGACTGTCGTGCCGTCGTGGAATACATCGGTCGCTTCGTCGCCCTCGAGATGGCCGCCCTTCACGAGCGCCGCCGCGGCACCCAGCGTCACGAGCGCGTGCGCGGCGCGCTCCATGTCGTTCACATCGTGGATCGCGAAGCCGGTGAGGATGGCCGCCTCGGGTATGTTGGGTGTGACCAACGTCGCGAGCGGCACCAGTTCGTCCCGAATCGCCGCAATGGCGGTCGCTTCCAGCAGTGGAGCCCCCGAAGTGGCGACCATCACGGGATCCAGGACGTACGGTGCAAGCCGGTGCGCGCGAATGCCGCGCGCGACGGCGGCAAGGACAGCCTGGTCAGCGAGCATGCCGCTCTTGAGCGCGGCCGGCGGCAGGTCAGCCACGACGGATTCGAGCTGCTCTTCGACGAGCGCCACGGGGACGGCCATCCAGTCGCGCACGCCGAGCGTGTTCTGCGCCGTGATGGCGGTAATGACCGTCGTACCGAAGACCTCGAAGCGCTGGAATGTCTTGAGGTCGGCCTGGATGCCGGCTCCCCCACCGGAATCCGAGCCGGCAATCGTGAGTGCGATCCGCATGCGCGAATGATGACCGGACACGGCGTGGCGGACAACGCACCGTGTGACGAACGCCGGCCGGCGCCCGTCATCCAGAGGGCGCACGCCGTGCGCCCGGTCCTCCACCCGCCGGCCATGGACAGTGCACCGCACTCCGCCCTCATCGTCTCCCGCAGCGATGCCACCATCCGGGTCATCTCCGATCTCCTGCGTGGCGGATTCTCCGACATCACGCTGATTGACCTGGCGCGTTCGGCACCGGACGTGCTCGAGCGGCTGGCCAGCGGCGGGGTGGAGGTCGTACTGCTGGATGTGTCGAGTACCGCCGACATGGCGGCCGAAATCATGCATCGCGCTCGCGATCAGGCGCCGGATGTCCCCATCGTGCTCGTGCTGCAGGAGGCGGGATCGAGCATCGCGCCGGGACCGGGAGGCGTGCCGGGCGACGCCCAGGACACGGTGGTGCTGGACCAACTCGGCGCCGCCATGCTGCCGCGCGTCCTGCGCTACGCCATTGAGCGGCAGCGCCTGCAGACCACGCTGCGCCAGCTCTCGCTCACCGACGAGCTGACGGGGCTCTACAACCGTACGGGCTTTCTCGCGCTTTGCGAGCACCATCTCACGCTGGCACCGCGGACGCGCGGGCTGATGATCGCGCTGGTGGACGTGAAGGGGCTGCGCGCGTTCAACGACTGCCGCGGGTGGCAGGCCGGCAATCAGCGGCTGCGCGCGACCGCGGACATCCTGCGCGCGACGTTTCGCGCGTCGGACGTGATCGCGCGGCTCGGCGCGGACGATTTTGCCGTGCTGGTGCTCGACGCGGGCGAGGATGCCGGTGTCGTCGTGCAGCGCCGTCTCGAGGCGCAGCTCACGCTGCACGCCACGCGAGCCGTCGCCGGCACGAATGGCCTGGAGCTCGCCATGACGCTGACACGCATCGAGCCGGGTCCGCCCCTGGCGATCGATGACCTGCTCGAGCGTTCAGTTCCCGGGCTGCGTGGGCGGCGGTGACGGCGGCAACGACTGAAGCCGCTGCTTGAACGTGTGGAAGTTCGGCGTGTCCTGCGTGAGAGAATTCAGGACGACCGGATCGATCTTCTTGATCATCGCGTCCGTGTCGGCTATGCGGCTCTCCTCGGTGGGGTGCGTGGCAAACCAGGCGTCCACCGTACTCGGCGCACTGGTGCGCTCATCGAGCAGCTTCTGGAACATCTCCGGCATGCCGCGGGGATCGATGCCCGCGCGCGTCACGTTCTGCACGCCGCTCTCGTCCGCTTCCGTCTCGTCCTGGCGGCTGAACTTCGCGAACACGGCGGTGCCGGCCACGTTGATCGCCGCTCCCGCCGCCGCGTTGTTGCACACCTTCGTCAGGATGCAGCCGAGCTGCACGCCCACGTTGGCGGCGTTCTCCTTCTCCATTAGCTTCACCGTGTGCCGGCGCAGCACGTGACCGATCTCGTGACCGAGCACACCCGCCAGCTGGTCCATCTTGTCGGTCTGCTCAATGAGGCCGCGATTCACGTAGATGTAGCCGCCCGGAACCGCGAAGGCGTTGACCTCCTTGGTGTCCACCACGTAGAAGTGCCACTGGAGATTGCGGGTGTCGTTCACCTTGGCGATCGAATCCCCCAGCACGTTGATGTACTGGTTGACCTCCGCATCCTGGATGATCGGCAACTGCTGGTTGATCTGCTGCGAATACTGCTGCCCCATCTGGACTTCCTGCTGTGTGGAAATCGTCGCACACGCGGCGGCACACCCGATCAGTACCGCGCTCGCAACCTGTCGTCTCATGGCATGATCTCCGGAAAGAGAGGCGCCGCCACCCGGCGCCGCAGCGGGCGCAGGTGCAGCCGCGGTACGCCCGCGTGAAACTGCTTTCACTGGCACGCGACCTTCAACGCCGGCGCGCCCGCGAGCGTCACGGACTGTTCGTGGCGGAGGGCGTGCGCGCCGTCGAGGAATTGCTGCGCTCTCCACTGCAGCTCCGTGGCGCACTGGCGGCACCGGACCTCGTGGACACGGCGCGTGGCCTCGCGCTCCGCGCCGCACTGGACAGGAGAGCAATTCCCGTGCTGGACGTGACGGCAGCCGATTTCGTGACGGCGGCGTCCACCGCGGAACCCCAGGGCATTCTGGCCATCGCGGCCATGCCGCGCCGGACGCCGGAGGACCTGGTCCTCAGCGAGTCTCCCCGCCTCCTGGTGCTCGACGCGGTGCAGGATCCCGGCAATGCCGGCGCTCTCGTCCGCACCGCCGCGGCGCTGGGAGCGGCCGCGACCTTCGCGCTGCCCGGCACGGTGGATCTCTGGAACGGCAAGGTGGTGCGCAGCACGATGGGCGCGCTGTTCCACCATCCGGTGTTCCAGTGCGCGTGGGAGGCGCTGGACGAGTTCCTCCGTGTGCGCGACATTCCGCTCTGGGCGGCGGACGCCGCCGGCGAGCCTTGCGACCGTGTTGCAGCGCCACCCGCCATGGCCCTCGTCGTGGGCAATGAAGGCGCGGGGCTGTCCAGCGACGCCGCCCGTCGCGCGGTGCGGCGCATTGGCGTTCCCCTCGCGCCGGACATCGAGTCACTCAATGTGGCCGTTGCCGCCGGAATTCTTCTTCACCACTTTCACGCCTCACCGTGACGCTCGATTCCGCCGGCACCACGGCGCCCCGCCTGATCGCGTTTCTCCTGGGCGCCGCCCTTGGCTCCTTTCTCAACGTGTGCGTGGCGCGCTGGCCGAAGGAGCTCTCGGTCGTCTCGCCGCGCTCGCGCTGCCCGGGCTGTGGTCACGAGATTGCCTGGTACGAGAATGTGCCGCTCGTGAGCTGGCTCGCACTCCGGGCGCGCTGCAGCGGCTGCGGCGAGCGTATCTCGGCGGTGTATCCGCTGGTGGAACTCGTCGTGGCGCTGGGGTGGCTCGCCGCCGTCGTGCAGTACGGTCCGTCGCTCACGGCGTTGCGCGTGGCGGTGTTCGGTACCGTCCTGCTGGGCGTCATGCTCACGGACGCCGCCAGCTATGTCATTCCGGATGGATTCACGCTGTTCGGGCTGCTGTGGGCGCTGCTCTTTGCGGGCGTCGCCGCCGCCATGCGTGAAACTTCTCCCTTCGCCGGGCTGTATGATTCGGCAGTCGGCGCGTGCGTTGGCGCGGGCCTCATTGCCATCACGGGCTGGCTGGGCGAGATGATGTTCAGGAAGGAAGCCATGGGATTCGGCGATGCGACGCTGATGGCAATGGTGGGCGCGCATCTGGGCATCGGGCGGACGTTTCTGACCATCTTTCTGGGAGCCGCCCTGGGCGCGGTGGCGTTTCTCTGTGTGATCGCCCCGCTCGGCTGGCTGCGGAGCCGGCGGGCGGGAACCGAATTCGACATGCCGCTCGTTCCCTTCGGCGTCTTCCTCGCTCCCGCGGCGATGCTCACACTGCTGTGGGGCACCACGCTGATCGACTGGTACCGCGGCTATATGGGACTGTGATGCTTGGCGACATGCTGCACTCCAACGATTCGGCGCTCGAGCAGTGCACGCGCGATCTCACGGCGCAGGCGCGCGCGGGCAAGCTGGAGCCCGTGCGCTGCCGCGACGATGAGATCGCGCGCGTGATGGACATCCTGCTGCGACAGAGCAAGAACAATCCGGCGCTCGTGGGTGCCGCTGGCGTGGGCAAGACCGCCATCGCCGAAGGGCTGGCGCAGCGCGTGGCCAGTGGTACGGTGCCGCTGGCGCTCCGCCGTGCGCGGATCCTGGCGCTGGATCACGTGTCGCTGCTGGCGGGCACGATGTTCCGGGGCCAGTACGAGGAGCGCCTCAAGGGAGTCGTCGCCGCGGCGTCCGCGGACCCGGACACCATCCTGTTCATCGATGAGCTGCACAACCTCATGGGGCAGGGCACCGCGATGGGCGTCGCCATGGATGCCGCGAACATGCTCAAGCCCGCGCTGGTGCGCGGCGAATTCCGCGTCATCGGCGCCACGACGCAGGACGAATACGACCGCTGGATCTGCGGCGATCCGGCGCTGGAGCGCCGCTTCCAGAAAGTGACCGTGCGGGAGTTGAGCGCCGAGCACACGCTGGAGATCCTCGAGGCCCGCCGCGAGCGGTTGGAGCGCCACCACAATGTGGCCATCGCCGACGAGGCGCTGCGCGCCAGCGTGGTGCTCACCGACCGCTTCATCACCGATCGCGCGCGTCCCGATCGCGCCATCGACGCGCTGGACGAGGCGTGCGCGCACACGCAGGCGGTGGCCGTGTATCCGCCGGACCTCGAGGCAATGATTGTCGAGCGGCGGGAGCTCGTTCGCGCCGCGGAACGGGAAGTCTCCGCCGAGCAGGTGCGGGAGCAGGCCGCCGCGAATGCCGCGGCGGTGGAGGACGAGGACGACGACATGATCGAGCGGATGGCGCGCGACGGCATTGCGGCGCTGGAGCGGTTCGGCGCCGAAATCGAAGCGGCGTTCGCGCGGCAGCCGGTTGGCGGCCCCACGCGGCAGCCGGCGCCCGCCGACGTGGCTCCCAGTCCTCCAACGGAGCCGGAGCCACGCGCGCCCGAGGCGCGGCGTGGGAGTACGCGCGGCCGTCTCGCCGTGGTGGAAGCCGACCTCAATCGTCGTCTGGTGGATGCCGGCTTCGTGGTGCGTGCCCACGATGTGGCGCGCGTGATATCCGTGGCCACGGGACAGACTATCCAATGGAGCGAATGATCGTGCGATTCGGCCTGTGGTGCGGGAGCGTGGCGGTGGTGGCGTTGACCGCGTGTGGACGAGGCGAGCGGGTGACGACGAAAGGGCCGTACGCGAAGGAGGTGGCCGAGGCCGTCCCCATGATCGAGAAGGCGACGGGACTCAAGTTCAAGCGGCAGCCGGTGCTCGAGACGCGCACGCGCCAGCAGGTTCACGATTTCCTCGAGCAGCGATTCAAGGAGGACGTGAGCGACTCGGACATCACCGGGGAAGAAATTCTCTACCGCCGCCTGGGGCTCATCCCCGATACACTCGATCTGCGCGCGTTCGAGCTGCGGCTCCTTACCGAACAGGTGGTCGGGTTCTACGACCCGAAAACGAAGGTGCTGTACGTGGTGGATGGCGCGCCGAGCGACCAGGTGGGGTTCGTCGTGTCGCACGAGCTCGTGCATGCGCTGCAGGATCAGTACATGAACCTGGATTCCATTCAGGATGTCCGGGGCAACAACGATCGAACGCTCGCGGCACAGGCCGTGATCGAGGGACAGGCCGTACTGGTTCCGATCCAGGCCATGCTCGGTCCCGGCGCCGACCTGCCGGCCGGCTGGGACCGCGTGCGCGACATGGTCCGCCAGAACAAGGACAAGATGCCGGTGTTTTCGTCCGCACCCATGGTGCTGCAGGAAACGCTGATCTTTCCATATCTCAGCGGCCTGGAATTCATGCACAACTTCGCGGCGCAGCGCGCGGGACAGGAGCCGTACGCGGCGATGCCCACGTCCACCACGCAGATCCTGCATGACTCCGCGTACTTCGGATCACACCCCGAACAGCCGCTCGGCATCACCTTCGCCGCGCCGGCACGTGGCGCGGTGCTCTATACGGACAACCTCGGCGAATTCGAGACGCGCCTCTTTCTGTTCCAGCATTTGCAGGACCAGACCGAAGCGGTTCGCGGCGCGGCGGGCTGGCGGGGAGACCGCTATGAGGTGATCCGCACGCCGCACGGGGACGGAATCGCCTGGCTCTCGCTATGGAACGGCGCCGTGGAGTCGGCGCAGTTCGGCAGCGACATGGAACAGGTCATTGCCAGGCGCTTCGCGTCGCCCGCGGCGCATGAGAGCGCCCTGGGGAAGAGCTACACGGTGAAGGGCCGGACGGTCACGCTGTGGGGCGGCGAGGTGGACGGCCACGCCGCCGTACTCTACACCGATCTGCCGGACGGTGAGAGCGCCAGCATCGTCAAGCTGTCAGAGGCCACCGTCGCGCCCGAACCGCGGTAGTACTCAGGGACTCAGCGAGCTGGGCAGACCGGCATCGGAAACCCAGGGTCCCGGCTCTTCCAGATGATGCTGGTCCGCCAGCTTCGTTGGTTGCGGCAGCAGCGCCAGTCGGAGCACCTCGTCCATCGTCTCCACGAACGTGAAGACCATGTTGCCGCGCACTTCCTCCGGCACGTCCCGCAGATCCTTCTCGTTGCTGCGCGGAATGATCAACTGGCGCAGCCCCGCGCGATACGCCGCGAGGACTTTCTCCTTGATGCCGCCGATCTCGAGCACGCGCCCGCGCAGCGTGACCTCGCCCGTCATGGCGAGATCGCGACGAACCGGGCGCTCGCTCAGCGTGCTCGCGATGGCCAGCGTGACCGTGATGCCTGCACTCGGCCCATCCTTGGGGACGGCGCCCGCCGGCAGGTGAATGTGCAGGTCGAAGTCGCGGAACATCTGGTCGTCGATGTCCAGTTGCCGGGCCCGTGAGCGGACGTAGGAGTACGCGGCATCCACGGACTCGCGCATCACTTCACCCAACTGTCCCGTCACGATCAGCCGTCCCGTCCCCGGCATCTTGAGGGCCTCGATGGTCATCAGATCGCCACCAGTGGCCGTCCACGCGAGTCCCGTCACCGTGCCGACCTCGGGCTCCTGCTCGGCTTCCTCCCGCGCGAAGCGTGGCACGCCAAGGATTTCCTCCACCTTCGCGGGATCCACGACCCAGGCGCCCTCCTCGCCTTCAGCCTTGCGCAGCGCCCGCCGCCGCATGATCGCTGCCACGTTGCGCGAGAGGCCGCGCAACCCGGCCTCCCGCGAATAGCCGCTGGAAATGAAGCTGAGGACTTCATCCGTGAACTGGAGATCCTTGTCGGACAGTCCATGCTCCTCGAACAGCTTGGGCAGCAGATAGCGCCACGCGATCTCGACCTTTTCTTCGATGGTGTATCCCGCTATCCGGATGATCTCCATGCGATCGCGCAGCGGCGCGGGGATATCGAAGAGATTGTTCGCGGTGCAGATGAACAGCACCGACGAGAGATCGAAGGGCAGGTTGATGTAGTGATCCACGAACGAATGGTTCTGTGATGGATCGAGCACCTCGAGCATCGCCGCGGTAGGATCGCCCGACGCGCCGCCGTGCGTCATCTTGTCGATCTCATCGATCATGAGCACCGGATCGCGCACGCCAACGCGTCGCAGCGCCTGGATGAGCAGTCCGGGCATGGCGCCGACGTAGGTGCGCCGGTGCCCGCGGATTTCGGCTTCGTCGCGCACGCCGCCCACGGAGATGCGATAGAACGCCCGGCCGATCGAATCGGCGATCGCTTCACCAAGCGACGTCTTGCCCGTTCCGGGTGGCCCGACGAAACAGAGAATCGGACCCAGCGGATCGCCACCGCGCAGCTTGCGCACGGCGAGATACTCGCGAATGCGCTCCTTGGCTTCATCCAGCCCGTAGTGCCGCGAGTCCAGCGCTTCGCGCACCTTGGGCAGCGTGATCGTGTCCTCGCCGGAGCGAATGTGCCACGGCAGGGCGAGCAGCCAGTCGAGATACGTCCGGATGACCTGATACTCGCTGGAGGCCGGTGAGAGCATGCGCAGCCGATCGGTCTCGCGTCGCGCTTCCTGCGCCGCCCGATCCGGCAGCCTGGCCTCCTCGATCTTCTGGAGCAGATCCGCGTTGTCCTTTTCCCCTGGATCGCTCTCGCCCAGTTCCGCCTGAATGGCGCGCAACTGCTGGCGCAGATAGAACTCGCGCTGGTGCTCCTCGATCTTCACCTCCGTCTGCTTCTTGACGTCCTCCATGACGCGGGCACGCGCCACTTCGCGATCGAGTCGCTGCAGCACGAAGCGAATGCGTTCGCCAATGTCGAGCCGCTGGAGCACCTCGTCCTTGTCGGAGATGCGGAAGTTCATGTTGGTGGCGGCGAGATCCGCGAAACGCCCCGGGTCCGCCATGTTCATCTTGAGAATCGCCGGGACCTCATCGGGGATGCGTTCCACCAGCTCCGCGAGCGTTTCGGCGGCGGCGGCGAGTCGCGCCATCAACTCTTCGCCCTGAATCGGATCGAGCGGGGTTTCGCGGGCCGGCGCGACGTGCGCCACCGGATACGGCTCGCGCGACACGACCTCCTCGACGACGATGCGCCGGAGTCCCTGCAGCGTGATCTGGATCGTCTCCCCGGGCAGATTGATCCGCTCGTGCACCCGCGCGGCCACGCCCACGCGGCCCACGAACTCGTCCGCGTTGATGGGTTCGTCGTGATCACCGGTGGCCACGACCAGCCCGACGATGAGTCCCGGCCCCTCGTTGTCGCGCACGATGGCCAGATTCTCCGGCGCGCCCATTTGCACGGCGATCGTGCCCAGCGGGTAGACGATCGTGGAGCGCAGCGCCATGAGCGGCAGGGTCGGCGGCAGCTCGGAGCCGAGAATCTCTTCCTTGCGTTGGGCGCGGGGCATGGATGGTAGCTGGTGGCTGGTAGCTGGTAGCTGGTTTAACTACGGTGGCTGGTAGCTCGTAGCTGGTGGAGGGGTACGTGGAAAGTTTAACGGTCGCTAGATTGAAAGGCTATGTTTGATGAGCTGAGTGAAAAGCTGGACGGCGTATTCGCGAAGCTGCGCGGGCGCGGGGTGCTCTCCGAGAGCGACATCAAGGAGGGACTCCGCGAAGTGCGCCGCGTGCTGCTCGAAGCGGACGTCAACTTCCAACTGACGCGCGAGTTCCTCGAACGCGTCGAGAAAAAGGCCGGCGGCGTCTCCGCGCTCCGCACAGTCTCCCCGGGACAGCAACTCGTCAAGATCGTGCACGACGAGCTGGCCGCACTGCTGGGCGAGCGGCGCGAGGGACTTCGCATCAGCACGGTGCCGCCGACCATCGTGCTCATGACTGGGCTGCAGGGCTCCGGCAAAACGACCACGGCCGCCAAGCTGGCGAAGCGCCTCAAGGGCGAGGGACGCCCGGTGCGCCTCATCGCGGCCGACGTCTATCGTCCCGCCGCCATCGATCAGCTCGAAACACTCGGCAGGCAGATCGAGGTGCCCGTCTATCTCGATCGCGACACCACCGACGTCGTCCGAATCGCCCGCAAGGGAATCGACGAGGCCCGGCGCGCGCGCGACCGGGTCGTGATCGTGGATACCGCCGGCCGGCTGCAGATTGACGAGGCGATGATGAATGAGTTGCGCCGCCTGAAGGATGCGGTGCACCCGGACGAAATCCTCTTCGTCGCCGATGGCATGACCGGACAGGATGCCGTGCGCGTCGCCCAGGGATTTCACGATGCCCTCGGCACCACGGGCGTCGTGCTCACCAAGATGGATGGTGATGCGCGTGGTGGCGCCGCCCTCTCCATTTACGGCGTCACGAAGACGCCGATCAAGTACATCGGCGTCGGCGAGAAGCTCGATGCGCTCGAGGAATTTCACCCCGAGCGGATGGCTGGCCGAATCCTGCAGATGGGCGACGTGGTGAGTCTCGTCGAGAAGGCGCAGGCCACGTTCGATGAGGGGGAGGCGCGCCGTCTGGAGAAGAAGGTGCGCAGGGAAGGGCTTGACCTCGAGGATTTCCTGGCCACGCTCAAACAGATCCAGAAGCTCGGTCCGCTCGAGGGCGTGCTGAAGATGCTGCCCGGCGTGAACAGCAAGATGCTCAAGCAGGCCAAGGTGGACCCGCGGCGCATGCGGCACACGGAGGCGATTGTCCTGTCGATGACGCGCGCCGAGCGGAAGAATCCCTCGATGCTGAACGGCTCGCGTCGCGCCCGCATCGCCAGGGGATGTGGCCGCCCGATCAGCGAGGTGAATCGCCTGCTCGAGCAATTCCGGGAGATGCAGAAGATGATGAAGAAAGTGTCGGCAGGTGGGCGCTTCGGAGGACGGCCGATCTAGAAAGCCCGGGAAGCGGCGCGCGGGCCCGCGGCCCACGCGCCTGCGGGAAGCGCCCCTGTGACCTGCGCCCACGGGGCTGCGGGAAGCGGGCGACTCCGCCTCCCACAACGCCCACGGCGCAGTTACCTTTACCAGCTACCAACCACCAGCTACCAGCTACCGTAGTAAACCGGTGCGCCCGGAAATTCCGGATGCCGCGATGAGCCGGAGCAGGACCAACCACCCTTCAGGGGGATCAGGCAATGGCCGTGAAGATTCGTCTCCGCCGGACCGGGCGGAAGAAGCTGCCGTTTTATCGTATCGTGGTGGCCGACTCGCAGAGCCCGCGCGACGGGCGCTTCATCGAGAACATTGGTCACTACAATCCGCGTCTCCCGGAGGGCGGACTGCAGGTGAACACCGAGCGCGCGGACTACTGGCTCGGCGTCGGCGCGCAGCCCACCGATACGGTGCGCTCGCTCCTGCGCAAGGCCGGCGTCATCAAGCTGCGGCACGAGCGTCGCGTCGCGTCACGCCGCCAGGCGGGCGCCGTCGCCGTGAGCGAAACACCACCGGAGTGAGATGACCACGCCCCGCCTGCTGATCGTCGGGCGGCTGCGCAAGGCACACGGCATTCGGGGCGACCTCGTGGTCGAGCCGATCACGGATGCGCCGGACGCGGTGTTCGCGGCCGGCGCTCGTCTGTTCGTGGGTACGGCGACTGGCGATCCCGCGCCAGACGGACGGCAGTTCACCGTGCGGCACGCGCGCACGCTCGGTGACGGCTCCCTCCTGCTCAGCTTCGTGGAGGTCGCCGACCGGAACGACGCCGAGCGCTGGCGCGGGCGCTACCTGCTCGCGCCGGACTCCGCGCTGCGACCGCCCGGGCCGGGCGAGGTCTACGTGCACGAACTCTTCGGGATGCGCGTGGAGCTGCCGTCCGGCGAGTCGCTGGGTGACGTGTCCGATGTGTTCGAGCTGCCTCAGGGCATCGCGCTGGAGATCGAGCTGGCGGGACGGCGAGCGCTGCTTCCGTTTCGCGAGGAGTTCGTGCGCGACGTGGACGCGTCCGCGCGGCGGCTGGTCGTCACTCCGCCGGAGGGATTGTTCGAGTGACGTTGCGCATCAATCTCGTCACCATTTTTCCGGATTTCTTCACGGATCCGCTCGGGCTCAGCATTCCGGCGCGCGCGGCAGCGGCGGGTGCGGTGTCGTATCGCGTCGTGGATTTGCGCGACCACGCGCACGACCGGCATCGCACCGTGGACGACTATCCATTCGGTGGTGGTCCGGGCATGGTCATGAAACCCGGTCCGTTCTTCGAAGCCGTCGAACTGCTCGCCGCCCGGCCGCCCATCGTGCTCGTGTCCGCGCGCGGCCGGCGATTCGTGCAGGCCGACGCCGCACGCTATGCGGCGGGTGAAGAGCTCACCATTCTGTGCGGCCATTACAAGGACGTCGATCAGCGCGTGGCCGATCACCTCGCGACCGAGGAGATCTCGCTGGGCGACTTCGTGCTGAGCGGTGGCGAGCCGGCGGCGCTCGTGATCGTGGACGCGACCGTCCGGCTGCTCGAAGGTGCCATGTCCGATCCCGAGAGCGCCCGCACCGATTCGTTCTTCGCCGGCGGGCTGAGCGCGCCAAGCTTCACGCGTCCCGCCATCTACCGCGGCCTCCCCGCACCCGGAGTGCTGCTCTCTGGCGACCACGCCAAAATCGAGCAGTGGCGGCGCGAGCAGGCGCGCCGGCTCACGGACGAGAAAGCCACCCGCGAAGCGGACCGGACGGAGACGACATGCGGGAATGACTCGTGCGGACCTGTCCGAAGCGACAGCGACCCCTGACCGATCGAGCCAATCCATGCTTTCCTCCATCAATCCCGCCACCGGCGCGACGCTTCGCACCTATCCGACGCTGAGCGACTCCGAGCTCGACCAGCACCTCGCGCGTGCGGCCGCTGCGTTCGAGCGACACCGTCGCACCGGCATGTCGGAGCGCGCCCGCGCGCTGCATCGGGCCGCCGACATCCTCGACGGCGAACGCCAGGAGCTGGGCCGGCTCATGGCGATTGAGATGGGGAAGCCGGTGCGAAGCGGCGCGGACGAGGCCGCGAAGTGCGCGCGTGCCTGCCGCTATCACGCCGAGCACGCGGCGGAATTCCTGGCCGACGAGCCCATCGCGACCGAGGCGCCGCGCAGTTTCGTGACGTATCAGCCGCTGGGCGTGGTGCTCGCCATCATGCCCTGGAATTTTCCCTTCTGGCAGGTGTTTCGCTTCGCTGCGCCCGCGCTCATGGCGGGCAATGTCGGACTGCTCAAGCACGCGTCCAACGTGCCACAGTGTGCGCTCGCCATCGAGGACGTGCTGCGTCGCGCAGGATTCGACCATGACGAGTTCCAGACGCTGCTCATCGGGTCGGATCAGGTGGAACGCGTCATCTCCGACCGTCGCGTGGCCGCGGTCACGCTCACGGGGAGTGAGCCGGCGGGCCGCGCCGTCGCCGCGGCGGCCGGCAAGGCCATCAAGAAGACGGTGCTCGAGCTCGGCGGCAGCGATCCCTTCATCGTCATGCCGAGCGCGCGGCTGGATGAGGCCGTGCAGACGGCGGTGCGCGCGCGCGTCGTCAATTCCGGCCAGTCGTGCATTGCGGCCAAGCGCTTCATCGTGCACGAGCGCGTGGCGGATGAGTTCGAGCGTCGCTTCGTGGAGCACATGGAGCAGCTCGTGGTCGGCGATCCCCTGGACGAGCGCACCGACGTCGGACCGCTGGCCACCCCGGCGATTCTCGAGGGACTCGACCAGCAGGTGCGTCAGACGGTGTCCATGGGCGCGCGAATTCTCACCGGTGGTTCGCGACGCCCGCCGCCGGGCAACTTCTATGCGCCCACGGTTCTCACCGATATCCCCGACGGATCTCCCGCGGCGTGCGAGGAGTTGTTCGGGCCGGTGGCCGCGCTGTTCCGCGTGCGCGACCTGGACGGCGCGATCGCGCTCGCCAACGCCACGCGGTTCGGCCTGGGCGCGAGCGTATGGACATCCGATGCGGCGGAACGCGACCGATTCATCGCCGAGATCGAGGCGGGCCAGGTGTTCGTGAACGCGATGGTGGCGTCCGACCCGCGGCTCCCCTTCGGCGGGATCAAGCACTCCGGCTACGGCCGCGAGCTGAGCGCGCTGGGTCAGCGGGAGTTCGTGAACGCGAAGACAACGGTTATTGGTAGCTGGTTGTGAGACGGTTGCTGGTTTAGCAGCGGTCGTTGGTCGCTGGTCGCTGGTCGGATTCCAGCTACCAGCAACCAGCGACCGCTGTTAAGCCAGCAACCAGCCCCCAGTAGCCAGTAACCAGCCAAGCAATTAGCTTCAAATGCTCAACCACACCACACACACCAGGTCAGCACGCCATGCATCCGTTCATCGAGACCCAGAAGGAATACCTGCGCGCGGATGTCCCGCCGTTTCGGCCTGGAGATACCCTGCGGGTGCAGGTGCGGGTCAAGGAAGGGGACAAGGAGCGCCTGCAGGCGTTCGAGGGCGTCTGCATTGCCCGCCGCGGCAGCGGCGTGAGTGAAACGTTCACCGTGCGCAAGGTTTCCAATGGCGTGGGCGTGGAGCGCATCTTCCCCGTGCACAGCCCCATGCTCGGCAGCATCATCGTGGCGCGGCGCGGCATGGTGCGCCGGGCCAAGCTGTACTATCTGCGCAATGCCACGGGCAAGGCCGCACGCATTCGCGAGAAGAAGACGCACACCACGCAGGCCGCGTCGGAGTAGCGTGCCGTGTCGCGCCGGCGCTGGACGTTGCTCGAGCGTGACCTGCGCGATCGTGGTCTTTCGCTGATCGCCGGAGTGGATGAGGTTGGACGGGGCTCGCTTGCGGGCCCCGTCGTCGCATGCGCCGTGATCATGCCGCCCGGCGCCCGCGCCATTGCCGGCGTGGATGATTCCAAGGCGCTGCCGGCGGTCGAGCGCATTCGGCTCGCGCGCCTCATTCGGCGTCATGCCGTGGCTCTCGCACTGGGCGCTGCTTCCGTGGCGGAGATCGACCGGCTCAACATCTATCACGCCACGGTGCTCGCCATGCGCCGCGCCCTGCGCCGCCTGGCCGCGGGACCCGATCATATTCTCGTGGACGGCAATCCCATTCGCACGCTGGGGGTGCCCCATACCGCCGTGGTACACGGCGACGACCGCTGTTACAGCATTGCCTGTGCATCCATCGTCGCGAAGGTCACGCGCGATGCCCTCATGACGGCGCTGGCGAGGCGGCACCCGTCCTATGCCTGGGAGCGGAACGCGGGATACGCCACGCCCCGTCACGTCGACGGACTGCGCACGAGCGGACCATCGTGTCATCACCGGCGCCGCTTCGTGGTCAAGGCGCTCGAGGGACAACTCACTTTTCCGCTCGACGACGCGCTGGTGTGACGCGCGTCACTGCGGCGGCTGCCGCGGCGTGTATTCTCTACGCGGCCCGGACACTGCGTTTTCATGGCGGCCTGGACGTGAGACACGCCAGCGAGAGCAGCGGCACCTTCGGCGACGCATCAGCGGTTCATGCGCAGGACCGCGGCGGTTGCTTTCGGGGTGTCAGGGCGTAGCAAAGCTGTACCACGCGGTGCCCGATGTGGCGCACCGTTGCAGTCCGGATGCGCGCCGCGCAATGCAATTCCACGGCACGTTTCTGGCAGAGTCTGATGGCTCGTCCCCCGTGATACCGTTCACTCGTCAGGAAAATCGGAGCATTCTAATGAACACCAAACTGAAGGCCGTCGCGGTTGTGGCCCTGGTCGCCCCGTTCATGGCAGCGTGCGCATCCAAGGGCTTCGTGAGAAAGAGCATCGCCGATGATCGCGCAGCGAGCGACGCGCGCACCGACACGCTCGTGAGCACCGAGCGCATGGCCCGCATGGCAGCGGACAGCGGGCTCACCGTGGACATCGCATCGCTGCACAAGGATCTCGACAGTCTGCGCACCGAGTTCGGCGCCAAGATCACGGCGCTCGAGACGGGACTGCAGTTCGACATGCCGGTGCACTTCGCGTTCGATGACGCCACCGTTCGCGATGAAGACCACGCGTCGCTCGATCGCTTTGCCAAGATCGCGCAGAAGTATTACCCCGGCTCGCTGATCACCGTGGAAGGATTCGCGGACCCCGCCGGGAGCAAGGCGTACAACGTCAAGCTGTCCACTCGCCGCGCGGATGCGGTGAAGGACTATCTCACATCGCAGGGGCTGAACAACGAAGTGAAAACTGTCGGTTATGGCAAGACCCGCCTGGTCACGCCGAACGCGTGGGGCTCCGAGCCCGGCGCGGAACTGAACCGGCGCGTGGTGTTCGTCATTGAGACGAGCGGCAGCGCAGCGGATTCAGGCAAGGTCGCGTCGATGCAGTAAGCGGAACGTGGCCGCCGCGAGCGGCCGCGCACGACAGGGCGGGCGATCATTCCGGAGTCACGAAATGGTCGCCCGCGTTGTGTATCAGAGCTGAGTTTCCGTGGCCGGCTCGCGGCGCAACACGAGGGCGGGCGAAACCGCGGTGCCCAGCAGCACGACGGGAACGTTCTGAACGATCTGGAGCAGGAGCGCGGTGCTCACCGCGGCGTCCTTCGGGAGACCGAGCGCCTGGGCGGTGAGCGCATACACGAACTGAAAGAGCCCGACGTTGCCGGGCGTCAGCCGCATGAGGAAGCCGACGTTGGACGTGATCATTGCCGCGATGCTTCCCGCCACCGTGATGGGAAAGTGCGTGGCCATTGCAGCCCAGTGATACGACGCGATCTGCGAACCCCAGTTCACCAGCGTGAGCGCGAACGCCGCCGCCAGGCGCGGCAACGTCACCATGCCCGACAGCTTGTGCGTGTAGCGCGCGAAAAACGCGCTCGCGCGCGCCACGAGCGTGGTGGGCCTGCTCGCCGGAGCCACGGGCGCCTCGGCGACCCGCACCAGCAGGAACCAGAGCAGTGCCACGATCGCGAGCAGGACGATCACCGCGAGGCCGCGCCACCGGGCCACCGATGCCGGCATTGGCAGGAGGAAGGCCGCGGCCGCGACGACCAGCGTATAGCCGATGAAATCGAAGAGGCGCTCGAGCGTGAGGGCCGCGAGCACGGCGGCGCCACTGGCGTCCGAGCCGCGGGCGACGAACACCGCGCGTGCCGCGTCGCCGCCATTGGCGATCACCAGGTTGTTGAGGGCGGCGCCCGATACGGTGGCGCGCAGCGACAGGCCGAGTGATGGCGCCCCTACACCGCGCAGAAAGATCCACCAGACAATCGCCTTGGAGCCGACCGTCACGAGATTCGCGAGCGCCGAGAGCAACAGCAACGGCAGCGACGCCGTGCGGATGTCGTTCCACACCGTTGGCCAGTTGAGCGAACGGGCGTAGAGCACGAGCAGCGCGAGCAATACGAGCGACAGGAGAGCGCGCACGACCTGGCGGCGCCGGACAGGCATCACGAGAAGTCCACGAAACAGGGCCAGCCGAAGGCTAGCCGGTGCCCGGACGCGGCGCCAACGACTTGACCCGGTGCTGTCGCCGCCTGAGACTGTTCGAGGTGCACAGTTTGCGGGGTTTGGGATACACACCTCGCTCGCGGAGGATCACATGTCGATGGAATTGGCGCAGTCGAAGCGGAGCCGGTCATGGATGATCGCAACGCTGCTCGTGCTCATTGCCGCCGGCGCCACGGCCGCCGCCGCACCGCCGGCCGCCACGGCGCGGGTGCCGGCGCCGCCGGCGAAGCAGACACTCGCCGTGCTGGCGGTCAATCTGAATCTGGCGCGTGCGAACGCGGTCGTGCCGGGAGATACCGAACTGGGCACGGTCGCGACGAAGCGACTGCGCGACGCGCTGGCGTCGCAGGGCGCCTACGACCTGATTGCGCCGGTGCGCGTAGACTCGGCGATGTCCGCGCGTGGCATGCCGTGCACTTCAGATGTCTGCGCCATCGAAATCGCAAAGGCGTTGGGGGCCGACGCCGTGCTCGCCGTCTCGCTCGCCAAGATCGCGACGCCGGTGTGGTACGCCGATACGAGACTGCTCGACGTGCACACGGGCCGCCTGGTGCGGGCCGACGAGTTCGAGCTCAAGGGCGTTCCGCAGCAGATGATCCCGATGGGCATGGTGTCCATCGCGCGGCGTGTGAGCCAGGTCGCCACGGCGCAGCCGTAGGGGTCAGTCCTTCCACAGCGCCTGGGTCTGACCCGCTACAGCCAGAGTCTCCCGTCGGCAAGACACACAAGACACAGGGGTCAGACACCACACGTGTCTGACCCCCGGATTCATCTCGACTGCATTCCGGCTTCAGCGCATCAATCACTGTCCGCCAATTTTGACGCCGACGGTAAGGGGGATATAGTGCCCCGACTTGCCGCTGGTGAAGATGTCATGGAAGCGGCCTTCGGCGTAAACCGAGAATCCCGTGAGCTTGAACTCGAGGCCCGCGCCGGCGTTGAGACCAAACTTGGTCGAGCTTCCGCCATTGTCACTGAAACTCAGGTGGTAAAGTCCGAGTCCGGCGACCACGTACGGAATGGTCGAGGAACTCGATTGTGCCGACGGCCGGAACTGATACACCGCGTCGCCGGTGATCGACAGCAGATTCAGTTTGGGGAACTGCGTCGCACCAACGCCAGGAACGTCGATGTTCTTCCCGCCGAGCGAATTGTACGTCAGGTCGCCACGGAATCCCCACGGCGTGTCCTTCGACTCCCAGCCACCCATGCCCTGAATGTTCCACCCGGTATTGTTGCCATCACTGAGACTTCCAATCGGAATGGTCAGTCCAATTCCGCCGCCAAAATACACGGTGCCGGTGGATGTCGTGGTCATCTGCTGCGCATTCACCGCGGGCGCTGCCATGCCCAGTGCGCCGAACATCAATATGGCGGAGGTGACTGCCAACGCCGAACGATGCATGGAATTCCTCCCGGTCTGGATTGTTGCCACCCGCGCGCGCGAATGCGCGGTACAAGTGAGCGGAATGTAATTATGCCTTGCAGCACGCGCGAGGGTGAACCCTCACAATCCTGCTATATTTCACGCCGGCACGCTGCTATTCTTCCTGCTCCTGCACGCCTGAGTGGACCCGGTAGCTCAGCTGGTAGAGCAACGGACTTTTAATCCGTAGGTCGCGGGTTCGACCCCCGCCCGGGTCACTGCACTGAACTCGCGCTTCTTCCCGGAGCGCGTTTGTCGCACCGGCGGTGGCGTCCACCCACCGCATACTTCTACCGACCCATCTGAGAGGGACGAATCCATGATGAGACGCGTGTGCACGCTGATCGCTCTGCTTGCGGTCGTCGCGTGCGAAAAGGGCGGCTTCGGAACTGCCGGCCACGCAACGGCGCTCGACTCGGTGACCAGCCTCAATACGCAGCTCGCCGAAGCACACAGCGCTGCCGCCGCGCAGGACTCCGTCATGCAAGGCTTCCAGGAAACCACCAAGCTGATTGGCGACATCGACCAGGAACTCTCCAAGGTCAAGGGCCTCAAGTCGCACGTGCCGCTCGACGTGAAGTCGGAGTCCGGCTCCGACCCGAAGGCCGCGTACCGGGCCAGCCTCCTGGGCAAGGTGCAGGAAGTCACTGCGCTGCTCAACAGCAATCGCAAACGCGTTGCTTCGCTCGGCAATTCCAACAAGACGCTCCAGGGTAAGATCAGCCAGTACGAGCAAACCATCGCGTCGCTGCAAGAGATGGCCGATCGCCAGAAACAGCAGATCGCCGAACTCACGGGACGCATTGACAGTCTCACGACCGCCAACACCACGCTCGCCTCGGCGAAGCAGGCCGTGACGGATACGGCGACGTCGCTTCGCACGGAGCTGAATACGGTGTACTACGTGATCGGCACCAAGGACGATCTCAAGAAGAAGGGAATCATCGTGGAGGAGGGCTCGAAGTTCCTCTTCTTCGGACACAAGGCGCTCGTTCCGGCGCGTGCGCTCGACGCCTCGCTCTTCACGCCCATGGACAAGCTCACCACGTCGACGATCATGCTGCCCAGTCCCGACAAGAAGTTCACGATCGTGTCGCGACAGGATGCATCGCTCGTCCAGGAGGGCACGAGCCCGGATGGCAAGCCGAACGGCGAACTGCACATCAGCGACCCGCTCAAGTTCTGGGGGACAAGCAAGTACCTGATCATCGTGGAGGGGTAGGGCCACTCCCCACGCCCCTTCGCCCCACCCCTGGGAATCGGCAATCGGGAATGGGGAATCGTGGGAATGGGGGCGGACGGCCACCCCTATTCCCCAGTCCCGATTGCCG
>DASUKE010000007.1:0-81492 GCA_036278895.1 Gemmatimonadaceae bacterium
ATCACCGTCTCCCCCCGCTGCCAGCGCATCCACACGGCGCTCACCTCAGCCGCCGTCAACAGCTTATACGCTCGTGTCACAACGCCTCCAGTGAATGCGGAATCTTACCGTGCTGTTGCACTCACCGGTTGAGGCGACCACAGGATTCTCACGGTGCCGTTCCAAAAGCATTCACCGTCATTCAGCGAACGGACTGAAACTGTGGGGCTCGGCTCCCAACAATCCTGTTAATCCTGCCAATCCTGAAATCCTGTCTCCCCTTGGCGATCAATGGGGTCGATCAAACAAACGATCAATGGGGTCAGAGTCGAGTGATTTTCAATCGACTCTGACCCCATTGATCCGGCATTGATCCGCTACTTCATTTTCTCGCTGAACACGAATGGCTGCTGGACCACCTGTCTGACCGGCGCGCCGTTGTCTGCCCGGGCCGGGTTATAGCGCCAGGACGGCAGCACCTGGCGTACCGCGATGGTGAATTCAGGTGCGCTCGACTTGAGCACCTTGAAGGTCGCCGTGTCCACCGTTCCATCCGCGTTGACGACAAACTCCCCGATCACAACGCCCGGCACATGCGCGGCTGCGAGAGAGTCCGGATAGTGCGGTACCGGATTGCCGGCGCGGGGGCTCGCGGAGTTCCTGATCCGGAATTCGAAGTAGCGACCAGCGGCGGGAGCTTTGGCCGCTGCACGGTCCGACGGGGCAGTGGTGGACCCTGGCGCATCGGCGACGGGTGACGAGCAGGCGGCAGCGACCGCTGCCAGCGCAAGCGTGCCGAAGGTGACGAGGTGCAGGATGGGACGAGCAGGGCGAGGCGCACGCATGGCGAGAATTCTCCGTTCGAGGTGGGAGTTGGACGCAGCCATCACGGGAGCAAGGCGCGTGACCGACTGACGATGGGCAATGAGGACGAGCAGCTTGCCGTATCGCTCGACGCTGGCGCCGGTGCGGAGCACGCGGGCGTCGCAGTCCTCTTCCAGCGCGAGGTGCAGCCGCCGCGAGATCCACCAGAGCGCAGGGTTCCAGGGAAAGAGCGCCGTGCCCAGCGCGGCGCCCAGCATGATCCAGGGATCGCGCGCCCGGCAGTGCTCTTCTTCATGGCGCAGGACATCTGCTCGAAGCGGTGCCTCGAGGTCGAACAGCCAGCGCGGGACGATGATCCGCGGATGGCGCGTTCCTATCGCCGCGGGCCCGAGCGCCGGAGTGACCAGCACGCGAACGCCATCCAGGACCTGCTCGTGCGCCCTCCGCTGCGCATGACGGAGCAGGCGCAGTGATCGCAGCAGACGCAGCAGCAGCACCAGCGATGCCGTCATCCAGAGGGCCGCCAACACCATCTCGCCTTTCGCGCCACCGCCAATCCACGCCGGAAGCGGCCGTGCGATGATCCGAAGCGCCGGCAGGGCAGTCGCGGCCGTTGCCGCGTGGCTTCCGTCGCGCAGGGCGGCGGCGAGCCGCGATGCGAGCGGCGCGAGCAGCGGCCAGGTGATCGCGGCAGCGCAGGCCACGATCCACGGTCCACGCCCCGCGCGTCCCACGGCGCGAAGCGCGCGTTCAGCGGCCCAGGCCGCAAGGGCGGCACACGCGGTGAAGAACGCGGCGGCCAGCATCCACGACGCGATCATTTCGCACCTCGCTTTCTGGGCGGTCGCTCGCTCAGGTGGCGCGCGAGGCGCCTGAGGTCGGCCGCGTTCAGATCGTGATCAGCGACGAGCCGTGCCAGGAGCTGTTCGGCCGACCCGTGGAAGAGCGAGTCGACGAGCCGCGCGAGCGCGGTCTGTTGCGCGGCCCGCTGGTCCACCGTCGGGAAGTAGCGATGCGCCTTGCCCTCCTCTCGATGCGAGAGAAAGCCTTTCGACTCGAGGTTGCGGAGGATGGTGAGCACGGTGGTGTAGGCGAGCGTGACGGGGAGGCGTTCCCGGACTTCGCCCACGGTGCCGGAGCCGAGCTCCCAGATGATGGCCATGATGTCGAGTTCGCGTTCGCCCAGTGACAGATCGTCCATGGCGTGCCCGGGTCAGAGGTGGCGGGGATGACCTACTATCAGCGTAGTACTACAATGGGATGGCGCGGCGCGGTTGTCAACTATGGCGATAGTAGCAGCCAGGCACTGGAACAAGATAGATAGCTAGCTATATTAATCCCTCATGCCGCACCGCCGCTCCGCCAGACGCGCCACCCTGGAACACGCCTTCCTCACCGCCCTCGGCCCCATTCGCCAGAGCGTCCGCCGTATCATGGATCGCGAACTCGGCCGCCTCGGACTCTCCATTGCGCAGGCCTCGCCGCTCGTGCTCATCGCCCAGCACGACGGCATCCGGCAGGGTGAGCTCGCCGACCGCCTCGATATCGAGGGGCCAACGCTGGTCCGCATGGTCACGCATCTCGAAGCCATGGGCCTGGTGACCCGGCAGGCCGATCCCGCCGACCAGCGCGCGCGCACGCTGCATCTGACGGCCAGCGGCAGCGCCCTGACCGGCCGCCTGCAGCCGCTGCTCGACGAGGTGCGCGCGCACCTGCTGGTCGATGTCAGCGATGCGGACCTGGCGGTCTGTGCGCGCGTGTTCGAGTCGCTGCGCGACGCGGTGGCGCGCGACGATGCCGGCAGCGTCCGGACGCCGCGCGGCACGCCGGTGAATCATGTCTGACTCTACCGCCGTTCTCGAGCTTCCCGCGGACGAGGAACCCACCGCGATACTGACGCGTGTGGACGCGCCCGTGCACCGCGGCGCGGAGCACAAGTACCTCATTGCGTTTGCCGTCGTGCTCGCCGCGCTGATGCAGGTCATCGACAGCTCGATCGTGAACGTCGCCCTTCCGGACATGATGGGAAACCTCGGCGCCAGCCTCGACGAGATCGCCTGGGTGTCCACCGGCTACATCCTGGCGAGTGTCATCGTCATTCCACTCACGGGGTTTCTGGGCGATCTGTTCGGACGCAAGCGGTACTTCGTGGGCTCGATCATCGTGTTCACCGCATCGAGCTTCCTCTGCGGCGCGTCGCACTCGCTGGCGATGCTCATCCTCTGGCGCGTCGTGCAGGGTGTGGGAGGCGGCGCGCTCATGACCGTGTCGCAGGCCGTGCTGTTCGAGTCGTTTCCCACCGAGGAAGCCGGCATGGCCATGGCGCTGTTCGGTCTGGGCGTGATGGTGGGACCCACCATCGGCCCGACGCTCGGCGGCTGGCTCACGGACAACTATGGCTGGCCATGGATCTTCTTCATCAATGTTCCCATTGGCATCGTCGCGGCGATAATGATTGCGGGATACGTGAAGGATCCCGCGCACCAGAAGCGTCCGCATCGCATTGACTACATGGGCATCGCGCTGCTCATCGCCAGCGTCAGCGCCGTGCAGTATGTGCTGGAGCATGGCGAGCGCGATGACTGGTTCGCGTCCAGCTTCATCATCACGCTGGTGGTGATCGGCGTGGTAGGCGGGGCGCTGCTCATCTGGCGCGAGCTCACCACGGAGCACCCGGCCATCGATGTTCGCGTGCTGCGCCACCGCCAGATGTGGGTCGGCACGGTGCTGGGCATCGTCATGGGAATTGGCCTCTATGCGATGTCCTTTACGCTGCCGGTATTCCTGCAGGACAACCTGCGCATGACGGCCGAACAGACCGGCATCGTGCTGCTGCCGGGCGCCATCGCGACCGCGCTGTCCATGCTGCTGGCCGGGCGGCTCAGCAACCGCGTGGACGCGCGACTGCTGATTACGGTTGGCGTCCTCATCTTCGCCACGGCGGCCTGGCAGCTCTCGCGCATGACCGGCCAGAGCGGTGCCGCGGATTTCTTCTGGCCGCTCATCAATCGCGGCGTCGGTCTCGGCCTCATGTTCGTGCCGCTCACCACGCTGACCCTGGCGGACCTGGACCCGCGCGAGCTGGCGCAGGGCACCGGCCTCTACAACTTCTTCCGCCAGCTTGGTGGTTCGTTCGGGATTGCCGGGATCTCCACGCTGCTCATCCGCTTCACGGCGGAGAACCGCGCCAATCTCGTTGCGCATGTGACGGCTTCGGACCCGTCCACCGTGTCGCGCCTCCAGATGCTCGCGCACGGCCTGATGGCCAGGGGGGCGGACGCCTGGAGCGCGCATCGGCAGGCCCTGGCAATCGTGGACCAGCAACTCATGGGGCAGGCGAGCGTCATTGCGTACAGCCGCGTGTACGTGCTCAGCGCGCTGATCATTCTGCTGTTGATCCCGCTACTCCTGCTGGTTCGCAAGACGCGGAGCGTCGGCGGCGCCCACGCCCTGCTGGAATGACGGCGCCGTGACCCAGGTCACATCCTGATTGGTCAACGGCCCGCTTCTTGCCAAACACAACACCTGCTTGACCGGGTCACGTGTCTCGGGGGAGTACACGAGATTTGGAATGGGTGGATGAGGGGACCGTTCACGCAGGCGTCGCCTGAATGAGCGGGGGGACGAAGGGGCCAGAACATCGGCCCCTTCGTTCTTGTATCCAGGCCGCCCAGGCCCGTGAACGGTCGCGACGCGATCAGAACAGTGCGTGCAGCGCCGGACTCTTCTACTCCTCGCCATCCCGGCGTCCCAGGAACTCGCCAATAGGTGCGAGCGACTCGATGTGATCGCAGAGGATTTTCAACGTGGCAAGCAGCGGCACCGCGACGAATGCGCCGAGGATCCCCCAGATGGAATACCAGAACGCGATCCCCACGAAAATGGCGACGGGGTTGAGTGTCTGGCGACGCCCATGCGCCAGTGGTGATACGATGTTCGCCTGGATGAGGTTGAGGGCCAGGAACGCGCCAGGGAGCGCGAGTGCATGACCCAGCGCCTTGAACGTGGTGAGCCCAACGAGCAGCAGCACGATGATCATGACGCCCGCTCCCACGTAGGGCATGTACTCGAGCATCGCGGCCAGTACGCCCCAGAGCAGCGGCGTCGGCGCGCCGAGCAGCCACAGGATGCCGGCCAGCACGGCGCCCTCGCAGATGTTGATGATCGTGATCGTCACCAGGTAGGCGGACACGCTCGATTCGACGCCGCGTGCGATCGCGACAGCCTTCTTCTTGTCTCTCAGGTTGGGCAGCATCTTGACCAGCTTCTCGAGAAAGAGATCACCGGCCGCCAGCAGGAAGTAGAGGAGGATCGTGACCTCGAGCACGGCCGTGATGCCGCTCGTCGTGGAGCCGAACACGCGTGAGATGAAGCTGGGACCGCGGATGACGACTTCCTGCGCTTTCGTCTCATTCAGGTCGGTGGCGTGTTCCATCTGCTGCGCGGTCCGGGTCATCCGCTGCATGGACTTGCGAACCGACGCGAGTTTTTGCGAGGCGTCCTTGAGCGTCTCGGGAGCGTTCGCGATCCAGGTGTGCGCCGGGCCGGAGACCGCGTAGCCCGCCGCGCCAAGCGATACGAGGAGCACGATCATGACGATCGCCGCGCCGAACGGCGGCGTGATGTGGACGCGCGCGAGCGATCGAATGACGGGACCCAGGAGCGACTTGAGGAGAACCGCGAGCGTCAAGGGGAGGAGCAGGGTGCGCCCGAAGTAGAGCGTGTAGGCGACGGCCAGCACGACCAGGATGGTGATGCCGACCGACTGTGTCGACCGGCTCTCCAGTGCGTCCTGGGCACGCTGGATATCGGGCGGAGGCGCCTCCTCGGTCCCGGGTGCTCCCGGCGGTGGCTGACCAATGCCTGTAGTGCCTTCCTGAGTCGTGCTGTTCTCGTCAGGTGACATGAGTGATCCGGTATGACTTTCGCTTGGTGGGCTCGGTGAAGCCATACATAGGAAGTCTTCTCCCTGTCACATGAGCAAGAGGAGCGCCATGCCAACCACGGCAGCGACCGCACAACCAGCCCCCGTCAATCAGGCGCCGATCTTCCGCCGGTTCGCGCAGACCACCGCCAGGGCGGTGGGATCGTCCGCCGCGTTCATCACCGCGGTGATCGTCGTAATAGCCTGGGCGGTGATGGGGCCGATGTTCCGGTATTCCGATACCTGGCAGTTGGTGATCAACACGGGCACCACCATCATCACCTTTCTCGTCGTGTTCCTGATTCAGAACACGCAGAACCGGGAAGGACAGGCGCTGCAGCTCAAGCTGGACGAGTTGCTGCGCGCGGTGACGACGGCGCGCACGGGGCTCGTGGGCCTCGAGAATCTGTCCGACGAGGAACTCGCACACCTGCAGGAGCAGTTCCTGCGCCTGCGCGATCTCCACGAACATCACGAGCAGGACCGGAAGGACGCGCACCACGATTAGCGAATCATCAGTCACCACTGACGCGCGGGATGCGCGTGGGCGCATGCGCGGAATGGGCCTCGCTTGGCGCGATGGGCATGATACCTGCCCATTCAGGATGCAGGAGACTCGTGCGCCCGCGGCGTGCATGGCACGTCGGATCGGGCGCGTTCTGAATCACAGGAGGACCATCATGCATCGCACCGCACGGCAGGGCGGCGCGGTTGCCGTGGCGCTGGCTGGCGCCGTGGCACTCGTCGCGTGCAACTCGAATCCGCGAACGACACGCGCCGCGGATACGACGGCATCGGCCGCGCCCGGATATGGCGCGCCGGCCAATACGACATCATCGGCCGGAGCCATTGCGGGAACCAATGGGCCGGACACCACCACGCAGAACGGGTCGCACTCCAACTGGACGCCCACCGACATCCTCGCGTACCTGAGCGCGGCCACGAGTGGTGAGGCGGCCACGGCGAAACTGGCCGAGACCCGGGCGACGAATCCGAGCGTGAAGGCGTTCGCACGGAAGGTGGCGGCGCAGCAGAATGCGTTGCTGCACAAGACCCGGCAGTTGGCGTCTCAGCTCAAGCTCAACGTCGCCAGCGCCACCAACTCCGACATCCAGGATCGCGCCCAGAACGCGAAAAACCGGATGAACGACCTGCGAAGCGCCAAGGCCGGGAAGGACTGGGATCAGAATTTCATCAATGACCAGATCGATGCGCATCAGGATCTGATCAGCAAGATGGATGATTTCACCAAGGCGGCGACGGACAGCTCGCTGCAGGCCGCGCTCCAGCAGGTCGCGACGCAGCAGAAGGCGCAGCTGCAGGCCGCGCAGGATCTCAAGAACACGCTGGGGTCCTGAGCCAATGCGATTCTCGGAGGCCGGAGAATCCGCGATGCAGACGCCGCTGGATCAGCACGCCGGGCGGAAGGTCGTCGCGGTGGGTAAGCATCTGTACGTCGCCAACTGCATGGAGCTCGAACGACGCGTGCTCGATGAGCTCGCTACGGGCGAGCGCTATGTGGAACTGGATTTCAGCGGCACCATGCTGGTGGACACGGCGGCACTGGGCACGCTGGTCATGCTGCACCGGACCGCGCGCTCCATTGGCGGAATCATGAAACTCACGAACCTCAACGCCGGTCTGCGACAGCTTCTGAGAACCACGAAGCTGGATACGATGTTCGACCTGGTGGAAGCAGCGAATCAGGCGTAGGGCGCGAGGGCCGGCGGGTGATGCGGCCCTCGTTCCCCCTGCCACTCACGCTCCGGTGCGCGCGCCGCGCCCGGCGCGCCCGCTCCGGGCGTGCTTTCGTTCGTCCGGTACGACGCCGAGGGCGGTGGCCAGATCGATCTGGTGATCCTGTTCCTGGCGCACGATGCCGCGCAGCGTCTCGGCGAGCGCCACCTCACCCAGCGCTTCCGCCTGGCGTATGCGCTCCCGATAATTGCGAATCGTCTCGTCTTCGGCCTCCAGGTCGAGGCGCAACATGTCCTCGTTCTTCTCGGAGACCTGAACCGGTTTGGGTTCGTGCACCGGATAGGCGCCCAGATAGTCGAGCTGTCGTGCGACAGCCAGTGCATGATCGAGCTCCTGATGGGCGTGCAGGGCCAGCTGCTCGGCGATGTTCATGTACCGGGCCGTATCGAGCACCTGGCTGAAGATTACGTACTGGATGATGGCCTTGTATTCCCGCGCCAGATCCTCCTGCAGCCCCTTGATCAGCGCATCCATGTCCGGGGGAGTGCTCCGGTCCACGACGGGTGCGCTTCTGGTGTTTGCCATCATGCCTCCAGTCTCAGAGTGGTTGCGACGCACGCCATGCCTGATGCGCACCCGTGCACTCACGCGCACGCATACGGTCCGCGCAGTCTGTCGCCGAGTCATGCAACAGTGGGGCCGTGCACTCGACCGGCTCGGCCCCGGCGGGCATGACCCATGCGTTGACGGTCTCTACGTGCGCCAGTCGATACGGTGCACGCCATCTGAGTCGAAGGAATTCAAGCGGAGGTGCCCATGTTCGTCACTATCGCGGTCATCCTGTTCATCCTGTGGCTGCTCGGCTTCGTGGTCTTTCACGTCACCACCGGTCTCATTCACATCCTGCTGATCCTCGCCATCATCGCGATCATCTGGCACCTCGTGGCGGGCCGGCGCACGACGGTCTAGCACGGCGGCCGGTTGGATGAGTACCGCATCCGCACGTGGGCATCGCGGGTAGCAACGAGGAGGAACCATGATGCACGGCAAACGTATGCTCGCCGCGGCGGCAGCCGCATCGCTGTCAGCGTGCGGGCTGTTTCATCACAGCGCGCCGGCTGTGCAGTTGAGCCAGGGCGACGTCGCATTGCACTCGACGTGGCACGCGACGCTCAGCTCGCCCTCGGATCTGGCGGGGGCCATGCAGGTCAGTGGACAGGCATCAATGGCGCCGGAGTCCGATCACGATAAGACGATGGTGTCGCTCACGCTGAGCAACGCGACGCCGGGCGGCGTGCATCCCTGGGAAATCCATCACGGCCAGTGCGACACCGACGCGGGCATCATCGGACAGGCGAACGCCTACCCGCCGATCAAGATCGCCAATGACGGCACTGGGTCGGCAACCGCGACGCTGCCGTTGGTCACGCCGGATTCCGGCAGTTACTTCATCGCCGTGCGCGCCTCTACGGCGAATCCGGACCTGGTGGTGGCGTGCGGGAACTTCGCTCCGCCCACCCGGTGAGGTGCATGCGCGGATGGAATCGTGGCTGCGATGACTGTGGTGCGAATGTTGCTTGATTGGCGCGAAAGCGATTCTCGTCGTTACCCCACTTCCGGAGGACTCGGATGTACATCATCTGGTGGATCATCGTCGGCCTGATCGCGGGCTGGGCAACTGGCAAGATCATGCGCGGCACGGGCTACGGCGTGGTCATGGACATCGTGGTCGGCATCATTGGTGCACTGATCGGTGGCTTCATCATGCGCGCGCTCGGATTTGCCGGACAGGGAGGACTCATCTACACGATTCTGGTCGCCATTCTCGGTGCGATCATTCTCACCTGGATCGTGCGGCTGGTCACCGGAACTCGTACGCGCGAAGCGACCCGGCTCTGACGGTCCCGGGCGCGGCGAGGGGCAGGAACTGGAGGGGACACGGCGGCCCGTGTCCCCTCCACCGTCATATGGCTCCTCGGAACGGCCGCGGATGTGCTCAGCCGGATGTAACGGCGGTCCGCGCCCAGGGAATGATGTCCAGGCGGGCGAAGGGAATCGGCTGGCCGGTTCGTTCGTCCCGGCCGAACGCGTCGGGGTTGTTGTAGAAGCGGTCGAGCGCCGCATCGATGTCCGAGAGTTCTTGCGTTGCGCGTTCGGCGTTGATGACATCGAGCTCCTGGAACTGGGACTCGGTGCCGCGATCCACGCGCGTCGCGGCGATATCGCCGGCGGCTTCGCTCGGCGTTTCGTCTTCAGTGGCCAGCTCCTGGCGCTCCAGCATGGCGGTAACCCGTGCACGTTCTTCGAGGAGCCGCTGCTCGAGATGCTGGAGCTGCTGTTTCGTGAGTGTCATGGCGGAATACGGTCGTGCGCTTAGCGCGGTTTCATGTCGGGATGGATGCATCGTTTCCGGTCTGCAAGAGTCGGCCCGGAACGGCTCCTGCGGCGACGGAACGCCTGCACGCCGGGGCCTATGAGATCGGGCGCCGACGCCTGCGCCTGGAAGGCATGGCGGGCACGCTATCTGCATTTCTTCCCCTGCGTACACCGGCTCCTGCGGTCGCATACGACGGGCCCGGTGTTCACCCGATAGAGTGGGAGAGAGCGTGCAATCGGCGAGTGCCGATGGCTAGCCAGCAGGATTGATTCAACGTGCATGACGGACGTCATGCAGCTCAGGAGGAACATCATGCGAAGTCATCTCGCCTGTTTCGGGGCGATGCTGCTTGTACCGGCGTTCATGTTTGCGCAGCAACCTCCCCCGACCCCGCAGGACACGACGCCGCAGAACGCGACGTCGCGCGACACGACAAGCGACTCGCTGCACGTCCAGCGCAGCGAAGGCCGACTGGCCAAGCGCAGTCGGCGGCACGGCGCGCGCAACATGGGGCTCACGTCCGATCAGGTGATCCAGCTCCAGCAGGCGCTCACGCAGAACAGCTGTGATCCCGGATCGGCCGACGGTGTGATCGGACCCAAGACACGCCAGGCCATCCACTGCATTCGCCAGAAGGACAACATCACGACCCCGGGACTGAACCCGGTGCTGGCGGCGCTGAATCTCGACTTCACCGTGCCGGGCAGTGGGCAGGCGGGCGGAAATCCCCAGCCGGCGCAGTCGGACACCACCGCGTATCCGCAGCGTGATACAACGACCACGCCACCTGATACCACGGCTCCTCCGCCGGATACCGCCACGCGGCCCGATACCACCATGCCGCGGCCGGATACCACCACGCCACCGGACACCGCGATGCACCGTGATACGAGCGTCGTGCCGGATACCAGCACAACGTATCGCGACACGAGCATGCAGCGTGATACGACCATGCGGCCCCTGCGTCCGGACACCAATCGGACGACTCCGGACACGATGATGCAGCGCGACACGAGTCGGATTCATCCCGACACGAGCATGATGCGTCCGGATACGAGCATGCATAGTGACAGCATCAGGCCCAAGCCTGATACGAGCCGCACGCACCGGCCCTGACGGGCGGCTCGCTGTCGTGAAGCCGGATCGCCGTTGAGCAGGTGCACGAAGAGGCGAGTCCGACAGAAGAATCCCGGTCGCACCACCAGTGCGGCCGGGATTTTTCAGCTCCCGTGGGAGCTGTCGGCCGGTGCCCGCAGGAACCAGCCGCACGTCCTCACCGCTGGCGACGCTCGCTCCGGCGGCGCAATTCGTCCGTGGGTTCTCCGATCGCCGCGTCCTCGCCGGCGCTTCGGGCGCGCGACGCGCGCAGTTCCGATTCGCTCGTTGACGCGCGCGTGCGCCGGGTCGAGCTGCTCGCGACGTCACGCGAGAGCGGCTGGGCTCCGGCCTCGAGGTTCACGCTGTGCTCCGCGAGATCGGTCAGCAGCTTGTCGGCCTGGCGCTCCTCGTTCAGCGTCTGCTGCAGCAGTTGCGCCTGTGCGTCCTGGCCCAGGAGCTGCGCATACGTGCGCACGGTTCCGTACGCCGCCATTTCGTAGTGTTCCACCTTCTGCGCCTTCGCGATGATTCCGGCATCGAGGATTTCAGGTGACGGATCCTTCTTGATGAACTTGTTGGTCTCATCCACCAGGCCATCGAGACCGATGGACTTCTTGCCGTCGGGCTTCTCGTTGAGCTGCTCGAAGATCCGATTGAGGCGCGTCACATGTCCTTCGGTCTGGCGCTGGTGCGTGGCGAGAGCGTTCTTCAGGTCCGCATTCGATGCGGCGTCGATCAGTTTGGGTAGCGCATCGAGGATTTGCTGCTCGGCGCTGTAGAGATTTCCGAGCTCCGCGACGTAGAGTTGTTGCAATGTTTGGAGTTCCATGATGCCTCTCCTTCCTTCGTGTGTCGCGGCGCTGGCGTTGGCCTCCAGGTGCGCCGCGTGCGTGGAAGGGTGCGCAGCAACATTGAGGCCCCCGAGCACCGGGGGCGCATGGCAGTGGACGTTGCGCGCGGAGATCAGTCGAGGCGGCGCGCGTCGATGATCAGGTGCGATGACTGGTGCGCATGCCACGGTGTGCGCGCATAGCTGCCCCAGCGGGCCACAACGCGCAATCCATTGCGGACGAGACGCGTTCTGAGCTCCGCCATGCTCCAGGCGCGAGCCTGAAACGTGGCGGTGGCCGCAAGCATGTCGTCCAGCGTGTATTCGTATCGGGCCCGGCAGAGCCCATGGTGTCCCAGACTGCGCCAGCGCTCGGTCACGCGCATGCTGCGGCCAGCGAACACACCCGCATCGCGAACGACGTGGTGACCGTGCCGGGATGCCATGCGCCGCCTGATCCGCGGTGGGAACCACAGTGCATCCAGAATCAGGACGCCGTTGGGCTGCAGCGCCCCGGCCGCCGCGCGTAGTGCCATCTCCCGATCAGGAGCGCTCGTCAGATGGCTGAACGGATCATCGGCCGCCACCACCAGATCGAACGCACGTACGAAGGGAAGCTCGCGCATGTCGCCGAGGATGAAGCAGATGTTCTCTCGGCCGGCGAGGGTGCGGCGCGCGATACGAAGCATCTCGCGCGAAAGATCGAGTGCCACCACGCGCCCTGCCGACGCCGCGAGTGGCTCGGTGATGCGCCCCGCTCCCGCCCCCAGTTCCAGAATCCGCGCCGGTGCGTGCTCGCGCACGAGGGCGCGCCAGAACTCCACATCACCGCGCGTGGCGAGTTCCTGCGAGAAAAAGGGGGCGATGGCGTGGTAGTAGCGTTCCACGCCACTGCGCCAGCGGCCACGGATGCGCCGCGCGGTCCGTTCACACGCTCGCGGTGATGACACGGCGATAGAGTGCTTCGTGAGCCATGATCGCGGTCACCATGCTGAATCGGTCAGCCACCCAGGCGCGACAGACCTCCCGATCGAGTCGCGCCGCCACGGGGATCGCGTGGGCGAATGCGGCCTCGTCGTCGGGCGGGACGAGCACGCCGGTTCGTCCGTGCAGAATGACATCGTGCAGACCGCCCCGATCGAAGGCAATGGCGGGGCAGCCCGCTGCCTGCGCCTCGACGGCAGCGAGTCCGAAGGGTTCGTCCCACCGGGACGGCACGAGCGTGGCCGTGGCAGTCGCCATGAGACGGTGCACCACCTGTCGGGGACGCGCCCCGACCCAGGTGACGGGCGCATCGAGTGCCTCATCCTCACGCCATTCGGGTTTGCAGTGTGCGAAGGGCAGCACCTGTTCCTGCGCGTATGCCGCGTCGTATGCCGCCCCGACGAGCAGCAGCGGATAGCCCGAGGCCCTCGCCGCGCGCATCGCCACTGCTGCGCCTTTTTCCGGCGCCAGCCGTCCCGCGAAAAGCAGGAAGCCGCGCGATGTCGGGCCAAAGGCGATGCGTGCGAGATCCACGCCATTGGGAATCACGTCGCTCACGTCCACGCCCTGTGCGCGCCATGCGTGCCGCGAACTTTCGGAGACGGTGACGAGAGACACCTGTGGATATCGCAGCGCGCGGGCCGCGGCCTGCACGACATCGGTGCGCAATGGAGGCAGATGCAAGGTGTGCAGCACGGGACAGGGCAGGTCAACGAAGCTGTCAAAGGCGGGTGCATCGAAGGCGTGGGCATGCACGAGGTCGACCTCGCCACGATGCTCGTCCAGCCAGCGGCGCGCGGCGCGGAAGGCAGCGCGTTGCGCGGCCGTGGCCCGATGTGTCGCCACGCTTGCCGTGGTGAGCAGGCGCTCGTCCCGCAGCGGTGTGGTGTCAACGCCAAGGTCGGGACAGCAGGCGCCGGCAATGCCGGAGCCGCGAGCGGCAAGCAGTGTGACACGGTGCCCGGCGGCCACGAGTCCGCGCGCCAGATCTGCGAGGAGCGCCTGCGCGCCCCCGAGGGGCGCGTCGCGATCCGTAATGGGCGCAACCATTGGTGCGACGAGTGCGATGCCGAGTCGTGTCATACGATGCGGTGCCAGCGCGATGCCGGGGTGAAGTGATCAATACGGTGGAACGGCCGCGCACGGTATACCGGTTCGTCGTGCAATTTGACGGCCCCGGACAACGCCCGGCGCGACATCGGCAGGACGGCACGGTACGTGCGTTTCTCCGCTCCGGAGTGACGTGCACGCGCGCCAGCGGGACTCGCAGTGAGGCCGCGCCGCTTCATCACACTGGAGGAACACATGAGCGACCTGCTGAATGAATTCCCACGGGTGGCGGTCGTCAGCCCTGGCATCCAGCTCCATGTGGCTAACGCCGCCGGGTTCAAGCACAAGGTGCTGGACCTGCTCATGGAAGGGGAGCGGAACATCCTCGTCGATCTCGAAGATACCACCTTCATTGACAGTACCGGACTCGGCACACTCGTGTCGCTGCTCCGTCTCGTTCGCGGGCACGGCGGCGACCTGCGTCTCGCCAACCTCAATGATGACTTGCGTGACCTGTTCATGCTCACCAGACTGGAGACGGTATTCGAAATTGGCCAGACACGCGAACAGGCCTTCGTGCATTTCATGCTGACGCGCCCTGCGGGGGAGATGACGGCATAGCACGAGCAGGAGGAGCGGCATGGCGACGATCTGGAAGGGCTCGTTGACGTTTGGCCTGTTGTCCGTGCCGGTGACGGTGAAGCGTGCGCTGGCCGACAGCGCCTTGCGCTTCCGGCTCCTGCACGACCGCGATCACGCACCTATCGAGCTGGAACGCGTGTGCTCCGCGGACGGTGAGACCGTTCCGTGGCGCCACGTCGTGAAGGGTTACGAGTACCGCAAGGGCAAATTCGTCGTGCTCACGGATGCGGACTTCCGGGATGCCGCGCTGGCTTCGGCGCCGACCATCGATCTGGGCGAGTTCGTGCCCGCTGGCGACATCGACCCGCGCTATTTCGACACCCCATACTTCCTGATGCCGGGTGAAGGGGGCGACGCCGCGTACGTGCTCCTGCGCGAAGCGCTGCGGAAAACGAAAACGGTCGGCATTGGCACCATCATCCTCAGGCAGCGCGAGCACGTCGCGGGCATCACGGTGGTAGATGACGCGTTGATCCTGGAGATCATGCGCTTCGAGCGGGACGTCCTGCCGTCGACCGAGTATGGTTTCCCGGCGACGGGGCGGATGCGTTCGGCGGAACTCGACATGGCTGAAGAGTTGATCCAGAGCATGACGGCGCCCTTCAATCCGGGACGCATTGCCGACCGCTATCGCGCCAATGTCATGAAGATCATCAAGGCGAGAATGAAAGGCGCGGCGCCGCGACTGGTGGCAGCGAAGCCCGGGCGCCAGGAGGCGCGCGTTCTGGATCTCATGGAGCGCCTGCAGCAGAGTCTGGCGAAGCGTGGCGCGGCGGGAACGCCGGCGCGCACACGCCCTGCGGGAGCCGCTCGCCCGCCCCGCACGCGCCGAGCCGCTCGCCAGGCGCGCTCGGCCTGACGCATGGCGCGTCCGCGCAGTGGGCGTGCTCGGAGTGCCCGTGGCACGCGCACGGCGCGCAAGCCGCGTCATCCGCGCGCGTCGCGAGACTCGCGGGCCTCGGGCGCCGCGCACGCTGGTGACTCGCTGGAGCGCTATCGTGCCAAGCGCGACTTCTCCCGGACCGGCGAGCCCGCGGGAGATGCGGCCCCGGCGCGCCGTTCGCGCGCCGCCCATGCATTCGTCGTGCAGAAGCACGCGGCGAGCCATCTGCACTTCGACTTCCGGCTGCAATTCGGCGACGTCATGAAGAGCTGGGCCGTGCCCAAGGGGCCGAGCCTCGATCCCGCCGTGAAGCGGTTGGCCATGGAGGTGGAGGATCATCCGCTCGAGTACAACGCCTTTGAGGGCACGATTCCCAAGGGGCAGTATGGCGGCGGCACCGTGATGGTGTGGGATCGTGGCAGCTACACGAGCGATCCACCGGTCGCGGATGATGCGGCAACGCTGGAGCAGGGGTACGCCAGCGGCGATCTGAAGTTCGTGCTGCATGGGGAACGATTGCATGGCTCGTGGGTGCTGGTGCGGACGCGGCGCGGTACGCCGGAGCGGTCCCAGTGGCTGCTGATCAAGCATCGGGATGCAGACGCGGAAGCCGGCTCGGACATCGTCGCCGGAATCACGACGTCGGTCGTTTCGGGCCGGACCATGGAGGAGATCGCCGGAGCGACCGACTCCCGCAGCGTTCGGGCGCACGGCGCGAGCGCCGGTCGCGCGCGTTCCCCGTGGCGCACGTCAGCCTCGAGCGCTCGGGCTCAGGCACCGTCACGCGCGACGGTCGAGAGCATCGAGCCGATGCTCGCCAGGGTCGCCGCCAGAGTCCCCACGGGAGACGGGTGGACCTTCGAGCCCAAGTACGACGGCATTCGCGTGCTCGCCTATGTCGCGCCGGGTGCCGTTCGGCTCATGTCCCGCAATCATCTGGACAAGACCGAGCAGTTTCCCGAGATCGTGGCGGCGCTCAAGAAACTGGTCGCGCGCAGCAGGCGTTCGCTGGTACTCGACGGCGAGATCGTGGCGCTCAGTCATGACGCGCCCGCCCGCTTCCAGCAGCTTCAGGCGCGCATGCATCTGGGCGATCGCGCCGCCATCGCCCGTCTCAGTCAGGAGGCGGCCGCGGCATTCATCGCCTTCGATCTGCTGGCTGAAGGTGATGAGGTCCTGCTCGACGCGCCGTGGACCACGCGGCGCAAGCGACTCGAGCGCCGACTGAAGAGCCGGGTGACCGATTCGCTTCGGTTGGGAGATTCGGAGACCGGCGATGGAGAACGGATGCTGCGCGCCGCGCGTCGCAATGGCTGGGAAGGGATCATCGCGAAGCGCACGGATTCCGTGTACGAACCGGGGATGCGCACGGGTGCCTGGCGGAAGCTCAAGGTGGAATTCAGCCAGGAGTTCGTCGTTGGCGGCTACACCGAGCCACGCCGATCGCGTGAGCATCTGGGTGCGCTGCTGCTCGGCTATTACGACGATGGCAAACTGGTGTACGCCGGGCACACGGGCACGGGATTCGATCGCGATGAGCTCGCGGCGCTGCATGCGCGGCTTGCGCGACTGGAGCGCGCGACATCGCCCTTTGCCACGACGCCCAGGCCCAACGAGCGCGTGCACTGGGTTCGGCCCAGCACGGTGGTGGAGGTCAAGTTCGACGAATGGACCAACGAAGGCGTGCTGCGGCAGCCGGTGTATCTCGGCTTGCGGGACGACAAGTCCGCACGCGAGGTGACGCGCGAACCCACGAGCATGCAGTCGAGGGCGCGGTGAACGTGTCCCAGGTGCTCGAGTCGCTCGAATCGCTCGAGGAGGAGGGCGGGGAAGGGGAGATCGCCCTTCCCGGTGGGACATCACTGCGACTCACGCACCTGGACAAGCCGTACTTCCCCGACGAGCAGATCACCAAGGGAGCACTGCTGCGCTACTACGCGCAGGTTGCCCCGGTGCTGCTTCCGGTCATGCGGGATCGCCCGCTCGTGCTGCATCGCTTTCCCAATGGCATCAGCGATCAGGGCTTCTATCAACAGAAGGCTCCCGAGGACGTGCCGGACGTCGTCCGCACGGCGAAGGTCACGGTCGAGGGCGGGTCGCGCGAGGCGCGGGTCGTCGGCGGCGACCTGCCGACGCTGCTCTGGTGCGTGCAGAACGGCGTGCTCTCCGTTGACCCGTGGCACTCGCGCATTCAGACGCTCGACTCGGCCGACTATGCGGTGCTCGATCTCGACCCCGGCCCGCGAGCGCGCTTCGCGCGTGTGCTGAGCGTGGCGCGCTGCATTCACGATGTACTGGAGGAGCTCACGCTCCATGGCGCCGTGAAGACATCGGGTGCGTCCGGCATGCACGTATATCTGCCGCTGCCAAAGTCCACCTCGTACGAATCGGCGGAATTGCTGGCCACGATGATCGCCACCAGGGTCGTGGAGCGGCTGCCGCGCGACGCCACGCTGGAGCGCGCGGTGAAGGCGCGAGGGGCCAGTACCGTGTACGTCGACTGCCTGCAGAACGTGCGCGGCAAGACCGTGGCGGCCGCCTACGCGGTCCGCGCCAAGCCGGGCGCGCCGGTCTCCACCCCGCTCGACTGGGCTGAGCTCGACGAGGCCGTGGATCCGCGAGATTTCACGCGCGACGTCGTACTGGAGCGCATCGAACGGAAGGGGGACCTCTGGGCGAATGCCATGCGGCGACCCAACCGGCTCTCGGCGCTGGCCAGCCCGCGGCGCGCGCGGAAGGCCTAGGCGCTGTTGGCTGCCATGCACCACACGACCGGTGGTGACGCGGAGCACGCGCCGCTGCTGGATCTGCTCGAGCAGTCGGCCTTCGCGTACTTCCAGCACGAAGTGAACGAGGTCAACGGCCTCGTGCGCGACAATACGGACCCGGCCGCGCCCGCATCGATCGCGGGCAGCGGGTTCGCGCTGAGCAGCTACCCCGTAGCCGTGGAACGCGGCCACATGCCGCGCGAGGAGGCCGTGCATCGCACGCGCACTGCGCTGCGCTTCCTGTGGAAAGCGGAACAGAGCGATGCACCCGATGCCACCGGTGCGCACGGATTCTTCTATCACTTTCTCGACATGCAGAGCGGGCGACGCGTGTGGCACTCCGAGCTGTCCACGATCGACTCGGCCATCGCACTCGCCGGCGTGTTGACGTCCGGCGCGTATTTCGACCGGGACACCGAGGCTGAGCAGGACATCCGCTCCCTCGCCGATCGCATCTATCGTCGAGTCGAATGGGACTGGGCACTGAACGGCGGCCCGGCGATCTCACTCGGCTGGCGGCCGGAGCGCGCGTTCATTCCGTGTCGCTGGCTCGGCTATTCCGAGGCGTTGCTGCTCTACGTGCTTGGACTGGGTTCGCCCACGCATCCCCTGCCTGAGGACAGCTTCAGCCGCTTCACGTCGACATACCGGTGGAAGGCGATCTACGGCCGCGAGCACGTGTATGCGGGACCGCTGTTCATTCATCAATTGAGCCACGTGTGGCTGGATCTGCGCGACATCCGCGATGCGTTCATGCAATCGCGCGGTATCGACTACTTCGAGAACAGCCGGCGGGCAACCTACGTGCAGCAGGAATACGGCCGGCGCAATCCTCGCGGCTTCGAAGGGTACAGCGATAGCTGGTGGGGCGTGACGGCCAGCGATGGGCCGGGCTTCATGATCGGGCGCGTCCATGGCCGGCGGTGTCGGTTCTACGGCTACCACGCTCGTGGCGCGCCATTCGGATGCGATGATGGCACGGTGTCGCCCTGGGCCGTTGCGGCGTCCATGCCCTTTGCACCGGAAATCGTCATCCCCAGTCTGATCACGGTTGACGCGAGCTATCCCGGCCCCAAACGCACGTACGGATACATGTGCAGCGTGAATTTCAGCTTTCACGCGACGGCGGGAGATAGCGGCTGGGTCTCACCACGGGACTACGCCATCAACCAGGGACCGGTGGGCCTCATGGTGGAGAACTATCGCTCGGGGCTCATCTGGCAGTTGCTGCGCGGCTGTCCCTACATCGTGCGCGGCCTGCGCCGGGCAGGATTCTCGGGCGGCTGGCTCGACGGGTGACACAGCAGTGGTTGCGCCGGGGTCGCACGGCAAGCTCTCGCAACGATCGTCCGACTGCCGTATCAGCAGCATCATCCACGACATCGGTGAGACGTGGCACTCCATATGCTTATGGATGGACAAGGCTCCATTCGCGGTCTCCGACCACATCAGCCGGAGCCCGCCGCGTCCATAGCGGAGGTGACCAATGCCACGAGGCGACAAGAGCTCATACTCGAACAAGCAGAAGCGACAGGCAGAGCACATCGAACAGGGATACGAAAGTCGCGGTGTGTCCGACAAGGAAGCCGAACGGCGCGCCTGGGCGACGGTGAACGCCACCACCCATGGCGGGAAGAAATCCGGCTCCGGCCGCGGTCGCTCGGAGAATCACGCTCCCGAGCGCAAGGGCGGGCGCATTGGAGGACACAGCATGTCGCACGCGGAACGCAGTCGCGCCGCCAAGAAGGGGTGGGCGACGCGCCGGCATCGCGGGAGCTGAGCATCGCACGAAGGGCGATCATGCCCGAATCGGACGCATGCGCCGAATGTGCAACAGAGACTGACGGCGCAACCTCGATCTCACGGCGTCGTGTACTCTCCCGACTCACCGTTGCGCTTGGCGCCGTGAGCGCCGCGCTGGTGGCCTGGCCCATCGTGGGCTTTCTGTTCGAGCCACTGGTGCGGCGCGCGCAGGGAACGTGGCGCACGGTCGGACGCACCGCGCAATTTCCACCCGGTTCCACTCGACAGGTCGCGTTTCTCGATCCCACGCCATTACCCTGGGCCGGTCAGACGGCGGCAACGGCATCATGGCTGCGTCACGAAGCCGGTGGTGACTTCATTGCGTTCTCGGTGAACTGCACACACCTGGGATGCCCCGTGCGATGGGAGCAGGGTCCGCAGTTGTTCATGTGCCCGTGCCACGGCGGCGTCTTCTACGCCGATGGCAGCCCGGCCTCCGGGCCGCCGCTCCGGGCGCTCGCCCGGTATCCCGTTCGCGTTGTCGGCGGCACCGTGCAGATCTGGACGGGTCCGCTGCCTATTGCATGAACGTGTCGCGGAGCTGAGGTGAGGCGCGTCTGGCGATGGATCGACGATCGCACAGGTCTCATCACGACGATCCGCCGGATCGCTCACCATCCCGTTCCCCCGCGCACCGGATGGCGCTACGTGCTGGGCAGCGCCACACTCATCGCGTTCCTCATTCAGGTCGGAACCGGCATCGCCCTGGCGACGGTGTACGTCCCGTCCACGACGAACGCCTACGACAGCATCGATTTCATCACGCACGGTGCGGCGCTCGGTCATGTGCTGCGCGGCATGCACTATTTCGGTGCCAGCGCAATGATGATTCTCATTGGCCTGCACCTGCTGCGGGTCTTCCTCACGGCGAGCTACAAATTTCCGCGCGAGGTGAACTGGCTCACCGGCGTGGGTCTGCTGGGGCTGGTCGTCGTGATGGCATTCACGGGGCAATTGCTGCGCTGGGATCAGAACGCCGTGTGGTCCGCCGTGGTCGCCGCCGAACAGGCGGGGCGCGTCCCGTGGATCGGCACCGCGCTCGCGCACTTCATTCTCGCCGGCGATCGACTGGGGGGCGCGACACTCTCGCGCTTCTTCGCCTTTCACGTGTTCTTCGTACCGGCCATCATTTTTCTGTTCATTGGGATTCACGTCTACCTGGTGCTGCACCACGGAATTTCCGAGCCACCCGAAGTGCAGCCGCGCATCGATCCGGCGACCTATCGCAAGGAGTATCGTGCGCTGCTCGCGGCGCGCGGGCGTCCCTTCTGGCCCGACGTCGTGTGGCGCGATGCGATCATGGCGCTCGTGGTCGTCATCGTCGTGCTCGCGCTGGCGCAGTGGATCGGGCCACCGGAGGTGGGGAAGCCGCCCAATCCCAGCATCATCAACGCGTCGCCGCGCCCGGACTGGTATTTCCTCTGGTACTTCGCCGTGCTGGCCTTGCTGCCGAAGCACGTGGAGCAGCCCTACTTCATCGTGCTGGCGCCCCTCATTGCGCTCATGGTGCTCATCGCGCTGCCGTTCGTCTTCCCATCGGGCGAACGGCGACTCACGCGCCGTCCGTGGGCCGTGCTGGTCGCCGCGGGCGTGCTGTTCGTCGTGGGCTACTTCTGGTGGCTGGGCGAGCGCGCGCCGTGGTCGCCCGTCTTCGACGTGCAGCCGCTCGTCCTGCACGGCGTGGCGCCCGCCGACACGCTGCAGCTCACGGGCGCGCGTCTGTTTCACGACACGGGCTGCGAGTTCTGCCACACGGTCGCGGGACAGGGAGGACATCATGGACCTGATCTCTCGCGTGTTGGCGCACGGCTCGACAGCGCGCAGATCGCAAGCCGTATTCTGGGTGGTGGGCCCGACATGCCGGCGTTCGTGGGCAAGCTTTCGCCCGCCGACGTACAGGCGCTCGTCGCCTTTCTGCGCCGCGACCATTCCCGTCGTATCGATCCGTCGCCCTGACCGCGCGCGCGGACGCGGTGTCGCCGCAGTGCCGCCGTTGCGCGGCGGGCTCAGCCAGCCGAATGATCGGGTCCGCCTGCCTCTCCCGCGCGCCCGGCAATGGCCATGGCCAGAAGCTGTGCCGGGTGCAGCGTGGCCCGGCTCGTGGCCTGATGCACCTGCTCGCGACAACTGAAGCCGTCCACCACAATGAGCGTGTCATCCGGCGCCGCGCGCACCGCCGGGAGCAGCACACGCTCGCCAATCGCCATGGAGACCTCGTAGTGCGACGCCTCGAAACCGAACGCACCCGCCATGCCGCAGCAGCCGGAATCCAGCACGGTGCAGCGGACACCGGTCCGCTGCAGCACGCGCTGCTGCGCGCCGGGGTCGAGCACCGACTTGTGATGGCAGTGCTGATGGATGATGGCGTCGCGGTCGACTGTTCCCGGCGCATAGTCCGGCGCAAACCGGTCGAGGAATTCCTCGAGCAGGAAGGTCTGCGTCGAGAGCCGGCGGGCATCGGCACGATCGGGGAACAGGTTCACGAGCTCATCGCGGAAGACGCTCACGCAGCTCGGCTCCAGGCCGACGACCGGCGTGCCCGCGCTGATGTCATCGCGCAATTCGTGCAGGATGCCGAGCAGGAGCCGCTCCGCCCTGTGCAGCATTCCCCAGTCGTACAGGGGCCGCCCGCAGCAGAGCCTGGCTCGCGGCACGGTGACCGTGAACCCCGCATCGTGCAGCACGGTGACCGCGGCGCGCGCCACCTCGGGCGTGAAGTGATTGTTGAACGTGTCGGCCCAGAGAATCACGCGCGGCCGCTCCGCGCTCGGCGGCTCGAGAGCGCCGCCGCGCCGCTGCGCGAACCATGAGGCCGTGAAGGTCTGCGGCGCGAAGCGCGGAATGCGCCGCTCACGCGCGATGCCCGCCG
Source organism: Gemmatimonadaceae bacterium (assembly GCA_036278895.1). Classification (GTDB taxonomy): domain Bacteria; phylum Gemmatimonadota; class Gemmatimonadetes; order Gemmatimonadales; family Gemmatimonadaceae; genus JADGGM01. Next base: position 22,730 of record DASUKE010000007.1, read on the forward strand.
CGCGCCGGGCCAGCGCGCCGACGCCGGTGCTGCCCAGCAGCGTGTTCGCCAGCGCCGGCGCCCGGGATGCGGCGCGCGCCCACCAGTGGATGAGTCCCATGGCGTAGGCGCTGGGCGGCCGCACGCGACGCGCGTAGTAGCGCGAGAGGAATTCCGCCTTGTAGGTCGCCATGTCCACGTGCACGGGGCAGTCGCTCTTGCACCCCTTGCACGCCAGGCAGAGGTCGAGTGCATCACGCACGGCGGCACTGCGCCAGCCTTCGTGCCGCAGCTCGCCGCTCAGCATTTCGAACAGCAGGCGTGCGCGCCCGCGAGTGGAGTAGCGTTCCTCGCGCGTGGCCATGAATGACGGACACATTGTTCCGCCGTCCGTGCGGCGGCACACACCCATGCCGACGCAGCGCAGCGTGGTCGCGGCAAAGCTGCCATCGTCTTCGGGATAGGAAAAGTGCGTCGCCAGGGATGGCGGCTCGTATCCCGTGCCCAGCCGCAGGTTGTCGTCGATCCGGTGGGGGCGTACGACCTTGCCCGGATTCATGCGCCAGGCCGGATCCCAGATGGACTTGAACGTTTCAAAGGCGCGGACGAGTTGCGAACCGAACATGCGCGGCAACAGCTCCGCGCGTGACTGGCCATCTCCGTGTTCGCCGGAGAGCGAGCCGCCAAAGTGCACGACGGTATCCGCCGCCTCCTCGAGGAAGGCGCGCCAGTGCGCGATGCCACCGGATGACCGCAAATCGAAGTCGATGCGGCAATGGATGCATCCCTGGCCGAAGTGGCCGTAGAGCGCGGCCTGGTAGTCGTAACGCTCGAGCAGCGCGTGCATGGCGCGGAGATATTCACCGAGCCGTTCCGGTGGAACGGCGGCATCCTCCCAGCCGGCCCAGCGGCGTCGCTGTCCCGGAACGATGGCCGTGACGCCGAGTGCCGCGTCCCGCACCGTCCAGATTCTGGCTGCTTCGAGCGGGTCGGCGCAGTGGCGCATGGCCGGCGCGCCCGCCTTCCCGCGCAGTTGCTGCATGAGACTGCGCGCCTTCGCATCCGCCTCCTCCTTCGTATCGGCGCCGTACTGCACGAGCAGCCACCCGCCTCCCTCGGGCAGCAGGCTGATATCCTCCGGGTGGAATCCGGTCTTTTGCATGTCGGTCAACAGTTCCGCGCCGAAGCCCTCGAGGCCGATGGGGTGCGTCGCCATGATCTCGGGCACATGGTCGGCCGTGCTGTAGGCGTCGGCATATCCCAGTGCGACGAGCGTCTGCGCCCGCGGCCAGGGCACGAGATTGACGGTCGCTTCGAGAATGGTGACGCACGTGCCCTCGGAGCCGACGAGGGCTCGCGCGACGTTGAATCCGCGCTCGGGGAGGAGATCGTCGAGATTGAAGCCGGACACGCGACGGGGAATGCGTGGGTAGCGGCTCCGGATTTCCGCGGCGTTCGCGTCACGCAACGCGCGGAGACCGGCGTAGATCTCTCCGCGGCGGCCGCCCAATGCGATGAGGCGCTCGAGCTCCGCGTCGGTGGTGGGACCGACACGCAGGCGCAGTCCGTCGTAGGTGAGCACCTCCAGCTCCTCGACGTTGTCCGATGTACGGCCGGCCATCACCGAGTGCACGCCGCAGGAATTGTTGCCGAGCATCCCGCCCAGCGTGCAGTGATTGTGGGTCGCGGGGTCCGGCCCGAAGGTGAGATCGTGCGGGCGTGCCGCGTCACGCAGCGTATCCAGCACGAGACCCGGCTGCACGCGCGCGACGTGCTGCGGCGCATTCAGCTCGACCAGTCGGTTGACGTACTTCGAGCAGTCGATCACGACTGCCGCGTTGCAGCACTGCCCGGCCAGCGACGTTCCGCCGCCACGCGCGAGCACGGGCACATCGAACCGATGGCAGGTGGAGACGGCGGCAACCACGTCGTCCACGTCGTGTGGAATCACGACACCAATGGGGACCTGACGGTAGTTCGAGGAATCCGTCGCATAGAGCGCGCGGCTCCCGGTATCGAACCGGACTTCGCCGCGAAGCTCACGGCGCAGCGCGGCGGCCTTTGAAGGTGGGCCGGCAGCCGCACCTCGCGATGGTCCGGCCACGGATTGGGTGGTATGCGATGCCACGAGGGATGCGATCCGTTCGGCGCGTGAACTCAGGGCTTCCGCGGTGGAATCGGCGTCCGCCGCGGTTCGAGCGGCTGCACGGGTCGCCCGTACGCCGTGCCGGTCGTGGAACCCAGCGGAATCATGTGCTCATGGTTCGGGTGCCCTCCGGGCCATGGTTCTCCGTGGGTCTGGCTGATGGCCCACACGTAGGCCGCGATGCGCTGGATCTGGTCATCCGTGAGATCGTGTTTGCCGCCGCGACCCGGCATGCCGATGGGACTGCGTGTGAGCGGGTCGGGCAGGCCCACGGTAATGAGCGAATCTATGGCTCCCCAGGCGAAGGGAATGTACGTGAGCGTCTCGGTAATCGCGTCGCCGGCTGCCGGAAGTCCCTGTCCCTCACTGCCGTGACAGGCGAAGCAGTTGCCACGACTGTGAAACAGACTGTCGCCCTGGACGATCATGTCGAGGGTCATGCCGGGCGGCAGCGTGGGCAGCGTATCAGGCTGCATTTCGTCATGCACCTGAACGTGATGCGCCGTATCCGGTGGCGCGACCTGCGCCGCGCACGGAGCACGCGCGGCTCCCGCGGCGAGCAGCGCGACGCACACGCATGTGGCCCCAAACGCCAGGCGCGCCATCACCGTCCTCCCGCGCCGCTGGCGCTGGAGGCCGTCGAGTCGGTCGCCTGAGCGGGGAGCGCGAAGACCAACAGTTCGTCGCTGCGTGGACTGTTCAACGTCTGGATGCCCGTGGCGGCCACCGCGATGTATTGCGTCCCCCGGATCGCATACGTGATGGGCGGGGCGTTCACGCCGCCGGAGGCCTCGTAGCTCCAGAGTTTCTTCCCCGTCTTCGCGTCGAACGCCACGAAGTGTTTGTCGGCGGTGCCCGTGAACACGAGGCCGCCCGCGGTAGCCAGCGAGCCGCTGATGAGGGGAGCGGGCGTGCTGTCCTGCCACGCAATGCGCCCGGTCGCCAGGTCAATGGCCGTGTAGAGACCGTAGAGCCCCTTTGGCTGCGTGACCACGCCGCCGCCCCACCACTGCGCCGGCGGGCGCAACGGCTCCTGGTTCACGCGGTACTTCATGGGGATGTAGTTGCCGTCCACATAGAGAAAGCCGGTTTGCGGACTGTACGCGGTGGGCGACCAGTCGGAGCCGCCGAGCGTACCGGGCTGCATGAGCACGCCGTTCTTCGTGGGGAGTTGCATGTAATTCACGAAGGGAACGAAGGGCTGCGACTTGCGAATCGGCCTGCCCGTGGCGCGATCGAGGACGTATACGAAGCCATCCTTTCCCGCCTCCGCCACGGCCTTCACCATGTGCCCGGTGGAATCCGGCGCATCCACCAGCACCGGCGGCGTGGTAGCATCGTAATCCCAGACATCGTGCGACACTTCCTGGTAGTACCATTTGAGCTTTCCCGTCTTCGCATCCACGGCGACAATGGAGCAGGTATACAGATTGTCTCCCGGTCTGATGCTGCCATTCTGATCGGGTGCCGGGTTGCCGGTGTTCATGAACAGCAACCCCGTCTCCGGATCGTAGGCCGGGTGATGCCACATGGGTCCGCCCCCATGCTGCCACGCGTCGGGATACGCTGCGCTGTCCCGCTTCTCCGCCGCGATGTCGCGATTGAACGACATGCCCCATTCGTCATGCGTGCGCCACGTGCCCCACCAGCCGCCCTCGGCGGGACTGGGGATGGTATACCAGCGCCAGATGCGCGCTCCCGTGTTGGCGTCGTACGCGTCCACGTAGCAGCGGCATCCCTGCTCGCCGCCGCTCACCCCGGTGATGATTTTTCCAGCGACCGCGATGGGTGCGCCGGTGAGATGGTAGCCGGCGTTGTTGTCACCTACCTGGACGTCCCACACGAGTCGTCCCGTTCGGGCGTCGAGCGCCAGCAGCCGCGCGTCCAGCGTGCCCATGTACACCTTGCCGCCGTACACCGCGACACCCTTGTTGTTGGTGGCGCAGCAGTCCGCCGTGGTGCGGTACTGGTGCGCGTACTCCCACTTCACCACGCCGGTGCGCGCATCCACGGCAATGACGTGATTGAGCGCAGTGGTAAAGTACATGACGCCATCCACGACGACCGGATTCGTTTCGGATGCGTGGGGAATGCCCGAGTGGTTGATCCAGACCGGTTTCAACTGCGTCACGTTCGCGGTAGTGATCTGGCTGAGCGGCGACCAGCGCTGATTCGTGAAGTCGCGGCCGTAGGACGGCCACATGGTGGTATCCGCCATGGCGCGACGCTGCGCGCTGTCGGCCGCGGCCGTACTCACACTGGCGGAGTCGCTGCTACCGGGCTGCGAGCGCGGATGCCCGCAGGCTGCGAGTGCGAGCAGTGCCGCCACGAGGCTCCTCACCGGCGGCATTGCCGCCAGCGCGCGCCGCGCGACCCATCCGCGATCATCAGTCACGGCGGCGCTCCTATCGCAGCGTGTAGAGATACGCCGCGATATCCCGTGCTTCACCTTCTGTGACACCGAGGTTGGGCATGGCGGTTCCGGGCTCGATGGACTGCGGCACCTCGAGCCACTGCACCAGGTTTTCACTGGTATTGGGCACTTCGCCGGCGATATAGACGCGCCGGCCGAATGCGGTGAGCGGCGGACCGACCACGCCCTGCGCGTTGCGAATGCCGGGGATCATGTGACAGGACCCGCAGCCGAACCGGTTGATCGCCACCTTGCCGCTGTCGGCGTTGCCCTGGGCCACCAGGCGATACGGTTCGCTGCCGCCCGTGCCGGCGCAGGCGGCCGGCATCACGGTCGCGACCAGTATCGCGGCGAACAGCACCCCGGATATCCGTCCCGCACCCATCGTCCGCTCTCGTGTCATCGCGCTCTCCCGTTCAGATCCGCATCCAGCGCCGGCCGGCACAGGCCGCGGCGTCCGGATCCTCTCCGCCAAGCCAATTCACGAACAGCCACCCCGCTGCGACCAGATACGCCAGACTCGCCGGCACCCACATGGTGACGCCGGCGAGCTCCTGGTCCTGCAGCGGAGTGAGGTGCCACGCGGCAGTCGTCGCGAGATGCGCCGTGTACCAGGGTGACGGCGCGAATGTGAGGATGGCGCCCAGCGCGCCCATGAGCATGCCGGCCGTGGCGACGTAGACCACGGCTGCTCCGAACCCCAGCCGGCGCCGCCCACTGGGCTGGAACACGATCCACCAGAAGAGCACACTGGTGCCGAGCAGGGTGAGGTGTTCCAGCGCATGGATGCGCGTGTCGGTCAGCGCCCAACCGTACGGCGCCGGGAGGTGCCAGAAGAAGAGCGCCAGCATGGTCAGCAGCCATGCGGCGAGCGGCGTCCCCAGCGGGCGGCCGGCCGCGCGGAGGAGTGGCGCGCGCCGCCAGCGCCGCGCCAGGCGGTGTCGTGGCGTGGCAGGCAGCGCCCACAGCAGGGGAAGCAGCGGTTCGCCGAACACCAGGAGCGGCGCCACGACGAGCATGAGCAGCAGGTGCTGCAGCATGTGCGCGGAGAAGAGTGCTTCGCTCATGGCGTCGAGCGGCGACACGAGGGCGAGCAACAGGACGGCAAGCGCGGCCGCGAAGCAGGAGATCTGGCGGCGATGGATGACGCGCCCAAGACCCGCCGAACGCCAGAGCCGGCGCACGCCCGCGGCGTACCACGCGGCGAGCACCGCCATACCCGTCACTACCCCGGGCTCGATGGTCCAGGCGCGCCAGATTCCCGCCGGGCTAGGCGCCATACAGACACGCCGGTACGATGAACAGCGCGAAACCGCTCAGAATGATCGCGAGCGCAAAGAGCCCACTCGACAGCATGCCCGCGGACGCCATGAAGCGCGTGCGTCCTTCCGCTGCATCGAGCAGCACGCCGTGACTGCCGTGGTGCTCACCTTTCGACAGGCTCCAGCTGTGCCAGGCGACTGCTCCGGCCACGAGGGCGCCGATGAGCGCGGCCATGTCCACGACGAGGGCGACCCACCAGGTCCCGCCGAAGGTCGGCGCCGTGAGGGGCAGCGCCTGGGGAAAACAGAAATGCGCGGTGATGGAATAGTTGACCAGCTCCTGCAGACTCCAGAAGAGCGGCCCGCCGAACAGCCCGAACCAGAGCGCCCAGGTGTTCACCCGGTCGCGGTGGGGCGACGGATGCGGTGCGCCGGCGACGGCCAGCTCCCGCCCGGCGGCGCGGAGTACGACTGGATCCTCGTGCGAGGTCATCGCGGGCGCTCCGTCATCCGAGCCGCGGCGTGATGTAGAGACTCAGAAACACGACGATCCACACGACATCCACGAAGTGCCAGTACAGCGCAACGTTCGAGAGCGCCAGATGGCGCGTGGCGGTGAAGTGTCCGGCCCATGCGCGCGCCTGCACGAAGATGTTCATCAGCAGTCCCGCGGCCACGTGCGCGCCGTGAAATCCCGTAATCGTGAAGAACAGCGATCCGTACGCGTGCGTGGCCGGCGTGAACGACTGGTTCGAATACTCGAGCCCCTGGATCGCGAGAAACAACATGCCCAGGATGAGCGTGACCAGCAGGCCGATGCGGAGCCGGGCCTGCTGTCCCTTCCTGATCCCTGCCTCCGCCCACCACATGGTGCCGCTGCTCACGATGAGAATGATCGTGTTGGGCAGCGAGAGGCGGAGCGCGGGGTTGTTGCCATCGGGCGGCCAGGCGCCGCGCGCCATGGAGGCGAGATAGAAGTAGCTGAACAGCAGATAGACGAAGAACGACGCTTCCGTTGCGATCAGCAGCATCATTCCGAGGCGTCCGGGCGCGCGCCCATCCTGCGGACTGATCGGGAGATCGTATGGACGAGCGACCATGGCCATGATCATCCCTCCTCGGGCAACAGGTCCATCTCCTCGTCGCGGGCCGGCCTGGGCCAGCACCATCCCGCGAGCGACAGGATCACCAGCACGAGCCCGAGTATCGCGAGCCACCACACGCCGAAGAGCAACCCGTAGAACGTCACCGTCATCATCGCCGCGAGAATTAGGGGCCAGAGTGAATCCTCGGGCATCTGCAGGATCTCGAAGGGGTCGGAGTCGAGCGCCGACGTCCCGAAGGTTTCACGCCCGTGGTCCAGCACCGGTCCGCTGCCGATGAGCGTGTGGTACTCCTCATCGAGGCGGCCCTCCCAGAGCGGATGGCGACTCCGCACGGTGGGAATGACCGCGAAGTTGTAGGGCGGCGGCGGCGACGACACCGACCACTCGAGCGTGGGCGCATCCCAGGGATTGTCGCCCGCCTCGGGACCAACGGAGAGGCTGCGGAAGAAATCGACCAGGAACAGCAGCACGCCCAGTGCGAACACGTAGGCGCCAATGCTGGTGATCAGATTGACGGTGTCCCAGCCCAGCCCGGCCTGGTAGGTGTAGATGCGGCGCGGCATGCCCAGCATGCCGGAGATGTGCATCGGAAAGAACGCGAGGTTCGCGCCAAGGAACATGAGCCAGAACACCCAGCGTCCGTACCGCTCGCTGAGCATGCGCCCCGTCATCTTGGGCAGCCAGTAATACAGCGCCGCGAAGACCGGGAAGACGTTGATGCCGATGAGCACGTAGTGCAGGTGCGCGACGACGAAGTAGTTGTCGGTCAACTGCCAGTCGAACGGCACCGCCGCGGTCATCACGCCGCTGACTCCGCCAATCACGAAGAGCACGATGAAGCCAATGAGAAACAGGAACGGCGTCCGGAACACCGGTCTGCCGTGCCAGATGGTGGCGATCCAGGCGAAGATCGATACGCCGCTCGGAATTGCAATCATCATGCTGGCGGCGCTGAAGAACGTCGTGGCCAGCATGGGCAGGCCCGTCGCGAACATGTGGTGCACCCACACGCCGAAACCGAGAATGGCCGTGGTGACGGTGGATAGTGCGACGAACGTGTAGCCCGCGAGCGGCCGGCGGGAGAACGTCGGAATCATGTCCGACGCGAGGCCAATGGCGGGCAGCACGATGATGTAGACCCACGGATGCCCGAACATCCAGAAGAGATGCTGCCAGAGCAGCGGGTGCCCTCCTTCCGCGGCATCGAAGAAGTGCATGCCGAAGCGCCGGTCGAAGTACAGCATCACGCACGCGGCGGAGAGCGCGGGCAGCGCGAAGATGATCGCGACGGAGGCGCTCAGCGTGCCCCACATGATGATGGGCACGCGGTTCAGCGACATGCCCGGCGCGCGCATCCGGAAGAACGTCACGACGAAGTTCACCGCGCCCACGGTCGTGGAGATCGTGATGAAGATCAGGCCGAGCGCGTAGAAATCGATATTGAGGCCGGGCGAATACGTGCGCCCGGTCATCGGCACATAGGCAAACCAGCCGCCGTCGGGCGCCTGTCCGATGAGAAAACTTGTGTAGATGAAGACGCCCGAGAGCAGGAACGTCCAGTAGCTGAGCGCGTTGACACGCGGGAGCGCCATGTCGCGCGCGCCGATCATGAGCGGCCACAGATAGTTGCTGAAGCCGGACAGAATGGGCGACGCGAACAGGAAGAGCATCGTCACGCCGTGCATCGTGAAGATCTGATTGTACTCCTCGGCGTCGAGCAAATGGACGTTGGAATGGATGAGCTGCGTGCGCATGAACGCCGCCTCGATCCCGCCCGCCAGGAAAAACACCAGCGCCGTCACGATGTAGCGTTTGCCGATCGTCTTGTGGTCCACCGTCGCCAGCACGCCATACAGGCCGGGCGCGGTCTCCCAGGTCTTTGCCAGCTTCCCGACGGGTGCCGTCGGCGCCGTTGCGATCGCCACGTCTCCTCCTGTCGTCCCCGCCACTACTTCAACGTCTCGAGCCAGGCCACGAGCGCCTGCAGATCGCCGGGTGGGAGCGACATGGTCGGCATGTCGTTCCCCGGCTTGATGCCCTGCGCGTTGGCAATCCATCCGGCGAGATTGCCCGGCGTGTTTGGCAGCGTGCCAGCCGCGATCGTGCGCCGGCTCGCGAGGTGTGTGAGATCCGGCCCGATCTGTCCCATGGCCGGCGTGCCGCCTACCGTGTGACAGGCCGCGCACGCCAGCCGCGTGAAGACGCGTTCGCCCGTCGCGGTGATCGGGTCCGCGGGTGGCGGCGGTGGCTGCCGCTGCTGATCAAGCCAGTGCCGGAAGTCGGCCGGCGACTCGGCGACGACAAGCAGGTCCATGTGCGCGTGCTGCAGACCGCAATACTCGGCGCATTCGCCCCAGTAGATGCCAGGTTTGTCCGCCTGCATCCACATGGTGTTCTGCTGACCCGGAATGACGTCCGTCTTTCCGGCCAGCTTCGGGACCCAGAAACTGTGCACCACATCCGCGGACACCAGCTCGAGGCGCACCGGCTGCCCCACGGGCACGTGAATCTCGTTGGCGGTGACAACCTGTTGATCCGGCGACCGGGCGGTGTAGATCACCTGCCACCACCAGCGGTGGCCGACGATCCGGATCGTGGCGACCGGCGCGGCGGGCGGCGTGGCGACAGCCGACTGAACGAACAGCGTGAAGAGCAAGGCGCAAATCAGAATGATCGCCGGAACGACGATGCCGCCCCACACGATGAGCCGGATGGATCCGTTGGGACGGATCACGACGCTCTCGGGCTGTTCGGCGCGGGCGGCGCGCTGGCGGAAGAGGGCTACGAGCAGAATGAGACTCACCACGAGCAGCACGGCGAGCGAGATGATCGTGAGCACCCACCCGAGCACCGCGATCTGGTGGGCCGCTGGACCGGCCGTGCCGAACATCGCGGGTGATCCCGATGTCATCGCCATCACGGGACATCCTCGTTGATGCTCTTGTTCGGCTCGCGGGTGGTGAGCTGCTGGCCCGTTCCAGGATTGAGTGTCCGGACGTAGGCGACGAGCTTCCAGATCTGATCTTCCGAAAGCATGCGACCCCATGCGGGCATGCCCTTGGCGCGTCCGGCGTAGATCGTCTGGAACACGCTCGCGTCGTCGCCACCGTAGCGCCAATAATTGTCGGTGAGATCAGGACCCATGCCGCCCTGTCCGGTGAAGCCGTGGCAGTAGGCGCAGTTCATCCGCACGAAGAGATTCTCGCCCTCCTTGATGGCGACCTGGTCCCCGGCGTACGGATCCACAATGGTGAGTCGCGCGCTGTCCATCTCCATGCCGGGGAGCGGTCCCATGGGCATGCGCGTGAGCATGCCGAGATCGGGAAGGGTGCCGGTGCTCGCACCGGTCGCCTCGCCGTGCATCCCGTTGTGCGGTCTGCCGCACCCAATCACCGCGAGCGCCGCCATGGCGGCGAGTCGCATGGTGTTCCGGACGACAGCCGGCGCGACATGACACATCCATTCGCGCCTGGTCACCTGAAATCCACGAAGTCGCATGGCGTCACGCTCCATGATCATCGCTCCCCGGCCGCGGTCCCCGCGGTGCGCGCCCACACGGGCGCCAGCGGCTCGCTGTCAGGCAGGAGCGGCACGCCGTAGCTTCGCAGGAGGCGCGTGATCCGTCCCTGTTCCCTGTCGAGCACGCGCTGGAGCGCGTCGCGCCGCGCGGTATCGCGTTCGGCCACGCCCAGTGCAATGTCAAAGACAAAGGACACGCCCGGTCCGTCCACGGCCGGAGTGACGGGCGTGAGGGTGAGTGGCACGTCCTCGCGGCGGGCGAAATAGCTGGCCAGCGGACCCCACGCGATCGCGACATCCACGTCACCGTGTGCGACGGCATCAATGAGGCGCGCCGGCGGATTGGGATGTGCGTAGTCGCCGTAGATGCTGTAGGCGACGATGTTGCTCACGATGTGACGCCGCGCGAGCGCGTGCTCCGCCGGCGGATTGGCGTGGCCGCCCGTGAACTGCAGCCCGATGCGGACATGATGCAACACGGCATCATTCAGCGAACGCAGGGCGTAGTGTCGATCGGTGCGCGTGACGAAGACGTAGGTCGAACGATAGTACGGTCGCGTGGTGAGCACGCCGGGATAGCCCGGCGGAACGCCCATGATGACGTCGCAGCGCTTCGCGTCGAGAGTATGGCGCAGGAAGCCGCGTCGCTGCGGCCACCATGTGTATTGCACGCGAGAGCCCGTAGCATGGGCCAGCAGTGTGGCGATGCGATTCTCGAATCCCGCGCCGGCGCGATTGGAGAACGGCAGATTGTTGGGATCGGCGCACACGCGGAGCACGGGACGCGGCGCGAACAGCGCCGCGGCGAGACAGGCTGCGGGAAGGCCGAGCATGGACTCGCGACCGAGGATCCGTCGCCCGAACTGCGCGAGCGCCCGCATGCCGCGGTGCCTAGAGGGCGAAGACATACAGCATCCCGCCAGGAGGGGTGAATCCCTTGGCCGTCTTGATGACATTCGCCGCACCGCCCACGCCCGCGAGCACCGCGATGTACTCCTTGCCATCCGGTCCGATGTACGCAATGGGCGAGCCCAGCACGCCGGAGCCGAGTTTGGCCTTCCAGAGCTCCGCGCCGGTCTGCGCATCCACCGCCTTGAACCACCCATCGGCCGTGCCGTAGAAGACGAGATTCCCCGCCGTCGCGAGCACGCCGCTATAGGTGAGCAGGGCTTCCTTGTCGCCCCAGACTTTCCGCCCCGTGGTCGCGTCCCAGGCGATGAGCTCTCCATCGTTTCCGCCGGGGCCGGTGTGCCGCGTCATCTTCGCGCCCCAGTACGGAGTGCCGGCGATGTAGCTCACGGAATAACCCTGGTAGTCCATGCACAGGTTGTTGGTCGGCACGTAGAACAGCCCGGTCTTCGGCGAGAAGGCGGCGGGTTGCTGATCCTTGCCGCCAATGTCGGGCGGACAGATGTCCTTCACGTTCACGCCCTGCATGGTACGCTTGGCGTCCACGACGTTCGGCCGGCCCGTCCTGAGATCGATGCCGGTGGACCAGTTCTCGTTGGCGAAGGGCTTGGCGACGAGGACCTGGCCCGTGGCGCGATCGATCGTGTACGCGAACGCGTTGCGGTTGAACTCCACGAGGACCTTGCGCATCCGGCCGGCGATGGGCAGGTCCGCGAGAATCGCTTCGTTCACCCCGTCGTAATCCCAGAGATCGTGCGGCGTATACTGATAGGCCCAGATCGCATCGCCGGTATCCGGGTCGCGCGCGAAGATGGCGCTTGTCCACTTGTTGTCGCCCGGGCGCTGATCCTGATTCCATGGTCCGGGATTCGATGTGCCGTAGTAGATGAGGTTGAGCTCGGGATCGTACGAGATGTATCCCCAGACCGCGCCGGCCCCATGCTTCCAGCCGCCCGGCGGCCACGTGGACACGCCGAGGTCCTTGCCGCGCAGGTTGTCGTAGAAAGGTTTGAAGCGGGGGCCGATCTTCACCATGCTGTCCGGCCCCGTGCTGTACGCCTTCCAGAGCAGCGTACCGGTTTTCAGATCCAGCGCCGCGAGCCATCCCTGCACACCCATCTCACCACCCGAGTTGCCCACGAACACCTTGTCCTTCACCACCAGCGGCGCCATGGTCATCGTCTCGCCCGTGTTGACATCGCCCAGTTTCGTCTCCCACACCGGCTTCCCCGTGGCGGCGTCGACGGCGACGGTTCGATCGTCGAGCAGGTTGTAGATGAGCTTCCCATCCGCGTAGGCCCATCCGCGATTGACGACATCGCAGCACGCGACGCCGACGGACCACGGGTCCGGATTCGGGTGGAAGGACCACTTGATGCTGCCCGGCTTCGTGAGATCGAGCGCGTAGGCGATGTCAGGATATGGCGTGACGAGATACATCACGCTGTCAATCACGAGCGGTGCGCCCTCATGGCCATTGAGCACGCCGGTGGAAAAGGTCCACGCCTGCTTGAGCTGGGCGACGTTGGCCGTGCTGATCTGGTCCAGCGTGCTGTAGCGCGTCTGCGAATAGTTCTTCCCCTGCATGGTCCAATCGCCAGGGCGGCCTGCCGGCATGGCGGGTGGTGGTGCGGTGACCGATCCGTTCGCCTGCGCGGCCACGGGTTCCGCGCTCCTGGCGCCGGGCTGCTGGACCTGCGCCGCCCTGCTCTCCGTTTCCGCCTGCATTGCCCTGGTGCGCGTGCCCGAACAGCCGGCGCCGAGCGCCATCGCGCCGAGTCCGAATCCGATCAGGAAACGAGCGCGCATGCGACCGCTGCTGCGTGTCGCGCAGCAGGACGCCATCGGCTGAGCCTGGAGAGTTCGCATGGTCGTTCTTCCTTTCTCCAACACGGGTCCGGCGCCCGCGTCGGCTCCGGATGCTCGAACGGGTGCGCCGCGCCTTACTGCGGCTTGGGATTGAGCGGCGCCAGGGGGAGCGAGAGGCCGAGCAGCAGCTTGGCCGGTCGCGCATCGGTCAGGAAAACGCGTTCGCCTTTGGGAACATCCTCGCCGGCCTTGGGCAGACCGGTGGCGATGTAATCCAGTGTCACGACGGCCTGTGCATGGCGCAGCCAGGTGCCGTGGGGCAGCCAGTTGAAGATGTTGACGAGGGCGCTGAGCCCGACGTCGAGCTTGTGCGTATACGCGTTGGCGTCCGAAGATTTCTGCGCCGGACCGAAGTTGTCGGCGAGGTACGCGTTCGCGCCGAACCACCCCATGGTTTCCCTGGGCTGGAGCAGCGCGATGAGTGCGCCGAGCGTGATGGATGGCTCGTTCTCGTGTACCGTGGTCCCGAGTTCGCTGGCCGTGTATTCGGTGAATGGATTGGAGCCGGTGGCCGCGGTTGGCAGCCACTGAAAGCTGGCGAGGAGCGACGTGCGCGGAATCGCGGTCGGCGCGGCCAGCACGGCCTGAATGATCAGATTCGTTGTTTTCGGCAGCAGCGTGACCGTGTTGGTGGTCAGGTCCCTGACGCGCGGGCGATCGATGATATGCGAGATGATGGCTGCCGGCTGGAGTGTGAGCGCCGGTGCGCAGATGGAATGACAGGGTTTTTTCTGCTGTGCGGTGAGCGGCGCGGCGCCGAGCACCAGCGCAATGAGAATGCCCGCAGCGAAACGCTCTCCTGCATGGCGCCTGGATTCGTGGCGCCCGGGCGTGGTCATCGGCTGTCCGCTTCGCACCGGCTCACTCACTGACATTGATGTTCCTCTCTTCCACCAGCCTGGCGACCGGATGCTGCGAGTGATCGCAGGCGGCACATCGGACAAAAGTGAATGGACGCCAATGCAATTCATATTCCATACATCATCGCGGGCCGCGAACTGGCTGCGCGCGACGGCACTGCATGGACATGCGGCCGCGGCCGTCTGCGGCGTCGTGCGCTCGTACGGCACGCGTCGTGCGCAGCACGTCTGCATGGACTGTCGTGTGGAGGACGACCCATGACACGAGGACACAGGAAACGCCCGCGCCGTCGCGCGGACCTGCCGCGCACGCCTAGCGACACGCCGCGTGATGCGCCGCGCGATGCGCCGCGACGTCGCGGCAAGGCGGAGCCGCCCAATCCGCCGCGCACGACGACCGGGCGCTGGCTCACGACGCCGAAGTTCGGATCGGCCGGGAGCGGCGGCCTGGAACTCGAACCGGGACCGGAACGGGACTGACAGGCAGCAGGAGCGGCGCGCCGCGCCGCACGCACGCGCGGGCATGGCGTGCGGAGAGTTGTGAGTGAGCGATCTGCCGCGGGGCCGCTGGCACGGTCCCCGGCTCCGCGTGTGCGCGGCAGCGGCCGATCGGGTGCATCTCTTGCACACGAACACACAGCATGCCACTCCTCCTCACCTCCCGCAGCCGGCGCCTCGCCGCATTGCATCACGACCGCGCCGCCGAACGGGGCGGTCGCCGTGACGAACTGTTCGGGCCCGAACGCCTCGCGGCGCACGCGCGCCAGCTTGCGCGGCATCAGGTCCTGGCGGATTTCCGGGTGGACCGGCTGCCACTGCGCCGCAATCGCGGCCCGCTGCTCGTCCGCCTGCAGCGCAATGAACGCGTGCTCGCCGAGGTGCGCGCCGAGCTGGACGACGCGGCGCGCCGCGGCCTCGATGTAAGTCCGGCCGGCGCCTGGCTGCTCGACAACTACTTCGTCATCCAGGAGCAGGTGCGCGAAATCCGCGCGAGCATGCCGGCCGGCTATTACCGCGAACTCCCCAAGCTCGACGCGCCCAGCGCCTTCGCCGGCTTTCCGCGCGTGTATGAACTGGCCATCGAGCTCATCTCCCACACGGACGGATGCGTGGAGCTCCAGAACATCGAGCTCCTCGTGCGCGAATACCAGCAGGTGCACCCGCTGACGATCGGCGAGCTCTGGGCCCTTCCCATCATGTTGCGCATGGGGCTGCTCGAGAACGTGCGCCGCATGGCGCTGCGGACCGCGCGTGACCTGGCGGACCAGGATGCGGCCGACCAGTGGGTCACGCGCCTCCGCAGCGCGTCACTGGAATCGCGCAGCGCACTCGCGCGAGAACTGTCCGCGTTCGTGCACGGGCCGCCCGAGCTCACGCCGGCCTTCCTGACGCGGTTCGTGCAGCAACTGCGCAGCCGGCGCACCGACTTCACGCCGCTGTTCTGGCTCGAGCAGTGGATCGCGGAGGACGGCATGAGCATGGAGGAGGCCACGCAGCGCTCCACGCAACGCCTCGCTCTTACGCAGCTCGTCATGGCCAACAGCATCACCAGTCTGCGCACCGTCGCCAGTCTCGACTGGCGCGCGTTCGTGGAATCGGCCAGCGTCTCCGATGCGACGCTCCGCAGAGATCCCGCGGGGATCTACTCGGCCATGACCTTCGAGACACGCGATCGCTACCGCCACGCCGTGGAGCGCCTCGCCCGGCGTGCCGGCCGCACCGAACCGGACGTGGCAACCATCGCCGTTGCCGTGGCGGACGGGGCGGCGCGCGCCGATGTGCCCGCGCGCATGCGTCACGTCGGCTACTATCTCATGGATGAGGGGCGCGCCGATCTCGAGCGGGCGCTGTCGTATCGGCCATCGCTCGGCGAGCGCCTGCGCCGCTGGGTGCTGCGGCATCCCAGCCCCGTCTATTTCGGCGCGCTGGCGCTGGCGACCGTAGTGGCCGTCGCATTCTTTCTGCTGCCGCTGCCCGATCACGCCGGAGGGGGCGCGATCGTCGCCGCGGCGTGCCTGGCCTTCCTGCCGGCCACCGCGGCGGCCATTGCGTTTGTCAACGAGCTCGTGACCGGTGCGCTGCCTCCGACACGCCTGTCACGCCTCGACTTCAGCGGCGGCGTCCCCGGAGACCGGCGCACCATCGTCGTGGTGCCCCTGCTGCTTTGGAGCGAAGACGCGGCGCACGACGCCGCGGACCGCCTCGAGACGCAGTATCTGGCCAATCGCGACCCCGCGATCCGGTTCGCCCTCCTCAGCGATGTGCCCGATGCCGCCAGCGAGCACACGGACGCGGATGCCGTGATCATGCGTGCCGCCGTCGCGCACGTGCGACGTCTCAACGAGAAATACGGCGTATCGGCTCCCCCCTTCTATCTGTTCCACCGGCCGCGCCGCTGGAACGATGCCGAGGGCGTGTGGATGGGATGGGAGCGGAAGCGGGGCAAGCTGAGCGAGTTCAATGCCTATCTGCGGGGCGGCGCGCGCGACGCCTTCACCATCGTGGAGGGCGATACCGAATGGCTCGGCCAGGTCCGCTACGTCATCACCCTCGATGCCGATACCGTGCTGCCGCGTGGCGCGGCGCAGTCGCTCGTCGGAACCATCGCGCACCCGCTCGTCAGCGCCGAATACGACGAGTCGCGCGGACACGTCACGCACGGCTACGGCATTCTGCAGCCGCGCGTCAGCGTGACGCTCGAAAGCGCGAACCGCTCGCGCTTCGCGCGGATCTACGCGGGGCATCCCGGCATTGACCCGTACACCACCGCGGTCTCGGATGTGTATCAGGACCTCTACGCCGAAGGCACGTTCACGGGGAAGGGGATCTACGACGTGGATGTCTTCGAGCGGACGACGCGCGGTCGCTTCCCGGAAAATTCGCTCCTCAGCCACGACCTCATCGAGGGCATCTTCGCCCGCGCCGCGCTCGTGACCGACATCGAGGTCTTCGATGACTTTCCCACGCGCTATCTGACGGCTGTCCATCGCCAGCAGCGCTGGATCCGCGGCGACTGGCAGTTGCTTCCATGGCTTGGCTCGCGCATTCCGGGGGACGGCGGCGTCACGCCGAACCCGCTACCAGCGCTTTCCCGGTGGAAGATCACGGACAACCTGCGGCGCAGCCTCGTGCCGATCGCGACGCTGCTCTGGCTGCTGCTCGCCTGGATCGTGCTGCCGGGCTCGCGCCTCCTCTGGCTGGTCGCCGTGCTCGTGTCGCTCGCGATACCCTTGCTGGCCCCGCCGGTCTTTGCGGCACTGCGCCCGCCCGCCGGGCAGTCGTGGCGACCCTATTACACCGCTGTCGCGCGCGACGCGAGCGCGGCGTTCGTGCAGTTCGTGCTGGCCGTCGTCTTTCTCCCCCATCAGGCATTCATCGCCGCGAGTGCCACCGGGCGGACGCTCTACCGCGTGCTGGTTTCGCACCGGCACCTGCTCGAGTGGCAAACCGCGTCTCGCGTCGAGCGCGTCACCTCGTCCACGCGCACCGTGCGCTGGCGGCGCTTCGGCGTCGTGGTGGGCAGCGCCGCCATCATTGTCGCGCTGTCACTCTGGCGGCTCCTCGAAAGTCGCACGGCCGGCGCCGTGGTCACGTGGCTCGTCGCGCTGGTGATCGGCGTCATGTGGATGGCCATGCCCGAAATCGCCCACGTGCTGAGCGCGCCGCTCAGGCGCCGCGAACTCTCGCTGGCGGCCGCCGATCGTGTGGCCGCGCTGCGCTACGCGAGACTGCACTGGGCGTACTTCGATCGCTTCGTGAGCGCCGATACGAACTGGCTCGCGCCCGACAACCATCAGGAGACGCCCGTACCGGTGACCGCCATGCGCACGTCGCCGACCAACATTGGCCTGCAGCTTCTGGCGACCGCCTCCGCCTACGATCTGGGCTTCCTCACGCTGGAGGACATGCTGGTGCGCGTGGAAGGCGCGTTCGCGTCGATGGATCGGATGCGCCGCTTTCACGGTCACTTTTTCAACTGGTACGACGTGACGGACCTGCGCGTGCTCGACCCGCCGTACGTCTCCACGGTGGATTCTGGCAATCTCGCCGGCCACCTGATCGCGTTCGCGGAGATGTGCCGCGCTCTCGCGCGCCAGGGCAGCGCCGCCGATGCGCGGCTGGCAACCCTGGCGCGCCGCGCACATGACTTCGTCATGGAAATGGACTTCCGGCTGCTGTTCGATGAGCGACGCAAGCTGTTTTCCATCGGGTACGATGCGCGGACCGCGCGGCTCGACACTTCGTTCTACGATCTGCTCGCGTCGGAGGCGCGGCTCGCCAGCTTCGTTGCCGTCGCCAAGGGAGATGTCCCGGCCGAGCACTGGTTCCGCCTGGCGCGCTCACTCACGACGGCGAGCGGCGCGACCGCGCTCGTGTCCTGGAGCGGCAGCATGTTCGAGTATCTCATGCCCGTACTCGTGATGCCCTCGCGCCCCTTCTCGCTGCTCGACCAGACGCATCGCGCCGCGGTGCGGCGGCAAATGCACTACGCGCACGGCCGCGGCGTGCCATGGGGCATGTCCGAGTCGGCGTACAACCTGCGCGACCGGCACGCCACGTATCAGTACCGCGCGTTTGGCGTGCCGGATCTCGCGCTGCGGCGTGGCCTGGCGAACGATCTCGTCGTGGCGCCCTACGCCGCGGCGCTGGCGCTGCTCATCGAGCCGCACGACGCGCTGGCCAATCTCGCCACGCTCGAGGAACTCGGTGCGCTCGGCGTGTACGGATTTCACGACGCGCTGGACTACACACGTCCCGACCCCGGAGCAGCGAACGCGGTGGTGCGCATTGCCATGGCGCACCACATCGGCATGAGCCTCGTGGCACTCGATAACGCGCTGCACCTGCATCGCGGCGAAGGGATCTGGCAGCGGCGGTTCATGGCGGATCCGATGGTGCGGGCGGCGGAGCTGCTGCTCGATGAACGCGTGCCGCGCCTGTACGTCGTGCAGCAGCCGCAGTCCGATGTGCCACGCGTCGAGGCGCCGGACCGGCCCGCTCGCGACGGGCCGGTACTGCGCGAGATCAGCACGGCGCACACCGGCGAACCGCGCGTCGCCCTGCTGGGCGGACAGACGTACTCCGTGCTCGTGACCAACGCCGGCGCTGGCTACAGCCGCACCAATGGCATGGCCGTCACGCGCTGGCGTGCCGATGCCACCCGCGACGACACCGGCCAGTGGGTGTACGTCAGGGATCTCGCCTCGGGACGCGTCTGGTCTGCCGCCCATCAGCCCACGGGAGTTCCAGCAGATGACTATCGAGTGACGTTCGCGACGGACCGGGCGCTCTTTGAGCGCAGCGACGGGAGCGTGGACACGCGAACCGAACTTGTGGTCGTGCCGCGGGAGCGCGCGGAGATACGGCGGGTCACGGTCACCAACCGGTCGCGCACGCCACGCGATGTGGAGTTGACGAGCTATGGCGAGATCGTGCTCACGGATCCGGACGCGGACCGCGCGCACCCAGCCTTTCAGAGCCTGTTCGTGGAGACCGAGTGGGTTGGCGCGCGCGCCGCGGTCGTGGCCGGCCGCCGGCCTCGCGCGGCGACCGAGCGCGAGCGCTGGTGCGCGCACGTGGTTGCCGCGGGCCCGGAACAGGTCGGCGAGGTCACCTGCGAGACCGACCGCGCGCGCTTCATCGGTCGTGGCCGCACGGCGCGCGCCCCACGCGCGCTCGATGACGCCGGAGCGCTCTCCGGCACCGTGGGCGCCGTGCTCGACCCGGTGTTCGCACTGCGCATCCGCCTGCACCTCGACGGAGGTCGCGCCGCGACCGTCGCCTTCACCACCCTCGTGGGCGACGATCGCGAAACGGTGCTGCAGCATGCGGACCGGTATCACGAGATCTCGGCATCCGAGCGGGCGCTGGCGCTCTCGTGGACGGAAGCGCAGGTGGAGCTGCGCGACCTCGATGTGACGCCCGCGGAAGCCGCGCTCTATCAGGAGCTCGCGGCGGCGCTGCTGTACCCGCACGAGGAGCTGCGCGCCCGACAGTTCGAACGAGCCGAAAACCGTCGCGGGCAGGAGGCCCTCTGGGCGCACGGGATCTCGGGCGACTGGCCGATCGTGCTTGGCACCATCAGTCAGGAGGCGGGCCTCTCCAGCGTGCGGCAACTGCTGGTGGCGCACCGGTACTGGCGCATGAAGGGCATCACCTCCGATCTCGTCATCCTGAATGATCGGGGGCCGACCTATCAGCAGGAGCTGCACGATCAGCTCACCGCCATGCTGCTCGGCTCCAGCGAAGGCGCGCTCGTCGATCGGCCGGGGGGCGTCTGCATTCGCCGCAGCGATCTGCTGGGTCCGGCGGATGTCGCGCTGCTGCGCGCCACCGCGCGCATCACCGTGATCTGCGACGGCGTGGGATTGGGCAAACTCACGCCAGTGTCCGAACCGTCGCCGGAAGCGGAGTTGCGCGAAAGCCAGATCCGGCGTGAGCGCGAATCACTCATCGATCGGCCGGAGCGGGAGTCCCGCACCCTGGCCGACACCCGCCCTGCCCGGAGCGCGCCGCCACCACGGCACGCCGGCCGGCTCCTGGAGAACGGCGACTATGAGATTCGCGTGTCCGCGGCGAGCCCCACGCCGGCGCCGTGGGCGAACGTGATCGCCAATCCGCGCGCGGGGTTCTGCGTGACGGAGCGGGGCGGGGGATTCACGTGGGTGGAGAACAGCTTCTTCTATCGGCTCACGCCGTGGTACAACGATCCGGTGAGCGATCCCTGCGGCGAGGTGCTCTACGTGCGCGACGCCGAGTCGGGCGCATGCTGGACGCCGACGCCCGGACCGTTCCAGTCCGCCGCTGCCGCGGGGGCCGAAAACGCCGAGTATCTCGTGCGGCACGCGCCGGGCGTCACGACGTTTGCGCACACGCGCGATGACATCGCGACCGAGCTGGCCCTGGCCGTGCCCGAGTCCGATCCCGTGAAGATCGCGCGGTTGCGCATCACGAACGAGGGCACGCGCCGGCGCCGGCTCACGCTCACCTCCTATGTGGAGTGGACGCTGGGAGCGCAACGTGAGCATACGCGGCATCAGATCCACACGAGGCACGATGCCGCAACGGGCGCCATTCTGGCCCAGAACTTCTTTACCGATGATTACGCCGCGTGGACCGCGTTTTCCTGGATGAGCGAGCCCATTCAGTCGTTCACCGCCAATCGCGAGGAGTTCATTGGGCGGAACGGTGACCTGGGCGCACCGGCCGCGCTGCAGCACGAGGCGCTCTCCGGCACGACGGGCGCGGGCTACGACCCGTGTGCGGCGCTCCGCTGCGCCCTCACGCTGGAACCGGGCGAAACGCGCGTCGTGATCCTGCTGCTCGGCGCCACGCGCGGCGAAGCGGATGCGCGGGATGTGATCGCGCGTACTGGCGCGCCCGACGCGGCGACGGCGGCGCTCGCCGGCGCCGTGCAGGTATGGGACAAACGCCTCGCCACGATCACGGTGCACACGCCCGAGCCGGAATTCGACGCGCTGGTGAATCGCTGGTCGCTCTTCCAGGCGCTGTCCTGCCGAATGTGGGGGCGCTCGGGATTCTATCAGTCGAGCGGCGCGTACGGCTTTCGGGATCAGTTGCAGGACTCCATGGCGTTCGTGTATGCCGCGCCGGCCGTGACGCGCGCGCACCTGATTCGCTGCGCCGGCCGCCAGTTCATCGAAGGTGATGTGCAGCACTGGTGGCATGAGCCCGGCGGGCGTGGCGTACGCACGCGATTCTCGGACGATCTGGTCTGGCTGCCCTTCGCCGCCGATCACTACGTGCGCGTCACCGGCGATGACAGCGTCTGGGCGGAGCGCGCGGCGTATCTCGCCATGCGCACGCTCGAGCCGGGCGAGCAGGACGCCTATGACCAGCCCGCCGTGAGCGAGGAGAGCGGGACGCTGTACGAGCATTGCATTCGCGCGCTCGATCATGCGAGCACGGAAGGCGCGCACGGGCTGCCGCTCATGGGAGGCGGCGACTGGAATGACGGCATGAATCTGGTTGGTGCCGGCGGACGCGGTGAGAGCGTCTGGCTGGCCTGGTTTCTTCTCCTGACCTTGCGTCGCTTCGCCGAGCACGCGGACCGTCGGGGCGATACGGCGGTGGCGTCGCGATTCCGCGAGCGGGCGGCACGGTATGCCGAAGCCGCGGAGACGCATGCCTGGGATGGCGCGTGGTATCGGCGCGCGTATTACGATGATGGGACGCCGCTGGGATCGGCCACGAATGCGGAATGCCGGATCGATTCCATTGCGCAGAGCTGGTCGGTCATCGCCGGTGCCGCTCCCGCGGAGCGAACGCGCGCCGCCATGCAGGCGGTGTACGAACAGTTGGTGCGGGAAGACGCGCGACTCATCATGCTGCTCACGCCGCCCTTCGACGCGTCGTCCGAGGACCCCGGCTACATCAAGGGGTATCTGCCTGGTGTCCGCGAGAACGGCGCGCAGTACACGCATGCGGCGCTGTGGGTGGTACTGGCGACGGCGCTCGCCGGCGATGGCGATCGCGCGTCACATCTCTTCGCCATGCTCAATCCCTTCACGCACGCGCGCAGCGACGCCGATGTCGAGCGATACAGGGTGGAGCCGTATGCCGTGTGCGCGGATGTGTACACCGCGGAAGGTCATGTCGGGCGTGGTGGCTGGACCTGGTACACGGGGTCGGCGGCCTGGACCTATCGGGTTGCCGTGGAAACGCTGCTCGGCTTCTCGAAACGTGGAGATCACCTGAGGATCGAGCCATGCATGCCGCGCACCTGGCGGGAGTTCACCATGGAGTATCAATTCGGCGCGAGTCAATATGTGATACTGGTGCGCAACCCTGGCGGCGTCACGCGAGGCGTGAGCACGGTCGAGGTGGATGGCCACGTCGTGGAGGATGGAACGGCTCGGCTCGCTGATGATGGTGCGACACATCACATCACGGTAACCCTAGGTGCGCCGAACACCGCCAAGGTTGACGCGAACATGCTGGCGCGGGAATGATCCGGCGCCAGCACCATGGAGGGAACACAGGCTGGCATGACTGCTGCACTGCACCATCCATAACATGCGTTCCCTTCATGATTCACATCGTACCATGAGCACAAGCATCAGCGGCGCCCACGCGCCATGGACCCGACGGGTTGGCCATGCGCTGCCCGGCCTGCCCGCGTCGCGTGGATCGGCCGTGGAGCGGGCGCTGGACATACCGATCGCGCGCGAGACGCGCCGTCAACGCGAGCGCGTACTCTATCCGCACGCGCGTCCTGCGCCGCGGTTCCAGCCCCGGGCGCGCGCGGACGCGGTGAATCGAGTGGTGAACGTCCTGCTGGCAGTTGCCGCACTCGCCGTGCTCCTGCCGGTGCTCCTCCTCGTCGCGCTGGCCATCAAGCTCAATTCCCGTGGCCCCGTGTTCTACTCGCAGGTTCGTGTTGGCCTCGATCGCCAGCGCACCGCGATTCACGCGCTCTATGACCGGCGCAAACGTGACTCGGGTGGCCGGCTCTTCACGATCTACAAGTTCCGCTCGATGTACGCCGATGCCGAAGACCATTGCGGCGCGGTGTGGGCAACGCCGGAAGATTCGCGTGTGACAATGGTGGGTCGCTTCCTCCGGCGTACGCGTCTGGATGAGGTGCCGCAGCTCGTGAACGTGCTGCGCGGCGACATGAACATCGTCGGTCCACGCCCCGAACGGCCGAGCATCTTCGCCGACCTGCGCGACCAGATTCCAAACTATGGCGCGCGCCAGCGGGTGCGCCCCGGAATTACGGGGTGGGCACAGATCCATCACAGCTACGACACATCGCTCGACGATGTGCGCACCAAGCTGCAGTACGATCTCGCCTATCTCGAGCGCCAGTCGCTGGCACTCGATCTGAAGATCATGCTGATGACGGTGCCGGTGCTGGTGTTCAGGAAGGGCGGATGGTAGCCGGCCATTGGGGCGGGGTCACCGGCCAGCTGCGCTGTTGTCCGGGCCGTGACCTGCGTTCGCTGTCTTGAGCCATCCGCGCATGTCCCCTTCAATCTCCTTCAGTCGCCGGTCGGTCTTGGCTTCGAAGCGCAGCACGAGTGCCGGTTCCGTGTTCGAGGCCCGAATGAGTCCCCAGCCATCGCCATAGTCCACGCGGGCGCCATCTATCTGGATGACGTGATGCGTGCTCCCGAAGTGCTCCACCGCGCGCCGGACGACGTCGAACTTCCGGTCATCGGGGCACGGAATGCGCAGTTCCGGGGTGGAGGGATACTCGGGGACGTCGGCCAGCAGCGTGCGAATGTCCTTTCCGCGCGTGGAGACAATCGCCAGCAATCGCGCTGCGGCGTAGATGGCATCGTCGAATCCATAGTAGCCGTCGCCAATGTACATGTGCCCCGAGAGCTCGCCGGCGAGCGGGGATTTCACCTCCGCCATTTTCGCTTCAATCAGCGAGTGGCCCGTCTTCCACATGAGCGGCACGCCGCCGGCGTCCTCAATGACCTTGGGCAGCGCCATGGAGCACTTGACGTCGAAGATGATGGACGCGCCGGCATGGCGGGGGAGGATCTCGCGGGCCAGCAGCGCCAGCACGCGGTCGCCCGGCACCATCGCACCGCTCCCATCGATGACGCCTACGCGATCGGCATCGCCATCCACGGCGAGCCCAATGCCGCAGTGCTCGGCCTTCACGCGGGCGCTGAGGCCCGTCAGGTTTTCCGCATGGCTGGGGTCCGGCGGGTGGTCGGGAAAGTTGCCGTCACTGGTGCACGAAAGACAGGTGATGCGCGCGCCGAGCCGTTCCAGCACCTGGCGTGCAGGCGCGGCGCCCACACCATTCGAGCCATCGAGTACGACCGCCGGGTTCCCGTCGAACGGTCCGATGCGGCTCACGATGTCATTCACGTAGTCATCGAGGACTTCGATCGGGCGCACACTGCCGCGTCCGCGAATGCGCCGCCCCTCGTGGATCAGGGCGAGGATGCGCTGGATGTCGTCGCCGTATAATGCGGCGGTGCCGATGCAGAGCTTGAAGCCATTGAACTGCGGCGGGTTGTGCGACGCGGTGACCTGGATGCCGCCGGCGACCGCCCGCCGCTGCAGCGTCCAATACAGGGCTGGTGTCGGAATCTCGCCGGCGTCCCACACCTCGATTCCGGACGCCGTAAGTCCCTCAACCAGGGCGCCATGCAACTCCGGGCCGCTGATACGATTGTCGCGGCCGACGACGATGGCTCCAGTCTTGCAGCGGTCGGCTAGCAGCACCGAGAAGGCGCACCCGACGGAATGCGCCACCGTCGGCGTCAGGTCGCGGCCGGCAACGCCGCGAATGTCGTACTCACGAAAGATGGTGCTGGATATGAACTCGGTCATCACATCGACGAGGGGGGCAACAGTCATGCCGGGAGTACTGCTGGTGCAGATGGACCAGTGACGACGTCCGGCGCATCCGCCGCGACGGATTCTATTCCAGGAGCGGAGATGCCGCGCCGCGATCAGTTCACCGGAGTCTCGGATGAGCTGAACAGCGTGGTCGCGGAGTTCGCTCCCTCGCTGCTCATGCTCGACCGCGACCTCCGCCTGAGCGGCGCGACGCCCGCGGCGGAGCGCCTCCTCCGTATCGGCTCGGCGCAGATGGGTCGGGTCATCGATGACATCGAGCTGCCCAGGTGGGTCGGTGAACTCCGAGCGTTCGTGCACGGCGCGATGACGGCGCGCGCCATCAGCGAGCGCGAGGTCCGGGATGACGGCGGACGCTGGTACTCCATGCTGGTCCGGCCCTACTGGTCTGCGAGCAATCACGTGGAGGGAGTCGTCGTCGTGCTGCGCCGGAGTGAACTGCGCCAGCGCGCCGCCCAGCAGGCCGAACGAACCCGGCAGCAACTGACGGCCATCGTCGAGGCCCTCTCGCAACCGTTGCTCCTGCTCGACGCTGACCTGCGGGTTCGCGTGGCCAACACGGCGTTCTGCACGGCCTTTCGCGCCCCGCCGACGCAGATCGTGGAATCGCCGTTCTTCGACCTCGACGACGGTGGCTGGGATGTCCCCGGACTTCGCGATCAGCTGGAGGAAATCATCGACAAGCCCGGCTGGATCGCGAATCTGGAGGCCGAGCACGACTTCAAGGCGCTCGGGCGCAGAACGGTCGTGATCAATGCACGCCGGCTCGACTTCGGTGAAGGCCGTCCGTTCATTCTGGTCGGCGTGGATGACGTGACGGTCCAGCGGCGGATCGAGCGCTATGAGCGTGTGCTGGCGGAGGTGAGTGAACTCGTGACGGTCACCCTCGATGCCAGTGCGCTCGTGGAGGGCGTCGCGCAGTTGATGGTGCCGGCGCTGGCCGACTGGGTGATCGTTGATACACGCGACGACACCGGGGTGTGGACCCGCGGCTGTGTGCTCCACCGGAATGAGGAGATGCAGGATGCCGCGCGACGCATCGCCGTGCGCGCCTTCGCCAATTCCGCCAATCCGGTATTTGGCGTTCTGGAATCCGGAGTGCCGCTGGTGGCCGAGCGGATTTCGTCCGACGTGCTCGCCACGGTGGTGGACGTGGCCGACCGTTCGGCGTTACCCGAGCTGCTCACGCCGCGTTCCATCAAGATCGTCGCACTCGCCTCGCAGCACGAAATCCTGGGCGCCATCACCTTGATCTCGGTAAACGCGGACACGCATCTCGTGCCGAGCATGCTACCGCGGGCGCAGGAGCTGGGCCGGCGTGTCGCGTTCGGTCTGGAGCGCATCAAGATTCACCGGGACATGTCCGTCGCACTCGACGTGGCACGGTCCGCCAATGAAGCGAAGAGCCGGTTCCTGGCCAACATGAGCCACGAACTGCGCACGCCACTCAATGCCATCCTCGGCTATGAGCAACTGCTTCAGATGGAGCTGCATGGACCCCTCACGGCCGCTCAGCGGAAGTCGCTGGAGCGGATCGAGGCCAGCCAGCATCACCTCACTGGCCTCATAGACGACATTCTGAGTTTCGCCAAACTGGAGGCGGGCACGACCACCTTCGAGCCGGAGATGGTCACGCTGGACCACGTGATCGCCGCGTCGCTCGATATGATCGCGACCCAGCTCCAGCGCAAGCACATCGATTACGAGTACCAGCGCTGTGATACGGAGTGCACCGTGTACGCGGACCCGGCGCGACTGCAGCAGGTGATCGTCAACCTCCTCTCGAACGCCACGAAGTTCACGCACGCCGGCGGGCGGGTGATCGTCCAGTGCGAGCGGCATGAGCGAAGCGTCGACATCCGCGTCATTGACACCGGCATTGGCATTCCGGGAGACAAGCGCGAGGCCGTCTTCGAGCCGTTCGTGCAGCTCGATAACGCGCTCAACCGGCGTGGTAGCGGCACGGGTCTGGGCCTGGCGATCAGCCGCGATCTCGCGCGCGCAATGGGCGGCGATCTGCGGCTCGCGAGCCGCGAAGGTGAGGGCTCGACCTTTACGCTCTCGATGCCGCGGGCCGCGGGAAGCGGCCGCCAGGCCGAAGGCCCGGCCGACTGAGGGAAGCGGCCGCCGCAGGCGGCCTGCGTGGGAATGGGGAACAGGTAACGGGCATCCCCCGCCATCCGCCCCTTGGGAATCGGCAATCGGGAATGGGAAATCGACACGGCCGGCGTAAGGCGTAACCGCAGTCGCGCCCTGCGCGACGCTTCCCGCAGGCGCTGAGCCTTAAGGCTCAGTCGCCGCTTCCCGCAGGTCGCCAAGGGCGACCACTTCCCGCAGTCGCGCTGCGCGCGACGCTTCCCGGAATCGCCGTCAGCGCCAGCGGGACTTCACGCAGACCGCGCCAGTGATGCGTCGCACCTGATGCATCGCGAAGGAGCATCTGCGCGGAGATGCCGCCATCGAGCAGCACTGCATCGCGGCAGCCGAGTGCGCCCATCAGCGCGGCCATCTCTGGTGTCGTGAGGCCGAACGGCACAGGCCCGAGCGTGCCGCCGAATGCTCCGAATCGGGTGAGCGCGACGAGCAGCGTACCGTCCGCCAACCGGCCGAGCGCCAGCCGTGCGTCCCGATGGGCGACATCGAGGCCGCGGCCGCTGGCGCGCAGCGGCTCGGGGACCACGCCGGAATCGAGCAGCGCGGGGTAGGACTCGAATGCCCACGCCACGTGCGCCGGCGGATGGCGAAGCACCTCGTTGCCGCGCAGCCAGTGGAGCATTCCGCTGGAATCCATCGCGACGGCGACCGACAACGGCCCGCGTCCCGGTGCGAGAAACTGCCGTCCTCCCAGCACGACCCATCCCCAGGGAAGTGCCTGCACGAACTGCCCGGCGTTCACCGCGAAGACGGCGTGCGGGTCGGCGCGCGCGAGCGTCCACGCGGGAGTGAGTCGCGCGGTGAACGCCGTGTCGAGTCGCAGCCGAACCGCGCGAGGATCGAGCTTCACCAGCACCACGCGCGTCCGCCATGCCTCGCCGGAGCCGGCGAGCTCGATTTCACCCCACAGCATCCCGGCGCCGGCTGCGCGCCACGACACCGCGTCGGCCAACGCCGCGTTCGGGTCGCTCCAGCTGTCCGGCGCCTGGTCCGCGCGCCACCAGACGTGCCACGCGCCAGCAGTGCGCACGGCCAGTGTGGAGCGGGGCAGCGGCACGCCCGTGGGCGTACCCGGCGCACCGAGCAGTAGCGCGCCGAGCACGCAGGCGATGCCCCGCTGTACGCCAATCACCGGAAGATGCCGGCGTACTGTTCGAGTTGCTGTTTGTGCGAGTCCAGCAGGGCGTATTCCGTCTTGCTGAGATTCCCGTTGCCGTTCGGAGCGTGGTACCAGGTGGTGAGGCGCTCGAACGCGACATTGTAGGCGACGATGTCCATCCCGCTCGCCCGAGAGCCCTCCGTGCCCATGCGATTCTCGATTGAGCGAACGCTGTCGCTCAACGTATTGGCGAGAGTGGAGAGCGAATCCGCCCGTGCGAGCCACGCGGGCTTTGCGGGAACCTTGCCGCACGCCTTGTCCACCTGTGCCGAATCGGCCTTCGGGTTGATGCCGAGCATCTTCGCCTGGAATTGCTGACTGAGCGCTATGGCTCCCTTCGTGTCGCCCTTGGCCTGAAGCGCGGCCGACTCGCGGGCCAGCGCCATGTACTGCTGCATGGCAGCTGGGTCGTTCATGAGATTCGCTTGCTTTGCCTCTGCCGCCTTCTGGTGCGCGTCGTTGATCTTGCTGAACGCATCGTCACGGCAATTGCCGACATCCTGCGTGGACTTGTTGTACGCCGCGTTCTCGGCGCCGTGCTGTTCCATGAGGCTGCTGTATTCGCGACTTGCCGTCTGCTGACGCGCGACGAGCGAGCCGCGCGTCTGCGTCATGTTCTGAATGAGCGGAAGCGCGCGCAGCAATCCCTGCACCGATTGCTCCGTGAGCTCGGGCCCTCCCGCAACGGGTGTCGCCGCCGACTCTGTGTGCGTTGCTTTCCTGGCCTTCTTGACGAGGCTGCCGAACTGTGCCGATGCGCTGGCCGGGATCGCGAGCGAGAGGGTCAATCCGACGGCAAGCACTTGCGAGATGAAGCGTGGCATGAAGAGCTCCCGAACGAGTCAGTGGGGTCCGGCTCGACGCCGGCGAGGCCGGGACGAGAGGGCGCCGCGCACACCGCCGCGCACACATGTAACGCAGGCAAAGCTGCGCGACTCTCACATTGTCGCCGACCCGCCGTCCGTGTCCCGGTGATGGAGCACGGGTCCGAGACGCACTCGCGGTGTTCTACAACGACAGGGCGTCCGGCGGTTTCCGCCGGACGCCCTGGTTGGAGGTGGAAGGGCCGGAGCCGGCAGTCGTGCCGGCCCCATCGTGCATGGGCTTACCGGCCTCGTCTGCCCATGCGGCTGCGCATGTCTTCCAGATTCTTGTCGAACGTCTTCTGCTGGTCGGGCGTGAGAACGTTGCGAATGTCAGCCGTTTCCTTCTGCATGAGCTGACGGCGCTGCGCCCGCGCATTCGAATCCGGTGGCGAACCGGGCGTGAAGGCAGGCATCTGCGACTGGTAGCTCGTCTGGATCGAATCAACGGACGCCTTCTGGGCGCTGCTCAGCTCAATGCCCTTGAGCAACTGGTCCATCATGCGGGCCCGTCCACCAGCCCGTCCGCCCTGCTGGCTTCCCTGGTCGCTCTGGGCGCTCACCGTGGTTGCGGCTCCGCCCAGAAATGCGAGCGCCAGAATAGCGATGTACACGCGCTTCATGATATCCCTCCGGAGGATGGTTGTAGCCGGGAACCGGTCGCAAAGGGCTCGAGCTGTCTGCTGCCGGCTTCTGGCCCGACAACCTTTACGCGCCCCCCGTGTGTGGCGTTGCGGGGCTCGCCTCGCTCTTGACGAGCGGCACGTTAAAGCGCGACAATCGAGGGATGCATGCTGAGTCGGTTGGCCGCCGCGCGGCGGTATGCGCCCTTCTGCTGGCTGCCGGTCTGGTCACTGGCACAACCGCGCGTGCGCAGATTGTCCCCGCGGGGAATCCGGTGGCGTTCGGCACGGACAGTCTCTACGCCAAGATTTTTCTGGCGATTGGCGACGGCGCGTCGCCGGCCTTTCCCATCCGCGGCGTGCATTTCCTGCTGATCGCGGCAAACGGCGACACCACGCGACTGGCGACGGATGGAGCGGGTGCCGCGGCGGCCTACGTCGCGCCGGGCGATTACGAACTGGAGTCGCGTGATCCGGTGAATTGGAGAGGGATCGACTACTACTGGAAGATGCGGCTCTCGGTCGCGCCGGACATGTCCGACCTGGTGCTCAGTGTGGCGAACGCGGCCCCGCCCATCATACCCAGCCTGGCATCCCGCGGGCCGCGAGGAGATCTCGGCAGCGCGGTCACCAATGCCAGTCGGGTGACCTCGCTACGCGATCGGCCGGTTCGCACGAACCGCCGGACCATCGAGTCGCCGCGCGGCGTGCGCTGGGAGGTGTTCGAGCAGTACTTCAGCCCGGCGGCCGTAGTGGGAAAGGATCTCCCGCTGCCGAAATCGCTCAAGGTGCTGGTGTTCGACCAGCCTTCGGAAACCCGCCAGCTCGACGCCTTCCCCGACGACTGGCGTGACATTCCGGACAGCGCGCTGGTGGCGTTGCTGCAGAAGGCGACGCGCACGCGGCCCTAGCGCGAGGGTTCAGCGTGCGCCGTTCTGGGCGCTCCGCGCGAGCAGCAGCGCGCGTCCGGCGCGACCGAACACCGCGTTCGTGTAGCGCGAGCATCGCTCACTGTTTCCGCGGCACCCATTGTAGCGTCGCAAGGCTTCCGTGAGCGAATCCGAGCTGTCAATGGCCATGCGCAGGATGCGCGTGCCGTAGCACACGTTCACGTCCGCATTGCGCAGGTCATCGCCACACCCCGTGATGTGTTTGCGCCAGAAGGGCTGCACCTGCATCACGCCCACGGATCCGTCGTGCGCCCGCGCCCGAATGTCGAGGTGGGGATTCTCCACGCCAATCACGCCCACGAGCAGCAGCGGATCGATCGACTGGCTGCGTGCGTGGCGCACGACGGCGGCCGCCACGACCCGCGCCCGCGACTCGCTCGCCCCGTTCGCGCGGAGCAGGGATGTGATGAGGCGTACCGAGTCGGACGTCACCTCGCCGGTGCTCACGACGGGCACGGCCATGCGTGTCTGGATGCTGGCCAGGGCCTGGCTGTCGGCTGGGACCTGCGCGTGCATGCGCAGCGCGAGCAGTGCGAGCGCCACGAGCAGGAAGAGCGAACGGGCAGGGCTGCGCATGACGTCCTCCGGATGTCGCGGTATGAGGGTGTGACGACGCGCGCGCACGACGGCAACATGCCCGCCCCACGCCACCCCGCCCCTGGGAATCGGCATTCGGGAATGGGGAATCTGCCCGCCCCACCCCACCTTTCCCTTGGGAATCGGCAATCGGGAATGGGGAATCGTGAGAATGGGGAATCGGGAGGAATCCCTCACCGCCGCCACCCCATCCGCCCCTTATCTTGTATACTGTATTTCCCCCAATCCCCCGTTCCCACGATTCCCCATTCCCGTTTGCCGATTCCCCAAGTCCCCATTCCCCATTCCCCATTCCCGACCCCCCCGTGCATGGTCTGAAAGGTGAACGCGTCCTCATGCGCATCCACATCGGAGAGCGCGACAAGTATCACGGCAAGCCATTGTATCAGGCCATCGTCGAGATGCTCCGGACGCGTCACTACGCCGGCGCCACGGTGTTCCGCGCGATCATGGGATTTGGCGCGAGCGCGCACCTGCGCACGGATCGCGTGGAAACGCTCTCGCTCGATCTGCCGGTGATCGTGGAATGCGTGGAGACCGAGGAGCGGATCGAGGCGATTCTCCCGGAGCTCGATGCGATGATCGGCGGCGGGCTGATCACGCTCGAGCGGGCCAGAGTGATCATGTATCGTCCCGATCTTCCGCCCGAACGCCGGTCGGGGAGCTGGCCGGTGGACGTCAGCGGCAAGTGGAAGCCATAGTGCAGTCGGAGTCAGGCGCGCGTCTCCTTGACCATCGCGCGCGTCACTCGTCATCTTACGGACGGATGACAATGAGTGGGCGATGGAGTTCGCCATGAACCGCTGCCAACCGGCAGCTGATGACTCCTGCGTGGCACCGCGCGCAGGGGTCTTTTTGTGTCCCGTGCGCACGTTCACCGACTTTTTCCCAGCGCACTCCCATGGTGTGGTTCATCGCGGTTGGCAGCGCCGCCGGCGGCGCCCTTCGATACCTGCTCGGACTATTCATTCAGCAGCGCCTGGGGGGGACGTTTCCCCTCGGGACCTTGGTCATTAACGTCTCGGGCTCGCTGCTGCTCGGATTCCTGCTGCACTATGCCTTGGCGACGCCCGCCATCAGTCCGGAGCTGCGCGGCCTGCTCACCTCCGGCTTTTGCGGCGGTTACACCACGTTCTCCACGTTCAGCTACGAGACTGTCAGCATGATGGAGGAGGGCGACTATCGCCACGCCGCGATTTACATCGCGCTGAGCATTCTGGTCTCGCTCGCCGGCGTGTACCTGGGAATCACGCTGGCGCGTGAGACGCTCGCCCTGCGAGAGCGCATGTGATGGTGTCTGCACCGCGGTGCTGCCCGTGCCTGCCACGTGAGTACGCCACGCTTCGCATGACGTTCGGATGCACGATCTCCGGATACGAAGCGCAGCCTGTTGCGGGATCGAGGGAGTGGGCAGGCTTTGCAGCATGGACAGGAGTTCCAGCATGGACAGGATTTACACGATTCACAGGATGGGCAGGATTGTGGGGAGCCGAGTCCCCAACGCTCAGTCAGTTCGCTGAATGACGGCAAATGCTTTTGGAACGGCTCGATGATCATCCCGTGAATCCTGTGAATCCTGTCTTGCCGTTGGCCGACCGCCGCACGCTCTCGCAGGGCAGTGCCATCCGCTTCGTCGTCTTCCTGGGCCTGGTGAGCCTCTTCGCCGACATGACGTATGAAGGCGGACGCAGCATCACCGGACCATACCTCGAATTCCTCGGCGCAAGCGCGACGGTCGTCGGCGTCGTCGCGGGGATTGGTGAACTGCTCGGCTACGGCCTGCGCCTGGTGTCGGGGTACCTGAGCGACAGGACCGGCCGCTACTGGACCATTACGATCGTGGGCTACGCCATCAACGTGCTCGCCATCCCGGCGCTTGCCCTCACCGGCAACTGGCCGGCCGCCGTGGCGCTGATGATGCTCGAACGCACGGGAAAGGCAGTGCGCAAGCCCGCCCGCGATGCGATGCTCGCCCACGCGTCGAGCGAGATGGGACGCGGCTGGGGCTTCGGACTGCACGAAGCAATGGACCAGACTGGGGCGCTCATTGGCCCGCTCATCGTGGCGCTGGTGCTGCATGCACGCGGCGGCCACTATCGCGCGGCCTTCGCCGTGCTGGTCGTGCCGGCGCTGCTCGCGGTGACCGTGCTGCTGATGGCGCGCACGCAGTATCCACGGCCCGCCGATCTCGAAGTGAAACACGCCGAGTTTCAGGCCAGGGGTGTTCCGCACACGTTCTGGATGTACGCGGTGGGAAGCGCCCTCATCGCCGCCGGGTACGCCGATTTTCCCCTCATCGCGTATCACTTTGCCAAGGCGTCCATTGTGACGCCGGCGGGGATTCCGATTCTCTACGCGGTTGCCATGGGAACCGCCGGCATTACGGCGCTGGCGGCGGGACGGTTGTTCGACCGTGTCGGTCTCCCCGTCCTGATTGGTGCGGCCGCGCTCGCGGCGGCATTCGCGCCGCTTGTCTTCCTGGGCGGCGTCACCCTCGCCGTGGCCGGCATGGTGCTCTGGGGGGTCGGCATGGGCGTGCAGGACTCGATTTTGCGGGCCGCGCTCGCCGCCATGGTCGCCGCGGATCGCCGCGCGGCCGCATACGGCGTATTCGATACGGTCTTCGGCGGCGCGTGGTTCGTGGGCAGCGCCCTCATGGGCGTTCTCTACGACCGCTCGCGTCTCGCGGTCGTCGCATTTTCCGTTGTCGCGCAACTCGCCGCACTACCCATTCTTTTCATCGTTGCGCGGCAGATGCGTCGCACGCGTTCGCCGGGAACCCGGTGAGAGGGCTCAGCCTCCTCCGAGCAATCTCGCGAGAGCCGTGAATTCCGCGTGCAATTCGTCCATTGCGGGGTCCACGACACTTGCCGCTGCCGGATTCACGGCGCCGTAGCCCCGCAGCATGGTTGCGTAGCTGTCCTCGATGCGGAGCAACTCGGCGGTGACGATGGCCCGGATGGCTCGCTTGCGTGACGCTTCGCGAGGCTCGATTCCCAGACGCCTGCCAATCAGGCGAACTTTCTCACGCATGAGCGCGAGGCGCGCCTGCAGCGCGTCAACCACGCCGGGTGGCACATCATCGGCCCAGCGTGTCAGCTCTCGTGCGGGCTCCGACTCACTCCGAGCAAGGCGCTCCATTTCGGCCAGCGAGTCCTCCATCATCGCGAGCAGCACGGCGAAGTGATTGCGCTGCGGCTTGTTGAGAAGAGCCATGTGAGTCATGGGCAACAAGATAAGGCCATGGATCCAACGTGGAGAGCGTGACGCATCGAGTCGTTCACCAAAATCGCCCATCTCCCGGGCCCCGAGAGTCATCCCATCCTCCCAGGCTGCCGGCGCCACCAGCCGCTGATGTGCTGCGCTCACGCGCAACAGCTCGTCGCGTGATCGCGACATCGGGACACAACTGCCGGGAACGATCATGTGACGTGAAACGTATGAAGTGCCCAATCCACAAGGAGATGATTAGTCTTGGCTCATGAACTTGCCAGCGCTTCAAAATCTGTACGGCGGCACGATTAGTGAGTTGAAGGGTGGAAAGCTGTCGCATTGTTCTTCTGCTCGCATGGGACTCCGGTTCTGGCGGGCGCCGGTTCAGTTCGCGAGGTGCGTGATGCTCCCAACTCCAAGAAAGGACGTGATTTTCAAACGCTTGCGCGATGGCGCGGTGGTTTACCATTGCGCCGACGAGATCTACTTCGGGCTGAACGCCGAAGGCGCTCGTCTGTGGGAACTGTTGCCGCCCAACTCGGCCACGTTCGAGGAAATCGTGGACCGCATGGCCGCCGAGCATCCGGAAATGGATCCCGCGCTCATTCGCTCGGATGCCGAGGAACTGTTCGAGGCGCTCGAGAAGTTCGGTTTGATCACGACGCCGCCGGCCCGCGCCGCGTGAGCGCACTGCTTGGCGTGTTTGGCGCACCCGGGGCCGCGGCGGATCCGCGGCAGGCGGCCCGCATGCTCGGCGCCATGGCGTCGCGCGGTGCGGACCGCTCGGCGGTTCGCCGTATCGGGACCGTGGTGCTCGCTGCGGCACGCCATGCCTGGGAGCTGGACGCGGCGCTCTCCGGTTCCGTGATCGTCGTTCAGCAGGACGATGTCGCCGTCGCCGCCGACGCCTCGCTTTTCTATCGCGCCGATCTCGTTCGTAAGCTGCGCGAGCGCGGCGTCCGCCCCCTGGGAGATTCGCCGAGTCAGCTCATTCTGTCGGCATACCTGACGTGGGGTGTGGATTGCGCGCGGGAGCTCGAAGGGGATTTCGCCTTCGTTGTCTGGGACGCGCGAACTCGCTCGGTCTTCGCTGCCCGTGACTTCACCGGAAAGCGTCCGCTTTTCTACGCGCAGGTGGGCGACGGCTTGTTGGTCGCATCCTCCATCGCGGCGCTGGAAGCGCACCCGGAGTGTCCCAGGGAACTGGACCTGGCCGTGCTCGCGGAAGAGGTTGGCGCGCTTACCGGCTCGGAGACGGACACGTGCTGGAAGGGAATTCAGCGACTGGCACCCGGACACTCATTGTGGTGGCGGGCCGGAGAGCCAGTGCACACGGCGGCATGGTGGCCGGTGCCCGAGTTCTCCGACAGCGGCGGCGTGCCCTTTGATGACGCGGCAGCCGAGCTGCGTGCCTTGCTTCTGGCCGCAATGAATGAACGGATGGCCGCGACGGGTCCCACGGCGCTCTGTCTGAGTGGTGGGTGGGACTCGCCGTCGCTCTTTGGCGTGGGACGGGAATTGCTGCGCTCCGCCGGCGACACGGCGCGCCGCCTGGAGCCCATTTCCATCAGCTTCCCCCCGGGCGATCCAGGGCGCGAAGATGATGTGATCTCGAGCATTGTCGCGTATTGGAAGGCGGATACAACATGGCTGCGGTCGGACGACATTCCTCCGCTCGATGATCTTCTCGAACGCGCGGCGCATCGGGAGGAACCCTTTCCGCACCCGTTCGAACTGATGAACCGCGCACTGGCGCGCACGGGTCGCTCGCTGGGCACCCGGATCGTGCTGGACGGCAATGGCGGTGATCAACTTTTCCAGGTGTCGACGGCCTATCTGACCGATTTGTTCAGCTCCGGCAGGTGGCCGAGTCTGGCACGGGAGTGGCAGGCACAGGGGGGTGGGGGATGGAGGAGTCTGCTTGGTCAGACCGTGCTGCCATCTTTGCCGGCAGGAATCCTGCACCGAATGGCGGCGGTGGGTGGCAAGGCGGCCCGTGCGGCGATGCTCGAGCGCCGGCCTCCACCGTGGATGAGCGAACGGTTCGTGCGTGAACATCGGCTGCTCGAGCGTGAACGATTGCATGTGCCCGCGCGTGGAGACCGAAGTCACTCGGCGTACGAGACGGCCTGGCAGCTCACGAGACCGCTTGTGGGTCGCATGACGGCGCTGCTGGGGACGTTCGCAATGGAAGAAGGGGTGGAACACCGATCTCCGTTCACCGACTCGCGGGTGCTGGCATTTGCCGCCGCGCGCCCGGTGACAGACCGGCGCTCCGGCCGGGAAACCAAGCGGCTGCTCCGCCGTGCGGTGAAGGGGTTGTTGCCGGAGGCGGTGCTTGCGCCGCGCCCGTATCGCACGGGAAGTCCAATCCGGTATCTCACGGGCGCGATTCGCAGCACGATGCCGTCGCTGATCGAGCGCACCATGAAGGAGCCGGTGCTGGGTGATCTCGGCATTCTGGACCCGAAGGCGTTTCGGCAGTCGTGGGATGACAGTGTGAGGCACGACGATCAGAACCTGTGCGTGTCGCTCTACCTCACCATGGAAGTCGAACTCTGGTTGCGAGCTCGTGCGGCGCACGATGTTGGTGAAGTACGTCGGTCGCAATCGGCCGGTACACGACTGGCCATTGTCAGTTGAAGCTGTGCGAAGGCGGCGCGGCCACGAGGGTCGTGTCACCACCGGGTACCGTATCGCCCGGGATTTTAACAAGGAGGGCCTTTGATGTATTCAGCACCTCGCGTGGAGCGCTTCGGAACTCTGCGTGATCTGACGCAGGGCAAGAGCGACCCGGGCTGGGACCTGTCCGTTGGGATTGGCGAGGACGCCGATCAGCCTACCGGTTGCACCGCCAATGCCGCCCCCGGCTCCGCCGCGGCCTGCATCGGCGGACGCTCCTGACAACTGAGGGTGGCGGAAGATCCAGGAATCGGGTCTTCCGCCACACTCGGTCTCCTTTCAGCATGCCTGACTATTCCGTGTACGGCGGATCTCTGCGTTCGGAGATCCCGTTTTCATTTTTGCCTGTCGGCACACAGGCACCGCGCTGGTATTTCCGGCGCGCGCCGGGTGCGGTGCCGTGTCGCGCCGGCGAGGAGCTGGGCGAAGACCGCGTCGACGGCGCGCTTCGCGTGCGCCTGTATCGGAACGAGGGGGGCTTCCGCCTGGTGTACGACGACACCGGCACGTTCGACGTGGACGCGGCCGGCACGCACATTGACTGGTTCGAAGCACCTGGTGCCGTCATGGAGGCCGTGCAGCTCGATGTATTGGGCCGCGTGCTGCCTACCGCCATGTATGCGGCCGGTGCGCTCTGTCTGCATGGGAGCGCCGTGCACCTGGACAGCGGTGCGGTGGCCTTTCTCGCACCCAAGGGACATGGCAAGTCCACCCTGGCGCACGCCCTGGTGGGTGCGGGGGCACGCCTCGTGTCCGACGACGTCGTGCCCATCGACCTCGACGACGCGCCGCGCATGCGCCCTGGCGTAGCCCATGTTCGTTTGCTGCGGGACGCCGCGCGGCACCTGCGTGTTGGCGACGGGCATCCCACGGGAGCCGGTGGCAAGCTGGTGATCGGGCCGGGGGACCAGTTCGATGTGGCGAATGAGCCCCTGCCGGTCGCCGCGCTCTACCGGCTGCAGCCCGTGCGTGCCGACGGCGCCGAGCAGGCGGCGGTTCGTACGCGCCTGACCGGCGTTGCCGCGGCCATGGCGGTGCTGGGGCAGGTGCGGCTCGCGCGTCTCCTGGGCGGGATCGAGGCGCCGGCGTTGCTCGACCGCGCGTCGTGCCTGGCCGAACGCGTCCCGGTGTTCACACTGAACGTCGCTCGCGATTTTCAGCGGCTGCCCGAGGTCGTGGCGCAGGTGCTCGACTGGCACAGCGGCGTCCCGGCAAGGCGGGAAGTCATCGCGACGTGACGGTCACCCTCACACGGGCGGGCGCTCCAGCGCAGATTACTCGCGTGAACGACAGCGCCACCATGGTTCGGGTTGACGGCCTGACCAAGCGATTTCCGATCCGACGCGGTTGGATGCAGACCATCCGCCGTCCCTTCGCGCGCGAGCACGCCACCGCGCTCGCCGGCGTGACGTTCACCGTCGAACGCAGCGAATT
This sequence comes from Gemmatimonadaceae bacterium, assembly GCA_036278895.1. Lineage (GTDB taxonomy): Bacteria > Gemmatimonadota > Gemmatimonadetes > Gemmatimonadales > Gemmatimonadaceae > JADGGM01. The sequence continues at coordinate 61,814 of DASUKE010000007.1, forward strand.
CTTTGGCCTGCTCGGTGAGAACGGCGCGGGCAAGACGACACTGTTCAAGATTCTCGCATCGCTCATCGTGCCGGATGCCGGCACCGTAACCGTGAACGGGCTGGATGTGGTGAAGGACAGCGCGCGCGTGCGCGGCCTCCTCGCGCCAGTCATCGCGGACGAGCGCAGTCTGAACTGGCGATTGTCCGCGCGGGAGAATCTCCGGCTCTTCGCCGCGCTGCACAATCTGCACGGCGCCGCCGGCGAGCACCGGGTGAACGAACTCATGGACATCACGGGCATCGCCGACACGGGCACCAAGATGGTTGGACAGTTCTCCTCGGGCATGAAGCAGCGGCTGCTCATCGCGCGCGCGCTGCTCTCGCGTCCCTCGGTACTCCTGCTGGATGAGCCAACGCGGAGCCTCGACCCGCTTGGCGCACGGCGCTTCCGCGAATTTCTTCGCGACGAGATCGTGGCGCGGCAGCGGTGCACGGTGCTCATTGCCACCCACCGGGCAGAAGAAGCGCTCGAGCTGTGCGACCGGATCGCGATTCTCGATCGCGGCGTCGTGCGCGCCGTCGGCACGCCGACCGAGCTCGCCAGCCGGATCGTGGGCGAGCGCTACTACCTCTGGACGCTCGCGCCATCGCACCCCGCGCTGACCTGTCTCGCCGCGCAGGGCACCGTCACGAACCTGGTGATCGGCGAGCGTGACGAGGCCGGCTGGACGCGCGTGCAACTGGAGATTCCGGGAGGCCCGCGCACGGCGAGCGACGTGATCGCCGCGCTGGCCGCGGAGCAGATGCCCATCGCGTCGTTCGAGCGCGTTCGCCTTCCGCTGGCGGAGCTCATCGAGCGCATCGTGGCCAATCGCAGCGCGGTAATGGCCGATGCATAAGATATTCGCCCTGGTGCGGGCGTCGTGGCTGGTGGGCGCGAGTTATCGCATGGCGATCATCACCTCGTTCGGTTCGCTCATTGTAACCGTCGTGCCCGTGTTCTACATCGCGCGCGCGCTGCAGCCCATGATGGGCAAGGTGGTGCAGGGGCAGGGTGGGGATTTCTTCGGCTTTGTACTGGTGGGCATGATCGCGTTCATGTTCATCGGCATCGCGGTCGGCACGTTGCCCGGCATCATCAGCGGCAGCGTGAGCTCGGGTACGCTCGAAGCGTATCTTACCACGCCGTCGTCGTTGCCCACGGTACTCGCGGGGCTCATGTCGTACGACTTCCTCTGGTCATTCGCGCGGGCGGTCGTGCTGGTCATCACCGGTGCGATACTTGGCGCGCACATCGCGTGGGGCAAGTCGCTCCTGGCCATTGGCATCCTCGCGCTCATCGTGCTCTCGTATCTGCCGTTCGGCATTCTCGGTGCGTCGCTGATGCTCTGGTTCCGCACCACGGGACCGCTCCCCAAGGCGGTGATCGGGCTCTCGGGCTTTCTGGGTGGCGTATACTACCCGACGCACGTGATCCCGTCGTGGCTGCATTCGGTATCGTCGGCGATCCCGCTCACCTACGGGCTGCGGGCGCTGCGCCGCGTGATGCTCGAGGGAAAGCCCTTGAGTGCGGTCGCGCCGGACCTCGGCATCCTGACGCTCTTCATCGTGGGATTGTGCGCGCTCAGCGTGCTGGCGTTTTCGCGCGCGCTGCACGACGCCAAGCGGACAGGGTCACTGGCGCAATACTAGGCTGGGGCGCACGATCTGCCACCTCGCGCATGGCCTCACGCAACGACCCGACAGCCGCAGTGCCAAACACGAGCGAGACGCCCGATCCTCGCGCTCAACTCGCGCTTGCGGTTCGCTACGTCGTCCTCAACGATTCGTCAGGACTCGCGCGGCGAGGAGATCGTGAACCGGAACCCGTCGGGGTCGCGGAGCCGGAAGGCGCGCTTTCCCGCCACGGCGATCGGCTCCGTCTCGAGCACGCCGCCGCGTACCTTGATCCGCGCGGCGAGTTCGTCGATGTCCTGGGCCGTCGATACCTGCAGCGAGAAGCCCTCGCCCTTGGCCCGGTCGAGTCCCTTCGCGCCGTCGTCCTGGACGAGCAGGATCTCCACATCCCCGGCGCTGAGAGCGATCGCTATTAGCCGCTCGTCGCGACGGTACTCCCGGGCAACGGCGAAGCCTACCACGTCGCGATACCACGCCACGCTCGCCGGGAGATCGCGGACAGTCAGCGAGGCTTCGAGGCTCCGCGCGACGAGAACGTCGGTCGGAACAGCCGGTGGATTACTGGACATGAGAGGATTCCTGGCCGTCACCTGCTCCTGCCGTGCACCGTTGCGCACAACACGGCAGACGCACCGGTGGCGTAGCAGCGGGCAACCGGCCGCGCATGGACCGGATCACTCGCGCCGTCGCGCGAGGCGAGCTGCACCAGGCGCGAGGAATTGAATCGCGTCCAGCGCGCGACTTCGCCGCGCACGTCAATGTGCGCGAACGGTCCGCTGGGGCCCATGGCGTCGTACAGACCAAGGCCGCCCGCCAATTCCGGATGCGCATGTTCCACGCGCTCCACCGATTCCTCGATCACCCGCACGTCGCGCGCGTCCACCCGGCCGTCGTGGTTCAGGTCATCCATGCGCCCGTCGTGGTTCGCGTCGATGATGATGTCCGCCGCGTCGCCGTACTGGTGCCGGCTCTCACGGGCCCGGCCGCTCGCGTCGCCCAGCGCGAAGTTGTATGATGGCGTCCGGAACCCCGACAGCACGACCACGTGCGACGTGGGCACGCCGCGCAGCGCGAGGTTCTGCAGCACGAGTTCCAGCTTGTCGAGCAGCGCGGCGCGCAACACGACGTACTTGGGCCACACGCTGGGCTGGTCATGCGTGAGGAAGTCGCGCAGCGTGAAATGGGCCGAGATTCGCGTGTCCTCATTGGCCGGCGTGACCTCCACGAAGCCCAGCGGGTTGGCGTACGCCGCGGAGCGCACGGTGTGCAATTCCGCCGGCCAGTATCCCATCTGATAGCGTCCAACGAACGAGCCGAGCTTCCGGGAGAAGTCGATACGCTGGATAACGGAAAACGGGACGCCGTCCACACCACCAGGCACCGCGAGCACACCATCGTGTGCCGCGCTGGTGGCGCCCGGCAGCTCCGTGAAGTCGGCGGCGCCCACAAAGCTGGCGCGCAGAGCACCACTCAGGCCGAGTGCCGTGTCGCCCAGGGCGAGGACGGGGAGTGGCTCGGCGGACGGCGGCTGCAGTTCTGCGCCAGTGGCCGGCACGCGCCAGCGCAGAACTTGCGCTGCATCGGCGGCGCGGGCACGCGCGACGGACGCCGCGAGCACAGAAGCGACCCCTACGGTGAGCGCCGTGGTGGCGCACCAGCGAAACGGCAGGCGGGAGATCACATTGCATGGACGCACCGGCTGAAACCCGGGTCACCGCGCCGTCGTACGGCGGCAGGAGGAGGTGGAACATGATCGGACTGCTCGGATTGGCGGCCACCGTAGCCGCAATCATTCTGGGGTATGCGAATGCGCGGCGCTTCGTTCGCACGCGCCTTCGTTACGTTGATGCGATACAGCGCAAGCTCGCGCCCTGGGCCGCGGGAGCTGCCGCCGCGGCGGTCGTGACCCCGCTGGCCTGGTTGCTGCCCGCCGTGGGCATTGGCTCGGTCGTACTGTTCGGAGTCGCCATTGGAACTGGTGTTGCCCACGGTGCGCGCGACGTTCGCCGCGCCGAGACCGGGCTGCTCCGGCCGTGATGGCGAGGGTAAGTCAGATTCAGATGAGGTAACTGTCCCCCGGGGATGGTGGCGACGCCCACCGACCCCGGGGGACTTGCCTATTGCGTGCCGGCTTTTGGCGCGTACTTTTGCCGTCGCGGCTTCTCGCAACTCTCGCATGCGAGCCGCGATCCCACCTTCGCAGGAGGAATCTGCCATCCATCCTTGTGTGCACGGCACCATCCGAATCATCCGTACCCACAGCACCAACTCGTCCTGCCGCAATTTCGTTCGCGGTAGCCTGCTCCGTCGTATTGACTGGAGCCCGGCCAACCGCGCGACACCGTGCAGCATCCGCCTTCCGACATTATCAGGAGGACTGTAATGCCATTGACCGTTGGCGCACCGAACCGGACATCACTATTCCGTGTTCGGACGCGCGGCAAGCCGCAAATTCTGCTGCGTGCCCTGTTGATCGCGGGCGCCGCGAGCGTGATGCTCGCGGCCGCCGCCGCGGCGCAGGGTGTCGTGGCTGGCACTGTCACCGATGCCGACTCGCATCAGCCCGTGGTCGGCGCTCAGGTGAGCATTCCGAATACGACGCTTGGCAGTCTGACGGATGAACATGGGCATTTTCACATCGGAAGCGTCCGTGGGACGACGACCCAACTGATCGCGCGGCGCATTGGCTATGAGTCGCTGATGCGCAGTGTCACGGTGGGCGACACGACCATCAGCCTGGTGCTCACCTCGCGTCCCATGAGCCTCAGCGAAGTGGTCGTGACGGGAACGCCTGGCGGCGCGACGAAACGCGAGATCGGAAACGCGGTGACGACGGTGGACGCCGCCGCCATCACGAAGATTGCGCCGGTGCAGAGTTTCCAGCAGCTGATCGCCGGGCGCGCGCCGAACGTGACGATCATGCCGGGAACCGGCGAGATCGGTTCCGGTGCCAAGATCCGCGTCCGCGGCACATCGAGCCTGGGCCTGGGTCAGGTGCCCCTCATGTACGCCGATGGCGTGCGCATGGACAACGACCAGGCGACCGGGCCGGAAAACCAGGCCTTCGGCGCCCAGACGATCTCGCGCTGGAACGACATTGATCCCGAAGACATCGAACGCGTCGAGATCATCAAGGGTCCCTCCGCCGCGACGCTCTATGGTACCGAAGCGTCCAATGGCGTGCTGCAGATCCTCACCAAGACGGGCCAGTCCGGCCCCACTCAGTACAGCTTCAGCATGCAGCAGGGCGCGAACTGGTTCATGAATCCGCAGGGCCGATTCCCGACCAACTACAACATCGTGGACGGCAACATCGAGTCCATCGATTACGCCCAGCTCAACCAGGCGTACAAGAACAAGACCGGCGACAACATCTTCAACAACGGCTGGGATCAGAAGTATCATCTCGGCATCTCGGGCGGCAGCGACAAGATGCAGTACTACTTCGCCGGCGTCCGTGAACTGAACAATGGTGTGGAACCGTCGAACTGGCTCGATCGGACCAGCGGTCGCGCCAACGTCACCGCTACACCAACCGACAAGTTCAAGATCTCCGCGCATCTGAGCTACCTCACGGGACGCACGCACGTCTCCCCGGAAGCCGGATACGGCGGTCGCATGTGGACGACATACCTCATGAATCCGTCGAACGTCGCCGATCCGAACTACGACGGGTTTGGCAGCAACTTTCCATATCAGTACGACCAGGTGTATGACATGTACCAGGACATCAACCGGTTTACCGGCAGCGTCCAGATCACGAACGATCCCTGGTCATGGTTCTCGCACCGGCTCACGATTGGCGCGGATCAGGTGAACTCCATGGACGTCGAAGGAGCGAACCGCGTGGACTCGCTCGTGAACGCGGTGGGGTCCGATGCGCTGGGCTATCGCTATCAGACGAACAACACCGATGCCTTCCGCACGTTCGACTACTCCGCAACGGCCAAGTTCAACGCCACGAAGGAGCTGAACTTCGCGACGTCGGTCGGCGCGCAGTACTACACCAAGCGGTATGAATACGTCATGGGCGGCGGCACCGTCTTCGCGGCGCAGGGGCTGCAGTCCGTCGGCTCGCTCACGCAGGGGCTTACGCAAGGTCAGGACGTGACGGAGAACCGTACGCTCGGCTACTACGCGCAGGAGCAGATCGCGTGGAAGGACCGGCGCTATTTCACCCTGGCCCTGCGGTCGGACAAGAACAGCGCGTTCGGTGTGAACTACGGTCGCGCGTACTATCCGAAGGCCAGCGTCTCCTGGGTGCTGAGCGACGAGCCGTTCTGGCATGCGTCGTGGATGAATTCGTTCCGCTTCCGCGCGGCATACGGCGAAACCGGCCAGCAGCCGAACCAGTTCGATGCACTGCGCACGTACGCGCCCACGGTTGGCCCTGGCGATCAGCCGGCGCTGACGCCGCTTTCGCTCGGTAATGCGAGCCTGGGCCCGGAGCGCGGGAAGGAATTCGAAACCGGCTTCGAGGCCAGCATGTTCCACGACCGGGTCGGCCTGGAGTTCACGTACTACAACAAGCGCACGACCAACGCGATCCTGGATCGGCAGGTCGCGCCGTCCGTGGGCTTCGCGCTCGACCAGTTCGTGAACGCGGGACAGGTGAGCAACAAGGGTGTGGAAGGGGTGCTCCGCGCCACGCCCGTTCAGGGCGATGTCCTGACCTGGGACGCCAGCTTCAGCATGTCGTACAACAAGAACAACATCGACAACCTGGGCATTGCGGGCGTGGACTTCATCACGCCGGGCACGTACCAGCGTGATCAGGCCGGCTACCCGGTGGGCGCGTGGTTCGAGCGCAAGGTCGTGAGCGCCACGATCGATCCGGACGGCACGGCCAGCAACATCATGTGCGACAACGGCGCGGGCGGGACTATTGATTGCGCCGACGCGCCGGCGGTCTATCTGGGCAACAGCATTCCGAGCACCGAAGGCGCGTTCACCAGTACCTTCACGCTCTGGGGCAAGCTCAAGCTCTACGGCCTGGTGGACTTCCAGCTCAATCAGCAGAAGCTGGACGGCAACCGCCGCATCGTGTGCTATTTCGAAATCGGCGGACTCTGCAAGGACATCGTGGACCCGCAGCACGCCGATCCGATCGTGCTCGCGTCCTTCCAGGAAAGCTATCCCGGCTTTCTCATCGTGAATTCCGGCTTCGCGAAGCTGCGCGAGATTTCCGCGTCGTATTCGCTGCCGGAGACGTTCGCCTCACGGCTGCATGCGTCGGCAGCCTCCATCACGGTGGCGGGGCGCAATCTGCATACGTGGACGAGCTACAAGGGACTCGAGCCCGAGGCGCAGTTCCTGGGCAGCGGGTCGCGTGGCTCGGGTAGCGCGTGGGAGCAGACGGCGCTGCCGATTCTCTCCTCGTTCGTTGCCACGCTGAACATCACCTTCTAGGCGACCACCACCTTATACCGACGAAACGATATGCCATTCCAGATTCAGCCAGGCGCGGTGCATCGCTCGCGACGGGGAGCCAGGTTCCTCGGGGCCGCGGTGGTGCTCGCCACGCTCATGGCGTGTGACAGCTTGCTCAACGTCTCATCGCCGAGCCGCATTCCGGCGACGCCCATCGAGACGGCATCGAATTCGGTGCTGCTCGCGAGCGGCGCCGAGGCGGACTTCGATTGTGCGCTCGGGTCGTTCATTGTCGTTGGCGGCGAGCTGACGGATGAATTCGAAGACGCCACCGAAACGGCAGCCCGCTGGATTGTTGACAGGCGGGCAGTTCCCTCCGATAACGGCGAGCGTTACGCCGCATCGGACTGCGACGGCGGCGGAACGTACATTCCCATTAACCGCGCCCGCGAGTCCGCGGACAATCTCATCCGCATTCTCAACGCCGCAACCGATGCCGATATGCCCTCCGGCGTGAGTCGGGATTCGCTCATTGGCGTCATGTCGGCGTACGCCGGCTATGCACGAGTCATGCTGGGCGAGATGTTCTGCAGCTCGGTCATCTCGACGCTCAATCCCGACGGCACCATCACGTTCGGGAGCGAGCTGACTCCGGCGCAGATGTTCGCGTCGGCCGATTCGATGTTCACGGCGGCCATCGCCGCGGCGCAGGCCGACGGTGATCAGACGACGTTGAACATGGCCTACGTGGGCCGGGCGCGAACGCGCCTCGATCTGGGCGACTACGCCGCGGCTGCCGCGGATGCCGAGCTGGTGCCGGCCTCGTTCAACTTCAAGGTGGACGAGTCCACGGTCAATTCACGGCGCACCAACCGGATCTGGGCGGAGAGCAATCTCACCTCGACGGCGTCGTCCGTGGGGCCGCGCTATCAGAACATGCGCTACCCGGCGACTGCGGGCGGCACGCTCGATCCGCGGGTCAAGGCGGTGCAGCTCAACGCGCCGCCACTCAGCAACGGCCTGGTGCAGTGGGCACAGCTCAAGTACCCGGATGGGGCCACCGCCATTCCTGTCGCGCGCGCGGCCGAAGCGCAACTCATCATTGCGGAAGCCGACGCACGCGGCAGTGACGTGAACGGCGCGATCGGCATCATCAACGATCTGCACGCCGCCGCGGGGCTGCCTGACTATTCAGGCCCCACGGATCAGGCTTCGGTCATTAACGCGGTGATTGACGAACGGAGCCGGGAGCTGTTCCTCGAAGGCCAGCGCCTTGGCGACGTGATCCGCAACAACATTCAGCTCGATCCTCCGGAAGGCACGGCATACCGGAATGGCGGCAAGTACGGCCCGTCCGGCAACAAGCTCTGCCTCCTGCTCCCCGACAACGAAAAGCAGGGGAACCCGAATTTCTGATTAGTAGCTGGTAGCTGGTGGCTGGCAGCTGGTGAAGGAATGCAACGGGGCAGCCCCATGGGCTGCCCCGTTTCCTTGACCAGCCACCAACCACCAGCTACCAGCTACTGCATGTTAACCCTCATCGCCTCCGCGAATTCGCTCGTCTTGAGCAGCGTCGCGCCCGTCATGGCGCGTTCGAAATCATACGTGACCCGCTTCTGCGCGATGGTCTTTTCCAGCGAGGCGACGACGAGGTCGGCCGCTTCGCCCCAGCCCATGTAGCGGAACATCATCTCGCCACTCAGGATGAGCGAACCGGGATTCACCTTGTCCTGCCCCGCGTAGCGCGGCGCGGTGCCGTGCGTCGCCTCGAAGATCGCGTGACCGGTGCGGTAGTTGATGTTGGCGCCGGGCGCGATGCCGATGCCGCCGACCTGCGCGGCGAGCGCGTCGGAGATGTAGTCGCCGTTGAGATTGGGCGTGGCGATCACGCTGTACTCCGCGGGGCGGAGCAGAATCTGCTGCAGAAAGTTGTCCGCGATCACATCCTTGATCACCGTGCCGCCGGGGAGCTTGAGCCAGGGGCCGCCATCCAGCTCGGTCGCGCCGTACGTGTCGCGCGCCAGCTCGTAGCCCCAGTCGCGGAAGGCGCCCTCGGTGTACTTCATGATGTTGCCCTTGTGCACCAGCGTCACGCTGGGACAGTGCTGCGCGATGGCGTAGTCGATCGCCGCGGCCACGAGCCGCCTGGTGCCTTCCTCGGAAATCGGCTTGATGCCGATGCCGCTCGTCTCCGGAAAGCGGATGTTGTGCACACCCAGCTCGCGCTGCAGAAAGTCGATGAGCTTGCGCGCCTCGGGACTCTGTGCCTTGTACTCGATGCCGGCGTAAATGTCTTCGGTGTTCTCGCGGAAGATGACCATGTTCACGTGCTGCGGCTCCTTCACGGGGCTCGGCACGCCGGTGAACCAGCGCACGGGTCGGACGCAGGCGTAGAGATCGAGCTGCTGGCGCAGCGTCACGTTGAGCGAGCGAAAGCCACCGCCCACGGGAGTCGTCAGCGGCCCCTTGATGGCGACGAGGTGGTGTCTGATGGCGGTGAGGGTGTCATCCGGCAGCCAGCTGTTGAGCGTGTTCTTCGCCTTTTCCCCGGCGAGGACCTCGAACCACACGATGCGGCGTGCACCACCGTATGACTTGCGCACCGCGGCATCAAACACCAATTGTGCGGCACGCCAGATGTCCGGGCCAATGCCGTCGCCCTCGATGAACGGGATGATCGGCTCCGCAGGCACCTGGAGCACCCCGTCCTTCATGGTGATGGTTTCGCCCCCTGTGGGCGGCGTGAGGTTCCTGTATTCGGGCATGGTGGAGGTCGTCATGGCGATGATCCAATGGAGTCGAGGTGTGTCACTGGGGGTGTTGGTACGTCTCTCAAAGTTACCCGGACCGAGATGAACGGCAACGGCGGCACCGAGCGCGTGGCACGCGCCATTTACGACGCGTTCGATGCGTACCACGCCGAATTCCGCGCCATCACGCGCCGCGGGAAGGGGCGCTTCGAGCGCCGCGACTGGCATGGCATTCTGGATGACTCGCGCGAACGGCTGGCGTGCTACACGGCGCATTTGCAGCCGGCGCTGCAGCGCGTGCGCGCCATGCTGGGCGCCGACGCGACCGATGTCCCGACCTGGCAGGAGATCCGCTGGATGCATTCCGCGCTCATCGTGGACCGCGAGGATTACGAGCTGGCGGAGACCTTCTTCAACTCCGTCACGCGGCGCATCTTCGCCACGGTGGGCGTGAACGAACGCGTGGAATACGTCCTGTCGGACACCAATCCGGAGGACGACGACGAGAGCGAGTCACGGGCCTGGCGTACGTATCCGCGCGGGCGGAGCACGGCGGAGCTCGTCTGCCGGGTGCTGACCAGCAGCGCGTGGAGCACGCCGTGGGCGGACCTGGATGGTGACTGCGCGGCGGTGGCGGAACGGATCGACGCGGAAACACGCCAGGCATGGGGGACGGACGCCTTCGACGGCATCGAGATGCTCGCCTGTCCCTTCGTGCGCAACAAGGCGGCGTACCTCGTGGGACGCCTCTTCCGCGGCAACCGGATGCTGCCCCTGCTGCTGCCGCTGCTCAACGACGTGCGTGGCATCCGCGTGGATGCCGTTCTGCTCTCGTCGAACGAGGTGAGCATCGTCTTCGGCTTCAGTTGGTCGTATTTCCTGGCCGACGTCCAGTGTCCGCGCGCGACGGTGGAGTTCCTCGCGACGCTCATGCCCCTCAAGCGGGTGGACGAACTGTACAACGCGATCGGCTACACGAAGCACGGGAAGACGGAGCTGTACCGCACACTGGTGAAGCATCTCGCGCGGGACGGCGCACGCTTCGGCTTTGCGCCTGGAGACCAGGGGCTGGTGATGAGCGTGTTCACGCTGCCCTCGCTGAACGTGGTCTTCAAGATCATCAAGGACACCTTCGGCCACCCCAAGCGCACGACGCGCCGCGAGGTGATGGAGCACTATCGCCTCGTGTTCATTCACGACCGCGTGGGCCGTCTGGCGGACGCGCAGGAGTTCGAGCATCTCCAGTTTCCGCGGCGCTGCTTTCCCGACGAGTTGCTGGCGTACCTGCTGGAGGTCGCGCCCAGCGCCGTACGGGTGGAGGGCGAGCACGTGATCGTGCGGCACCTGTACACGGAGCGCCGCGTGACGCCGCTCAACGTCTATCTCCAGCAGGCGGAGGGAGAGCCGGCCGAGGACGCCATTCTCGATTACGGACTGGCGATCAAGGAGCTGGCCGGCGCGAACATTTTCACGGGTGACATGCTGCTCAAGAATTTCGGCGTGAGCCGGCATGGTCGCGTGATCTTCTACGACTACGATGAACTGTGCCTGCTCACCGACTGCACGGTTCGCCGGTTGCCGCAGGCGGAAAATCCGGTGGATGAGCTGTCGCCCGAACCGTGGTTCGGCGTGGGCGAGCACGACATCTTTCCCGAGGAGTTCGCCGCGTTTCTGGTGCCGGCGGGGCGGCTGGGTGAAGTATTTCGCGCCCGGCACGGCGATCTGCTCACGGTGCAATACTGGACGCGCATGCAGATCAGGCAGCGCGCCGGCGAGATCGCGGATGTCTTTCCCTATCGCGACGCGCGCCGCCTGCACCGTATGCTCGCGCCCGCCGCCAACGACGCACCGGGCGCGCCATCGACACCGGGCGCGCCATCGGCACCGGGCGCGCCGGCGGCCGCTACTGCACCGTCGTTCCCTGCGACAGACGCTTGAGCACCGACGCGACCTGCGAGCGCGTATCCGCATAGCGCAGCGAGTCGCTCAGCGCCTTGAGACGCGGTTCGACGATCGCGGGCGTCACACGCCCGAGCGCGTTCACGACCCAGCCGCGCACGTACGCATGGTCGTCGTTCAGGTGCTGGCTCAGCGCGTCCAGCGCGCTGGCGTTGTTGTGCGAGGCGAGGGTCGCCAGTGTCATGGCGGCCCGGGGTGTGGTGGCGAGCAGCGCCGTCACGCGGGGAACGAGCGTGGTGTCGGCCGAGCGCGCGATGCCGGCGAGCGCCGCGTTCTGGATCACATCCAGGTAGGACGTCGTCGTGAGCCCCGCCGCGAGCAGCGTGCTCCGCCCCGCTGAGTCGAGACGGGCCACCGTGGCCAGCGCCGCCGCGCGTACCTCGTAGCTGGAATCGTGCGCCCACGCGGTGCGCGCCAGCTCCGTGGCGCGATCGCCGCCAATCGTGGCGAGTGCCGTCACTGCCGCGCCCCGCACCGCGGAGGAGGTGTCGCGCAGCGCCGCCTCGAGAACTGGCAGGGACTGCGGCGCCGAGAAGTGCGCGAGTGCGCTCACGGCTTCGACGCGCGTGAGATAGTAATCCGCGTGCGTCGCCGCGTCGCTGAGCGCCGCGACGGCTTGCGCATCGCCCGTGCGCGCGCGCAGCGCAGTGATCACCCAGGAGCGGTCCCAGAGGTCGGGATCGGTCCGCAACTGGGTGGCGAGCCAGCTCGTGGGCTGTGGGAAGTTCAGTTTCTTGAGAATCGTGTTGCCGTCGTCGAAGATGACCATCGTGGGCGGACCGGAGAGCCCCGGGATCCGGATGGTCTGCTCGCGCGCGTCGAGCTGGGCGTGCTGGACGACGTCGCCGCCCGCCGTCCCCACCCGGATCGTGACGGGCATGCGGAAGATCGTGGGCGTGGCGAACCGCAACCCGGTGCTGTCCGCCGTGGCCGTGTCCACCTGCGTCTGCTTGACGGCCAGCGTGAGCACGCGCGCCGAAGAATCGTACTGCGCGCTGACGTCGAACTCGGGGTATCCGGACTGGTAGACCCACTCATCCCAGAACCAGTCGAGATTCTGGCCGGTGGCGTCGAGGACGGCCTGCCGCAGATCATCAGACGTGGCGTTGCTCATCTGGTGCCGTTCGAGGTACGTGTGCATGGACGCCCAGAAGGGCTGCTCGCCCAGATAGCGCTCCAGCATGCGCAGCACGAGCGCGCCCTTGGGATAGATGTTGTCTGAGCCAAGTGAGGCGAGTGGCATCCGGTGCCGGCCGTCGATGCTCAGGAACTGCCGGTACTCGTCGAGATAGTAGTCGTCGCCGGCGTGACGGCCGAGCGTGGCGTTCCAGTAGGCGCCGGGCATGAACTCGGCGAATCCTTCGTTGAGCCAGGTGTTCGCCCAGTTCTCCGTGGTGGTGTAGTCGCCGAACCACTGGTGGGCGAGCTCGTGCGGGATGAGGATGTAGCTGTACCACGGCCGATCCTGATACGCGTGGCCGTCGGGGAGCCAGTCCACGAGCGTTGTGGCGCTCACGTTTTCCATGCCGCCAAAGAAATCCGCGACGGTGGTCTGGGCGTACTTGGCCCAGGGATACTTGACGCCCGTGAGACGCGAATAGACGTCGATCATGTTCGTCGTCTCGGTGAAGAGCCGGCGGGCCTTCGTGCTGTCGTCGTGATACACGTAGTAATCCACCGGAATGCCGTGCCAACTGTCGTGCAGCTCCGCGAGGGGTGCCACGATGAGCGACACGAGATAGGTGGAGGCCGGTTCCGCCTGCGACCAGCGAACGGTATGCGTGCCGTCCCGGTTCGCGTGATCGGAGAGCTTGCGCCCGTTGGATACCACCGTGTACTGGCGAGGTACCGTGGCGGAGAGCTCCCAGGTCATCTTGTCGTTGGGGAAGTCGTAGGTGGGGAACCAGAAGTGGTTGTCGTGATCCTCCCCCTGGCTCCAGATCTGCTGGGGCCGGTGCGGCCGGCCCTCGGGCTCGATGAAGGTGAGGCCCTGTCCGTTCACCACCCTGCCGCGATAGTCGAGGGTGAAGCGCACGGTGTCGCGGAAGGCGACGGGGTGGGGAAGTCTGACCACGAGCGAATCCCCGTGGCGCGCCGTGGCGAGCGCGGTGCCCCGCGCGTCGCGAGCGCGGGTGACGTCCAGCAGTGCGCCGGCATCCAGGACGACTGAATCCAGGGCGGGACGCAGCGATACGAGTGTGGTGGCGACCTGGCCCGTGAAAGACGTGGAGTCCCAGTTGAAGTCGCCGATGGCGATGCGCTGGTGCACCAGGTCGTAATCGTGGGAGCGGGTGTAGCGGTCGTTCGCGATGCGCTCGCCATTGGACTGGGCGGCTGCGCCGGCTGCGGGGAGCGCCACGAGGGCGGCGCAGGCGGCCGCGGTGAGGGAGGGGAGCGCGGCCCGGGAGAGATGAGGAATTCGCATGGGAGTCAATCTTTGCGCGGTCGCGGTGGAAGGCAATGGCGCTGCCCTTCAATCAGGCGTGGAACGCGATAGCTTTCACTCGTTCGCAGGAGCGCACCGCGTAGTGGAACGGCAATCGTGGAGAGGCGACGCATGAGCAACGCAACGGAGATCGCGAAGGAGCAGCTGTCGGCCACCGGCGGCCTGGAGGTTACGGACTCGCGCACGGGCCGGCACTACGCGATGCCGGTGACGGACGGCGCCGTGCGCGCCATGGACTTCCGCCAGGTGAAAACCAGCGACCAGGACTTCGGGTTGCTGAGCTACGACCCGGCGTTTCTCAACACGGCCGCGTGCCGCAGCACCATCACCTTCATTGACGGCGAGAAGGGGATTCTCCGCTATCGCGGCTACCCGATCGAGCAGCTCGCGGAGCGCGCCTCGTTCCTCGAGGTGGCGTGGCTGCTGCGCAATGGCGAGCTGCCCACGCAGCAGCAGTACGACTCGTGGGTGCACGACATCACGTTTCACACCTACGTGCACGAGAACATCAAGAATTTCCTGCAGGGGTTCCGCTACGACGCGCATCCCATGTCGATGCTCTGCAGCACGGTCGCGGCCCTGTCGAGCTTCTATCCGAACGCCAAGGACATTCACGATCCCGAGCAGCGCGACCTGTCCATCATCCGGCTGCTCGCGAAGCTCCCCACGCTCGCCGCGTTCATTTACCGGCACGGGAAGGGAATGCCCTTTGTGTATCCCGACAACAACCTGTCGTACGTGGAGAACTTTCTCTCCATGGTGGCGCGCATGGCGGAGCCGCGCTACGAGTCGAAGCCGGTGTTCACGCGGGCCACGGAGGTGCTCTTCATTCTGCACGCGGACCACGAGCAGAACTGCTCGACGACCGCCGTGCGTACCGTGGGATCTGCGCACGCCGATCCGTTCTCGGCCGTGGCCGCGGGAATCGCGGCGCTCTACGGCCCGCTGCATGGCGGGGCGAACGAGGCCGTGCTGCGCATGATCCAGCAGATCGGCAGCGTGAAGAACGTGCCCGCGTTCATCGAGGGCGTGAAGAGCGGAAGGGAAGGACAGCGCCTCATGGGTTTTGGTCACCGCGTGTACAAGAGTTACGATCCCAGGGCGCGCATCGTGAAGCAGCTTGCCGATGATGTGTTCAAGGAAGTGGGCATGGACAAGGACCTCGAGATCGCGCTCGAGCTCGAACGGATCGCGCTCAAGGATGACTACTTCGTCTCGCGCAAGCTGTATCCGAACGTGGATTTCTACACGGGGCTGATCTATCGCTCCATGAAGTTCCCCACGGATTTCTTCACCGTCCTGTTCGCGGTGGCGCGCACGGCGGGGTGGCTGGCGCAGTGGGAAGAGATGCTGCTCGACAAGGAACAGAAGATCGCGCGTCCCCGGCAACTGTACGTCGGACACGACGAGCGCCCGTACGTCTCCACGCTGAAAACCCGAACGAAGTAGTTCCTCCTCACACTCCGGAGAGTGTCCGATGCGGGTCACTTCCCCCTGGGCGGTCCTGGCACGCGCCAGCGCCGTCGGCGGCGTTGCACTGCTGATGATGGCGTGCGGCTCCGACTCCACGAGTCCCGGCGGTTCCGGGATCACGCAGGATCAGCTCAGCGTGATTGGCGACGGCATTGCGACCGAGGTCGAGGGCTCCGCGAGCCTGATGACAGTGTTCGAGGTGTCGCATCCGAGCGAATCGGTGCGGCGCGTGCGGGATGCGGTGCCTGGTGCGCCGCTGCTGAGCCTCGCGCGCGTGCTCGGCACCGCGGCACCGTCATCCTGCCCGTCGTTCTCGCCGGCGTCGCCCGCGGACGGTGATCACGACGGCGTGCCGGATCAGGCGACGCTCACGTTTTCGCTGCCGGACTGTCAGGCGACGGACCAGACGGGGGACATCCTCAAGATCACGGGAACGATCGCGCTCACGGATCCGTCGCCATCGGACTCCAGCGTCGCGTCCAACGGCACGGCCACGGACTTCACGATCGACTTCTCGGCGTCCGATGGCACGGAGCTGCTGAACACGTCGCGCGGTGGGGTGTGGACCACGACGCCGGCGGACAACGGGCTGTCACAGAATTATCAGATGCACAGCACTGTGAGCGTGAGCGGCGTGCCCGCGCTGGACATCACTACGGGCTGGACGAGCGTGTTCACGCCGCAGGCGGGGAGCGCGGTGTTCATGGGCGCAGAACTGCCGCTTGGCTCGCTGAGCGTGTCCGGCCCCATTTCGGTGAATGACGGGTTGGATGCCTTCACGATGACCATGGAGACGACCGTCCCGCTCCAGTACGACGCGCAGGGCTGCGCCACCAAGACGACGTCATTCACGGGCGGCGAAGCGCACGCGACGTTCTCCGGTGCCACCAAGGGGTACGTGAAGGTGGTGTGGGCGAACTGTGATCTGCCGACGTATACGTATGTGAGTGAGTAGCGGTCGCTGGTGGCTGGTGGCTGGTGGCTGGTCGCTGCCTGAGCGGCGGTCGGCGTCGCTCAGCTATCGGTGGTGCACGTGAGGCTCACGGGCGGACGGTTGCTGCAGGCAATGGACTCGTCCATGCCGCGGGCCACCGGTCCGCACGCCGTGGCCTGCGCGGAGCGGGCGGCTTCGGCGCGACTGGCGGCTGAGGCGGAGGCACAGTTGTGCTGTCCCTGGTAGGCGACGCAGGCGTTGCAGCGGACTTTCTGTGCGCTCAGCGTGGACCAGAGGAGAAAGCCAACGAGCGCGACGACGATGACGAGGGCAAGAAGGCGACCGGTTTTCATCTCGGAAGTTTGGTGAGGGGGGTGAAGATCGGGAATGGGCAATCGGGAATCAACCTCGCACCACCGCACCACCCTTGGGAATCGGCAATCGGGAATGGGGAATCGGGGAGGAAGACCTCCCCGCACCGCACCCCACCGCGTTTTTTCACCGCCTCCCCACCCCGTTTCATCATTCCCCATTCCCACGATTCCCCATTCCCGATTGCCCCGGGTGGCGGGGTGTCGAGGCAGGGATTCCCAAGGGAGGGGTGAGGGGGTGGCGGAATGCCTCCCGTTGCACCCCTCCCCTCCGTAAGCTAGGTTTCATGATTACCGGAGGATAGGGGGCAGTTGCCCGTCGTCCGGTCTTCGATTGATGGACCGTGGCGTGAACCGTGGTCTGTCTTTGTGCTTCGTGTCTTCAGCGCGGGATGTGTTGTGGTCGAAATCGTACTCGGTGAAAACGATCGTCTGGACGTGGCACTCAAGCAGTTTCAGCGCAAGGTGATTCGCGCGGGCGTGCTCAAGGATCTTCGCCGGAAGCGGTATTACGAGAAGCCCAGCGAGGCGCGGCAGCGCAAGGCCGGTGCAGCCCGGCAGCGCGTGGCGCGTGCACAGCGGCGCGCAAGTTGAGCGTCGCGATGCTCGTGGCGCGCCTGGTCTGACATGTCGAAACAGGATGCGATAGAGCTCGAAGGGACGGTCACCGAGGTCCTCCCCAATGCCACGTTCCGCGTGGCGGTGAACGAGACCCATACCGTCCTCACGACGCTCGGTGGCAACATGCGCCGGTTCCGGATTCGCGTGCTGGCCGGCGATCGGGTGCGCATCGAGGTGTCGCCCTACGACCTGACGCGCGGACGGATTGTGTTTCGGCACAAGAACTGAGAGAGCAGAAGGAAGACGTCGGAGGCGGTCCCGTGATGGGCCGCCTTTTTTCGTGGCGACAGGTGGCGGTGATGCGCGTGGCAACGGATCACGATGGCCGTGACTGGCAGGCTCCCGCTCGATACCAACATCGTCACTGCCTTGTTTGCCGGGGCGGCAACGGTCATCGCCGGCGCTCAGCAGGCCGCGGCCGTCTATGTGTCAGCCAGGGGACACGCATTTTGGCACCGTTCACGATCTGTCCCTCGAAACCTGGACGTGAGCATGGCGCTGCTTCAGCGAGTGAGAATCAGCACCCACCTCGACGCCGCCTTCACTCCGTTGCGCTCACCAGCTCTTCCAGCGTCACGGCCGGCAGCTCCAGCGTGAACTCGCTCCCGCCGCCGTGCCGCTCCTGATAGGTCACCGTGCCGCCCTGCGCTTCGGCCAGGCGGCGCGCTATCGCCAGCCCGAGTCCGGCGCCGCTCCCGCCATCCGGTGACACGCCGGCAATCCGGTAGAACGGCTCGAAGATGCGCGCCTGCTCCGCCGCCGCGATGCCCGCGCCACGATCGGCGACGGTGATGAGCAGGGCGTGTCCCTCGCGCTTCACCGCGATTTCCACCGGCGCGCTGTCCGGCGAATACTTCACCGCATTCTCGATGAGATTCACGAGAATCCTGAGGGAGTGCACGAAGTCGAAGCGCCCAACGAGCACCGGTTCCGACCACTCGATGGACGCCAGCACTTCGCGCCCGTTGAGAGTGCCCGACACCTGCTGGATCGCGGCGCCCACGAGATCCTCCGCGGCGTTGAGCTCCGTGCGCACCGGTAGCGCGCCCGCGTTCAGCCGAGAGAGCGAGAGCAGGTCGGCCACCATCCGGTTCAGCCGGTCCGCCTGCTGCTCGATGGTCGCCGCACGCTCGTCGCCCGCGGTCGCGATGTCGTGCGCCAGCGCCTTGATGGTCGTGAGGGGCGTGCGCAGGTCGTGCGACACCGACGCGAGCAGCGCGTCCTTGAGGCTGTCCGCCTCGCGCAGCGCCTCGGCGTGTTCCGCTTCGGCCACCAGCCGCACGCGCTCCACACCCAATGCGGCGTAGTACGCGAGCGCCGAAAGAAAGCGGCGCTGCCCTGCGTCGAGCGAGATGGCCTTGGCATCGGCAAGCCGGAGCACGCCCACGGTGCGCTCGTGCACGATGAGCGGGAGCAGCAGCGCTCTCGCATCGGGGAGCGATGCCGCGAGCGTCATTCCCGCGCCAGGGTCTTCACTTGCCCGGAAGATGGAGCCGTCCTGGCGCACGGCCGCCGCGCGACCATGCTGCGCGACCCATGTCACGAGCGTGGCGCCCACGTCGCCGTCCTGTGTGGCCGGCGTGACGCCGACGCTCGCGGCCCGGGTGAGCATGTCGCGATCCGTATGCCGCACGTGGATCTCGCAGATTGCCGCGCCGATCGTGTCGCGAATCACCTTGGCGATGGCGGTAAGTGCATCCTCCGCGCGGCCGACGCTCAGCGTCTCCGCGCCGAGCGACGACAGCCGGTCGATTTCATCCGCGCGCCGGCGCGCGGCGTCGGCCTGGGCACTCGCCCGGGCCAGAAGCTGCGTGGCCACGACGGCCGTGGCCAGAAAGGCCACGAGCACCAGCCAGTCGGGCCGTTTGCCCACAGTGAAGGTGGAGAACGGCGCCTGGAAGAAGTAGTCGATGAGCGCAAAGCCGGTGCACGCGAGTACAATGCCCACCACCCGCCCGCCGCTCACGCTGGCGCCCAGCACCACGAGCAGGTAGATGAGCGCCACGTGCGCCTGGTCCAGCGCGCTGCGAAAGACGATCATGCCGACGGTGACCCCCACGAGCACGACTCCCCAGAAGAGCCACGGGGGGAACCAGC
>DASUKE010000008.1:0-90102 GCA_036278895.1 Gemmatimonadaceae bacterium
GGGGAATCGGGGCGGAAGACCTCCCCACCCCGCACCCCACCGCCTTTTTTTCACCGCCGCCTCACCCCGCCACATCATTCCCCATTCCCACGATTCCCCATTCCCGATTGCCGATTCCCAGGGGCGGGGTGAAGTGGGGCGGTCGATTCCCAATTCCCGATTGCCGATTCCCAGGGGGAGGGTGGCAGGGCGTGGCTAGTACATCAACCTCACCAGCTCCTCCACGCTCACTCCAGCCAGATAGCTCGGGGCATCGGCATTGGCGAGCGCCGCGCCGAGGGGCGCCGCATCGTAGCGAATGCCGTGCAGTGCGCCTTCCAGTTCGCTGATCTCGCGCTCGGAAAAGAAGTCGCCCGTGAAACGCGCGCGCTGGATGATGCCGTCTTCCACCTGCAGGCGGACGTCCACTTCGCCGATCGCGAAGCGCCGGGTGCGCTGCAGGTTGAACGGTGGCGACTCGCCATAATTCCATTCCCATGTCCGATACTTGGAGTCGGCCAGGGCGCTGGCCTCCCGCCGCTGGGCGTCGGTGAGCTCGTACATGGGGGGCGTGGGCGAGCCCGGGAAGAGATGCGCCAGCAACGCGGCGCGAAAGTTCTCCATCGCGAGCGGCTGCTTCAGATACTCGCTGATGTTCGCGACGCGGCTGCGGATCGACTGGATCCCCTTGCTCTCGACCTTCCCCGACTTGGGCCGGAGTGCGCGCGTGACGTCATCCAGATTGGAGTCGAGGAGCAGTGTACCGTGACTGAACATCCGCTCGCCGCGCACCACCTGCGCATTGCCCGAGATCTTGCGTCCTTCCACGACGATGTCGTTGCGGCCCGTCGTTTCGGCCGGCACGCCCAGCTCACGCAGCGCGCTCACCACCGGACCCGTGAACTCCCGGTAGTTGTTGAAGCGTTGCGGCGAATAGCGCGTGATGACACTGAAATTCAGATTGCCGAGGTCATGGTAGACCGCGCCCCCGCCGGAAATCCGCCGGACGACCTGGACGTTGTGCTCGCGAATGAAATCCGTGTCGATCTCCTCGGCCGTGTTCTGGTGCTTGCCGATGATGACTGCCGGACTGTTCACATAGAACAGCAGGTATGTCTCGGCAATGTCCACATTGAGGAGACAGTACTCCTCGAGCGCGAGATTCGCGGCGGCATCGGTGCTATCGAGATTCGACAGGAAGAGCATTCTGGTAGCTGGTAGCTGGTAGCTGGTAACTGGCGGCGGTTGGCTGGTGGCTGGTGGCTGGTACTGGCCGCCGCGGACCAGCGACTAGCGATCGGCGGCAAGCAGCTCCTGCGGCTGGGAAATCCTGCCCACGTAGAAATCGCCGAACTCCGCGTACTTCGCCGAAACCTCGTCGAAGCGCATGTCCGTGACGAGTTTCTTGAACTCGAGCGGATCCCTGGCGAAGAGCGTCACGCCCCATTCCCAGGCGTCGAGGCCGATGGCGCCGGTGATGATCTGCAGGACGCGGCCGGCGTAGCGACGGCCCGTGGTGGAGTGGCCGAACATGAGCTGGCTCCGTTCTTCGAGCGTCAGCGTGTACCAGTTCTCTCCCGGCGCTCGTCGCTTGTTCATCGGATAGAAGCAGACATAGGGCATGTCCGCCGGCGGGCGTGGGTACAGACGCCGTTGCAGATGCAGTGTGTTCGTCTCGGCGCGTACACGCTCGGCGAGCGCCGCCGTGAAGGCATCATCCCCCACCTGTCCGCCGCGCGCCTTCGCATCGCGGGCCAGCGCTGCGGTGATGTGATAGAGTCCGGCTTCCGTCACGCTCAGAAACGACCAGACGAGCGTGGACTGCGCGAACAGCGGCTCGCGCCGCAGCCGCCGCTCCGCTACGCCAATGGCGTCGAGCGACGGACGAAAGTGCATGAGCATGATGTCGGCGCGCGACCCGATGACACCGGCGATCGCGGTCCAACCATGCTCCGACGGTTGCGACAGCTCACAGAGCGCCGCGATCGCGCTGTCGCGCTCGGCTGGGCGCCGAGCCAGAGCCGGGGGAAGGGCGAAGAGCTGATGCAGGGCGTACCAGCCCTCCACCGTCTCGGGAGGATAAGCAATGTGATCCATGACCAGTGAACCTGACAGAAGAAAGTGCACTGGAAATGTACACACGGCCGCGACTCCCGGGGTGCCGGGGTCGCGCGCTTTGCTCGCTAGGCTACGTTGTCCGTTGGCCGAGGCGGGTGAATATCACCGGGTGCTGCACTTCCCTGCTGCGGCCGCAGCCGCGTCCGCGCTCGCCTGCTGCAGCCCGAACAGTGCCTGCGCGGCGTTCCGGCGCGCGCGATTCCACTCGTACCAGTGCGCCACGCGAGTGTGCGTCACCTGCCGCGCGGTGGCGCGCTGGAGCAGGCATGCGCGCACGTCACTTCGTGTGGCCGCGTCGAGCTTCGGCAGCGACGCGACCAGCGCCGGAATGCTGTTGAGCGACTCGACCTTCGCGGCGCGGGCAAGATCGGGGCGTGTCGCCGTGTCGGTCGCGAGATAGCGCGCTACGTTGCGTTGCACGATCCACGCCTCGTGATTCCAGTAGGTGAGCGCGATCAGTCCGCACGTTCCGAGCAGCGCCACGCGGCGCACGAGTCGCTTGAAGTGCAACGTCGTGCACACTTCGTACGTAAGCAGCGCCAGCGACAGCGACACGAGCACCATGTACACCTGCGCGTAGACGCGCGCCGTGGTGTAGCCATACGCCTGCTCGTAGAGCGACACGCGATGATACGCCGAATCGAGGAGGAGCTGGACGAGGCCAATGAGGACGAGCGAGACGATGCGAACGGCGCGCTCGCGAGATCCCCGCTGGGCCACCTGATCGAGCCCGACGATGAGCGCCGTCGCGAGCGACGCCGCCAGCGTGAGCTCACCGAATCCGCGACGCGCATACTCGGAATAGGTGATGCCGGATCCGGGCGTGCCCGCGAGATCCCCGAAGAAGTAGGCGAACTGGAGCAGTACGAAGAGCGCGAAGAGCGCCGACACGGAACTCAGCACAATGAGCCGCTCGGTGTCGCCAATTCGCAAGGTTACGCCCGTATTCGAGATGCCGATGGACGGCCCATCGGACGTCGGATGGAGCGCCAGGCCGCAGGCTCCGAGCGTCATGGCGCCAATGATGACGAAGAAGAACAGCCGCGGGAGAAAGGTCCAGCTCGCGATTGCGCGCGCCACATCGTCGCGCGCGGTCGCGAGCGTCGGATCCGCCTGCGCGAGGAGCAGGGCGAGCACGACGACCACGGGCAGCGCGAGCAGCGCGCCGCGCAGCACCGGTGCGCCGCTGTTTCGACCCAGCAGCTCCGCGCCCTCGAACAGTCGGCGAATTGCTTCGACGCCCGTCCGAACGCTGGCGAACAGCGGCGCGAGCATGAGAAAGAGCAGGCCGCCATCGTCCAGTCGCGCACCGGCGGCCACGAGCGTGCCAATCGCCAGAAGCGTCGCGACGCCGGCGAAGATCAGAAACTGGAAGACCGGATCGGCGGTGATGGCCGCGCCACCGGCGAGCACACACGCGAGGAGCAGCACCAGTGCAAGGTCGCGCGGCAGGCGTCCCTGGGCGCGGCGCGTCGTGAGGGCGAGTCCAGTCGCAGCGACAACGGTCCAGATCGTCCAGTTCACGCCGGGCAGAGCGGCAAAGGTGACCCATGCCCCGACTCCGCCAGCGATCGCCGCAACAAGCCAGAGTTGTCCAACGCCGGCCGGACTCACGGCAGATCCGGCGCCCGCGCTCGAACTACCGCTACCCGCTGTCGGCGCTGCCGACGTCACACCACTCTCCACTGACGTGGCTGATGCATTCCCTCTGACCGGTGTCATGATTCACCCCGCTGCGGCAGCGGCCGGCAGCGCACCGAAGCGCCGGACGCGATGGTGGAATTCGGAAATGGCGGCGGCCAGGCTCGCCGCGGTAAACTCGGGCCACGTGCGTTCGATAAAGTACAACTCCGCGTAGGCGCATTCCCAAAGGAGAAAATCGCTGAGCCGGTGTTCGCCACCGGTCCGGATCATCAGATCGACATCAGGGGCACTGGAATCGTCGGCCGGCCCATCCGCATCAGTCACGTACGCCGCGGCGAGCATTCGCGCGAACTGTTCGCGCGTAAGCGACTCACGCGCGAGTGGCTCACACGTGAGTGATTCGCGCGTACGGCGCTCACGCGCGTTGAGCTGGCTCGCCGCCAGCACAATGGCGTCACGCGCCGAGTAGTCGATCGCGAGGCGGAGATGCAGCACCGATCCCGCCGCGGTGCGACGTTCGGCGCGTTCGATCTCGACGCGAAGCGGCAGCGCGAGCCGGTCGCGTCGCCCGATGACGCTCAGACGCACGCCCTGCTCGGCGAGCCGCGCGCTTTCGGCGCGCAGATACGCGCGGAACAGCCGCATGAGGGCGCGGACCTCGCCGGGCGGCCGGCTCCAGTTGTCCGAGCTGAAGGCGTAGAGCGTGAGGGTGCGGACGCCAAGCGCGGGAGCGGCCTCCACGACCTGTCGGACCGCTTCGGCGCCCTGGCGGTGTCCGGCAGAGCGCGGCAGACCGCGCGCCGTGGCCCAGCGTCCGTTGCCATCCATGATGATGGCGATGTGGAGTGCGTCCGACCGATGCGTCACGGTATTGCTCAAAGAACTTGTTGGCATAAAGTGATGGGGCAAAAAAAGGACGTGCTCAGCGGTCCATGCCGAGCCGCGTGACATCGATGATGGCTTCCATGTGATCGAGATAGCGCTGCAGTGCACGCCGGCCGGTGGCCGTGAGCCGGTATTCGGTGTGCGGCCGCCGCGCCTCGAAGCGCTTGCTGCACGTGAGATACTGGGCCTCCTCGAGCTTGCGGGCGTGCACGCTCAGATTGCCATCCGTCGTGCGCAGCAGGGCCTTGAGCTCATTGAACGACAAGGACTCGTTGGCCGCGAGTGCGCTCACGATCCCCAGGCGCATCCGGTGGTGGATGAGCGAGTCGAGCTCCACGAGACCTGTGGCACGACGCCGCTGGTGCGGCGCCTGCGGGTCGCCGGTCGCGGAGTCCTCGCCGGTACGCCGGCGTGCGGCTCCGGAATCAGCCACCGTACCACCGTCCAATGATCGCGCCGAAGACAAGGTGAAGACCTCCAAAGCCGACAATCAGCAGCCACGGGGACCACGGCGCGGGCGCCAGGAGCGCGACCGTGCCGAACAGCATGAAGCACGCACCCATGATGGGCACGGGTCGCACGGAGAAGGTGCCGCCGGCCATCGTCCCGGCGCCATAGAGCAGGAGCCAGATTCCGGGCAGCAGCGCGGTCAGCCCCAACCGCATGTGCGCCAGCGTCAGCACGGCACCAGCCGCCACGGGAGGCGCGAAGCCAAGGACGAACTTGCGAAGCGGCGGCGAGAGCAGCGGGAGACCTGCGGCGCGGGCTTTCCACGCACTGGTGGCCGCGCCGATACCAATGGCCACGGCCGCCTCCGTGCCCCAGGTGGCGATCCAGCGGGCCGTGGAGGGCTGCCGCATGGCGATTACGCCGGCCGCGATGGCCGTGGCACCGACGCCGGTTTGTCCCCAGCCCGAGATAGCGGTGAAGCGCGACGCATGCTCCATGGTCTCGCGGATGAACCGCAAGTTGTCCATGGCGCGCAGGTGCAGCGCGGGCGACTCCGGCGTGCGGGCAAACGGCATGGGACTACCATAGGCCACGTCGGCTCAGTTGTCAAGTACTTTGCAGAATAAAGTTGGTGCGCGGGGCCGCCCGGGAACGGGCCAGTGCCCCACGACCCCGGTTCCCGGTTCCCGGTTCCAAGTATCGCTGTCTACCGCGCCATCACTCCGCCCATCCCGTGCTGCGCCGCCAGCGTATTGAACGCCGGCACGTCAGTGCGCAACAACGCCTGGTAGCGCGTCAGATAGCCCTGCAATTCCTCGTGCAACGCCGCCTGGGCCCGCCGCGTGATGGCGTTCGGTGCCTCGTCGTACGAGAAGAACAGCACGAAGCCCACGCCCTGCAGTTGATCGTAGAACCGCTGCAGATAGTGAATGTCGTCCTCAGGGGCGTTCCGCTGCACGCGTGGATCGTACACGGTATCCATGAGCGCCTTGAGCTTGGCGTCCAGCGCCCGTGCGGCGGGAATCGCGCCCGTGTCCGGCGACGTCCCGTTCAGCGATGCCGCGCGCACGGTCTGTTCGAGATTCGCGATTTGCGTCCGCAGACTGTGCAGACCGTTCAGCATGCGCGTGGCGCTGGCGACATCGTCGCGCAGCGCCAGTCCCGCCTTCAGTTGCGCCTGCGCCGCGATCGTATCGAACGGAAGACGAGGGTCGGCGCGCACCACGATCGGCACCGAGGCGCGCGTACCCGCCGCGACCACGGTTGCCGTGTATGTCCCCGGCAGCACGGCCGGACCCAGCGGCTCACCTCCGCCCATTTCGCCCATCTCCTCACCGGGCGGCGGCGGCGGCTCGAACGCCGGACGCGGGCCGCCCGCGTAGCGCAGCCGCCAGGTGAAGCGGTTCACGCCCTTCTTCGACGCGCCGTAGCCCGTGTAGATGGTGTCACCCGTCGCATTCGTGACGTCAATGCGCACCGGCGATTCCTTGCGCGCCTTTTCATCGGCCGTCGCCGTGAGCTCCTTGCTCAACGAGTATGGGATCACGGCGCCTTCGGCAGGATTCGGCACGCGCGACTCCGAGGCCGGTGAGCCGGCGACATCGCTCCGGTGCCACAGGGTGGCACCGTCCACCGGGAAGATGTGGAGCGTCGCCTTCGCCACCTGATCCGTGAAGGTCTCGAGCGGCGTCACATCATCCAGCACGAGCAGCCCACGGCCGTGCGTCGCGACGGCCAGCGCGCGCGTATGCCGCACGAAGGAGACATCGAACACGGGTGCCGTTGGAAACTCCCTGGCGAGCGATTCCCAGTGCGCGCCGCCATCGCGGGAATACCAGAGTCCCGCGTCAGTCCCCAGGACGAGAAAGTTCCGGTCGTCCGGATCCTCGCGCACCACGTGCGCGCTCGCGGTGGCCGGCAGGCCCGCCGCCATGCTGGTCCACGACGCGCCGTAGTTCGTCGTCTTGAAGACGAATGGGCGATCGTCACCGAACATGTGATAGTCGAGCGTGATGTACGCCGTGCCCGCGTCGAATGGCGAGACGCCCACCTGAAACACGCGTCCCTCCGCGGGCAGCCCCTTCATCTGTGGCCGCACGTTCTTCCACGACCGGCCCCCATCGCGCGTGACTTCCACGTTGCCGTCATCGGTGCCCAGCCAGATGACGTTCGTGTCCGTCGGCGCGAGCGTGATGGACAGGATCGTATTGTACGTCTCGGCGCCGCTGATGTCGTATTCGATCGAGCCGCCGCTCGTCTTCTGCCGGTTCTTGTCGTTGTGCGTCACGTCCGGACTGATGGCGCTCCAGTGCGCGCCGCCGTCCGCGCTCTTGAACAGCACATTCGCGCCGATGAACACTTCATCGGCGTTGGTTGGCGACACGGCGATCGGCGACGTCCAGTTGAAGCGGTACGTGAGCGCCGAGGGCGGCTTCTGCGACACGTCCTCGAGCGTTGGGCGAATGAATTTCGAGACGCCCGTCTTCAGGTTCACGCGCGTGATGTAGCCGTTCTGGGAGTCGACGTAGACGATGTTGCTGTCGCTGGGCGCGGGCACCGCGTACTCGCCGTCACCGCCCGTCACGGTGTACCACTCGGCTCCATTCTGCCCTTCCCCGCTCAGCGAGTTCGACGGACCGCACCAGGCGTTGTTGTCCTGCAGGCCGCCGCACAGGTAGTACGGCGTCCGACTGTCGGCGGCGACCATGTAGAACTGGCCAATGGGCAGATTGTTCAGAAAGCGCCAGCTCTTCCCTCGATCGCTGCTCAGGAACACCCCGCCATCGTTGCCCTGAATCATGCGCGACGGATCGGTCGGATCGATCCACAGCGTGTGATGATCGGGGTGGATGCGCGCATCGATCGCGCGTGCCGTCCTGCCGCCGTCGTCCGATTCCATGAGTTGAAAGGACGAGAAGTAGACCCGGCGATCGTCATCCGGCGCGACGTTGATGAGCGAGAAGTAGAACGGGCGCACGTCGAGCGCGTGATTGTCGCTCACGGCGCTCCAGTGCATGCCAAGGTCGTGCGAATCCCAGAGCAGTCCCGTTTTCGCTTCGATGAGCGCGTAGACGTGTGTGGGATTGCTGGGCGCAATGTCGAGTGCGATGCGCCCGTAGGGCCCATCCGGGAGACCCGTCGTCAGGCGGCTCCAGGAGTCGCCGCCGTCCGTGGAGCGGTAAATGCCGCTGCCCGCGCCGCCGTTGTCCAGCTCCCAGGGAAAGCGCCGAACCTGCCACATGGCCGCGAACAGCACGCGGGGATTGCCGGGCTGCATGACGATATCGGCAGCGCCCGTGGTGTCGTTCACGAACAGCACCTTCTTCCAGATCTTTCCGCCATCGTCCGTGCGGAACACACCACGATCGGGTGTGGGCTTCCACGCGTTGCCGAGCACGGCGACGAACACGCGGTCCGGATTATGGGGGTCCACGACGATGCGCGAGATCTGGCCAGCGTCGGCCAGTCCCATGAAGCGCCATGATGCACCGGCATCGCCGGAGACATAGACGCCGTGTCCGGTGATGACGTCGTTCCGGATGTTCGCTTCTCCGGTGCCGACCCACACCAGATTGGGGTTGGACGGCGCGAGCGCGATGGCGCCGATGGAGGCCACCGGCTCGTGCGCGAATACGTCGGTCCACGTCATGCCGCCGTCGGTGGTCTTCCACACCCCGCCGGCCGCCGCAGCCACGTAGTAGATGTCGGGATGGCCCGCAATGCCCACCACCTGACTGACGCGGCCGCCGGCGACGGACGGACCAATGTCGCGGAAGATGGCGGCGCCCGTGGAGTCCCGGACGGTGTCCGGAGAAGCCGCCTGGAACGCGAAAGCGCGTTGCGGTGTCGCTGCCGCTGCGGCCGCCGTGGTCACGACGGTGCCCAGCACAACACGCACAACGCGCACAACGCGCCTTGTTCGCACACAACTCATCACTTGCTCTCCGCGCTGGATGTCGTCGATGGAAATGATACGCCAATCGAACGACTCCGTGACGGGTTGGCAAGGTGAAGCGTGACGGTACAGGAAGCGGGCGTTCGCTACCCGCCACCTTCCCCATTGGGAATAGGCAATTGGGAATGAGGAATCGGGGAGGAAGACCTCCCAGCACCGCACCCCACCACCTTTTCTTCACCGCCACCTCCCCCCCGCCACATCATTCCCCATTCCCACGATTCCCCATTCCCGATTGCCGATTCCCAGGGGCGGGGTGGAGGGAGGTGGATCACACTCGTGGCACAACGCTAGGCGGTTCCGACGGTCGCGTCGTCACCGCACTCCAGAATGCGAAAATCACGATGATGATGCCCAGGATAATGCTGTTCCAGAACGCGCCGTGCTCCGCCGTGTAGCCGTAGATCCACGGCGAGATGATCATCCAGATCCCGAGCAGCAGGTTGAGCCAGCTCAGCCCCGTGGTGGACCGTGGAGTGTAAAAGTGGATCGCCGCGAAGATCGCCACGATGATCCCGACGATGATGCTGTTCCATCCGGCGGCTGATGCGTGCAGCCCGGTGTACACCGAAGCCGAAATGATCAGCCAGATTCCGGCAAGGAAGCAGATACCGGATGCGGTACGCACCTGTCCGGTATGCGCATGCGTGATTGACATCTCCATAGGTTGCCTCCCGTGATATCCCCGGAGCGACGGCGCGCGGATATGTTCGCATACGAGCCATCGTGAGTCCGCTGCACGAGCGCACCGGGTGTTGCGCCATCTCAGCGGCATACCGTGTGCCGCGCGATCCGGCTCGCGTCATGACCATGGGCGGCAACTGGTTGGACCCGCTCAGGTGCGGCATATCGCAATGCGGCATGTCGCGGCGTAGCACGCCACGGTGCGGCACATCACCGCACGCGATGTCACGGCGTGGAGTGGCGCGAGAGCGCCGGGCGGAGCAGGTTGAACGGGCAGCGCTGCTGCTCCAGCACCGCGGCAGGACAGCCTCATCGGTAGCACTCCATACATGCGGGTAGCACTTCATACTACGGTGACACGCCGTACCTCGGTGACACTCCATTCGTTGGTAACGCTCCGCACATCGGAAGCACCCAGTATCCGACACATCCCATCACGAGAACGTCATGACCACGCCTGACTCGTACGCGCCGGGATGGCCCGGCATTCCCGCGCGCTGGACGTCCAGCGCAAAGACTGGTGTCGGCACGTCGCCGGCGGCGATGAGCCGCGTCTGGTTCACGCTCAGTCACGGCATCTTCAACGAGATCTACTATCCCGATGTGGATCTCGCGTGTACGCGTGACATGGGGCTCATCGTCACCGATGGCCGCGGGTTCTTTTCCGAGGAGAAGCGGCACACCACGCATGAGATCGCAGCGCTCGCGCGTGGGGTGCCGGCGTATCGCCTCACCAACAACTGCGTACACGGTCGCTATCGAATCGAGAAGCGTGTGCTCACCTCGAGCCGGCACGACACCGTGATGCAGGACACGCACTTCACGCCGTTGCTCGGCACGCTCGAGGACTATCACGTGTACGTGCTGCTCTCGCCGCACCTCCACAATCACGGCGCGGGGAATACGGCGTGGGTCGGCGACTACAAGGGAGTTCCCCTCCTCTTTGCCGAGCGTGACGGCGCCGCGCTCGCGCTGGCGTGCTCGGCGCCGTGGCTGGCGCGATCGGTGGGTTTCGCGGGCGTGTCGGACGGCTGGCGCGAGCTCTCGGATCACAGCCATCTGGCGCACACGTGGGAGCGCGCGGAGAACGGCAACGTCGCACTGACCGGCGAGGTGGATCTCGCCATGGCCGGCGGACAGTTCGTCCTGGCCGTGGGCTTTGGCAGCGACAGCGTGAAGGCCGCGTACAAGGCTGTAGCGGCGCTGAACGAGGGATTCGAGCATGCGCGCAAGGTGTACATCCACGGTTGGCAGGAGTGGCAGCGCTCGCTCGAGGTGCAGGATGAAAGCATGCCCGGCGACGCGGAGATTCGCCGCACGAGCACCAGCATCCTGCGGGTACACGAGTCCAAGAATTTTGCGTCGGGCATCATCGCCAGCCTGTCCATTCCCTGGGGATTCAGCAAGGGCGACAACGATCTCGGGGGCTATCATCTCGTGTGGCCGCGCGATCTCGTCGAAGCCGCGGGAGGACTGCTGGCCGTGGGCGCGACGGCCGACGCCCATCGCGTGCTCCACTACCTGTGCGTGACACAGGACGCCGATGGTCACTGGCCGCAGAACATGTGGCTGGATGGGACGCCGTACTGGAACGCCGTGCAGATGGATGAGACGGCCTTTCCGATTCTGCTCGTTGACCTGTTGCGTCGTGCCGATGCGCTGGCGCCCGATGAGCTCGAGCGGCTGTGGCCCATGGTGCGACGTGCGGCATCGTTCATCGTGCGCAACGGGCCCGCCACCGCGCAGGACCGCTGGGAGGAGAATGCGGGTCTGTCGCCGTTCACGCTGGCGGCCGAAATCGCCGCACTGCTCGTCGCGGCCGACGTGGCCGAACTGCACGATGCGCCGGACATCGCGCACTATCTGCGTGAGACGGCCGATGGCTGGAACGACGACATCGAGCGCTGGACGTACGTGACCGGCACGCCAACCGCGAACGATCTCGGCGTACACGGATATTACGTGCGCATCGCGCCGACCAACGTGCCCGCCGCCCCATCGCCGCAATCGGGATTCGTCCCGATCAAGATGGGCATCGCCGAACGCCACGATCATGAGGGACAGGCGGTGAGCCCGGACGCCCTCGCCCTGGTGCGGTTCGGACTGCGCGCGCCCGGCGATCCGCGCATCGCGAACACCGTGCGGGCCGTGGACGCGGTCCTCAAGCGTGCGCTGCCGTACGGGCCGGGCTGGCGGCGCTACGAGGGGGACCGCTATGGGGAGTATCATGATGGTCGCCCCTATGACGGCGGCGGAGTCGGGCGATGCTGGCCGCTGCTCACGGGCGAGCGCGCACACTACGAGCTGGCGGCCGGGCGGAAGAAGGAGGCGCTGGCGCTGCTGCGCGTGATGGAGCACTCGGCCAATGGCAGCGGATTGCTTCCCGAACAGGTGTGGGACGAGGCGCCGATTGAAGCAGCCGAGCTGATTCCCGGCCGGCCGGCCGGATCGGCCATGCCGCTCGTCTGGGCGCACGCCGAGTATCTCAAGCTGTGCCGCTCGCTCGTGGACGGGAAGGTGTTCGATACACCCGCGCAGACGACGCAGCGCTACATCATGCAGGTCACGACATCGCCATACTCGTCCTGGAAATTCAACCTCATGCGACGCGGCGTGCCGCACGGCAAGGTGCTGCGCGTCGAAGTGCTGGAGGAAGCCACCGTGCGCTGGTCCGCCGACAACTGGACGACGTTCGTCGAGACGGACACGCGCGACACCGGCCTGGGCATCCACGTGGCGGATCTCGCGACCGCGCAGCTTCCCGCGGGGAGCCGCGTCGTGTTCACCTTTCGCTGGGTGCAGGGCAGCCGGTGGGAGGGGACCAACTTCGAGGTCGTCGTGGAACCATGACGGAACTGCAGGTCATGGGACTGCAGGGCCACGCCACGGCGCAGCGTCTGGGGGATTCAGGGTCAGACGCTCCGCGGACGGTCCCGCCTTTACGCCCCTGCCCTCACTCTCCCACGAAGATTTCCGGCCGCAGACCGAGAAACAGTCCGGTCTCCACGACGCCGGGCCATGAGCGCAGCTCGCGCGCGAGCGCCTCGGGATCGGCGATACCGGACGGGAACCTCGCGTCAATGAGGTAGTTCCCTTCGTCGGTGACATAGGGCGACTCGCCATCCTTCTGCCGTTGCGCCGGCTCGGCGCCCAGCGCGCGCAGCGCGTCCAGATGTCCGGCCCAGCCAAAGCGAACGACCTCGATGGGGAGCGGCGACTTCGTGCCGAGTGTAGGAACGAGCTTGCCCGCATCAATGACCACCAGCCAGCGCCTGGAGCGCGTCGCGACGATCTTCTCGCGCAGCAGCGCGCCGCCCGCGCCCTTGATGATGCGTCCCGACGGATCCACTTCATCCGCGCCATCAATGGTGATGTCCACGATGGGATGCGACTCGAGTGTCACCAGCGGAATCCCATGCGCAAGCGCCAGATGATGCGACAGGTTCGACGTGGGAATTCCGGTGATGTCGCGCAGCGCACCGGAGCGGATGCGGCGTCCGATCTCCGCAATGGCGAACGCCGAGGTCGTGCCCGTACCGAGTCCCACGACCATGCCGGATGTCAGCCGCTCCACCGCGGCATGCGCGGCGGAGCGCTTGAGCGCCTCGGCGGGATCGGTCACGGCGTACGCCACACCGCGCCGTCTCGCCCAATGAGCTCATCGGCGCACGCGGGTCCCCACGAGCCGGCCGCGTAGTTCGGAAAGTCCTCCGATTCATCCTGCGTGGCCTCCACGAGCGGATCCACGAGGCGCCACGCCTCCTCCACGGAATCCGCGCGGTCGAACAACGTCGCGTCGCCCTGCATGCAGTCGAGAATCAGCGTTTCGTACGCCGTGTATTCGCCGCTCCGTCCAAACGCATCCGCATAACTGAAGATCATGCGCACGGGCGTGACGCGAATGTCCACGCCGGGGGCCTTGACCTCGAAGCGCAGGGAGATCCCTTCCTCCGGCTGGATGCGGAACGCCAGCAGATTGGGATCGAGCTGCTCGGAGCCGGACAGCTTGAAGAGCGTGTGCGGCGGCCGGCGGAATTGCACGGCGATCTCAGTCACGTGCCGGGCCATGCGCTTGCCGGAGCGCAGAAAGAAGGGCACGCCCTGCCAGCGCCAGTTCTGGATGTCGAGGCGCAGCGCGGCGAAGGTCGGCGTGCGCGATGCCGGATCGACCCCCGGCTCCTGGCGGTATCCCGGGACCGGCTTTCCGTCCATTGTGCCCGGCCCGTACTGTCCGAGGGCCAGTGCGCTGCGCGCCTGCGCCGGCGTGAAATCACGGATGGCTTCGATGACCTTCACCTTCTCGTTCCGCACGGCGTCCGCGCTGAACGTGTTGGGCGGCTCCATGGCGGTGAGCGCGAGAAGCTGCAGCAGGTGATTCTGAAACATGTCCCGAATCACGCCCGCTTCCTCGTAGTACCTGGCGCGATGCTCCACCCCGACGGTTTCCGCCGCGGTGATTTGCACGTGATGCACGTGATCGCGATTCCAGATTGGCTCGAAGATGGAATTGGCGAAACGGTGCACCAGGAGATTCTGCACCGTCTCCTTCCCCAGGTAATGATCGATCCGGTAGATCTGTTTCTCGGCGAACGCGCTGCGCACCAGCGTGTTCAGCGCATGCGCACTCTCGAGATCATGGCCAAAGGGTTTCTCAATGATGACCCGCGCCCAGCGCCGGCTGTTGTCCTGTTCGCGCGGCGCGAGTCCGCTTTCGGCCAGGTGACGCACGACGTCGGGATAGAGACTGGGCGGAATGGCGAGATAGAACAGCCGGCCGCCGCCGCGCGCATCCGGTCCCTCAACGGCGGCCAGTTTTTCCTTCACCGTGGCGTACGTGCCGCCGTCACGCAGATCACCGCCAATGTAGCTCACGCGCTGCAGAAACTTCGCCCGGCTTGCGGCATCGGTCTGCACGCTCTCGTCGCTTGTCGCGATTGCCTTGTCCATGTCCGCGCGAAAGGCGTCATCGGTCATGGCGCCGCCACTCACTCCGATAACCGAGAAGCCCGGGTCGAGCAACTGGTCGTGCGCCAGGTTGGAGATGGCCGGCATGAGCTTGCGGTGCGTGAGATCGCCGCTCGCGCCGAAGATGATCATGGTGCACGGCCCCGCGCAGCGGACGGGCCGTTCCGTGGGCTGTGGTTTGGCCGGCGCGACGGGCGCTACCAGTTGGGCACTCATTCCGCGTGCACCGCGTGGCCGCCGAATTCGTGGCGGAGCGCCGCGATCACCTTTGCGCCGAACGACTCTTCCTGGCGCGAGCGCAACCGCGCCAGCAGCGACAGCGTGATCACGGGCGCCGGGACGTTCAGGTCGATCGCCTCCTGCACCGTCCACCGGCCTTCACCGGAATCGTCCACGTAGCCCTTGAGGTCCGCCAGCGCATTGTCTTTCTCGAAGGCGCTCTCGGCCAGCTCGTTGAGCCAGGACCGCACCACGCTGCCGTGGTTCCAGACGGCGGCCACCTGATGCAGGTCCACGTCGAACTCGCTCGATGCGTGCAGAATCTCGTAGCCCTCGGCGTAGGCCTGCAGCATGCCATACTCGATACCGTTGTGCACCATCTTCACATAATGGCCGCTGCCGGTTGGACCGACGTGCGCGTAGCCGTCCGGCGGCGCGAGTGCGGTGAAGATCGGCTCGCAGTGCGACACGGCCTCCCTGTCTCCTCCGACCATGAGACAGTAGCCGTTCTCGAGTCCCCAGACGCCGCCGCTCGTGCCGGCGTCGACGAACGCGATGCCGCGCGGTGTGAGCGCGGCGCCGCGCCGCATGGTGTCGTGGAAATTGGAGTTTCCGCCATCGATGATGATGTCGCCGCGCGCCAGTGCGGGCACGAGCGCGCCGATCGTGTCATCCACCGGCTTGCCGGACGGCACCATGAGCCACACCACGCGCGGCGCCGTGAGCCTGGCACACACCTCCGCGAGGCTGGCGGCCGGCGTCGCGCCTTCGCCGGCCAGCTCGCGCACCGCGTCCGGGCTCCGGTCGTATGCCACCACTTCATGCTTCGCGCGCATGAGACGCCGCGTCATGTTGCCGCCCATCCGGCCCAGCCCGATCATTCCCAGTTGCATGGTGTGGAACTCCCTGATCAGAAGGTGACGCCGCAGGCGTCCAGCTCGTGCTGCAGCTCCGGCACACCGGTGAAGTGGATGACGTGCATCCCGAGCGTGCGCGCGGGCACGAGGTTGTTCACGCGGTCGTCGATGAAGATCGAGGACGCCGGGTCGGCCTGCGACATGGCGAGCGCCAGCGCGTAGGCGCGGCGCGATGGCTTCATGACGCCCGTCCAACAGGACGTGAAGAACGCCTGAAAGATAGACACGAGCCCGAAGCTGCGCACACGATGCAGGTTCAGCATCTCCGACTCGTTGTTGAGCGCCATCATGCGGTAGCGTCCGGTCGCGCCCAGTGTTCGCGCCAGCTCGATCGCAGCCTGGTTGGGCTCGCTTTGCGCCTTCATGAACGCGATGAACTCGGCCGGGGTGAAATCGCGGGGATCGTCGAAGACAGTGTGTTCCAGGTATTCGTCGACGGTCATCCGTCCCATTTCCCAGGTGCCCACGACTTCGCGATGCCGCCGGTCGAAGTCTTCGGCATCGAGCCCGAACCGCGTGACGGCGGCCGCTCGCTCGCCGCTGTCCCAGCCGTTGGTGCCGAGCACGCCGCCTATGTCAAAAAACAGATGCGTAATCGGCATCACGCCGCGGCAAGCGACTCGCGCTTGCGCTTGAGCGTCGCGAGCAGCGTCTCGTACGCTTTCGCGAACTTCTCGATTCCCTCCGTTTCCAGGGTGCGCGTCACATCCGCGAAGTCAACCCCGCTCTTCGCGAGCGCCTGCATGACGTGTGCGGCCCCGCCGGTATCGCCCGGCAGCGTGCGGATCACCGTCCCGTGATCCTCGAAACGCGCCAGCGTGTCCGGCGGAACGGTCGTGATCGTATCCGCTCCGATGAGCGCGTCGACGTACTTCACATCGCTGTATGCCTTGTCCTTGGTACTGGTGCTGGCCCAGAGCGGCCGCTGCATGCGCGCCCCCCGTGCGGCGAGCGCGTTCCAGCGTGGCCCTGAAAACAGTTCGCGGAAAAGCGCGTAGGCGAGCGTCGCGTTGGCCACCGCGGCCTCGCCGCGCAGCGATGCGTTCCGATCGCCGCCGGCCGCGAGGCGCTTGTCCACTTCCGTGTCCACGCGGCTCACGAAGAAGCTCGCGACCGATGCGATGCGATGCACCGGCTGTCCCAGACGCACCCGCGCTTCGAGCGCCCGGATATACGCTTCCGCGACCTCGCGGTAGTGCTCCACCGAGAACAACAGCGTGATGTTGATGTTCAGTCCCTCGCCCAGCGCGCGCTCGATCGCGGACCAGCCTTCGTGCGTGCCCGGAATCTTGATCATCACGTTGGGCCGGCCCACTTCGCGCCAGAGCCGGTGTGCTTCCGCGAGTGACGCTTCCGTCTGGCGGGCAAGCCGGGGATTGACCTCGATGGAGACGAAGCCATCGGCGCCATCGGTGGCGTCGTACAGCGCGCGAAATTCGTCGCACGCCTCGCGCACGTCCTCCACCGCCAGCTCCTCGAATACTTCCACGTCGCTCTTGCCTTCGAGTGACGGATCGCGCAGCGCGGTATCATAGTCCGTGCTGCCGTCAATGGCCTTTTCAAAAATGGACGGGTTCGACGTCATGCCGCGCAATCCGTCCTGGATGCGCGACGCCAGCTCGCCGTCGCGCAACATGCCGCGCCGCAGATAGTCGAGCCAGACGCTCTGCCCCTGCGCCAGGAGCGCCGTCATGCGATTGGTCGTGCCGGTGTTCGTCATTGGGTCCTCCTGTATCACGTACCTAGCGGTCGAGCATCTCCCGCGCGCGCGCGACCACGTGTTCGGCGGTGATTCCGAATTCCTGGAAGAGGCGCTCGTATGGGGCCGATGCGCCAAAGTGGTCGAGGCCAATCACCTCGCCAGCGTCCCCGACCCAGCGATACCACGGCATCGGACTCGCGGCCTCCATGGCAATGCGGTGCTTGATGCCGGGCGGCAGCACCTCATCCCGATACGCCCGCGGCTGGCGCGCGAACACGTCCAGACTGGGCATGCTCACGACCCGTACGCGAATGTCGTGGGCGAAGAGTTTTTCGGCCGCGGCGAGCAGCATGTGCACCTCGGACCCGCTCCCCATGAGAATCAGCTCGGGTGCACCATCTTCCGCGTCCTGCAGGATGTAGCCGCCACGCACGGTCTTTGCCGCGCTGCCCAGTTGCGTGCGATCGAGCGTCGGCACGTTCTGCCGTGTGAGCACCAGCGCGACGGGGCCGTCACGCATCTCCACGGCCGCGGCCCACGCCATGGCGGTCTCGTTCGCGTCCGCCGGACGGAACAGCGTGAAGCCGGGGATGACGCGCAGCGCCGCGAGCTGCTCGATGGGCTGATGCGTGGGGCCATCCTCCCCCAGTCCGATGGAGTCGTGCGTGTAGACATAAATGACGTGCTGCTTCATGAGCGCCGCGAGCCGCACCGGCGGACGCATGTAGTCGGAGAAGATCAGGAAGGTCGCGCCGAACGGCATGAGTCCGCCGTGCAGGGCCATGCCGTTCAGCACGGCGCCCATGACGTGCTCCCGAATTCCGAAGTGCATGTTGCGCCCGGCGTACGTGTCCTTCTCGAAGCTGCCATCGGCGTTGATGTTGGTCTTCGTGGATGGCGCCAGATCCGCCGCGCCGCCCATGAGCTCGGGCAGACGCGGTGCGATGGCGTTGAGCACCGCGGCGGCGGCGTTGCGCGTCGCCATGCCCTTCGGGTCCGCCTTGAACTCCGGCAGTTCCGACTTCCAGTCGCGCGGCAACTCGCCACGCAACCGGCGCTCCAGCTCGCGCGCCTCGCCGGAATGCGCCTTTGCGTAGGCGTCGTACTGCTGCTGCCACGCGGCCTGCACTGGCGCGCCGCGGGCTCCCGCCTCGCGCCACGCCTGCAGCGCCTCAGGTGGCACGTGAAACGCATCCGGCCAGGGCCAGCCCAGATTCTGCTTCGTGAGCGCGACCTCCTCCACACCCAGCGGTTCGCCGTGCGCCTCCCTGGTGTCCTGCTTGTTGGGACTTCCGTACCCAATGTGGCTGCGCACGATAATGAGGGACGGCCGATCGGTTACCGCCTGCGCGTTCGTGATCGCCTGGTCGATCGCGTCGAGATCATTTGCATCAGCCACGCGCTGCACGTGCCAGTGGTAGGCTTCGAAGCGCGTAGCCTTGTCGTCATCGTACGCGAGGTTGGTGTTCCCCTCGATCGTGATGTGATTGTCGTCGTAGAACCCAATGAGCTTGCCAAGCCCGAGATGACCCGCCAGTGACGCGGCTTCATGCGAGATGCCTTCCATCAGGTCGCCATCGCTTGCGATGAAGTACGTGCGGTGGTCGACGATGGACGCGCCCGGCTTGTTGAAGATCGCGCCGAGGTGCGCTTCCGCGATCGCAAAGCCCACGGCGTTGCCGAACCCCTGTCCCAGTGGCCCCGTCGTGGTGTCCACCCCCGGCGTCACGCCATGCTCGGGATGCCCGGGCGTCTGGCTGCCCCACTGCCGGAAGTTGCGGATCTGTTCGAGCGGCAGGTCGTAGCCGGTAAGATAGAGCACGCTGTACAGGAGCATGGACGCGTGGCCGCACGAGAGCACGAAGCGATCGCGATTGAACCAGTTGGGATCCGCCGGATTGTATCGCAGATGCCGGGTCCAGAGCACCCATGCCAGCGGAGCGAGCGCCATCGGCGTGCCGGGGTGGCCCGACCTGGCCTGCTGCACCGCGTCCATGGAAAGCGTGCGCACCGTGTTGATGCACAGTTGGTCCAGCTCGGTCCCCGTCATCGTCGAAAGTGATTGCGCCATCTCAAGGTGTCCCTGAAGTCTCGTGAGAAAGTGGCTGCGCCGGCGCTGCCGCACCGGCGAGCATACCCGAATCAGTGGCGGCAACTGCCGCGCCAATCAGTCCGACACTGGTGTTCATCACCACATGCACGGGAACGCGCGAGAGCATGTCACCCATGCGCCCCTTGTCGCGGAACGCGGCGAGGAACCCTCCCTCGCGCAACCGTGGCAGGACGGCTGGCGCAATGCCGCCCGCGACGTACACCCCACCGGTAGCCAGCACGGTGAGTGCCAGATCCCCCGCCTCCGCGCCGAAGGCCGCCGCGAACACATCGAGCGTCTGCGCGCTGAGCAGATCGGTAGCTGCCGCCCCGTGCCGGGTAATGGCGACAGGTCCATCGCGGCTGACCTCGGCGCGTACGGCCTCGTTTTCGCGCGCACCGGGCCGGGCCGCGAGGAAACGATAGATGTTCAGGAGCCCGGGACCGGACAGCACGCGTTCCGACGACACATGGCCGAACTCCGCGGCGAGGGAGCGGAACAGATCCCATTCGAGCTCGCTCCGCGGCGCGAAGTTGCCGTGACCTCCCTCCGAGGGAAGCGTATACCAGCGCCCGTTGTCGCGCCCCAGCATGGCTTCGCCCAGGCCGGTGCCCGCGGCAATCACCGCGCGCATGCCGTCCGCGTCGGGCTCTCCCTCCTGCAGGGTGGCCAGATCATCGCCGGCAAGGCGCGTGACGCCAAACGCCGTGGCGGCGAGGTCGTTGATGAGCAGCGTGCGCGCGATGCCGATGTCCGCCGCCAGGCGAGTGGTCTCCACGCGCCATGGCAGATTCGACGTGCTGACGACCCCATCCACCACCGGTCCCGCAATGCCGAAACAGGCGCGCTCCGGCGCGCCGTCCGCCGACTGCAGGAAGGCATGCACGATGGGCGTGAGACCGGGGAAATCCCGGCTGGCGTATGTCTGTTCGCGAATGACCCGGACGCGGTGCGCGTCCAGCTCGATGATCGCCATGCGTGCATGTGTTCCGCCAATGTCGCCCGCGAGTACCTTCACGCGGACACCGCCTGCAGCAGCGACGCCGCGTCGCGGTCGAGGAACCAGACGCCGGTCAGTGCGAGCTGCACCGGCATGGCGGAGGGATCATAGCGCCCCTCGAGCACCCGCTCGAGCATGACGGCCTTGTCGGCACCCGTCACGTGCACGGCAGTCCGGCGCGCCGCGGCGATCACCGGCGGCGTGATGGTGAGCCGCTCGCGCGGCGGAAGCGGGCTCTCGGACGGCACGACCCGACGATCACGCTCATTGAGCTGCGGCGCACCCGGGAAGAGCGATGCCGTGTGCCCATCGAGTCCCATGCCGAGCAGGAGAATGTCGAAGCGCGCCGGCAGCTCGCGTTCGTACTGCCGCGCTGCGGCATCGACGTCGCGCATGTCTCCCGGCATGCGGAAGATCTGTGTGCGCGGAATGGGGACGTGGCGGAAGAGCATGTCGTCCGCCATGTGAAAGTTGCTTTCGGGATGGTGCGGCGGGACGCAGCGCTCATCACCGAAGTAGGCGTCCACCTGGCCCCACGGAATTGGCGCCGCGTGCCGCGCCAGTCGCGCGTAGACCGCGCGCGGCGTATTGCCGCCGGAGAGCGCGATGGCGCATTTCTGTCGTTCGTGCACGGCGGCGATGATTTCGCCGGCGATCCAGTCCGCCACGGTGCCGGCCAGTGTCGTGCGCGCTTCGATCACGATGCGTTCGGGACGCTTCACCGATTCTCTCCCATCATCACAGGCTACACCACGGAGCCTGTCTCCACCACCCGGAGGCGCAGCA
The DNA here is from genome assembly GCA_036278895.1 of Gemmatimonadaceae bacterium. Lineage (GTDB taxonomy): Bacteria > Gemmatimonadota > Gemmatimonadetes > Gemmatimonadales > Gemmatimonadaceae > JADGGM01. The sequence goes on from DASUKE010000008.1 coordinate 21,397, forward strand.
TGCATGCCAGAGAGCCCATGCGCCGTGTGGCCGCGCCAGTCGTTCCGCCAGGCCGGCCGCTCCTCGGCCCTCAGCCTACGAGTACCGTTGGGCAACCAGCCACGATGGTACCGCCGTGCCCGCACAGATCGCCGAGGCGCGCGGCGGGCATCGAACCGATCAGTACCGTGAACGAGCCCATCGCGATCGTATCAGGCGGGCCGACGCACACGGCCATGTCGCCGACTCGTGCCGCGGGCAGGGCGCCAATGAGCACGGTCGGACAGCCCGGAGGCAGAACCGGCCCGCCCACGTGCGGGATGGGCGGTACACCGGGCGTCACCATGGGACAGACGTGCATGTCGGTGATGCGAGCCGCAGGCATTCCCATCTCAACGCTCCATGCTGAATGGAGGCGACGACATCATCATCCATCGCCCCACAGTTTGAGTTTGCTCACGACATCCAGTCCCTGCGCAATGAACGCGCGGAATTTTTCCGGCGCCTTGTCCGGCTCCTTCGACACGGCGGCCAGCTTCACCGCACCGGTGAGCGCCTTGGCCGACATGAATTCGCCCGGCGGTACCACGGCCTGATCGGGCGGTCCCAGGCTGCCGCCGCTGAAGAAGACCGCGAGTGCCGTGCATCCGGCGGCGGTGCCGAACGTGGCCGCTTCCGCGGCGCGCATCGCGGCGCGCCGGTTCTCGTCGGTGGGCTGCGTGATCCACCGCTCGGTGGCATCGAGCGCCGCCTTCGATGCCGCCGCCGGTGCCTCACCCTCCGCACGCTTGGCGCACACCCACGCCCACCAGATGCCCTCCCGCTTCGGCAGGGCATGCGCGAGAAAGCGCACGGCATCGGGAAAGAGCTCCCGTTCGGCGAGCAGCTCCACGTACTCGCGAGGACGATGCGAGGGCTTCAGCAGCGCCCGCGCTTCATCGCCCAGCTCCGCCAGGGCGCAGAACTCGGTCAGCGTGCGTGCGCCGGGCGGCGCGGAAGTGGAAGGGTGAGTGGACATGGCGCTAGTTGATCATCGTGATGCCACCCTTCAACTGCAACATGCCATCGCCGTTTACCTGCGTAATGGCCGCCTTGATGGACGTCTGCACTTCGCCCTCGATCTTCACCATCAATCCCTTCATGGTGATTCCGCTTTGATCGATCTTGATGCTGTTGCCGCCGACCTTGAGTTCGATCCCCTGCATGGCCTCGGTCGTCACCGTGCCCAGATCGACCTTGGTGCTCTGATTCCCCATCGAAAGTTTGATCGTCTGGTTGCCCTTGCTGAGCGTGACTTCCTGGTTCCCGCTCTCCAGTTTGACGGTCTGGTTGCCCTTGGTGAGCGTCGTGCTCTGGTTTCCCTCGTCCAGGGTCGTGCTCTGATTTCCCTTCTTGATGGCGATGGTCTGATTGCCTTCCGAGACGGTTTCGGAGTCGTCGGCCTTGATCGTCGTGGTGCGCGCGTGCTGGACGTCCCGCGTCTCATCGTTCTTGATGACGATCGTGAGATCCTTCTCGGCCTGGATGTGAATTTCCTCGGACCCTTTCTTGTCCTCGAAGCGCAGCTCATTGAAATTGTCGGCGCCACCCTTGGGCGAGCTGCGGGTCTTGATGCCCGTTTGCGTCTGGTTCGACGGGAGCCCATATGGAGGCATCTGGTTGGCGTTGTAGACGCGGCCCGTGATGATGGGATGATCCGGATCACCCTCCAGGAACTGCACGAGCACTTCCTGGCCGATGCGCGGCAGCGCCACCCATCCCCATTCCTTTCCGGCCCAGCTCTGGGACACACGCACCCAGCACGATGACTGCTCGTCCGATTTCCCTTCCCGGTCCCAGACGAACTGCACCTTCACGCGCCCGTACTTGTCCACCCAGATCTCCTCGCCCGACTTGCCGACCACCACGGCGGTTTGCGCGCCGTGCACGACGGGCCTGGGCGTGACGCGCGCCGGGCGATACACCCGGTCCGCCGGAATGCAGGTGAATGTATTGCTGTAATGATTCTGCTCGTCTCCGCCGCCGTTCTCCGCGCCGTAGAAGTCGCCGCTCCGCGCCGAGTGCCGAACTTCGGTGAGGACGTACTCCCGGTTCATGTCGCCGTTGAAGTGTTCGTCCAGCGTGAACTTGTATCCCGAGGCCAGCGTGCGGCAGTTCCCGGCGCCGGAGGCCACGAGGTGTCCGACTTCCTCTTCCTGCATGCGAAGCTTGACCACCTTTTCGCCATCGGCGCGCTTCAGGTAGTCACCGGGGTAGTCATACAGCTCGCGCGCATCGGCCCCGCTCGACTTGATGGTCGTCGGCGCGGAGACCTCCAGGTTGACCGATGGCGTTTCGAAGTTGTAGTCGCGCAGCGTGTACTTGCCCGGGCGGACTTCCTGTTCCACCGACCAGTTCGTGATGATATCGTCATCGTGCACGCCGATGCCTTCGGCCGTGAACTGCACCGTGGACTGTCGGGGGCATTTCTCATGAGCCGTCGCCGCGTCGGCCAGTACCAGCGTGTGCTTGCTCTCCGAGTGTTCGAAGAAGAAGAACATGCCGTACTGCTCCATGAGTCGCGTGACGAAATTGAAGTCCGTCTCGCGATACTGCACGCAGTACTCGAGCGGGCTGTAGCTCGCTTGGAGTGACAGCCGATAGTCCGAGAAGCCGCGATCACCGAACACGGCCTCAATGATGTCCGGCACGTTCTTGTTCTGGAAAATGCGGCAATCGGAGTGGCGAGTGAGCATCCAGAGCCAGGGCACCACTTCGGCCCGATAGTGCACGAAATGCTCATCACGGCCGGACTGGGTGAAGCGGCTGACGAGCCCGTTGAAGTGGCGCTTCGCTCCATCCACCAGCTCGAGATTCACGGTCACGTTCTTGCCCACGATGTCGTCGAAGCTGATGTTCGCGGCTTCCGACACCATGGCCAGATTGAACTGGAAGAGCGAGGACACCCCTTCCCGCCCTTCCAGTCCGCGCAGCAGGAGCTTGTCCTTTCCCAGCGGCGTGGTCAGAGACAGCAGCCGCCCCTCCTGCGTGGCTTCCCGCTCGGCGGTTGACGACATGAATGCGCTCCTGTGCTACGACAGCGAGGGTGCCGGGTCCGCGACGGCGGCCGCCGGCGCCATTCCGGTCGACGCCGCGGCGGCGTCACCATTGCCGGTGGGTCCACCGGCAATGGCGTACGTGAAGTTTCCGTCCGCACCGACGCCAACGTGGATCGAGCCGATGCGCCCACCGCTCGCCATGCGCTCCAGCAGTTCGCGCGAGATTTCCGGGAGCAGCGTGTTCGTGAGAATGTTGTCCACGTTGCGCGCCCCGCTTTCCACCTCCGTGCACCGCTCCGCGACCTGCTGCACCAGCGCGTCGTCGTACTCCAGGGGCACGTGATGGGTTTCCATGAGGCGGCGCTGGATCTTGGCCAGCTTGAGCTTGATGATCCGCCGGAGATTCTCGTCGCGAATGGGGAAGTAGGGAATGATCACCATGCGCCCGAGGAAGGCGGGCTTGAACACCTTGTCGAGCTCGGGCTTGAGCGCCTTGACCAGCCCGTCATCGCTGGGCGCCGTTTCCGGATCCGCGCACAGCTTCATGATGGTATCGGTTCCGGCGTTCGTGGTGAGGATGATGATCGTGTTCTTGAAGTCGATCTCCCGACCCTCGCCGTCTTCCATCTGGCCCTTGTCGAACACCTGGAAGAACAGCTCGAGCACGTCGGGGTGCGCCTTCTCCACCTCGTCGAGCAGGACCACCGAATAGGGGCGCCGGCGCACGGCTTCGGTGAGCACGCCGCCCTCGCCGTAGCCCACGTAGCCCGGCGGCGATCCCTTGAGCGTAGAGACGGTGTGCGCCTCCTGGAACTCCGACATGTTGATGGTGATCAGGTTGCGCTCGCCGCCATAGAGCAGATCGGCAATCGCGAGCGCCGTCTCCGTCTTGCCCACGCCGCTCGGACCCACGAGCATGAACACGCCCTTGGGCTTGTTGGGATCCTCGATGCCCGCACGCGATGTCCGAACGCGCTTGCTGATGAGCGCCAGCGCGTGTGCCTGACCGATGAGTCGCCGGCCCAGATGATCCTCGAGCCGGAGCACGGTGCCGGTTTCGTCCCGCTGCATCTTCCCCACGGGGATGCCGGTCCAGCCGGAGATGACTTCGCCGACGATACCGGCATCCACACACACGCGAATCAGCGGCGTCTCCCCCTGGATCTGCTCCAGCCGCTGGTTGCGCGCGGCGAGATCCGCGCGCAGCCCGGTGACGTCGCTCGACCCATTCCCGTTCCCATCGGCGGCGGCGCCCGCTCCGGCCATTCCTTCCAGCCGTTCGCGCAGCTCGCGAATGCCCTGCACCAGCTCCTTCTCGTCCGCCCAGCGCGCATTGAGCGTCGCGAGCTGCGCTTCGGTCTTTGCCCGCGCCTCCGCGATCTTGGCCAGGCGCTCGGCGTGGTCGGCGCCCACGGCGCTTTCCCGCTCCAGCACGCGCGACTGCACGGCCAGGTCATCGAGCTGGCGCTGCGCATCTTCGATGGCCGATGGCGTGGCGCTCTGGCCCAGTGCCAGCCGCGCGCATGCCGTGTCGAGCACGCTCACGGCCTTGTCCGGAAGCTGGCGGTCGGCGAGGAAGCGGTGCGAGAGGCGTACCGCTGCATCCACGCCATCATCCAGGATGCGCACCTTGTGGTGCTTCTCGAGAGCGGGCACGATGCCGCGCATCATGAGCAGGCACTTCTCCTCGGTGGGCTCCTCCACCTTCACGAGCTGGAACCGCCGCGTGAGCGCCGGGTCCTTTTCGAAGTACTTCTTGTATTCGGACCACGTAGTGGCCGCGATGGTGCGCAGCTCGCCGCGCGCGAGCGCGGGCTTGAGCAGGTTGGCGGCGTCGCCCTGCCCCGCGCTGCCGCCGGCGCCGATCATCGTATGCGCTTCGTCAATGAAGAGAATGATTGGCGTGGGCGAGTTCTTCACTTCCTCGATGAGCCCCTTGAGCCGGTTCTCGAATTCGCCCTTCACGCCGGCGCCGGCCTGCAGCAGCGCGAGATCCAGCGTGCGGAGCGTCACGTCCTTGAGCGGTGGCGGCACATCGCCGCTCGCGATGCGCGAGGCGAATCCCTCGACCACGGCGGACTTGCCGACCCCGGCCTCACCCACGAGGATGGGATTGTTCTGGCGGCGGCGCGTGAGGATGTCCACGAGCTGGCGCACCTCGAAGTCGCGGCCGAGCACGGGATCCAGCTTGCCCTGCCTGGCCTTGTCGGTCAGGTCCACCGTGTACTGCTCGAGATTCGGCGTCTTGCCGCTGCCCGGCCGGGGTGCGCCCGAGGCGCCACTCTCGTCGGCCGCCGACGCCATCTCTTCTTCCGCCGAATGCGCGACGATCGCCGCCAGATCCTTCGACAGCGCGTCCGCGGGAATCTTGCCGAACTCCCGGCTCACCTCTCCCACCATGCGCGAGAGTTCCTCGGTGGCCGCGAGCGCGAGAATCGTATGTCCGCTGCGCACGCGCGTCGCACCGAAGTCCAGCGACCCGATCGTCCAGGCCTCGCTGAACGTCTTCACCAGCGACGGGCTGAGCGATGGCGTGCGGGCGTTGCCCGACTTGAGGCGATCGAGGCTCCGCGTGAGCTCGGCCGCCAGGCGCGAGCGATCCACGCCATAATGCTTGAGAATGAAGGTGAAATCGCTGTCGGGCACATCGAGCAGCTTCATGAGGAAGTGCTCGATCTCCACGTCGTAGTGCGTGCGCGTGAGGCACAGCCCCGCCGCCGACTCGAGCGTGGTGCGCGTGACGGAGTTCAACTTCCCGATCAAGGGTTTCAGTTTGACTGTCATGAGGGTATCGCCCCGTCCTGAAGAGTGAGAATCGTCTCGTCCGGATCGCGCTCGAGCGGCGCCGTCCGAAGCCACGTGCACCAGCCCAGCGGGGTCGCCGCCGACTCGTCCGCTCCCAGCACGCACCCGGGAACGTCATCGCGTGCCAGCACGAGCTGGATTTCGACGTCGAGCTGGTCGCCGCCAAAGAACCCGGTGAGCGCGCGCAGCGGCCCGTAGGCGCTCCCACCGGGAAGGAACTGATCGTACTGCTCTCGCGTGAGCGGTCCAAGGCGAATCCGCACGCGCGCCTGCTGATCCCAGATCTCATCGCCCGCAACGGCGCCCAGGCCCAGTTGGGACGATGCACTGTCCTCGTCGCCCAGGGCGCACTGCGTGGGCGCATCGAGCGCGTACCACCCGCCCACGAACTGCTCCACCTCCACCGGCACATCGAAGTAGTCGGCCAGCACGCTCTGGAGCGCCGTCGCGGGACGACCGCGCAGCGAGAGCAGTCCACTGTAGTACAACAGCGTTTCGTCCGGGAGGCCGAGACGCTCCTGGAGTCCATCGCTGCCAATGCCCACCAGATCCTTGATGTGTCGCGTGAGCGGGTCGAGCCGGTCGCGCTCGTGCGCAACGGTGAAGCGCGAGCGTTCCCATGCGCGGTAGAACAGCGAGATCGCGCGGTGGTTGAACAGGTCGAGAAAGGCGCGCAGCGCCGTGTCGCGTTCGCGCGCGCGCTCGGCGGCCAGCAGCGTGTAGTTCTTGGGCAGCACGCCGAGCGGACCCGTGAGCCCCATGAAGTTCACGAGCATGGGCGTGGGCGCATCGGCGTCGATGTCGAGCGTCTGGATTTCGCTGGCGGGAAAGGCCAGGCTGGCGTGGGCGCTGAACCGTGCGGCCTCCCGGCGGGGATCCGCAAATTCGCCCACGGGCGCGCGCTCGGGAAAGAGCCGCTCGAGCACGCGCACGGCCTGAAAGAACCCGAACGAATTCGGGTCCTCGCGCAGCGCCTGCGCCAGCGCGGGCTGCGTTACAGCAGCGTCTTCCATCCGGCCCTCGGCGGCCACACGCGCATCGTCGCCTTCCGCTGTCTGGTTCGCGCCGCCAGCATCGAGAAGCTGTTCACCGATGCGTACAATCCGAAGAACCGCTCCAGCACCGACGCGAAGAGATACACGCCGCTTCCCGCAAACTGCTCCTCGTCGAAACTCAGGTCCACGCGGCGGCCGCGCGCGAAACTCACGCCATAGTCCGACGCCACACGCGAGTACGCGGGCTCGCTGCGGACGTCTGTAATGCCCTGGATGTGCTTCTCGCCCGAGGCGCTCTCGGCGAAGTTGTGCAGTCGCAGAATCTCGAGGAGCGCGTCGCGGCCATCCTCCACGATCGAGAGATAGTTGAGCGAGAGCTGCGAGATGAGGCGCCAGAGCTGCGCGCGACCGAGCGGCGGGTAGATCACGTCGGTCGGTTTCTCCAGCGCGACGATGCGCCGGATGGGGCCGCCCGCTTCGTACTGGAAGTCACCGTTCTCGTTCCCGAACGGGAGCCGGCTCGGCAGGTCGCCGTTGTAGCAGGTGATCCGGGCCGTCGCGACATCCGCATCGGGATGGACCGTCCGCGCGGAGAGATCCACGAACGACAGGTAGACGTCCATGCCGCTGTCCTGCCGCCACCCCGCGGCCCGCCGCGCCGCGTGCCAGTACATGCGGCGCGCGTTCGTGCCGTCGCCGTGCCGGAACGAGTAGAACGGTTCCACCGGGATGGCATCACCGCTGCCCGGCGAGACCAGTACCACGTCATCCACCGAATAGATGGCCGTGGACTGCCGCCGCCGCGCGTCGGCCTCGAGCAGATATTCGTGGCGACGCTGTGTAAGCAAAACCGGGTCCGACGTCCGGGCAAACAGGTTGACCGCGGGCGCGCAGCCCAGCCGGATGGTCCGCTCGTTCACGCCGGCGTCCAGCATGGCGCGCCGCTCCGCGCGCTCGAACGAACCGATGAGGAACACCAGCTCCACGCGATTCCCGAATCCCGCCGCGCGCAGCTCGGAGAAGCCCGAGAGATCGAAGAAGAGAAATTTCTGCGGGAACGTGAAGTATTCCTGGAGCAGCCGGTACGCGACGAACGAGCGGCGTGGATACGGCAGCATGCCCTCGTCGTCACCGAATCCGGCCGGCTGCAGCGCACTGGCCGGAAGCGTGAGGGTGCGGCCCTTCCCGCCCGGCTCGCGCGCGATGATGCGCACGCAGTTGTTGGCGAGGAGCTCGTACAGCGTATAGACCACGCTGTCGTCACCGCGAATGTGGAAGCGCAGGGTGTCCAGCGCCAGCGTGCTGAAGGAGGCATCGGGTTGACACTGCAGCTCCACACGCAGCGCACCCACCGCATCCGATGCCTTGATGGCCGGACGCAGGCGGTCCGGCGTGGACCATTGCGCCGCCGCGACCGACAGCGGCCAGAGCGTGAGATCGAAGCAGGTGCGGAAGGTGCACGGCGCACCGGCGACGAGCTGCGAGTGCAGCACGGCGTCCCGCGGAATGTGAAATCCCGTAGTCAGCTTTCCCTGATCCGGATCGAGTTCGAACTCCACCAGCGTCATTGCAGGAATCGGCCGGACGTAGTGCGGATACACCACGCTCAGGAGCGCATCGCTGATCTCGGAAAAGTCGTCGTCGATCTTGAGGTGCGTCCGTGCGGCCAGCAGCGCGAACGCCTCGATGAGCCGCTCGACATGCGGGTCCTCGCACTTGGCCGGCTCGAGCTGCAGCCGGCCGGCGACCTTCGGATAGGCCCGCGCGAACTCGGCGCCCATCTGCCGCAGAAAGGTCAGCTCGCGCTCGTAGTAATACAGCAGATCATCACGCACCGGCGACTCCCTGCAGCCGGTACTGGCCGCTCGACACATCCAGGGTGGTGTCGAACACCACGGGTTCGGGATTGGGGTCCATGCGCAGCATGGCCTCGATCACGAAGTGCAGTTGACGACGGGTCGGCGTGTCGGCCTCCGCCATTCGCACGCGCACGTTGGTGAGGCGTGGTTCGAACGTGTTGATCGCTTCCTCGACCAGGCGGAGCAGGCGCCCGCGCGACTGCCCCGAATCGCGGCTCATGGAGCTGATATCCGGGAGACCGTAGTTGTACACGGAACGACGCAGTTCCTGCAGCTCGTCGGGAATGGGATCCGCCGTGCTGCGTGTGTTGAGCAGCCACTCCAGGTCCCGATGCACCGATGCCTTGAGCTGCCGCACCGACTGCGCCCAGGAACCCGGCGCATCGCGGCGTTCGTGCGGCTCCTCATCAGTCAGTCGCTCGAGGAGCGACTGCTGCACGGTGCGCTCGAGCTCGGACCGGGCCATCGCTCAGCTCTGCGCGCCGAAGCCGATGGCCTGGAGCGGATCCAGCCGACAGATGCGAAGGTAGAGCTCCTGACGCGTGCTCTCGTCGCCATCCAGCTTCTGGAGACACTGGTGCAGCAGCGCCATGGGACGCGCCACGAGATCGCCCGCTTCCCACTCCTCGAGCTTGTGACTCTCGATGTCGCTCATCATTTCCTGCAGAATGGGCTGAGCCACCTGCAGGAAGCCCGCATCCACCATCACGTTCGCCAGCTCCGATTGGCGCAGGAAGCGGCCGCGGCGCGACTTCTCGCGATCGAGCGCGCGCATGAGCAACTCGATCGCCTTCTCCGGCCGGCCCGCGCGGACCTCGGCCTTGGCGCGGTCCACGGCGCCGCGCCCTCCCCCGTCCCGCTCGGGCGCCTCCGTGGCGAGCAGTGAGGCCGGCGCCGATTCCGCGCCCTCGCCCTCTCCCCCAATGAGCTGCTCCTCGCGGAGCCATTGCAGCGTGGCGCCCGACGCCGTGGGCAGATCGTCCATCAGCGTCATCGTGGGAAGCCCCGGGATCGCGGTGATCAGCGCGCGCAGCTCCCCGCGAATGGCCGTCGCGACGATGGCATATTCCTCCCCCAGCGCCTGACACGCCATGAGCACGTAGCGCTGCAAATCGAGCCAGCCCCGCCCGACGGCCGTGCCCATCACGGTCTCGGCGATTTCGAGGAGCTGCTCCCAGTTCGCATCCAGCATGAGGCCCCGCAACTGTGTACGCTGTCCCGCCGACGGCGCCTCCAGCATTCGGGGATCGGGCGACGCCCCTTCGGCGCGCAGCTCGCCCCAGCGCAGCGCCCGGAGCATCAGATAGGATGCGGGATTGCGCGGCTCGCTCCGTCGCAGAAATCGTGCGGCTGAAATGACCCGTGCCGTGGCGTCCGCGCGATCCACCGGTTCGGCGGAGAGCATTCCACCAGTGGCCCCGGCTCCCGCTGACGCATCGCCGCTGGCACTCGCGGCCGCCGCGTTCGCCGCCACAGCCTCCACCGGGTCCGGATCAAGCTCCAATTTGCGCGCGAGCAGTTGGCGCGCCGCACGCTGAATTTCTTCCAGCGCCTCACGCAGCCGCCGATAGCCCGGTGCCGCGTCGGCGAACTTCTCGCGTCCCAGTTCGTCCAGCGCCTGCAGCGAGGCGAGCGTCCCATCCAGATCGGCCACGAGCTGCTTGTAGAACGGCTTGGGCGTGTCGGCGAAGGACTTCTCGAAGTCCTCAATGGTCGGCTTGCCCGCCTCGATGGCGAGCGCCCGTTTCTCCTGCTTCGCCGAGTCGCCTTCGGCCTCTGCCTCGGAACCGATCGCGCGCGCCTCAGTGTACACAATGTGGCTGTGTCCCGCGCGATCGAGCGGCACGAAGCGCACCGGAAGATCCAGGCGCGTGCCCATCCACTCCAACGGCGCGGCGCGCAATTCGAAGTCGCCGTCCTCGACTTCTGGATAGAGATGGTCCCAGAAGGTGTCCAGCAGTCCGCGAATCACGTCGAGCGTGGCGCGAAAGCCGCCGAATCCCTCGCGCCGCAGCATCGCTTCCGCGAGCCAGGCGGCGAGCTGCAGGTCCTTGCTCTTGGTGGCGATGGCATCGCCGGTGAGTTTGATCACCTGCGGCCAGTCGGCCACCTTGCGCGCGTGCTGCCACTCGCCCTGGGGCGCGTCGTCGTCTTCGCGACGCGCTTCCTTGATCTTGTCGTAGAGCGGGTCGTAGCGCAGATCGGCGCCGCCCGGATTCGGGCCGGCGATCGGATTCAGCAGATCGTCGCGAAGGGGCATGGCCGGCTCAGGCCGCGCCGGCCAGTGCTGGCGCGATGTCCAGCTCGCGCACCTCGAGGATGGGGAATTCTTCGCCATCCACCAGCAGCAACTTCTGTCCCACCGGCACCTCCGTGCCGTTCTCCAGCTCGCGCCATTCGGTGACGCGACCCAGCCGGACCGCATCATCGGAGTCCGCGGACGCCAGCGGCGTCATCACGGGGAGCAGGACCTCGCCCAGGTCGACGCCCTTGAAGGAGTCGCTGGTCCGCACGACGGCGGGCGCCCACAGCAGGTCCCGCACCCGTCCCGGCGCGGACATGCGCACCGTGGACACCGCCTCCAGCGGAATCCACGTGTACTGTCCCGCCGCGAACACTTCGAGCCGCGCGCCGATGCGCGGATCCGCGTCGGTGAGCGATTCGAATGGGTTCCCATTCAACGTGCCGCGCACCGCGCCACCCGACAGCGGCGCCCGTGGATAGTTCGCGGCCTGGAACATCTCCTGGCGCGTGCGATCGGCGTGCATGGCGCTGCGGTACAGCAACGCACCCATGCCCGCCTGCGGACCGGCCTGCGCCAGCACGTCGAGATGCTTCTCGGCGCGTCCGTACTGGCCGGCAAAGCAGAGCAGTTCGAAGAGAAACGTGCGGCGCTGGGTGTCGGTCGGATTATCCCGAACTTCGGCACCCAGCGCTTCAATCGCTGCATCGAGCCTGCCCGCCTGAAAGAGCTCGCGCGCTCTCATGCGGGGACCTGCATCCTCACTTGGCGGCGTTGAGCTTCAGATCCCAGCTCGCCACCACCGCCGTGCCCTTCGAGCCATCCACCTTTTGCGGTGTGTAGGTCATGTCCACCTTGCCGAACGCGAACGACACGGACTCGGTAGGCACATCATCACCGCCGCTCGACCCCGACCACTGTACGCTGTCCACGAACACCTCGGTGAACTCGTACTTGAGATACTCCACCGGCTCCTTGCCGCCCGCCTTGAAGAGCGTCATGGTGCCCTTCTTGAAGTGCGTGCCGGAGCAGCAGTTCTGAAACAGCACCGGACTCGTGGAATCCGTGCGCTTCATGATGTTCATGCCACTGACCGAAGCTTTTCCCGACCCGCCGCCCGCGCCATGACCGATGGTCGTGGGGTTCGAGGCGCCCCAACTGAAGGACTGAATCTCAATCCATCCGTTGGCGTGCTTGCTCAGCGATTCGCCCTTCAGGTCGTCGAGTTTCAAGAATGCGTCGAATGCCATCGTGCCGTTCCCCTCCCAGGAGTCGTGAATGCAACGATTGATGAGACTGCGGAACCTTCGGGACTACTTCGCGGCCGCCGGCAGCTCCGCGACCAGACGCATGGACACGCTCAACTCGTCCAGTTGGAAGTGAGGCCGCAGGAAGGCCACCGCGCGGTAGGCGCCCGGCTTCCCCGCCACTTCCACCACTTCCACGTTGGCTTCCTTGAGCGGGCGCTTCGCCTTGACCGACATCGGCGCGTCGTCGTTGCCCACGACGTAGTTGGCGATCCAGTTGTTCAGGAACGTCTGCGCCTCGCTACGCGACATGTAGCCGCCGATCTTGTCGCGCATCATGGCCTTGAGATAGTGCGCAAACCGCGACACGGCGAAGATGTACGGCAGTTGCGCCGAGATGCGCGCATTCGCCGTGGCGGCGTCGCTGTCGTACACCTTGGCCTTCTGCGCCGACTGCACGCTGAAGAAGCACGCGTTGGGGGTGCCCTTCTGGTGCACCAGCGGCGCGAAACCGAGGTCCGCCAGTTCCTTCTCGCGGCGGTCGGTGATCTGCGCTTCGGTCGGGCACTTCATGGCCACGTCGCCGCTGTCGGTGTGGAAGTTGTGCACGGGCAGTCCCTCGACCAGGCCGCCGCTCTCCACGCCACGAATGCACGCACACCAGCCGTAAAGAGCAAACGCGTTGGTGACGCGCGCGCTCAGCGCCCATCCCGAGTTGCCCCACAGATACTTCTCGTGATCCGTGCCGTCCACATGCTCCTCGTAATGGAAGGCTTCCACGGGTACGGTGTCGTTGCCGTAGGGCTCGCGCATGAGGATGCGCGGGAGCGTGAGCGCCACGTAGCGCGAGTCCTCGCTCTGGCGAAACGCCTTCCACTTGGCGTACTCGGTGGTGTCGAACACCTTGGCCATGTCGCGCGGCGCATCGATCTGCGTGAAGCTTTCCATGTTCAGCATCTCGGGCGATGCCGCGGTGATGAACGGCGCATGCGCCGCCGCCGCCACCTGCGAGATCTTCTCGAGCAGTTCGATGTCCTGCCCCGTCTTGCCGAATTCGTAGTCGCCCATGAGCGCACCGAACGGCGCGCCGCCGAAGACGCCGTATTCCTCCTCGTACACCTTCTTGAACAGGGCGCTCTGATCGAATTCCGGCGCGCGCTGCAGATCCCGCAGCAGCTCCTTCTTGGGCACGTTGAGGATCTTGATCTTGAGCATGTCGCTCGTCTCGCTGTTCGCGAGCAGATAGCGCAACCCGCGCCACGTGCCTTCGAGCTTCTGGAACTCGGGCGCATGCATGATCTCGTTGAGCTGAATCGAGATCAGGTGGTCGATCTGCGCGATGCGCGCATTGAGCATCGCTTCCGTGTCGCGTGCCATCGAGATCTGCCCGCTGAGCACTTCGGACACGAAGTTCTTGATCATGTCCTTGCCGCGCTCCTTCGCCGCGGCATCCTTGCCCATCCGGCCCTGCTCGACGATCTGATCCAGCAATCCCAGCTCGGTGGTCTCCGCCACCGCGGACTGCGGTGCCGCGGCCTTGGCTTCAGGCATCGGACCCTCCATCGGTACCCAGTTCCGCCTTGAGTTTGTTCATCTTGTCCGCGTCACCCAGTGTGGACTGCAGAATGTCCTCGAGCTTGTCGTTCCCCTGGAGCGTGCCGCGCAGATCCGAGAGCTTGGTCCGGAGGTCCAGCAGCTCGCGCAACGGCTTCACCTGGCGCGCCACGGCATCCGGCGAGAAGTCGTCGAGGCTCTTGAACGTGAGATCCACGCCCAGCTTTCCGGCGTTGGGATCCTCGCTCAGCTTGTTCTCCACCGACATCGCGAGGTGCGGCTTCATGCTCGCCAGCACGTCATCGAAATTGTCGAGCGTGACATCCACGAACTTGCGATCCTTCAGCTTCGCCAGAGGCTCAACCGGCTGGCCGGAGAAATCTCCGAGCACACCCATCACGAATGGCAGTTCCTTCATTTCGATGGCACCGCCTGTCTCCACGTCGTAACTGATGTTGACGCGTGGAGGTCGTACGCGCTCCAGCTTCTTCTGTGTGCTTTCCTTTGCCATGGTGAGACTCCTGTCGCGATGGTCCTCTGGGTGACGCTCAACGCCCGCGAAGCCGCGGAGCAACCGGAAGCCCGGTCAGGTCGGATTGAACTTGTGGGTCAGGAACGTAGACGGCCGAACGTACGAGCCGCGCCGCAGGGTGTCAAGCGATTAATGTTCTGGCCACCGAGACGCACCCGAATCGGCCCGCCAATCCTTCAGGAACGATGCCTCGACCCGGAGCGTCTCACTCGCCAACAGGCGGAAGGGGAAATGCATCCACCTCCAGCGCTCCCACCCCAATAAGCGATTTCACGGTGGAAACGATCATCCCGTCATCGATGCCCCGGTCCAGCAGTCCATCCAGCCGCAGCTCGCGAATCAGCTCGCGCAGGGTCTGCCCGCCGTCGCAGCGCGACAGGAACGTCGCGGTCTCCGGCGCGCATTCCCCGGTCACGCCGAAGGGTGCGGTACTGGCCAGCCAGGCCTGTTCCGATTCCCAGGCACCGTGATCGAGCCGCTGCACCGTACGAAGCCGCACATAGTCCGTCGCCACGGGTCGCATGTCCAGCACGGCATCGGCAAACCCAGGACGGGCACTTGCCTGCTGCCATTCGATCATCCAGCCCAGCGCGTCTCCCGGCGGCATGCCGCCCATGGCGCTCCGGAACGTAACGGGTGGACACGGTTCGGCATGGCGGCGCACCTCGAAGGAGCAGTGCACCAGCCGCACGATGCCCTGCGCCTTGAATGCGTGATGCCGTTGTTCGGCCGCCGCAAAAGTCCCCCGCCCCATGTACGCCAGCCGGCAGTAGTACTCGGTGGGATTGTAGGTGTCCCGGACGCACACGCCCACATCGAACTCCTCGTGGCCCGGTCCGATCATCTCGCGAATGCGCTCCTCCAGCGGCGCGCTCTCGCGATCGGTGGCGAAGCAGGTGCAGTAGAAGCTGCCGCCGGGTTCCAGATGCCGGGGCAGCCCGGCGAGAATCGCCCGCGTGACCCGTTCGCCGTCGGGGCCGCCATCGCGGTAGATCATCGTCGTTTCGGCTTCGGCCACATAGGGCGGATGCGCCACGATGCGATCGAAGGTCAGGCCGGATACCGGTGCGTACAGATCACCTGCCAGCGCGGTCAGAGTGGACACGCTGTTGAGCCGGGCGTTGAATTCCGCGAAACGCGTGGCACGCTCGGTGATGTCGAGCGACCAGACTTGATCGGCGTGGCGCGAGGCGACGAGCGCCGCGATGCCGGTCCCGCCGCACATTTCCGCGAACCGCCTGCACGGCGTAGCGGGCAGCGCGTCCAGGTACGCGCGCGTGGACTCGCTGATGGCCGGGTATACGGCGTCGGGCGCCAGCACGGGACCGGCGCCTTCCAGCCGTCTTCCCAGGTCGGACGCGACGAAGAATCCGCGCGTTGGATAGAGCCGCACCGTTGCACGCCAGGCGCCGTTGGCATCGCCATCGCGGCGGATGAGGCCGAGCGCTTCCAGCGCGGCCGCATCCGTCGCCGGAATGAGCGACAGCGCCACGGTTCCGGCTACTGGCTCGTCATCCAGGAACAGGCGCATGAGCACGTCGAGCGCGTCCTGCACGGCGGCTTCGCGCCGCTCCTGGAAGGCGTAAATGGACTCGATGCCCGCTCGCGCGCAGATGGATGCTTCGGTGAACTGCATGCGCAGGAGACCATCGCGCGCCCGGGAAAAGGTCCCATCGTCCGGGAAGTCGAGCGGCACCGGCCTCGTCGCCGGTACGGCGCCCATCGCGGCGGCCGTCATGCGGACGGCGATCCCGTCCAGCGTCCACCGAGGGCCGCGGCGGGCTCGGCAATGGACTGAAAGCGCACGAGGTGCACCGCGTCCTGATTGCGAAGCGACGCCAGCGGCATGATGCCGCGGTCCATCATGTGCTCCGCGGCTCGCTCGGTGAGCAGCAGCTCGGCGCACGGTATCGCGTTCCGCTCCGTGCCCGCGCCGACGAGCACGAGCGGCAGACCGCCGACGTCGCGTCGCATGCCGGGGCGCAGCGACCATCCGGCTTCTGCGAATGATTCCGCGAGCAGCATGGCGCACGCGAAGGCGCCGCTGCCCCAGAGCAGGTCGGCATGCGCGGGTGCGCCGGAGAACTCCTCGAAGCGGAAGCGTTCGCACGCGTCGGTGGCGGCGCCATACGGTTCGCGCAGGAGAATGCGCGGAGCCGCCAGCCCGGCCCACCGCGCTGCGGCCGTGCGACGCAGTGCATCCCATTGCGCTGACGTCGCCGAGGGCCAGTCGTGCGCATCCGGGAGTTTCTCAAAGTCCGGAAGGCCGCTCAACTGCGCACTCGCGTCCGCGATGAAACTCGCGCCGGCGCGTCGCGCCACATCGGCGAGACGCTCGAGCAGCGCCAGATCCGCATCACTGGAGTCGAACCGGTAATCGCCGGCAATCAGCGCCCATGGTGCGGAGCCCGATGTCGCGTCCCCCGACTCGAGAATGAGCCGGTAGACGGCGCTGTCCTCGGCGCGCGCTGGAGCGGCACGCAGATCGGCAATGAGCTCATCGCGCGAGATGTCGAGCAGATGAATCTGCAGCTGTTCGTCGGTCTCCACGCGACGCACCAGCATCCAGACGGCGCGCCACAGCGCCTCGAGCGACTGCACGCGCGGGTGGTGCAGTACCGCACGCATCGCCGCGCTCAGTGCAGCATCCACCTGCGCGAGCCGGCCCGCCTCGCGCGGGTCCGCGTTCGGAACGAGATGGGGCGCGACGATATTGCGGACGAGCAACCGGAACTCATCATCAGCGCCGGCCGCGCCGCCAGCGCCGCGATCATCCGCCGGATCGTCGAGCGGCTCGCCGAGAATGTCCTCGAGCACGCTCCCGGTGCGCTGCGGCCCCGCGGCGGCGGGCGATGCCGGCGGCGCCGGCGCCCGCACGACATCGGTCAGCTCCGCACGCGCCGCCTCGAAGTGCGGGAGCTGATCGTAGATCGCATCCGGGTGGAAGTCATCCAGGCTCGCGAAGCGAAGGGCCACCTGGCCCGCGTCATCGAGTGCGATGCGCGGAGCCAACCGGTGCAGCACGTCGTCGATGTCGTCGCGATCCACGCGGACAATGCGGCGGCTCGCCAGCGCGGCGCCAGACTCCACCACGCGTCGGCTCGCGCGGCCACTGAAGTCTCCCATCAGGAGGAGACGGAACGGCATATCGTGGCCCGCAACGGGATGCGCGTCGCTCCGTCCCGCGTCCACGTCCAGAATGACATCGCTCGACTGTCGCGCAGCAGCCACGGTTTCCTCCTGAGTGGTTCACAGTTCTGGAGCCGGTAAAGGGCATCTCCCGGCGCGAGTCTGTCAAGATCACCGGGGCCCGCGACTGGATTTGCGCTCTCCCGGCGCTACCTTAGGGCGCCATGAGACAGATGCAACCCGTCCTCTGGACCAAGGGCGTTCTGCTGAGCCCGCAACACCTGCAGACACAGGACCGCTACCTCGAAGACCTGATGCAGTTCGAGCTGGCGGGCCTCACCTACTGCCCGTGGGGCTTTCACCGGCTGGAGATCGATCACGAAGCATTGGCGGGTGGTACGTTCGCGCTGGGCGCAGCCGGAGGAATTTTCCCTGACGGTCTGTTGTTCGACATGCCGGCCCCTGACGCGCTGCCGGCGCCGCGACTGCTCGAGGGCTGCTGGGAGCCGGACCAGACCGTGCTGGACATGTATCTGGCCGTCCCCGAATATCGGTCGGACGGGCACAACGTCACCGCCAACGGGAAGGAGCAATCCACACGCTTCGGGGCCGAAGTGCTCATGCGGCGCGACGAGAATACGGGGCTGGCCGAAAAGCCCATTCAGGTCGCCCGCAAGAACTTTCGATTTCTGACCGGCGGCGAATCTCTCGAGGGAAACTCCGTGCTGCGGGTCGCGCGCATCCACCGCTCCGCCACTGGCGAGTATTCGCTCGACGCGCAGTTCGTCGCGCCGCTCATCGACATCGCGGCTAGCGATTATCTGCTCGCAATCGCGCGGCGACTGATCGAGATTCTCTCCGCGCGGAGCACCACGCTGTCCGGCTCGCGCCGGCAGAAGAATCAGAGCCTGGCCGAGTTCAGCATCTCGGACGTCGCCAGTTTCTGGCTGCTCTACTCCATCAACACGCACTTTCCGCAGATCCGGCATCTCTTCGAGACGCGACACGGCCACCCGGAGGAGCTCTTCCGCGCCATGCTCTCCCTGACCGGTGCGCTCACGACATTCTCGACCACGCTGCATCCGCGCGATCTGCCGGCGTACGACCATGATGATCTGACGACGTGTTTCACCACGCTGGACGAACAGCTTCGCGAGCTGCTCGAGACGGTGGTCCCCGCAAGCTGCGTGTCGCTCCCGTTACGGCTGGTCCAGCAGTCCATCCATGCCACGGCACTCGACCAGGATCGCTACTTTGCCGCGCCGCAGATGTACCTGGCGCTGGACGCGAGCGTTGGACGGGCCGAGCTCATACAGAAGGTGCCGCAGCTCATCAAGGTCGCGGCGGCGGATCGGGTGGACGTGCTCATTCGGCAGGCACTGCCCGGCGTGTCACTCACCTACACGCCGAGCCCGCCGCCCGCCGTACCGGTGAAGGTGAACACGCACTACTTCCTGTTGGGAAAGTCGGGCGCCGAATGGGATGCGATCGTGCGGGCGCGCAACCTCGCGGCATACGTGCCGGCGGACTTCCCGAATCCGCAGATGGAGCTGGTGGTGGTGCTTCCCCCGAAGGCCCGGTGAGCGTCGTCGCGGCGATTCGGCGCCGGGCACGCTATTTCTTCAACACCAGGTAGAGCACCAGCGCGATCGCGGCCAGCACCACGACGTTCAACACGATGATGAGCGGCAAGTTGGACGGCTTGGCCCGCGGCGCTGCCGCGGCCGGGTCGCCGGCGGCTGGCGCACCGGCGGGTGGTGTGGCGTGCGGAGCGGGCGCTGCCGACACCCCGCCCAGGATGCGCGTGAAGTCGCTGGGAATGTGCGCTGGCGCCGCCGGTGGGGCCGACAGGACCGGCGGAGGTAGCGTTGGCAGCGCGGGCGCGGGCGCTGGCACCGCGGGAATGGGCGCGATGGGTGAAAGCGGAGTCACCGCCGGCATCGGCATGAAGAAGGGCACCGGATCGCTTGACGCCGGTGGCGGTGCTATTGGAGACGCTGGCTGCGGCGCGAAGCTTGGCGGCGGCAGTGTCACCGGCGGAACGACGACGGGCACAGGTTCCGGAGCTGGCGGCGCACCTCGCGCGCGCAGCACGTCCGTGGCGCGCCCCGAATTCACCGGACCGGACGGAAACGGCGGCGGTGCCGGTTGGGAGAGTGGCGACAGGGGCGGCGGCGCGAACGCGGGCATCGGGAACGCCGACGGCGTACTCGGCGCCGGGGCCGGGGCGCCGCTCTGCGACTGGAAGAGCCGCGTGAATTCGCCGGGCTGCGCCGCGCTCACGGGCGGAACGGGCGGAGGGGGCGGCGCGAGTGGCGCAAGTGGTGCAAGTGGTGCAAGTGGTGCGAGTGGAGCAGGTGGAGCAGGTGGAGCAGGTGGAGCAGGTGGAGCAACCGGCACGGCTGGAGCAGGTGGAGCAATCGGCGTCGCCGGCGCCGTCGGCCGGCCCGTGGCGGGTGAGCCGAATAGCTGAGTGAACTCGCCCGGCGTGCGTGCGGCTGGCTGCGGCGGCTGGGTGACGGGTCGTGCTGCGTCGCGCGGCGGCACAACCGGTGGCGCCATCGGCGCGGCCGTTGGTGACGGCGCCGCCCCGGGACCGGCATGGCCCTGCGTGCCAGCCAGGTCCCGTGGCTGCGCGCCGCGTCCGGCGAGCCAGCCGCTCAGCGTCGCAAAGCCCGCGAGCAGTTGGGTCACCACGACCACGTTCCCTTCTACATCCACGATGTCCAGCACCCGTCCCTTGTCGGGCCCGGGGAGCCGGTCAATCTGATCGCGTACGGTCGCGTTCTGAGCGGGCGTGCCAACGAGGTAGTGCACCATGACGCTGGTGCCCGACGCGGTGGACAGCGCCTGCAGGGAGCGGACCGACCCGTCCGCGACTGGCTTCACAAGGTGGTACCTGGCGCTGAACTCGGCGCTTGTCATCGGCTGGTTGAGGCTCGCATGTTAGGGCAGGACGCGCGGCCCATATTTTCCGACCACCGGGGCCGCGCGGACGTTCGCGTTCCGTGCGATAATAGTCTTTCATCCATGACGGCCGCAATCTTCGGCACCCTCGCGCTGCTCGCCGAGCATACACGGCGCGGATTCACGTACCACACACGCTAACGCATGACGCAACTCTCCAGAGTGGTGTGGCGGGAGGGCATGCACCTCGCCCAGCACCACTTTCAGGCGCAGAGTCGATTCTTCGAGGACTCCTTCCGTTTCGCGATTGGGCATCTCTTCTTCGCGCCGTACGGTCTGCTCGGCGTCGAGCTCGATGATGCAGCGCTGCACAACGGGACGGTCTCCCTCATCCACGCGCGCGGCATCATGCCGGACGGCCTGCCGTTTCACATTCCCGATGGCGATGCCGCGCCGCCGCCGCTCGAAATCCGCGACATCTTTTCGCCCACGCAGGACACCCATCTTGTCCGTCTCACTATCCCGGCCTTTCGCGCCAACGCCGCCAACGTGATGGACGCGGGCGCCACCGGCGATGTCACGGCCCGGTTTGTCGAGCATGAGCAGCCGGTGCTCGACGAAACCACTGGCCGCGACGAAAAGACGGTGCGCATGGGGCGCAAGCACTTCACGCTCACGCTCGACGCGGGCGACACGACCGACGACGTGACGCTCCCCCTCGCGCGGGTGCGGCGTGACGGGCGCGGCGGATTCACCTACGATGCGGCGTACGTACCGCCGTCACTCCAGATCGGCGCCAGCGAGCACCTGCTGCAGCTCCTGGCGCGCCTTGTGGACATGCTCGACGCCAAGAGCGATACGCTGGGCGCGGGCCGCGCACGGGGATCGCTGGGCGAGTTCGCCAGCCATGACGTCGCGACCTTCTGGCTGCTTCACGCCGTGCATTCCGCACTGGGGCCGCTGCGGCATCATCTGCAGGTCCGGCGCACGCACCCCGAGCAGGTCTATCGCGAGCTCGCTCGCCTGGGCGGCGCGCTGTGCACCTTTTCGCTCGACGCGCACCCGCGCACGCTTCCCGCCTATGACCAGGATCACCTGGGGGAGTGCTTCGACGCGCTGGAGCGGCACATCCGCGCCAATCTCGAAATCATCATCCCCACCAGTTCCGTGGCGATTCCGTTGCAGGCCGCCGAACCATATCTCTATACGGGCCGAGTGGTGGACACGCGCTGCTTCGGGCGCTCACGCTGGATTCTGGGCGTCCGGACCAGCGCCGGCGAAGCCGAGACCATCACGCGTGTTCCGCGCTTCGTGAAGGTCTGCTCCGCGAAGTTCGTCCCCGAGCTGGTGCGGCGCGCGTATCCGGGACTCACGCTCACGCACATCCCCAATCCGCCCGCCGCGCTCTCGCCGCGCATGGACATGCAGTACTTCAGCATCAGCCAGTCCGGCCCGTGCTGGGAAACGCTCAATCAGACCGCCGAGGTGGGCGTGTATGCGCCCGACGCGCTGCCGAACCCGCACCTCGAGTTGCTCGTCCTGTTGGAGGGGTGACCGCCACCCAACTGTCCGTACCCGGTGAGCCAGGAATGATCTCATGACGCTCGCACCACCGCCGGTCGCACCGGCTCCCACGCAAGCCCGTTCCGCCACGTCCGCGCGGCGCGGCGCGCTGGCGCTCGCGCTGCAGGAAGCACTCACCGCCACGGTGCGCCTGCGCGCCAACCGGCAGGTCGCCGCCGACGCCGACTCCTTCCGCCGCCACATCCGGCAGGTGCTCGCCAGCGCCGAGCAGGACGCACGACGCGCCGGCTATGCCGATGAGGACACCCGGTTCGCTCTCTACGCCGTCGTGGCGTTCCTCGATGAATCGGTGCTCAACTCCACGCAGCGAATGTTCGCGGACTGGCCGCGCAAGCCGCTGCAGGAAGAGTTGTTCGGCGGACATCTGGGCGGCGAGATGTTCTTCCAGAACCTGCAGCATCTGCTCGCGCGTCCCGACTCGGATGATACCGCGGATGTGCTCGAGGTCTGTCAGTTGTGCATGCAGCTTGGCTTTCATGGCCGTTACAGCGCCGCCGGCGCCGGCGAGCTTCAGATGATCATGCAGCAGGTCGCGGAGAAGATTCGTCGCGTGCGCGGCGACTTCGGAGAACTCTCGCCGGCGTGGCGCATCCCACCGGGCGACATCCCGGTCGCATCCGGTGATCCGTGGCTCAAGCGACTGGGCTGGGGCGCCATAGGCGCGTTCGTGCTCGCCGCTCTGATCTTCGCGTTCGCGCTCTTCTCTCTGCGCTCCGGCACGGCGGATCTGCATGCGCTCGCGCAGCAGATCGTGCGCTGATCCCATCCCGCTGCTACCATGACTCCGGCTACTCCCCCGCTTTCCAGGACGCAGAAGATCTGGGCCATCGTGCTCACCGCGTACGTGGTCTTCGCGTTGCTCGTCTGGCACCTCGCACCCCGACTCAAGCTGCACGGCAGCGACGTGTGGGTCTTCCGCATCGGGCTCTGGCTGCTGGGACTGATCGCGGCCGGCGTGGTGATCTGGCTTCAGCTCCGCAAGCTCGCTCCGGCGGCGGCGGGGGCGCCCGGGGTGGATGACATTGACGTCGCGGCCGCGGCCGCGCGCACGCAACTGGCGGCGTCGCGCAGCGCGCGCAGCGCCGGCGCCTCCTCGCTCGCCGCGCTTCCCATGATCGTCGTGATGGGGCCTGAAGCAAGCACCAAGACCACCACCGTCGTTCGCTCCGGGCTGGACCCGGAGCTGCTGGCCGGCGGCGTCATGCGCGGCGACACGGTGGCGCCCACGTCCGGGATCAATGTCTGGTATTCCCAGGGCACGGTTCTTCTCGAAGCCGGCGGGCCCGCGTTCGCCAACTCCGCGCGGTTCGCGCGGGTGATTCGCCATACGCAACCGGGCCGGCTGCGCGCCGTATTCGGGGGTAGCGCGCAGCCGCCCCGCCTGGCCGTGGCCTGCATGAGCTGCGAGGAGTTCCTGAAGGCGGGGGCCAGTGAGACCGTTATGGGACTCGCGCGCGCCATGCGCGAGCGGCTCTCGCAGCTCTCGCGCGCGCTCGGTGTGCAGCTTCCAGTCTACGTGATCTTCAGCAAGGCCGACCGCATTCCGTACTTCGCGGACTACGTCCAGAATCTGTCGAACGACGAGGCACGCGACGTGCTGGGCGCGACGCTGGCTCCCGATGTCGGCGCCACGGGGCTGTATGCCGACCGGCAGACGGCGCGCGTTGGCGGCGCATTCGATCAGATCTTCCGCTCGCTCGCTGAGAAGCGGCTGCAGTTTCTCGCCCGCGAAAATGCACCGGAGCGCAAGCCCGGCGCCTATGAATTTCCGCGCGAATTGCGCAAGATCATGCCGCTGGCGCAGGAATTTCTCGTCGAACTGTGCAAGCCGAGCCAGCTCCAGGTGAGCCCGTTCCTGCGCGGATTCTACTTCGCGGGCGTGCGCGCGGTGATCATTACGGAGGCCGCCGCCGCCGCGCCGGTGGCCCGGCGCCAGCAGGGCGGACCGGTTGGCGCCACCAGCGTATTCGACCCCCAGGCGCAAATGGCCGCCATGGCTGCCGCTCCCGCCGCGGCCACGGCGCGCAAGGTGCCGCAGTGGCTCTTTCTGGACAGGCTGTTCAGCGACGTCCTGCTCAAGGATCACGCCGCCATGAAGGCGACCTCCGGCGGCACGCGCGTGAATGTGCTTCGCCGCGCCGTGCTTGGCCTGGCCACCGCGGTGGGTGTGCTGCTCGCGGCCGGCGTGGCGTGGAGCTATTCGAACAACCGGGAGCTCGACGGCAGCACCATGACCGCGGCGCGAGCCGCGGCGGCGTTGCCGGCGGCGTCACAGGATCTGCCGGGCGTGGATGCACTCGCGCGACTCGACTCGCTGCGCCGGCAACTGGTGGAGCTCGACGGGTACGCGACCAATGGCGCGCCCACGCGGCTTCGCCTCGGCCTGTTCACGGGATCGCGCGTGCGCTCGGATGCGAAGCAGCTCTACTTCGCCGCGCTCGATCGCGTGATGCTGCAGGACACCAGGCGAAGCATGGCGGCCACGCTCGCCGCGCTCCCCGCCGCGCCGCGGCCCACGGACCAGTACGACTCCACCTACAGCCTGTTCAAGGGCTACCTCATTACGACGAGAAACCCGGAGAAGAGCACGCACGCGTTTCTCGTGCCGGTGCTGATGTCGGCGTGGCTCCAGGGCCGGCCGCTCGACAGCACGCGCACGCGGCTCGCCGAGCAGCAGTTCGCGTACTATGCGGATCAGCTGCCGCGCGCGAACCCGTACACGGTGCCGGCGGATGACATGCTCGTCACGCACACGCGCGCGTATCTCAACCAGTGGGCCGGCGCGGAACGCATCTATCAGTTCATGCTGTCCGAGGCAGGCAAGTCGAATCCGGCCGTGCAGTTCAACCGCCTGTACCCGCGCTACACGGCGCTGGTGTCGGATGACTACGAGGTGCCGGGCGCGTTCACGAAGGGCGGCTACGCCTTCATGCAGAACGCCTTCAAGAAGGACGCCGACCGGTATTTCAACGGCGAGACATGGGTGCTCGGCGATCAGGCGGCAGGGCAGCTCGACAAGACCAAGGTGATTGCGCAACTGGCGACACGGTACGACAGTGCCTATCAGAATCAGTGGCGCACGTATCTCCGTCGCGCGACCGTGCGCGGCTTCGGCGGCATTGCGGACGCCGCCAGCAAACTGCAGACGCTGGCGGGACCACAGTCGCCACTGCTGGCGGTCATCGCGCTCGCCTCGCAGAACACGCCGGCCGATACGCAGCTCATGCAACCCACGCACGTGGTGGTGCCGGCGAACGTCACGGACAAGCTGATCGGTGCGACGAATCAGGATTACATGAACGCGCTCCTGCAGGTGCAGTCCGTGCTCGGCCAGGTGAATGCGGCGCCGCCCAATGCGCGGGACGCGCTCGTGAGCCAGGCGTCCGGGAGCGTCGCGAATGCGCAGCAGGCGGCGCTCAAGCTGGCGCAGGGCTTCAAGGTGGTGGGCGACGGTGCGGTAAGCACGGCCGTGACCGGACTGTTGAACGCGCCCCTGAAAAATGTCGAGCCCTTCCTGCGGAACTACGGCGCTGGCCAGGCGAACGGCGGCGGCGCGTCGTTCTGCGCACAGGTGGGGAGCGTGCTCGCCAAGTTTCCCTTCAATCCGGGCGCCACGGCGCAGGCCACGCCGCAGGAGGTGGCCACGGTGTTCAAGCCGGGCACGGGTGCGCTCTGGATGTACTACAATGCGTCCCTGGCTTCCGTCCTCACCAAACAGGGGACCGATTACGCACCCACGCCGGGCGCATCCATTCAGGTGTCGCCGCAATTCCTGAGCTTTTTCAATCGGGCGGCGAAGGTCTCGGATGCGCTCTTCCCACAGGGCGCGGCCGAGCCGCGATTCACGTTCACTCTCCGGTCCACGCTCACCGAGGGCGTATCCGGTGCGGTCGTGGCCGTGGATGGTGCGCAGAACGAGTACGCCAAGGGCGCGTCACACACGTACACCTGGACCGCAAACCCCGCGGGGCTCGCGTGGGTGGGCGGGACCTCGGGCACGAACAAGCAGTGGTTGCAGCAATATCAGGGGACGTGGGCCATCTTCCAGCTCTTCGACCACGCGGATCACTGGGCCACCCAGGGAAGCACGACGTCGGTGGAGTGGTCGTCCACGGGCGGCGGCGAGCTGCGCGTCGGCTTCGACTTCGACAACGCGACCTTCCCAGCGGTCCTGCGGCGCGGCTTCTTCGACGGATTCAAATGTGTGAGCCGGGTCGCGCAGTAACGAACTGAAACGTCGGGTATCGGCACCCAAGAATCCTGGTAATCCTGGTAATCCTGGTAGTCCTGTCAATCCTGTCCAGTTTGTAATTCCTGTCCGGCCTCCACATCCTCTCCGTCCTGCAGAGCGTGTTCCCGCAGCCGCAGCTCGGATCCCGGTTCATGATCGCGCGGGGGTGCGGAGGCGCTGAAGACCCGCGCACCGGCTCCGCCGACGAGGCGCACCTGGTCGCCCCGGACCTGCAGCGCACTCCCCTCACGCAGGCCCACCACCATCGTGCCCGGGTGTAGCACGAGATACTCCGCAATGCGCTCGGCGCGCGTCTCGCCCTGGTGACCCGGGGGATGCGCATCGGTGTAGTGCGCATTGATCTGAAAGGGGACGAGCGCGAGCGCGTCGAGGCTGGGCGGCATGGCGATCGGCATGTCGTTCGTGGTCCCAATGGTGGGACAGGCCACGACGGATCCCGCGCTCCAGCCGATGTATGGGACACCATGTAATACGCGCTCGCGGATCGCGCCGAGAAGTTGTGCCTCGTAGAGACGCTGCAGCAGGACGAAGGTGTTGCCGCCACCGACCGCGATCGCTTCGGCCCCGGCCACCGCGCCCGCCGGGTCCGCGCACGCGTGCAGCGACACCAGCCGGCATCCCATCGGGGCGAGTGCCTCGCGGACCCGGCTCGCGTACGCATCCGCCGACAGCGTGACGCCCGCATACGGCACGAACAGCACGGTCGGTGTGCTCCCGTTCAGCAGCTCCCGCATCGGTCCGCGCGCGTGCTCGAGATAGGACCCATCCGCGCTGCGCGAGTTGCTGAGCAACAGCAATCGTGTGGACGACATGCGGACAATATATTCGTGCCGCGACGCGGAGCGTCGCCACCGCCGCCGGCGGTCTCGATCTCACTCCACTCACACGGTGTCCATCGTGTTCCCGCTCACCCTGAACGCTCCATCTCGCCGGCGCTCCGCCCTCACATCCACCATGGCGCTGCTCACCGCCTGGCTCCTGGCAGCCTGCGCCCGGCAGGCCATGCCAGCGCGCGCGACCGCCCCTCGCGCGCCGAGCGCGATCGCGCAGCCAGGCGGCACGACGGCGCTGCTGCAGGCCGTCAGCGTGGTGGACTCCGCCACCGTGTGGGTGAGCGGGCACGACGCGACGTACGCGCGCACGGTTGACGGCGGCACCACCTGGGCGGCGGCGCAGGTGCCCGGTGCGGACTCGCTCGAGTTCAGAGATGTGTACGCCGTGAGCGCGTCCACCGCATATCTCCTGGCCGCCGGGCCCGGGGCGCGCTCGCGCATTTACAAGACAATCGATGCGGGACGGAGCTGGACGCTGCAGTGGACGAATCCTGCCGCCAAGGCATTCTACGATTGCATGGATTTCTGGGACGCCGATCACGGCATGGCGGTGAGCGATGCCGTGGAGGGCCGTCTCCAGATCGTCGCCACGTCCGACGGCGGCGCGCACTGGCAGCTCCTCTCCGAACCCTCGCTGCCGGCGGCGCAACCTGGCGAGGGTGCATTCGCCGCCAGCGGGACCTGTCTCGTGGCGCAGCCGCCTGGCACCGCGTGGATCGGAACGGGCAGCGCCCCCGTCGCACGCGTGCTGCGCACGAGCGACCGGGGCCGCATCTGGACTTCCGTGGCGACACCCATGCCCGCCGGCGCCTCCGCCGGCGTGACCACGCTGGCATTCCGCGATGCGGCGCATGGCGTGGCCGCCGGCGGCGACATCGCCCAACCGCTCCAGCACAGCACCAATGTGTGGTTCACGAATGATGGGGGCGTCACCTGGGAGCCAGGCGCGCAGCCGCCGTTTCCCGGGGCGGTCTACGGTGCGGCGTGGGTGCCGGATGCCCGCATGCCGACGGTTCTCGTCGTGGGGCCCCGCGGCGCGGCGTTCTCGCGCGATGCAGGCTCGACCTGGATCACGATTGACACGCTGGCCTACTGGGCTGTGGGATTCGCGTCGCCGCACGCGGGGTGGGCTGTCGGGCCCGGCGGCCGCATCACGAAACTGAGCGGGTTCTGAGGCAGACAGGCGCGGTGATCGCCCGTCCGCCTCAGGACGTCCCGTCAGCCTTTCTTCGTCGTGACCTGGATGACGCCGCTCACGTTACCCACACCGAAGCGACTCTGGGCTTCCTTGTCATTCCAGTACTTGATCGTCACGATGTTGTCCGTCGGGATGTCGCGCAGGGTGGAAATGTCGCCCATCTTCGTATCGTTCAGGTAGACATTGGGCGTCACATTCGTCGAGGCTGGATCGCTGAGCGACGTCTGGCCACGTTCCCGGAGAAAGTTGGGGCGAAGCTTCTGCACCGCTTCATAGGCGTCGGTCGCGCCGACGTTCGCGATCTCGGCGGCGGTGATGACATACGCATCCCGGCGCGGCGATGTTGATGCCGACCCTGACGATGTGCTGCCGCCCGACGCGCAGGCGGCCATGATCGCCACGGCGGCCAGCGCCGTGAGCGAGCGCAGATACTGCGACGAGCGACTCGGCCGCATCGCGCGGCGCACGAGTGAAGCAGTGGTATCGGTGGTAGGCGATTGCTGCGGCATTCGGGGAGTCTCCAGTGGGAAGCGGCGTGAGTGCAATGCCCGCGTCGAACGGCACCGGGCGGAAGGAGCGACTGATAAAGCATGCGATAAGATCGGAATGGCCGCCAGATCCGCCGGCCAACTCCGGGTGACAAC
The DNA here is from genome assembly GCA_036278895.1 of Gemmatimonadaceae bacterium. Lineage (GTDB taxonomy): Bacteria > Gemmatimonadota > Gemmatimonadetes > Gemmatimonadales > Gemmatimonadaceae > JADGGM01. Next base: position 50,195 of record DASUKE010000008.1, read on the forward strand.
CATGCCAAACGCGCCCCCGTGGAATGTCATCGGTGCCTTTCCGGACGCATCGTTTTGTCCCGGAGGAATCGGTTCCCGGCTGGAACACGACGCGAGCGGGTCAGGCACCGTTGAGCGGTTGCGGCTGAGCGGAGCCGGGCGCGCACGCCCGCTCCTGCTCCGTCGCCAGTGCCATGATCTCCTCGCGAATTCGCCGCCGCTCGGCGAGCAGCCGGCGGAACGCCACTGGCCGCGACAGGAGCAGCGCCATGGCGCGGGAGCCACCAATCACGCGGTTCAGTCGTTCCAGAAAGCGAAGCGCGATCCAGCCCGTGCATGGTGCCGCAACGAACGCCAGCGCACCCCACGCCGCGCCGAATCGTTCGCCGATCAGCACGGCGACCACCGCCCACGTGACGGGAAACGCGAACGCGGCCACCGCGATCTTGTTCGTCGCAATGACATCCGGCCCGCGAGCGATGCCCGTGGCAATCGGACCCACCACGCGATATGCCGGGAAGTGGATCACGATGCCCGCCAGGGCGAGCGGCAGCATCACGACGAGCATCGGCACGGTATGCAGGGCGGAGCGAATGAGTCGCGTCTGGTCCACGTGGCCGGCCGCGACGTTCTCGGGTGACAGTCCGGCCGCCGCGAGCCGCGCCTCGTGGCGCGCGATCATCGCTTCGGCGCGTGCCAGGCGCGCGGGCGCGCGCTCGCGCAGGGCCACGTAGCCCGCGAGAAATCGCCGGCGCATCTCGAACCGATTCACGAGCGGCTGACGCCGCACCGTCTCATCGCCTGACGAGAAAATGCGCTCGGCGCGCGTGATGAGCGCGAGAGCATCGTGCTGCTCGGCCTGCAGCGTGACCTCAGCCAGCGCGTCCGTGAGGCGCGCGGTGAGCCGTCGCACATCGTCTGGCGGTGGCTCACCGTCCGCAGCCAGCGCGATCCGAGGTACCGCGAGCGGCGCGCCAAAGTATACCAGTGCCGAGCTGCGAAAGGTCGCGCTGGCCGTGTAGTACAATCCGGTGGGAATGATGCTGACGGGGCGATCCGGCGGCGCCACCGCCGTCGCGCCGAGCGCGATGCGGGCCGCACCGGTCTTGAAGGGGTGCAGGTGCGCATCGCCATGCGACAGCCCCTCGGGGAACAGCGCGACGGCGCCACCCTGCGCGAGCAGCGCCTGCACGTGCGCGAACATCTCGCGGTTGCGCGCCATGTCGGCATTGTCCTGCCTGCGATAGACCGGAATGGCGCCGGCTGCGCGCACGAGCCACCCAACGACCGGCATGCGGAAGAGCGGCTCCTTGGCCAGAAACGCGATCCTGCGTGGCGCGAACGCAAAGAGAAAGAGCGGATCCACCAGCGCGTTCTGGTGGTTGGGCGCAAAGATGACGGGAGCATCTCGCGGAACGCGCTCGAGTCCCGCGACGCTCACGCCACGAAAGAAAATGCGCAGAATGAACGCGGACGCACTCCGCAGGACGTTCACGAGAGGGCTGCTCGGACCCGCTCCGGTGTGAGGGGTATGGCGCGCACCCGCGCGCCGCTGGCATCGAAAATGGCGTTGGCGATGGCGCCCGCCACGGTACACGTCGCCGGTTCGCCGGCGCCCCACGCCGGCTGATCCGGATGATTCAGCAGCGCAACCTCAACGCTATCGGGAACAGCCGGGAACGCAAGAATGGGATAGGTCTTCCAGTCCACGCTCGTCACCGCGCGCTCATCATACGTGACAGCTTCGAGCAGCGCGCGACTGATCCCCTGGATCGTCGCCCCCTCGACCTGATTCCTGAGTCCATCCGGATTGACGATGAGACCACAGTCGTACGCCACGTACGCGCGGCGCACGTGCACGTGCCCCGTTGCGGGCTGCACCTCCACCTCGGCAATCGTGGCGACGTACGCGTACTGATTCTCGTACTGCGCGAACGCGATGCCGCGGCCGGTGTGCGTGCCGCTGTCGCCGGACCGTGCGATGCGCCCCGGCGCGGGACGCGGCTCCCAGCGAGACATCTCGGCGACGCGCTGAATGACCGCGCGGCCGCGAGGATCCTGCAGGTGGCTGAGACGGAACTGAATCGGGTCCATGCGAGCGGTTGCCGCGAGCTCGTCCATGAAGGACTCGGTGGCGAACAGATTGGCCGGCGCGCCGAGACCACGCATCGCAGACGGGCGCAGCGGACCGTGCTCGAACCGGCGACTCACCACGCGATCGGCGGGAAAGACGTAATTGTGTTTCGCGTTGCGGTCGCCACCACCGAATCCGGAGCGGCCGGTCAAGCCGAGCAACTGGCCAGCGAGCAGATTTCCCGCGTGACCACCGGGTCGCGTGGAATGCGTGGGCGTCGTCACGACGTAATCCCACGCGAGTACCCTGCCCTGGTCATCGACCGCTCCACGCACGTCCATACGCATGGCGGGACTCTTGGGATCCCACCCCAGCTCATCCGCCCGGGACCACTGCACGCGCACCGGCCGATGCACCGCCTGCGAGAGCAGCGCGGCGTCGGCGGCCGCATCATCGGCACCGTTGTGGCCGTAGCATCCGGACGCCTCCGTCCATACCACGCGCACGCGTTCGGGCGCCATGCCCAGCAGATCGGCGATGGCATCGCGCAAGGCGTAGCTGCCCTGCGTGCCCGACCAGATGGTCGCCTCGGCATCGCGCACGTCCGCCACCGCGCACGACGGCCCAATGGAGCCATGCGACTGGTAAGGCGTGAGGTACGTCGCCTGCAGCTGATGGGCACCTGCCGCCAGTGGAGCATTGACGTCGCCAATGGAGGTGAGCACGCGCTCACCGGACGCCGTGGCATGCATCGATTCATACACATCGTGCAGCGACGGCAGCGGCGCGGCCGGGCGCGTCCACTGCACCTGGAGCGCGGCCGCCGCCCGGATGGCAGCCTCCTCCCGGAGGGCGATGACGCCTACGAAATTCGCGCGATGCACGATGTCCACCACACCCGGGATTGCGCGCGCGGCGCGATCATCGATCGTGGCAACGGTGGCCCCAATGGCCGCAGGACGTACCACCCGCCCATGCAGCATGCCGGGCACGCGCACGTTGTGCACGTAGACGTGCGTGCCGCATACCTTGGCCGGCAACTCCACACGGGGCACGGCGCGGCCGACGATGGTGTATGCGGACGGGTTCTTCAGCGGCGCCTTGTGGTCGACCGTGCGCGCGAAGTGCCTGCCGCCGATGAGCGCCGCGTACGATACGGACTGGCTGCCCGAGAATACCGCGCCGTTCCGCACGTCGAGCGCGCTCGCGGATGTGCCGAGTCGCGCAGCGGCCAGCGCGAGCAGCGCCTCACGTGCCGTGGCTGCCGCCTGACGTACCTGCACGCCGCCGGACTGCAGCGTTCGGCTTCCCGCCGTGTATCCCTGATCGGGAACGAGCCCGGTGCTCCCCTGAATCACGGTCACATGCTCGACCGGCACATCCAGCTCTTCGGCCACGATCTGGGACAGCGCCGTCTCGACGCCGGTGCCCAGTTCCACCTTGCCGCTGTAGAGCGTAACGCTGCCGTCGCCGCCCACCGCGAGCCAGCTATCGAGCTGATCGAGCGCCGGATCATCGGCAGCGGGAAGCGTGTCGTGGCCCGCAGCGCCGACAGGGACCGACCGCTCCGCCATGTCCCCGCGACCCATGGTGCGCCGCCAGGCGAACGCGACGACGAGGCCGCTGCCGGCGTGCAGGAAATCGCGACGCGTGAAGTCCCGCATCAGCCGCGCTCGGTGGACTGCGCGGCGGATACGCGCTCGATCGCGCGCAGGATGCGCAGGTGTGTGCCGCAGCGGCACAGGTTGCCGGCGAGGGCGGTGCGGATCTGCGCGGCGGAGGGGTGCGGCGTATCCGCGAGCAGGGCGGCGGCGGTCATGATCATGCCGTTGATGCAATAGCCGCACTGCGCCGCCTGCTCCTCGATGAACGCGCGCTGCAGCGGGTGCGGAGCGCGCGGCGTGCCCAACCCTTCCACGGTCGTCACCGGCGTGCGCGCGGCAGCGGCGACCGGCGTCATGCATGATCGGGTCGCCCTGCCGCCCAGGAGCACCGTACACGCGCCGCACTCGCCCACGCCGCAGCCGAATTTCGGGCCATTCAGCTCGAGCTCATTCCGCAGCACGTAGAGCAGCGGGGTGTCGGGAGCCGCATGCGTCACATGGCGACGGCCGTTGACGTGAATCTCGAGCGCTTCCGGCATGGGCCGTTTCATCGTCACCTCGACTGGTGCAGCGCCATGCGTTCAGGATGCGTCACCGGCGCCCTCGGGGAAAGAGGCACCGGAACACCGAGCGCGGGATGGGGCCGTTCCCGCCTGTCAGAATTTCTCTCCCTTCGCCTCCCGACTTCGGCTGCCGACCGGCCTGATGCGTGTCCACATGGTGTAGAAGAACACGGCCAGTCCGGCAATTTGCGCGAAGCCGGCCGCCACGACGACAATCCGCAGCCAGAGCGCGCCAACGCCGGATCGCAGCAGCTCTCCCGCCACGCGCATGGCGGTTCCACCGGTCAGCAGCCAGTACGCGAGCTCGGCCAGCCGGGGACTGTAGCGCGCATCTTCCCGGTCCGGCCGGGGAAAGAGCCAGAGCGCCACACCCAGGATCATCATCATCACGAAACCCACAAAGAGCGCGTGCGTGTGGGCGCTCACGACGTAGGGCGTGGGAAATTCGGACCAGAGTTCCCGGCGTACGATCATCCATCCGCCAATGGCGAGTCCCACGCCGAGAAACACGATGGCGGTCTTGAGATAGCGGCGAACGAGAGAGTACACGGGCCTCAGGTAGTGGAGGAGCAGGATGCAACTTCATCTTCATTCGCGTCCGGCGCGGCTGTCGTGACCGTTGTCACGCGCAGTTCGTTAGAGTTCATCACATCGCAGTTTGCCATCAGAGGCTTCAGCTTCGCCAGCATCCGCGCGTATCCATGCCATCTGCACGACTGGACACAGCACGTCTCCTGGAACACATCCCGATTTTCGCGGAGCTCGATGCGGCCGCGGTGGATCACCTCGCGGCGCGCTGTGTAACGCGCACCGTGGCGGCCGGCCACGTCCTGTTCACGACTGGTGAGGAGTGCCGGGGATTGTTCATCATTCAGTCCGGGCGCGTGCGCATCTACCGCACGAATCCTGAAGGAAAGGAACAGGTGCTGCATGTCGAGGGGCCGGGGCGGCCGGTAGCCGAACTGCCTCTCTTTGACGGCGGCACCTACCCCGCGTCCGCCGTCACGATCGAGCCCGCGCGCCTGATCTTTCTGCCGCGCGGCGAGTTCGAAGCGCTCTACCGGACGCACCCTGACGTGGCGCACGCCATCATTCGCGGACTCGGCAAGCGGCTCCGGCATCTCGTGCAGGTCGCGGAGACGCTGGCGTTCCGCGACGTGGCGGCGCGGCTCGCGATGCTCCTGGCCAACTACGCGGCGGAGCGCGGCGAACCTGCCGAGTCGGGCGTGGAGCTGACGCTGCATCGCACGCAGGAAGAACTATCGCTCGAAATCGGCACGGCGCGTGAGTCGGTGTCGCGCGCCATGCGCCAACTCAGGCATCGAGGACTGATCGTGCCACTGGACGGTGATCGGCTCCGCATTCCGGACGTCGAGCGATTGCGCGCCCGTGCGCGAGGACGCTGAGACATCCGTCACAGTGCGCGGTTTGGCGATCGGCTAGGGTGATCAATGGTGGAGACCGGAGCGGAGACCCGGCGCGCCTTCCGCGGGCCACGGTGGGCCCTGGCGCTGTTGCGGGTGCCGCTGGTGGCCAAGGTCGCGGGCGCCAACCTGCTCATCGTGGCGGTGGCGTTCGTGGCCGCGCTCCTGGTTCGCGGCGGAGCGCGCGCAGGTCGTGACGTTTTCTTCATAGCGGGTCTGGCGCTCGTAGGCAGCTTCGTGGTCAACGTCGTGTTGATCGTGCTGGCGCTGCGTCCGCTGCAGGCGCTCGAGACGATGGCCGCGCGCGTGTGGAGTGGACAACTGGATGTTCGCGTGAACGACTCGCCGCTCGCGGATGCGCGCATTGCCCGCGTGGGTCGCACGATGAACCTGCTGCTCGACGGCCTGCTGGCCGACCGCATGCGCACCCGGCAGTTGGCGACGGAAGTGATTGGCGCTGGCGACCGCGAACGAGCCTACATCGCACGGGAACTGCACGATTCGGTGGCGCAGACTCTCGCCGCGCTGGTCATGCAGGTGGGCGCCGCGGCGCGCGACTGCACCGATCCGCGTCTGGCGGAGCGCCTCGATACCATCCGCACGCTTGGCACTGATTCGCTGGAGGAAGTCCGTCTGCTCGCGCACACGATGTACCCGCGCGTACTGGATGATCTGGGACTGGTCGCCGCGCTCGCGCACCTGGCGCGCCAGGCTACCGGCAGCGTGCCAGGCTCACCGGTGGTGTCCGTGTCCGCGCCGGCCGCCTTCGATGCCGGCGTCGTGCCGCCCGCCATCGCCTCGGTCCTCTATCGCGTCGCACAGGAAGCCGTGAACAACGCAGTACGGCACGCGCACGCGGCGGCGATCACGCTCACCGTTACCCTGGGGGCGTGCGGCGCCGGGGTCGTGACGGCTGGCCAGTGTGTGTCACTCGAGGTGCGTGACGACGGCTCCGGCTTCGACGTCGCCGAGGCCGAGCGCCGCCGCCCCGGCATGGGACTCTTCACCATGCGCGAGCGCGTGCTGCTGGTGAATGGTCGGTTCGTGATCACCAGTGTGCCGGGGGCCGGCACACGCGTATCGGTTCACATTCCACTGGGCCCGGAGGGGCTGGCGGTGCCGCCATCATGACCGGAGATCTGATTCGCGTTGTCCTCGTGGACGATCACGCCGTGGTCCGCGCGGGCCTCAAGGCCATTCTCGCGGGTGCACGCGACATTGAGGTCGTTGGCGAAGCGGAGAACGGGCGCGATGCGATCGCGCTCATCGAGCGACTGGCGCCCGATGTCGCCGTAATGGACCTCTCGATGCCCGACCTGGACGGCGCCGATGCCACGGCGCGCATCGTCGCGAGCGAGCTCCAGACCCGGATCCTGATTCTCACAATGCACGCCGAGGACGACTATCTCGTGCCGCTGTTGAGTGCCGGCGCCGCGGGATTCCTGATGAAAAGCGCCGCCGATCGCGAGTTGCTCGATGCGGTGCGCACGGTCGCACGCGGCGAGGTGTACGTGCGGCCAGCGGCGGCATCCCTGCTTGCCCGCAATCTGACCCGGAAGGACCCGCTGCAGTCCGATCGCGACCGCTTCGAGCGACTCACCGAGCGCGAGCGCGAGGTGCTCCGCTATACGGCGCAGGGGCACTCCGCCCCCGAAATCGGCGAGAAGCTGCACATCAGCCCCAAGACGGTGGATACCTACAAGCAGCGCATCCACGAGAAGCTGGGCCTGGCGCACCGTACCGAGTATGTGCAGTTCGCGCTGCGCCTGGGGCTGTTGCAGGAGGGCTGAGCGCAGCACGCCGCGCTCCAGCCGCGCGGCGGCACGCCAGCATTCGACCACACCGCGATTGCGTGGCGCGATCCGCAATCAGTGATCGTGTTCCGCGGCGCCATGGTCGCCCGCGGGCAGGACGCGGACGATGCGGCGATCGGGCACGAGCCACGTGAGCGCGACCAGTACGTAGAGCGCGTCCGCGATCCATTCGTGCCAGAACGCGGCGGCGATGGCCACGACGTACACCACGACCGACAGCTTTCCCTTGACGTCGCGGCCGATTGCCGCCGCCAGCAGCGAATGGGGGCCCTCGCGCCGCAGCAGCGCATGCACGAGAATCGAGTACGCGATTCCCGCCATGAGCAGCACGGCGCCGTACAGTGCCGTCGGCACCGCGGCGAAGTGGTTCTCTCCCATCCAGGCGGTCACGAACGGCACCAGCGACAACCAGAACAGCAGGTGCAGATTGGCCCAGAGGATGCCGCCGTCCACACGACGCACCACGTACATCATGTGGTGGTGGTTGTTCCAGTAGATGCCCAGATAGACGAAGCTGAGCACATACGACAGGACGACCGGCAGCAGGGGCGACAGCGCGGCCAGGCTGGTGCCGTGCGGGACGCCAAGCTCCAGCACCATGATGGTGATGATGATGGCGAGCACGCCGTCACTGAATGCCTCGAGGCGGTGTGTATCCACGAGATGGCCGGGAGCGGGTGAAAGGGTGGACGGGAAGCGTAGCAAAGCATGAGAATTGTATTATCTTTGGCCGGTTCCAGCCATTCAATCGGAGAGGTGTCGACCGGGTGCCTGCATCCATCGAGGACCTTCGTTCGGTCATCAACGACCGCTACGTCGTGGAGCGGGAAATCGGACGCGGCGGAATGGCTACCGTGTACCTTGGCCGCGATCTCCGCGACCAGCGTCCCGTTGCCATCAAGGTGCTGAGCACGGATGTCTCCGTCGTGCTCGGCGCCGCGCGTTTCACGCGCGAGATTGAAGTCACCACCCTCCTGAGCCACCCGCACATCCTGCCCATCTTCGCCTCCGGGCAGGCGGGCAACTCGCTGTACTATGTCATGCCGTACGTCGCGGGCGAGTCGCTGCGGGCGCGGCTCGACCGCGAGAAGGTGCTTCCGCTGTCGGAGGCGTTGCGCATCACCTGCGACATTGCTTCTGCGCTCGAGCACGCGCACGAGCACGGCATCATTCACCGCGACATCAAGCCCGAGAACATCCTGCTCGACGACGGCCAGGCCATGCTCGCCGATTTTGGCATCGCGCACGCCATGGACGCGGTGGGCGAGCAGCGACTCACGCAGACCGGCATCTCGCTCGGCACGCCGACGTACATGAGTCCCGAGCAGGCCATGGCCGAGCGGACGCTGGACGGCCGCAGCGACGTGTACAGCCTGGCGTGCGTGACCTACGAGATGATCGGCGGTCAGGCGCCCTTCACGGGACCGACCGCCCAGGCGGTCATTGCGCGACACGCGCTCGAAAGCGTGCCGTCGCTCACGATCATCCGCAACACCGTTCCTCCCGAAATCGAGGCGATTCTCGTTAAGGCGCTCGCCAAGGTGCCGGCGGATCGCTACGCGACGGCTTTCGAGTTCGCCGATGCGCTGCGCCATCCGGAAACGCAGAAGTCGCTCGTTGCCGCTCGACCGGCGACGGGGGCGCGCCGGCGGATGGCGCCCTGGAAGCTCGCTGCACTGGGCGTCGGACTCGCGGCCGTGCTCGGCGCCGGCGGTTATGCCGCGTGGCACCGTCTCAGGGGAAACGGCGAAGCGTCCGCGGCGCTCGGCGGACCGGATCCACGTCGCGTGGCGGTGCTGTATTTCGGCGATGAGAGCAGTCAGAAATCGCTCGGCTATCTGGCAAGCGGGCTCACGGAAGCCCTCATCGATCGACTGTCGGCGATACCGCAGCTCGTGGTCACCTCGAAGAATGGCTCCGCGCTCTTCCAGGGCAAGGACGTCCCGCGTGACAGCATTGCGCGCGTGCTGAACGTGGGCACGATCGTGGAAGGCGACATCGACCAACACGGCGACAAGGTCAGCGTCACCGTGAAGCTCGACGACGCCAGCGGCGCCGACTTCCGGCGCGCCAGCTTCGAGATGGCCGCGGCAGAGCCGCTGGCGCTGCAGGACACGCTCGCCGGACAGGTCGCGCGCTTCCTGCGCGAACGTCTCGGTCAGGAAATCGATTTGCGCGAGGAACGGGCGGGCGCCAGCAATCCGCAGGCGTGGGCCATGCTGCAGCGCGCCAAGCTCCTGCGCCGCAACGGCGATCGCGCACGACTCGCGAACGATACCGCCGGTATGCTGCGCAATTTTGCGCAGGCGGACTCGACACTGGCCGCCGCGCAGCCGCTCGATCCAAAGTGGGTGGCGATTCCGGTGCTGCGCGGCACGATCGACTACTGGACATCGCGCTTCTTCAGCGGAGATCAGCTCCGCGTGAAGCAGTGGGTGGACAGCGGGCTCGTTCAGGCCGCTCAGGCGATCGAGGATGCCCCGCGAAGTTCTGACGCCTTCCAGCTCCGCGGGACGCTCCGCTACTGGCTGTGGCTCATGGCGCTGGAACCCGACCCGGTGAAGGCGCAGGCGTTGCTCGACGCGGCCCGGAAGGATCTCGAGACCGCCACGCAGATCTCACCGAACCAGCCGGAAGCCTGGTCCATTCTGAGCCACCTCTACTACCAGTACAACGACGTCGTGAGCGCCAAGCTCGCGGCGCGGCGGGCGTATGACGAAGACGCCTATCTGAGCGATGCGAATCTCATTCTCTGGCGACTCTTCACCACGTCGTATGATCTGGAGCAGTTCCCCGACGCGATTCACTGGTGCGATGTGGGCGCCGGACGCTTCCCGGCGGATCCCCGCTTCGTGGAGTGCAAGCTCTGGCTCATGGGGACCGGTGCGGTCAAGGTGAACGCCACACAGCCCTGGCTCATGGCGGACTCCATGGTGAAGCTCTCGGCGCCGCCGGATCGGCCCTATGCCAGGCTGCACGGCACCGCGCTGGCCGCCGGCGGCTTGTTCCGGGCCGGCCTCGCAGACAGCGCCGCGCGCGTGCTCGACGCGCTCGATGATCGAGCGGACGTGGACCCCACGAAGGATGTCTCGCAGTCTGCCGCGCTGGTGTGGGTGATGATGGGCAACAAGGACAAGGCCATCAAGAATCTCGCGCTCTACCTGAGCGCGAATCCGGCGCGCGCAGTCGGCTTCGACGACGAACACAGTTGGGAATGGCGCACCATTCATGACGATCCGCGCTTTCAGGCGCTGGTCGTTCACAAGGAAAACTAGGCTGATGTCATCCGCAGTTGCGTGACGTGCACCCTGCGCACGAACCCCGAACGAGAGGTCCTATGTTTCAGCGAAACGCCCAGCTCCTGTGCCTGACGTTCCTGGTCACCCTCGCCGCGTGCTCGCACGAGGGCGGAGGTGGGCCGAGCGGACCTGATGCCGTCTTCAAGGGAGCGACGGTGCTGTCCGATGCAGCGAGTTGTACGCCCATCACGCAGCAGCAGATTACCAACCTCTTCACCCCGGGACTCCGGGGGACGGCCACGTCCGGACTCCAGCTGGTGCTGAACGATCTGGCGGCGGGCAATACCGCCCAGGCCGTCACCGACATGTTCAAGCTCTGGGACTTCACCGTCAAGAGCTATTACGCGGGCACGCTCAACGGAGCGAACTCTCCCACCACGCAGACCCTCACACTCAACTTCGGGAAGGCACTGTACTGTCTGGTGGGGCTGGACGGATCGGGCCTCACGCTCACCACGACATCACTGGGTCCGAACAACGTCGTGCAGGTGGTCTTCCCATCCACGAGCGACCAGACCGTGGTCACCGGAAGCCATCACGCCGGAGTGCTGATTCCCGGTAACACGCTGACGCAAGCCGTCACCATTTCGATCTCCTTGCTTCCCGGGCCGTTCACATTTCCGGCGGGTCCGCTCAACACCAAGCTCGACCAGTACGGGGACTTCTTTGAGTTCACGGTCGTGCCGGCGCAGGCGTTCAGCAAAGTGGTGACGGCCGCGGCGTGCATTCATACGGCGGGTGGCGACACCCCGCCGGCGAGCGTGGATCTGGCGCACAACGTGGGAACGGGACTCGAGATCCTGCCCAGAGCCGACGCGTCGTTCCTCGACTGCGGCGGCACGGCCATGGCGCCCGAACCGAGCGTGAAGCAGCTCCTGCGCAACGGCGAGTACGGAAGGGCGGCGGCACACCTCGGCACGCTCGCACTGAGTGCGTTTGCTCCCACACCGGCGTACGCAGCGGCCAGCGCCATTGGTGGCGGAACAAAGTCGTTCAGTCCGTTCGGTGGCGTGGACACGGCCGTCGTCGTGCAGACTGCGACAGGTTTCCCATCGCAGCCGCAGACGGCCCCCGCGGGATCGAGCGTGGCGTCGGCACCATCGGTCCTGGTGAGCACTACCAACGGGCATACGCCACTGGGCGGCGCGTCGGTGCAGTTTGCGATCACCGCGGGTGGCGGAAGTCTCGGCGGCACGGGCAGCTCGCCCGTGACATCTGCGACGGTTGCAACGAACTCCAGCGGCATCGCGACGGCCCCGAGCTGGACCCTGGGCGTCGGACCCACGAATACGGCGACCGCGACCGCGAGCTTCACGCTGCCGACGGCCATTTCGGGCTTCACGACGAGCGGCGCGAGCGCGACAGCCGGCATCGTCGTGAGCGGTAATCCGGTGACCTTCACCGCGACGAGTACCGACATCGTTCCCTATCGGGCCACCGGCTACACCTACATCTCGGGCGCAGCCGGACTGAATGCCGGATTCCAGGTGTCGTCGTTCGACACCAGGGGATGGTTCCAGGGACAGGGTGCGTTTGGCAGTGGCGATGCGGGAGGAACCGTTTGCCCGCTGGACAACGATGGCAGCATTCACACGCAGTGGAGCAACGCGACGGTGCCCACGGACATGCTGCTACGGAAGACGTTCGTGCTGCCCTCGTGGTGGAGCGCTCCGATTAACGTGCGCGTCGCGATAGACAACGACATCCAGGTGTTCGTCAACGGGCACGACGAGACGCCGCTGGCGTCATCGGGCTACGACGCAAACACGGGCTTCGTCACGCATGAGGGGTGCGCGACGCTGGACAGCTTCACGTTCAGCGTGCCTGCGGCCGACCTGGTTTCGGGGAACAATTTGCTGGCGATACGTGCCCGTGACCGCGGAACGATTGCGTACGTGGACGTGCGGGTGAGCGGACAGTAGCGTCGCCAGCGTCAGGGGCAGTCCATGGGGCTGCCCCGTGAGCTGCCCGATGGGCTGCCCCTGACGCTGATTTCCGAACAACCGTTCGGATGCATGTTGACATGATTTTCAGCGGGGACTAAGCTTCGCGGCAATTCCGACAATAACAGTCGGGATTGCCACTGCAACCTCAAGCGAAGCCATGTCCCTGACCTCTCTCACTAGCGTTCTAGCCCTCGCCTTCCTCGCGCAGGGCAGTCTCGCCACCCGCGCTCCGGCACAGTCGCCTGCCTCATCACGCGACAGCTCGTCCGCGGACTCGGTCGCTCGGAAGCGGGCGCGATCCGACACCTCGGCAGCTCGCCGCGCCACGACATCGGCCAGCGGCACCACGCTGGCCCCCGTCGAGATTATCGGACACGCGACCGAGCGAACCGGTTACGCCGTTCAGGGCGCGATCGCCTCCACGAAAACCGCTACGCAACTCGTCGACGTTCCGCAATCTGCGACCGTGGTGACGCGACAGCTCATGGATGACCAGTCCATGCAGAGCATGGCGGACGTCGTTCGCTACATCCCCGGCATTTCCATCGCGCAGGGCGAAGGGAACCGCGATCAGGTCACGATTCGCGGCAACGGGTCTTCCGCAGACTTCTTCGTGGATGGAGTCCGCGACGATGCCCAGTATTTCCGCGACCTGTACAATCTCGATCGCGTGGAAGCACTCAAGGGATCGAACGCCCTGCTCTTCGGACGCGGCGGTGGAGGCGGCGTACTGAATCGCGTCACCAAGCAGCCCGAGTGGCGGCCCATTCGCGCGCTCACGCTGGAGGGCGGGTCATTCGACGACAGACGCGGCTCGATAGACGTCGGCCAGGGGCTGTCCCCCGCGGTTGCCGCGCGGCTGAATGCCGTGTATGAGAATTCCGGCCTGTACCGCGACAACGTCAGCCTCATGCGCTATGGCATCAACCCCACGTTGACGCTCGCGCCGGGCACGAAGCGCACGCGGATCACCCTGGGCTACGAGTATTTCAGCGATGATCGCACGGCCGACCGCGGAATCCCGTCCTACCAGGGGCTGCCGGTTCGCACGGGCGTCGCCACATTCTTCGGTAATCCGGACATCAACTATGCCCGCGCGCGCGTCAATGCCGTGGACGCCACCATCACGCACGAATTCCACAGCGGGATCCACCTCAGCAACCACGCGCGCGTTACCTCGTACAGCAAGCACTACCAGAACGTCTATCCCGGCGCCGTGGACAGCTCCGGCGCGACGGTGACGCTCAGCGCCTACAACCACTCCACGCCACGACGGAACATCTTCAATCAGACCGACGCCACGTATGCGCTCGCCACGGGATCGGTGCGCCACACGCTGCTCGCGGGCGTGGAGCTGGGGCGCGAGTCCAGCGACAACGTGCGCAACACGGGCTACTTCAACGATTCCACGACGACCATCCTCGCTCCCGTAGCGGACCCTACGGTCTACACACCCGTCAGCTTCCGCCAGAGTGCCACTGACGCCAACGCGCACACGACCGCGACGACGCGTTCACTCTATTTCCAGGATCATGCCGAGCTCTCCACTCACTGGCAGCTCGTGGCCGGCCTGCGCTACGACCATTTCGGCATCCGGTATCACGACAATCGTTCGAACCGTTCGCTCAACCGCAGCGACGACATGATTGCACCACGGATCGGCGTCATCTTCAAGCCCGCGACGCCCGTCTCGATCTACGCCAGCCGGAGCGTCTCGTATCTGCCGGGCGCCGGAGACCAGTTCTCGACGCTCACGGCGACCACGCAGGGGCTCAGGCCGGAGCGATTCACGAACTATGAAGTCGGCGCAAAGTGGGACGTCGTCCGCCGGCTCGCGCTCACGGCCGCACTCTACCGGCTCGACCGCACGAATACGCGCTCACCAGATCCGGTGGACCCCACGCGCATGCTGCAGACCGGGAGCCAGCGGTCCACCGGATTCGAGCTGGGTGCCAGCGGACGCATCACGTCCGCCTGGATGATCGCCGGCGGCTATTCCCATCAGGATGCCACGATCACGAGCACCACGACTGCCGCGCCCGCCGGGGCAACGGTCGCGCTGGTACCGCGCAACACACTCACACTCTGGAACAAGGTTCAGGTGAGCCGCACGATTGGCGCAGGCCTTGGCGTCTCTCATCAGTCCGACATGTTCGCCGCTGTGGACAATCAGGTCACGCTGCCGGCATACACGGAGGTGGATGGTGCGCTGTACGTCACGCTCAGCCGCTCGCTGCGTGCGCAGTTCTATCTGGAGAACCTGCTGGATGTGCGCTATTTCCAGTCGGCGAACAACAACAACAACATCACGCCGGCATCACCGCGCGCCGTTCGTTTCTCGATCATGACCGCGTTCTGACGCGCCGACGGGTAGGTTCTGCCCGGTAGGGCTTTGCCCGACGCCACTCGGGGTCGGGCCTGACTGCTCGGGCCACGCGCCACGGGTAGGTTGTGATTCACCATGACCCGTGACGCCATCACCGCCGCCAGTCGCGGCAACGCCTTCGCGTCGCACGGACCCGACGCGTCGCACACCGCCTTCCACCGCCCGCTTCGGGTGCCGACGGGGCCGTGGCGGCGCGGGCCGCGCGCGGTGCTCAGCGCCATGCTGCACGCGTCCCTCCGGGTGAAGCTCGTCGGTGCCGCGTGTTTTGTGGTAGCTGTGATGCTCGGGCTTGATTTCGCTCTGCATGGCTCGAGTGCGCACGACCAGATGATGATGCTGCGAATTGGCGCGGGCTTGCTCGTCATGCTGGTGGTAAACTTGGTGCTGGTCTCGCTCGCGCTGCGGCCCGTGCGAGATCTCGAAGCGCTGTCCACGCGCGTGCTGGCGGGCGATCTCACGGCGCGAGCCGCGCTGTCTCCGCTCGCGGACCGGGCCATCGCGCAGCTCGGCCGCAGCATCAATCTGCTGCTCGACAAGCTCGTATCCGAGCGCTCGCGCATGCGTCGCCTCGCCGCCGAAGTCATTCGTACGCATGACGCGGACCGCGCGCGCGTTGCACGCGAGTTGCACGAGTCGGTGGCTCAGGATCTGGCGGCGCAGATGCTGCAGCTCGGAGCCGTGGCGCTGGAAATGCCGACGCCCGAGCTGCGCGACCGTGTACTCGCCATCCGCACGATGGCGCACGACACCATGCACTCGCTCCGGGCGCTCTCCCAGACGGTCTATCCGGAAATTCTCGACTCGCTGGGGCTGGGGCCGGCACTCTCGCAGCTCGTGAGGACGGCGCGGGAGCACTGTGCCGTCACCATCGATCTGGCGGTCGATTCGGGCGCCGACTCCATTCCGGCGGCACCGGCGGCTGTGCTGTATCATGTGGCACAGGAGGCGCTGCGCAACGCCTGCGTGCACGCCGGTGCGCGGCGTATCACCATCTCATTGACGGCCGACTCGCGAATGGCGATTCTCACGGTGGCGGACGACGGCGACGGCTTTGAAGTCGCTACAGCAGAGTTGCCCGCACCCGGATTCGGCATTTTCTCCATGCGCGAACGACTCGCGCTGGCGAACGGCCGGCTGGAGGTGTTCAGTATGCCGGGTCGGGGCACACGCGTCGTGGCCATTATCCCGCTGTCCACGCTGGAGGAGCTGTGAGTGGAGATCTGATTCGCGTGGTCGTCGCGGATGACCATGCGGTTGTTCGCTCCGGATTGAAGGCAGTGCTCGGCACGGCGCGGGACATCGAGATCGTGGCGGAAGCGGGAAGCGGGCGCGAGGCCATTGCGGCCGTGAACCGCTTTCACCCGGATGTCGTGCTCATGGATCTCACGATGGCGGACACCGACGGCCTGACCGCCACGAAGACCATATCGGATGGGGGGTCGAGCACGCGCGTGCTGGTGCTTACCATGCATACCGAAGAGGAATATCTCGTGCAGGTGCTGCAGGCGGGCGCGGCGGGCTATGTGGTGAAGAGCGCGGCGGATCGAGAGCTGCTGGATGCGGTCCGGACGGTGGCCCGGGGAGACATGTACGTGCAGCCGTCCGCCGCACGGGTGCTCGCGCGCGGCATCACAAAAAAGGATCCCAATGCGGACGATCGCGCGCGGTTCGAGCGGCTCACCGAGCGCGAGCAGGAGGTTCTCAAGCTGGTCGCCCAGGGGCATACGGCTCCGGAAATCGGAGAGATGCTGTTCATCAGCCGGAAAACGGTGGACACCTACAAGCAGCGCATCAATGAAAAGCTGGGATTGCAGCACCGTGCGGACTACGTGAAGCTGGCGCTGAAGCTCGGCCTGCTGTCGTCCTGACCGGAGAGCGCTCTGCCGGACGCGCTGCTGTCAGCGATCATTTCGATTTCCGCCGATGCAATAGTCTCGGTGGACAGCGCGCAGCGCATCATCGTGTTCAACGAAGGTGCGGAAAAGATGTTCGGATACGCGGCCGGGGAGGTGATGGGTCAGCCGCTCACCGTGCTGCTGCCCGAACACTCACGAGCTGTTCACGCGGCCCGCATTGAGGAGTTCGGACGCTCGGCGATTGCGGCGCGCCGCATGGGCGAGCGCGGCGAAATCGCGGGAAGGCGGAAGAATGGCGAGATCTTCCCCGCCGAGGCATCCATTTCAAAGGTCGGTCCCGACACGGCACGAGTCTACACTGCAGTCCTGCGCGACATTACGGAGCGCAAGCAGGCCGAGGCCGAGCGGACGCGCCTGCTGGAGCGGGCGGAGACGATACGAGCAGCTGCCGAGTCGGCGCGGGCGGCAGCAGAGTCGGCCGAGCGTCGCGCCGCGTTCCTCGCGGACGCCAGCGCGCTGTTGGACCGATCGCTCGACTACGAAACCACGCTGCAGAACCTCGCCGGCCTCGTCGTTCCCGAACGCGCCGATGTCTGCTTCATTGATGTCGTGGAGAGCGGCGCGACGCATCGGGTGGCATCCGCCGCCGCGAATGACGCCATGCGGGAGATCGCGCGCCAACTGCATCGCTTTCCGCGGTACTCGGACGAGCCGTATCTCACCCGCGAGGCCATTGTGACCGGACGGAGCGTGCTCCTGGCCGATGCCACGCGCGCCGCGCTCGAGCCTGTCACACAGCACGCGCAGCACCTGGAGCTGCTCATGGCGCTGGAGCCGCGCTCCTGCATGATGGTGCCGCTCATCGCCCGCGGGCACACGCTGGGGGCCATGGCATTCGTCGTATCCGGCGCGGCCCGACGCTACAGCCCCGCGGATCTTGCCCTCGCGGAGGAGCTCGCGCACCGGGCCGCGCTCGCTGTGGACAATGCCCGGCTGTACGGGGCGGCGCAGCGCGCCACGCGCGCGCGCGATGAAATTCTCGGCATCGTCTCGCATGACCTGCGCAATCCGCTGAGCGCGATCGCCATGTGCGGGAGCGCGCTCGACGAGAGCCTGTCCACGGCGGACGATGGCGTGCGCTACATGGTGGACACCATTCGGCAGTCCGCTGACTGGATGAACCGACTCATCCAGGATCTGCTCGACATCGCGAGTATCGAGACGGGGCATCTGGCAATGGAGCGTCATCGGCAGGATGTGGCGCCGCTGCTGGCGCAACTCGAAACGATGTTCGCCGGGACCGCGGCCGAGCATGGCGTTACACTGGCCATTGCGACCTCGTCGCCGCTTGCTCCCGTCATGGCCGATGGTGAACGCCTGCTTCAGGTCCTGACGAATCTCGTAGCCAACGCGCTCAAGTTCACGCCGGCCGGTGGAACGATTCATGTGACCGCTGAGCCGGATGGGGCCTGCGTCCGCTTTGCCGTACGTGACACCGGTGCGGGAATTCCACCCGAGCATCTGCCCCATCTCTTCGATCGCTTCTGGCAGGCGCGGCGCGGCGCGAGCGAACGCGGCACCGGGCTCGGGCTGGCGATCTCGAAAGGTATCGTGGAGGGACACGGCGGCTCCATCCACGTCGTGAGTCAGGTCGGCGGCGGCAGCACCTTTTCGTTCACGATTCCCGTCGCGCCGCGATAGCCGGAAGCAGTAAGCGTCTCCAGCGTGGTGGGCTCGCACGCAGGGAACGCACAAACCCGACAAGCAACGCGGCACGCAACGCGGCACGCAACCCGGCACGCAACCCGGCACGCAACGCGGCACGAAACCCGCCGGATGCGCGCGCCGTAGAACCTGTGTCACCCACCTTCCGAGGATTGTGTGCGCGCCCTGCAGCCCATTCGCCTGGCATGGCGATCTCTCCGGCGCACGCCGGTATTCACCGCAGCCGCCGTGCTCACGCTGGCCATTGGCATCGGCGCCTCCGCCGCGATCTTCGCCGTGGTGAACGGCATTCTGCTGCGGCCCCTGCCCTATGGTCGCCCGGAGCAACTGGTCGGCGTCTGGAACAATCTGCCGCCACTCTCGCTGCAGCACGCCGGCCAGACCTCCGCGACGTACTTCACGTTCAAGCGCTTCGCAAAATCCGTCTCCGCCATCGCGGCGTACAATGACGGATCTGTCGCCATCACCGATCCCGGCGGCACAGCGGAGCCGCGTCGCCTCTCGGCGGGGTTCATCACCGCCAATCTCATCCCGCTCCTGCAGCTCTCACCGGAGATCGGCCGCTCCTTCACCTTCGAGGAGGATCAACCGCACGGGCCGCCCGCCGTGATCATTAGTGATGCGATCTGGCGTTCGCGCTTCGGCGCCAGTGCCAGGGTGCTTGGGCAGACGCTGCAGGTGGATGGCGTCGCGCACCGGATCGTGGGAGTGATGCCGGCTCGATTCCGCTTTCCCAACGCCGAAACGGAGCTCTGGCTTCCACTCGCGCTGGATCCGGCGAATCCGTTCCCTGGCGGCTTCAACTACAACGCCGTGGCACGTCTTCGGCCCGGCGTGTCGCCCGCCACCGCGCAGCGGGAATTCCGCGCGGTGTTGCCGCGCGTGGTGGACGTGTCGCCCATGATGGAGCCCAACGTTCCGACACAAGCGCTGCTGGACCAGGCGCAGCCGCAGCCGGTAGTCACACCCATGCGCGCCGACGTGATCGGCGGCATTGCCCCGACGCTCTGGGTCGTCGCGGCCACGGCGGGCCTGCTGCTGCTGGTTGCCTGCGCCAACGTCGCGAATCTCATTCTGGTTCGGACCGACGCACGCCAGCGCGAGCTGGCCGTGCGCGCCGCGCTGGGTGCCGGTCGCGCGCGTGTGCTCTGGCACTTCCTCACGGAGTCCGTTGTACTCACGGCCATTGCGGGAGCACTGGGACTGCTCATCGCCGCGGTGGGGGTTCAGGCGTTGGTACACGCCGGCCCGTCGGAGCTCCCACGGCTGGCCGAAGTACGGGTGGACGGCTGGGTCGTGCTCTTCACGCTGGTGGTGACGGCGCTGGTGGCGGCGGCGTGCAGCGCGATTCCCGCCATGCGCGTCGGTCGCACCGAGCTCGCGTCCGTTCTGCGCGAGGGGGGACGAGGGGGGACGTCGGGCCGCGCGCGGCACCGCGTACGGGGAGCGCTCGTCGCCGCACAGATTGCGCTCGCGCTCGTAGTGCTCGCCGGTTCCGGGCTGCTGCTGCGCAGCTTTCAGCGCCTGCATGCGGTGCAGCCTGGCTGGAACGCCGACCATCTGGCTACCCTCTGGGTCGCGCTGCCCGATTTGCGCTATCCAGGCGATTCCAGTGTCGCACGCTTTTATTCACAGCTCACCACGCGCGTGGCGGAACTGCCTGGCGTCCGTGCAGTCGGTCTGGCATCGCGGCTCCCGCTCGCTTCGCATGGCGAGAACTCGAGTCCCATCTGGGTTGAAGGCGATGCGAGTGCCGCCCTGAAGCTTCCGCCGCTGCAGCTCTTCATCACGACGGACGGCGGGTTCTTCCACACCATGGGCATCCCGTTGCTGACGGGGCGTACCTTCCTGCCCATTGACGGCGAGCAGCGCGGCAACGAGGCGATCGTCAATCGCGTCACCGCGGAGCGATTCTGGCACGACTCGACGGGCCAGCGCGCAATCGGCAAGCGGTTCCAGACGCTGCCCCAGGGGCCGTGGTATACCGTCATTGGTGTCGTCGCGAGCGCGCACGACAGCTCCTTGCAGACGCCGCCTGCCCCCACCGTCTATTTCCCGGAAGTCGCCGTGAGCGACACGGTAGCCGACCAGCTTGCGAGGACCATGGCGCTCGTGGTGCGTTCGAGCGGCGACCCGGCCGCCGTCGTCAAGCCCGTTCAGCAGATCGTGCGCGCCATGGATCCCGCGCTTCCGCTCTTCGACGTGTCGCCCATGAGCGCGCTCGTGCGCGGATCACTCGCGCGCCTGTCCTTCACCATGCTGGTCATTGGCGTGGCCGCGATCATCACCTTGCTGCTCGGCAGCATCGGGCTCTACGGCGTGATCGCCTACATCGTGAGTCTGCGCACGCGAGAACTTGGCGTGCGCATCGCGCTCGGTGCCACGCCGGATCTGATTGGCCGAATGGTCACCCGGCAGGGACTCGCCCTGACCCTCGCGGGCATGGCGGCAGGGCTTGTGCTCTTCGCTCTCGTCGCGCATTTCATACGATCCCTGCTGTATGGCGTCGCGCCGAGCGATCCGGTCACGCTCATCGCCGTGTCGCTGGTCCTCATTCTGGTCGCGGTGCTCGCGAGCTGGATACCGGCCCGACGCGCCGCGCGCACTGATCCCATGGAGGCGCTCCGAGCGGAATGAACGGTTGACACACTCCCTGCGCATGGCGCGCCGCGCCGCGATTGTCCTCTGCGCCGCGGCCGCCGCCGCGTGTCGCGCGCCCGCCTCTGGAGTCGGTGCGACTGGCGCGGTGCAAGGGCCACAAACGATTACGCGCCTTCCCACCGGTGCTCGCCTGGACCCGGTGGCACCCTCGATCGAGCTGGGATCCATGCCGCTCGCCATGGCATTCTCGCCCGACAGCGCTTTCGTTGCCATCCTCATGAGCGGCTGGCGCGAACAGGGCGTGCAGATCGTGGAACGCGCGACCGGACACGTCACGCAAACGCTGGCGCAGCGCGCCGCGTTTCTCGGGCTCGTGTTTGCGCCGGATGGGCGGACACTCTATGCGTCCGGCGGCAATGAGGATGCGATCTACGCGTATCGCTGGCAGAACGGCCGCGCGACGCTCACGGACAGCATTGTGCTGGCACCGCACCGCGCGCGGCAGTCAGGCCGGCGCTATCCCGCCGGCCTCGCGCTCTCACCCGACGGACAGACGCTCTACGCCGCCGAGAATCTCGACGACTCCATCGCCGTCATTGATCTGCCATCGCGGCGCGTCGTGCAGCGACTGGCTACCGACGCGTACCCGTACGGGGTAGTGACTGCGCCGAACGGCACGGTGTACGTGTCGGCGTGGGGCGGACACACGGTCTCGATCTTCACCCCAGAGGCGGGCGGGAGGCTGCGCGATGCCGGCAGACTCCCGGTGGCGCGACATCCGTCGGCGCTGCTTCTCAATGCGGACGGCTCGCGGTTGTTCGTCGCATCCGGGAGCACGGACCGCGTCGATATACTGGATACGCAGGCGCGCCGAGTCATCGCGGAACTGCGCGATGCGCCGCCCGCCGGCCCCGGCGAAGGAAGTACGCCGAACGCACTGGCCCTCGCGCCAGACGGCCGGCGTCTCTTCGTTGCCGAAGCGGACAACAACGCGGTGGCGGTCTTCGATCTGAGCGCGCGTACCTCGGGCATCGCGGGCGACGTCGCGCAGGATACGCTCGCCGGTCGCCTGCCCACGGATTGGTATCCCACTGCCGTACTGGTGCGGCATGACACGCTCCTCGTCCTGAGCGGCAAGGGACGCGGAACGGCACCGAATCCGGACGGCCCATCGCCAGTGCACTCCGGCAACGTGCATCCGCGCAGCTATACGCTGGGACAGACCAGCGGCACACTCATGACCGTCGCGCTGGCCCGTGCGTCGCGCGAACAGCTTGCGCCGCTGTCCGCGCGCGTCTCGTCCGCCAATGGCTGGGGCGCCCGAGACAGCACGGGCGAGCACTACCCGCCGTTCCAGCACGTGATCTACGTCATCAAGGAGAATCGGACGTACGACCAGGTGCTCGGCGATCTGACGCAGGCCGATGGCGACACCGCCCTGCTCTTCTTTCCGCGCGCCGTCGGACCCAACCATCATGCGCTCGCCGAGCGCTTCGGCATTTTCGATCGCTTCTTCGTGGATGCGGAAGTGAGCGCGGACGGACACAACTGGTCCACGGCCGCATACGCTACGGATTACCTGGAGAAGACCGTGCCGAGCGAGTACTCGGGACGCGGCCGCACGTACGACTACGAAGGCACGAACCGCGGAAGGGAGAGTGCAGCGGACCTGCCGGACGATGATGTGGCCGAACCGGCCAACGGCTACCTCTGGGATCTCGCCGCGCGCGCCAACATCACGTTTCGCAACTATGGCGAATTCGTGGTGCGGGACACGGCCGGTAGTGGGGACCACGGCCAGCGCTATGTGGGCGACAAACCCTTCCTGCGCGATCACACGAATCCGCACTATGCCGGTTTCGATCTCAACATTACTGATCAGTCACGCATGGATGTCTGGTTGAGCGAGTTCAACACGGATGTGGAGACGGGCCGAATGCCGGCGCTCGAGGTCATCCGTCTGCCGAACGATCACACTGCCGGCTTGCGCGCGGGTGCCCCCACGCCGCGCGCCTACTTCGCAGACAATGATCTGGCGCTCGGCCGCATGATCGGTGCACTTTCGCGTTCACGATTCTGGAAGAGCACCGTGGTATTCGTGCTCGAAGATGATGCACAGAACGGACCTGACCACGTGGATTCGCACCGCTCGCTGCTGCTCGTCATCTCGCCGTACAATCATGGCGGGGTGATCCACCGTTTCGTGAACACGACCGATGTGATCGCGACGATGGCGGAGATCCTGCACCTCGGGTCGTTGTCGCAATTCGACTTCTATGGCCGGCCGCTGCGTGACATTTTTGCGGGCACGCCCAATCTCGCCCCGTATGATCCGCTCACGCCTGCCGTGGCGCTCAATGAGCGCAATCCGACGAGCGGCATCGGCGCGCGCGAATCACGAGGACTCGATCTGAGCGCCGAGGACCGCGCCAACGAGGACCTGTTCAATCGCGTGCTCTGGCGAGCGATCAAGGGTCCGCGCGACCCCTACCCTGGTCCGACGCGGCAGCCGGCGTTCAACTGGCAGCATCCTGCACTGGCGGAGCCGGCCGCCCCACACGACCCCGCCGGTGGAAATCGGTAATCATCCACGCCCCACCGCCCCGCCCGTGGGAATGATCCCCGCCCCAGCACCCTCCCCTTGGGAATCGGCAATCGGGAATGGGGAATCGGGGAGGAAGACCTCCCCCCCACCGCACCCCACCGCGTTTTTTTCACCGCCGCGTCCCCCGTTTCATCATTTCCCATTCCCACGATTCCCCATTCCCGATTGCCAGGGAAAGGGCGGTGGGGCGTGGAGGATTCCCAAGGGTTGGGTAGTGGGGCGTAGGGCGGTTGGGTGGCCGGGCGGGGTGGCCGAGGTCAGGCCCGTGACAGTCCAACCACCGCTTCCCGCGTCCGGTCTGCCGCTGGCGCTTCGCCGGTGACGGCCGGTAGGGTCAGCGTGAACGTCGACCCCGCTCCGAACGTGCTCTCGACCGACAGATCGCCGTCCATCGCGCGGGCCAGGTCGCGGCTGATGGCGAGTCCCAGACCAACTCCCTGCTGGCTCGCGGTCGTGCCGCGGCGGTCGATCTGAACGAACGGCTCGAAAATGCTCGCCAGCTTGTCGGCGGAAATACCTCGCCCCGTGTCACGCACCTGAATCACGATCTGGCTTTCCTCTCCCGCGTCGGCACGCGAGGCTACGCCGGACGGCAGCAGGTCGCACTGCACCGTGACCTCGCCGCCGGACGGCGTGAACTTCACGGAGTTGGAGAGCAGGTTGAGCAGAATCTGCTGCAGTTTCTCGGCATCGGCTCGCGCCGCGAGTTCCGGATCGGGGTGCGCAGAGGTGAACGTCAGCCCCTTGGATTGCATCTGTGGCGCGATGAGCGCTTCGACGTCATCCAGCGCCGCGGCCAGCGGAACGGTCGTCACGTGCAGGTCGAGACGGCCCGCTTCGATGCGCGCCAGATTCAGAATGTCGTTGATGATCGCGAGCAGATGCTGGCCACTCTTCTTGATCCGCCCGAGATCCACCCGCTGCGCCTCCGTGAGCGGACCGCGAAGCTCCATGGTGAGCAGATCGGTGTAGCCTCCAATGGCGTTCAACGGCGTGCGCAACTCATGACTCATCATGGCGAGGAATTGGGACTTGGCTTCATTCGCGGCCTCCGCGGCCTCGCGTGAGTCCGTGATCTGCGCAATGAGCCGCGCGTTGTCGATGGCCATCGCGGCGCGACGGGCCAGGTCCTCCGCGAGCGCGACATCCGGTTGCTCATAGCGCCGGCCGGACTCGGCGGAGATGAACGTCATCACGCCAAGGATGTCACCGTGAATGGCGAGCGGGACCACCATGTACGACCGCATGCGGAGCGAGCGCAGGATGCGCAGGTGTTCGGCGTCCCGTGCCGTCGCCACCAGCAGCTTGTCGGAAATCTCGAACATGAACTCGGGCTCGCCCGTCCGGAGCACGTGGTAGCGACCCGTGGGAGCGTTGGGGTCGTCCGGATAGCGTGCGTCCAGCGTCGTGGCCAGCGCGACCTTGTCCGGATCCTCGTGCGCGATGACGAGTCGATCGAGCGTTCCGTCGCCGGCCAGGAGGTCCACGATGCACCAGTCCGCGAGCGTGGGCACCGCGAGACGCGCAACCGCGCTGAGCGACGCCGGATAGTCAAGCGAGGAAGCCAGCACCTCGCTCGCCCGCGCGATGAAGCGCAGGTCATCCTCTCCGCGCTGTCGCTCCGTGATGTCAGCGCAGACGCCGACGAGCCGTTCGGGTGTACCGGCGGCGTTCAGGATCAGTGCACCATACGCCTCCAGCCAGCGCAGTTCACCATCCCGCCGCGTGATGCGATAGCGCAGATAGTACGGGTTGCGCTGTTCCAGGGCGGACCGAATGGTGACGAGCACACGATCCCGGTCCGCGGGGTAGATGTCATTCCAGAACGCCTCGAACGTCCCGGGGAACGTGCCGCGCTCGATGCCGTGCATCGCCTCGACCGGAGGCGACCAGGTGACCCGACCGGAGGGAATGTCCCACTCCCATGGACCGAGCCGGCTCGCCGACAGGACGAGCCGCAACTGCTCCTCACTGATCCGCAGCGCGGTCGCCGTCTGCTGCAGTGCATCGTTCGCTTTCCAGAGCTCCTCGGACTGCGCAGTCAGTTCCGCCGCCGACCGCTCCTGCGCAGCAGCGTGGCGGGTGAACAGCGTATTGATGAGCAGCGCGACGGCAATGGTGAGCAGCGTGCCGGCACCGAGCACCGTTTGCACGAGCGATGCCAGGCGTGCCTCGCTCGTCGCTCGGGCCGCAAGCAGCGCGGTCTCCGTCTGTTCCATGTCCCCGGCAACGGAGCGAGCCTGGTCCATGATGCGTGCGCCGATGTCGCTCTCGAGCAGGGCGAGCGCACCGGCCCGGCGTCCGGCGCGCGCCAGCGCAATCGTCGAGTCGATCTCCGTGAACTTGGCGTGGGCGAGCGCAGCCAGCGTATTGGTGCGCGCAGCCTGAACGGGATCGCCTCCCGTGAGCTGGCGCAACGTATCCAGCTCCAGCCGGGCCAGGCGTTGAGCGTTACGGTATGGCTCCAGATAGCGCTCACGCGAGGTGAGCAGAAAGCCCCGTTGGCCCGTCTCCGCCTGAGTCAGTTGCGCGAGCACCCGCTCGATCGCGCCAATGGCGCGGTGCGTGGCGGCTACCAGTTGCTGGTCTGCTGCCTGGCGCGAAAGCCCGACGTAAACCACGCTCGCAAACACCACGATGACGATGCTGGATCCAAGCGTCGCAGCCAACTGCTGCAGCCCGGACCAGTGCACGAATCGGGGGACGTGCTGGTGACGCTCGGATGGACGGGGCTGGTCGGGAACAGCGGCTTTCATCCGGAGACGGTGAGGCGGACGGGCCCAAGTGCCATGGGGGTGCTCCTGAACATCCGTAAGGCAATGACAGAATCGCCTGGACGTGCCGCCCGTGGGCACCTGCGCTGTCGAGCCGCATCGCCCGATGCGGTCATGATAGCGGCAAGTGCCGAACAGGGCAACGTGTTCCGGCGATCGTGCGTGCTGATCCACTCGCATGCGCGCGAGCGCCTTGAAGCACGGCGCCAGCGAACGGACATACCTTGAATCCTGTTCCGCGTAGCAGAATTCCCATTCGCAAGGAGGTTGTCGTCATGAACGACTCATCGTGGACCAAGTCATATGTCGACGACGAGAGCTCTGCTGATACTCAGCGCCTCGACGTGGATGGTGAGGCGGATGCCCCACCGGAGTCGAGCACGCGCCGCACATTTCTCCGTCGCGCAACCGCGCTCACGCTTGCCATTCCAGGGCTCGGAGCGGCACTGGAATCGTGCTCCTCACGCGAAACCGGGCGCGGCACGACGTCCGACACCACAGCGCACGAACCCGGCTCCGAGACAACCGGCACGCGGCGCGACTCGCTGCGCTTCCACAATCCCGACAGCAAGCTCGATACGTCGCTCAAGCGAGGCGCGCCGCATGGTCTCTCCGGGACGCAGCCACCCTCCGCGGCAGCATCAACCGTGTATGCCCGCTTCGATCCACGGCTTCCGCCGCTTCCCAGGGAGCGATCGCTGAAGCTGCACTTTCATGCACGCGAAGTACCCGTGCGCATCTCGCCGGACACGGTGGTGGCGGGCTGGACCTTCGAGGGAAATATTCCCGGGCCTCTCCTGCACTGTCGCGTCGGTGACACGGTGCACTTCACGCTGACGAACGAAGCGGAGATCCCGCACTCCATGGATTTCCATGCGGCACAGATCGATCCGCGTACCGCGTTCCGCTCCGCCATGAAGGGACAGTCGGTGTCGTACCAGTTCACGCCGCGCCGTGCCGGGGCGTTCTGTTATCATTGCGGCACGGCACCGGTGCTCATGCACATTGGCGCAGGCATGTTCGGCGCCATCGTCGTCTCGCCGCGCACGCCGCTGCCACCGGCGCGGGAGTTCGTGCTGCTGCAGAACGGATACTACCTGGGTCAGGAGACCGCCGGCATGCGCCCATCCGACTACCAGAAGATGCTCGGCGGCAACCCCGACATCGTGACCTTCAACGGACGACCCGATCAATACAGCCGTGAACCGATCCGCGTGAAGCGCGGGGATCGCGTGCGCTTCTGGGTCGTGAATCCGGGGCCGACGATGGACTGCGCCTTTCACATAGTGGGGGAGCAGTTCGACACCGTGTACATCGGCGAACCGCCGATGCAGCGTGTGCGCGGCGTGCAGACGTGGAGCGTGCCGGCCGGAGGCGGCATGGGCTTCGAGCTCACCTGCGATATTGCGGGCGAATTCGTGTTCGTGAATCACGCGTTCGGCCACGGAGAGAAGGGCGCCATTGGCACTCTGGTGGTGGAAGCGTAGCAGGCGGCCACGCCCTCGCCTATGACATCCTCTCGCACCGTGGGAGCCGAGACGGCACCCCTCGCGGAAGCACCGCGCCAGTGGTTGCAACCACTCTTTCCGGGCGCCCTCGCACTGCTCGTGCTGAGTGCCGGCGCGCTGCTGCTGCGCCTGCCGAGCGCGGCAGCGCACGCCGTGTGGGTATGGGAATACGGCCTCATCGTCGCTGCCGCACCGTTGGTATGGCGCACGGTGCGGGACGCGCTCTGCGGGCATCTCGCCGCCGACCTCGTGGCAACGCTGGCGATCGCCGGCTCGCTTCTGCTGCTCATGCCGCTGCCGGGGCTCATTGTGGTGATCATGCAGAGCGGCGGCGAGGCGCTCGAGCGCTACGCCGAAGGCCGGGCCTCGTTCGCGGTGCGCGAGCTGGAGGCCGCGGCTCCGCGCACGGCGCACCGCGTTCGGCAAGGCAGCACCGAGGACATTCCCGTCGCAGACATTGCGGTTGGTGATGAGCTGCTGGTGCGCCCGGGCGAGATGATCCCCTGCGATGCCACTGTACTGGAGGGGCGGTCGCACGTGGACGTCTCGCGTATCACGGGGGAACCCCTGCCGGTTGCCACCGCACCGGGCACGCGGCTCCTGAGCGGAACGATGAACGGCGAGTCGCTGCTCACCATCCGTGCCGTCGCTCTTGCCAGCGAGAGCCAGTATGCGCGCATCGTCGAGCTGGTGCGCTCCGCGCAGGCAAGCAAGTCTCCGCTTCAGCGCCTGGCCGATCGGTACGCCGTCTGGTTTACACCCGTTACGCTGGCGGCGTGCGCGGCTGCATGGCTGATCTCGGGCGACGCCGTGCGCGTGCTCGCCGTGCTGGTGATCGCCACGCCGTGCCCGCTCATTCTGGCCACGCCTGTGGCCATTCTGGGCGGGATCAATCGCGCCGCACGGCGGCAGATCGTCGTGCGTAACGGCACCGCGCTCGAGCAGCTTGGCAAGGTGACCGCGGCCGTGTTCGACAAGACGGGAACGCTCACCATTGGCCGGCCGGCGGTTCGCCGCATCGTCACCTTGAACACGATCAGCGCCAATACGGTGCTTCGACTGGCGGCCGGTGTCGAACAGGGCTCCAGCCATCAGCTTGCCCGGACTGTGGTGGAGGCGGCGCACGCGGCCTCGCTCGATGTGCCCGATCCGACCTGGGCACGCGATGATCCGGGGCGCGGCGTTGCCGGTGAAGTCGACGGGCACCTGGTGACGGTTGGTGCGCGATCCTACAGCCTCGAACAGGTGCGTGACCCCGATGGCGCCGCGAGTCGTATCGCCGGCGACGGTGCCGCCCTGCGGGCATTCGTCACGATTGATGGGGCCATGGCGGGGATGATCGAATTCGCGGATCAGACGCGCGAAGAGCTCGGCCGGACCATCGCACAGCTTACCCACCTCGGCGTACGCCGCATTCTCATCGTCTCCGGCGATCACGCGCAGAACGTGCGCGCCGTGGGGGATATGGCAGGGATCACTGACGTGCACGGCGACCTCCTTCCGGAGGAGAAGGTCGCCATCGTGCGTGATCTGGTGACATCCGGCGAAACCGTCATGATGGTCGGAGACGGCACGAACGACGCGCCGGCATTGAGCACGGCCCAGGTCGGCGTGGCGCTCGCGGCCCATGGCGGCGGTATTGCGGCAGAATCCGCTGGGGTCGTCCTGCTCGCCGACGACCTGTCGCGCGTGGCAGATGCCATTCGCATTGGCCGGCGCACGTACCGGATTGCCCGCGAATGCATTCTCGTCGGGCTCGGCCTGAGCGCCATTGGCATGCTCGCGGCGGCAGCGGGAGCTCTTCCACCCGTGGCCGGCGCGATTGCGCAGGAAGCGATCGATCTCGCGGTCATCGTGAACGCGCTCCGGGCCAGCCGCTGACGCTTTCGATACGCGGCCGCCTGTGGGGGGATGCCGGACACCGCGTCTGCCTCCGGCTGACAGAGCGCGCGAGAGTCCGCCGACAGACCGCGTGATCGGCGCGGCGTAGCTTGTCGCCATGACGCAACGCACGCATCCGAATCTGATCGTGGAGGATACTCATGCATCGCATTCTCGTTGCCACCCAGAGCCAGCCTGACTCCGACAGTGCGCTTCGCGTTGCGCGCGCGATCGCCGCGCGGGAGGAGGCGACCGTGCTGGAGACCGCCCTGCGGCGCGACGGGCGCGCTGCACTGGCCATCGCCGCCGAAGCAGAGCAGCAGATGGTCGATCTGATCGTGGTCGGCAGCGGCGCGAACGGATCGGCGGAGGGTCTGTCGAGCGGAGGGATCGCCCTGGAGATCGCGCGCTGGAGCACCGTGCCCGTGCTCGCTGTTGCACCGGGCAGCACCGGGCTCCCTCACACTGTCGTGGCCGCAACAGACTTCAGCCCGTCCAGTGTGAATGCAGCGCGCACCGCATTCGAACTGCTCGACGACAGCGGGACGCTGTCCCTCGTCCACGCATGTCCGGATGTCGAGCTGCCGCCGGATGCGCTCGGTGACTGGCGGGCGCGCTATGCTCATTTTGCGCGGAAGCTGCTCGCGCGAACCATGCGTCAGATGGGCGCGGATGGTTCGGACCGTGTCGTGCCGGTGGAGCTCGAGGGAAATCCGGCAGAGGAGATCGTGGCCTACGCCACGCGCGTTGGCGCGGACCTGATTGCCGCGGGCAACCACAGCTACCACGTTGTCGAGCGGCTGCTCGTGGGCAGCGTGGCCACACAGTTGCTCCGTGTCGCGCACTGCTCGGTACTGCTCGCCCCCTCGGGTGCCAGTGTGGCGCAGCGCGAACTGGCCCGGCAGGGAGCCTCAGTCACCGTGCCGGGCGTCGTCTGACCGGTCCGCCTGTAAGGCCGATGGCCGGGCGCGGCGGCGCTCGAAAACGAAGCGCCGCACATACAGTTTGTGCTCGGCCACGGCGCGGGCAATGTCCATGGTGGTCACGATTCCCACCAGTCGTTCTCCTTCCATGACGAACATGCGATGAATCCCGGCGCGTTTCATGGAGTCCGCCGCCTCGGACACGTCGGCGTCTGGCGATATCCGGCAGACACGCCGGCTCATGGCGTCCGAGACCGTATGTTCGCCGAGCAGATCCGGCTCTGGCGGTGGCGCCTCGACCTGATGCTCCGCGACCTCGCCGGTGAAGTCTCTCCAGAGCTTCGCGAAGTAGCTGGCCGGCGGATCATCTTCTCCTGACCAGCTCGAGAGTTCATCGTCCGCCGCGTGCTCCTGCTCCATTTGCGTGTCACACTCGCGCGGCTGCGCCACGGCATCCGCTTCGAGATCGAGAATGTCCGTCATCGACACGGCGCCCACGACCCGCCCACCGGCGACGACCGGCGCACCACCCACGTGCCGCTCGATAAACAGCGACACAGCATTCCGCAGCGTCGTCTCCGGTGCAACGGTATAGACGTTGGGCGTCATGATCTCGCGTACTTTCAGCATCGGAATACTCTCCCGGGAGCGTCTTGTCGCTTCAGCGGACCGCTTGCCGCGCCCTCGGCGAAGGGCCTGTTGCTCGCGATGCGAGCCAGCGTGCAGGAGACAATCTGGCGGCCTCCGCCACTCGTGTCTGTCCGGCGGGATACGACGCCCTGTGCGGTAACGGCCGACAGCGTTCGTGCGCCGCCGGACGAACGATGGACCCGATGCGAGTCCCTCCCGACAGGCCGGCAAGCGCGCTGGACGATCGTCTGGTAGCTTGGCACTGTGAACCGCGCTGCGTTGCCCGGGGCGGAGCTCCGGGCGCTGATCAGAAACCAGGTGCGGGGTGCGTGGAACGTGCCGGCCACGCCGCCCGCGCGCCGCCGCGGCTGCGCCTGCACGTGACCCCTCCCGAGGAGGAGTGGCTGTCGGGCTGGGATCCGACGCCGGGGATCGTTTCCGTCCACGCCACCCTGGATGGCCGAGCGCTGGTGTGGCGGCGCATCGCGGAGAGCGGCGCGCTCGTGCGCGAGGACGAGCGCTTTCGCCCATGGCTGCTCCTCGAGCATGACGCGGATCTCAAGTACGTCGGCGCGCAGCGCGCCAGCGAGACCGGTGCTGTTGCCGGCGTGCGCCATCGCGAGCTCGACGGACCAGGCCAGTTGCGACATCTCGTCAGCGCTGAGGATGGTCGCGCGCTGGTCGCAGCAGTTCTCCGCGGGGCATCGGAACGGCTGGGACGGCGCATCGCGCACGTCGCCGAACTGGAGCGCGACAGTGTGCTCGTGCTGCCGCCCGAGGAACAGTACCTCGTCGCGACCGGTCGCACGTATTTCCGGGGCCTCGCCTTCGATCAGGTGCATCGCCTGCAATTCGACCTGGAAACGACGGGTCTCGATCCGCGCCGCGACCGCATTTTTCTCATCTCGATTCGCTATCCCACGGGCGACAGCGAAGTTCTCGAGGCGCACGGTGCGGACGATCGCGCGGAGGCGGAGCTGATCCACCAGCTCGTGCAGCGCGTCCGCGCGGCGGATCCCGACGTGATCGAGAATCACAATCTGCACGGCTTCGATCTGCCCTTTCTCGATCAGCGCGCGCGCCGACTCGGCGCGCACCTGACGCTCGGACGCCTTGCCGACGCCGCGCTGAGGCAGCGCGCGGCCAGACGCGGTGTGCCGGCTCGCGCGGTCGGCGGCCACCCGGACGACCGTCGGCGGCTGCGCTTCGTGGCTCCGGGGCGCGAGCTGATCGACACGCTGGACGCCGTACGGCGCCACGACTTCTCGACGCGCGAGTTTCCGGGACATGGCCTCAAGGTGGTTGCGCGGCATCTGGGGCTCGCCGCGCCCGACCGCGAGTACATTCCAGGCCATCTCGTCTACGCGACGTATCGCACCGATCCGGACCGGGTCCGGCGCTACGCGACCGACGACGTCGAGGAAGCGGCCGCACTCTCCCGCACGCTCGGCGGCGCGGCATTCGCACTCGCCCAGATGGTGCCGCGCCGCTATGAACGGCTCGCCGATGCCGGTGCCGCCACCGGCGTCATCGATCCCCTGCTCCTGCGCGCGTATCTGCGTGCGGGCATGGCGCTCCCCGCGCACCAGGCGGGCGACGGTACATCGCACAGCGGCGCGGCGCTCCATCTCTTCGCGTCAGGCGTCGCACATCGCGTGGTGAAGGCGGACGTGGCAAGTCTGTACCCATCACTGATGCGCGCCTATCGCATTGGTCCAGCGCGCGACCGGCTTGGTGTGTTGCTCGCGCTCGTGGACAGCCTCGTCGAACGCCGGCTCGCTGCCAAGGCGAGTGCCCGCGCAGCCGCACCGGGATCGAGCGAGCGGTACACGCACGTGGCCATGTCGGCGGCGCTCAAGATCATCGTGAATTCCGCCTACGGCTATCTGGCTGCGGGCGGCCTGACGCGATTTTCGGACGTTCATGCGGCCAACGAAGTGACACGACGCGGGCGCGAGGTGCTGACGCTCATGTGCCGCGAGCTCGCCGCACGCGGTGTGACGCTCATTGAGGCGGACACCGACGGCGTGTACTTCGCGGTGCCGCCCTCGTGGAGTGAGACGGACGAACGCCGTGTCGTCGCGGACGTCGCGACGCTGCTGCCGCCGCTGGTGCAACTGGAGTTCGAAGGCCGCTATGCCGCCATGCTGTCGCACGAGCCGAAGAACTACGCGCTCCTGCATCACGACGGATCGCTGCTGCTCAGGGGTGTGGCGTTCCGCTCGAGCCGCTCCGAGCCGTTCGGCGAGGCGTTCCTGCGGCGCGCCGTCGAGCGCCTGCTCGCGGGCGACATCGCGGGCGTGCGGGAGAGCTATCTGGCTACCATGTCTGCTCTGCGCAGCCGATCGCTGCCAACCGCCGACGTGTCCCTGCGTGTGCGGCTGATGAAGACGCCAGATGCGTATCTCGCGTCGCGGAGCACACGTCGCGAACTGCCGTACGAGGCGTTGCTCACTGCGGGACAGTCCACGTGGCGCGTGGGCGACCGGGTGCGCGTGTACCGCAGGCAGAACGGTGAAGCGGGACTTTTCGGCGGCGCTGCCACAGCGGGTGACGACGACGCGGCCGCCGCGGCGGACTCGCGCGACTACGACGTCGACTATTACACCCGGCTCCTGCGCACGACGTGGGCCCAGCGCCTGGTACGCGCGTTCCGGCCCGCGGACTTTGCCGCGGTGTTCGCCGATCCGGACCAGTTCACGCTCTTCACCCCGGCACTCGAGACGATCCGGCCGGTGCTCACCAGGCGAGCGAAGCCTTAGATTTCCCGCGAGGCCGCATCGAGCAGAGGCGGTGTGCCGTACTCCTGTGCTTCGTGCACGTCACTGTGGTCCGTCATCCGGAAGGCTTCATGCGCACTCGCCGCAAGCTCGCTGTCGGCATCGCCGCGGTCCTCGGCACCATTGTCATTCTGCTGCTCGTGCTCCCGTTTCTGTTCCGCGACCGCATCGCGGCACGGGTCAAGACAGAGCTCGCGAAGTCGGTGAATGCGCAGGTGAGCTGGAGTGGCGTCGGCCTGAGTCTGCTCCGTGACTTTCCCAACGTCACGTTTCGGCTGAACGATCTCACGATCAGGGGGGTGAAGCCGTTCGCGGGCGACACGCTGCTCGCAATGCAGCAGCTCCGCGTCGTGTTCGATGTGGGCAGCGTGATCCGCAATCTGCGCCATGGCGATGCCATCGTCGTGCGTGAGGTGAACATGCAACGGCCCGCGGCCCGGCTGCTGGTGCTCGCGGACGGGAATGCGAACTGGAACATCATGCGCAAGCAGCCGCGAGGCGCCACGACCGACACGAGCAAGGCGCTCGCCGTCTCGCTGCGACAGTTCGCCATCCACGACGGAAGCATCCACTACGACGATCGCCACGCGAACTCCACCGCCGCGGTGTCCGGGCTCGAGCTCGCGCTCAACGGAGACTTCGCGCAGGACAGTTTCAACCTCGCCACGCGTGTCGGCGCCGACAGCGTCTCGTACCGCTTCGCCGGGATTCCCTACCTGAGTGCCGTCGCGCTGGCGCTGCGTGCGAACGTCGGTGCGGACATGCGGCACCGCCGCTTCACGTTCGCGCAGGACACGCTGCACCTCAATGATCTCGTCCTGGCGTTTGCCGGCTCGGTGGGCCTCGCCGACAGCACGACAGCACTGGACCTCACCTTTTCGTCACCCGGCACAGCCTTCGCGAGCATCCTTTCGCTCGTGCCGGCGATTTACGCGCGAGACTTCAAGAGTCTGCAGACATCCGGGAGGATGTCGGTAGCGGGGCGCGTGCACGGCACCTACGGGCCGCACGTCGTCCCGGCGTTCGCCCTCAAGGCGACCGTGGAGAATGGCGCCTTCCGCTATCCGGACCTGCCGCTCCCCGCGCGCGATATCGCGCTGGATCTGGCGGTCAGTAATCCGGGCGGCAGCATCGACAGTACTGTCGTTGCGCTCAACCGCTTTCATGTCGCGCTCGGCCAACGTCCGCTCGATGCGCGGCTCGTGCTGCGCACTCCGGTGAGCGATCCCGACATCGACATCACGCTCAAGGGCTCGGTGGATCTCGCCGATGTGCACCGCACCGTGAAGCTGCCGGACGTGAAGCAGCTCACTGGCCTGATCACGGCGGACCTGGCCGTGCACACACGGAAATCGTGGGTGGATGCCGGGAAGTATGACCGGATTGCCGCGAAAGGAACGTTCGGCGTGTCCCGGCTCGCGCTCAACAGCGCGGCAGTGCCGTATCCCATGGCGATCGACTCCGCACGGCTGGCCTTCACGCCGCGCCATGCGGAGCTCTCGTCATTTGCGGCGCGGATTGGCAACAGCGACATCAGCGCCACCGGTACGCTCGACAACGTCCTGGGCTTCGTGCTGCACGACGACGAGCTGCGTGGTGATGCCACCGTCGCGAGCAATCGCTTCGATCTCAACGAGTGGCGCTCCAGGGACAAGTCAAAGGTGATCGCGGTGCCACCCAGGGTGGACTTCACACTGCACGCGACGGTGAAGCAGCTCCTCTACGGGCAGCTCGACATTGCCAATGCGCGGGGTGCCGTCCGCGTTAAGGATCAGCGAGTGACATTCGACGGCTTCCGCATGGACATGCTGGGTGGCGAGGTGACCACAAGCGGTTTCTACGAGACCACCACGCCGACCCGCCCCACGTTCAATCTCGCGCTCACCGTGGATTCGGTGGACATCCCGACGACGTTCAGCAAACTGGTCACCGTGCAGCAACTCGCGCCCGTCGCGCGGTACACCCACGGGGTTCTCAACGCCCAGCTCAACCTCACCGGGCCGCTTGCCGAGGACATGACGCCGGTCTTCTCCGCGCTCACGGGGCAAGGCTCGTTCCGGACCGGCAGTATTGCCATTCAGGGATTCCCGGTGCTGGTGAAGCTGGCCGACGTGCTCAAGATGGATCAGCTTCGGAATCCCACGCTGCAGCCGCTCGCCGACAAGTTCCGCATCGAGAACGGCCGCCTCAACGTCCAGCCCTTCGACGCGCACATTGGCGACCTGGCGATGACCGTGTCCGGGTCCAACGGCATCGACAAGACGCTGGATTACAATCTCGCGCTCGCGGTGCCCACGAAGCTGCTCGGCTCCGGCGCGAATCAGGCCATCAGCTCGCTCGCCACGAGCGCCGGGCGCGCCGGGATCAACCTGGGCAGCGCGGCGGTCGTGTCCGTTGGCGCGAGGGTGACGGGAACCGTGACCGATCCGGTGATCCGTCCTTCGTTCGCGGGAACCGCCGGATCGGTCAAGGAGGCGGTGCAGCAGGCGGTGCAGACGAAGGTCGAGAGCACCGTGACGAACGTGAAACAGCGCGTCGATTCGGCGACGCAGGCAGCGCAACGGGTCGCTCGCGCCCGAGCCGATTCACTCGTCGCGCAGGCGCAGAAGCAGGCCGCCGTGCTTCGGCAGCAGGCGGACTCGCTGGCCGCGCGCGTGAAGCGGGAGGCCGATGCGAAGGCGACAGCCATGGTTGCGCAGGCCAACAATCCCGCCCTGAAAATCGTCGCCCAGGCTGGCGCCGACAAGCTGCGACAGCAGGCGGACCAGCAGGCGCAGAAGCTCGTGGCGGACGCCGCCGCGCGCGGCGACTCGCTGATCGCGGCCGCACGCCGGCAGGGGGAGGCGCTGACCACGCCCCAGCCGTGATCATCACGCACCCGTTGCCGCGGGATGCCTGGCAAGGCGCCACGCCGGCCACCCGCCTTCGAAGCGGCGGGCTCTGATACCGCGCTTCCGCAAGAGCGTCACCGCCTCGAGTGCGAGAACACAGTACGGCCCGCGGCAGTAGGCAATGACATCGCGGTGTTTTGGGATGTCGCCGAGCCGTTTCCTGAGTTCCCCGAGCGGGATCGAGAGGGAGCCAGGGATATGGCCCGCCGCATACTCATCCAGGGGACGGACATCTATCACGGTCACGTTGCCTTCGCGCACGAGTTTCCGGAGCTCGGCGAGCGCAACAGGCTGCAACTCGTCGCGGTCATCCAGATACTGGCGAGCGACCTGCTCGAGCTCCGTGAGCCGCTGGCGACCCAGCCGCTGCAGCTCCCGGACGAATCGCGATACGTCGTCGTCGGCGAGACGATAGTACACATAGGTCCCCGCCCTGCGCGTCTCGACCAGCCGGGCCTGACGCAGCACGCGCAGGTGGGCGCTCGCATTCTTGATTCCGGTGTTCGACTGCGCGGCAAGTGCTTCGACCGTCTTCTCTCCCTGCGCGAGCAGGTCGAGCAGCTCGATGCGTACCGGGCTCGCGACGGCGTGCCCGATTCGGGCGAACTGGATGTAGAGGGGATCCTTGAATTCGCGGTGGGTCATGTCTGGCGCTCCCGCCATTATTCGCTTATTCTATAGAATAGTAGTCACCGGCTCGTGGTCAAGCGGCGTACCTCCGGACCCATCGACCAACGGAGTATCATCATGGACGCGCTCGCCAAACAGATCCCCGGCATCGCACGACCGATCGACGGCCTTGACCGCGATGCTCTCCGTGACGCCATTCGTGAGGAATACCATGACGTGGCGACGCATCCGGAGCAGAGCTTCCACTTCAACACGGGTCGGCCGCTTGCTCGCATCCTCAACTACGCGGACGACTGGCTCGAGGGAATTCCGGAGGCGACCATTGCATCGCTCGCCGGCACCGGAAATCCGTTCAGCGTTGGCCTGCCGCGCGCCGGTGAGTACGTCGTGGATGTCGGGTGCGGTGCAGGGGTCGACAGCCTCATCGCGTCGCGTATGGTCGGGCCGGCGGGGCGTGTCATCGGCGTCGACATGACCCCGGCGATGCTCGAGAAGGCTCGCGCGAGCGCGGCCGAGATGGGGGCGGACAACGTCGAGTTTCGAAGCGGCCTCGCCGAGGCCCTTCCGGTTGATGACGCGTGGGCCGATGTCGTGACCTCGAATGGTGTGCTGAATCTCTTCCCGGACAAGCTCGCGGGCTTGCGTGAGATGGCACGTGTCCTCAAGCCCGCGGGCCGGCTCCAGATCGGCGACATCCTGGTGCAAAAGCCCGTGGCAGACAGCGCGAAGCGCAACATCGACTTGTGGAAGGGCTGAATCGCCGGCGCTCTGCTGGAGGCAGAGCTGCACGCGACGGTCGTCGCGGCGGGCTTCGTCGGGTTCGAGATCACTCAGCGGGTCGATGTATTCACTGGCGCACCACAGGCGTCGAGTGCCGCGCAGTTCGGTACGCTCGGCATCACCTTCAGAGCGAGGAAAGCCGCCGACGACGCGGAATGGACAGCCGAGCTGAGCACGCTGAGCTGTGCCGTGTAGTCCGCCGAGCCGCCCACACGCGTTCGCGGCTCGTCAACGCGGCCCGGGTCGCGGAGTGATGGTGGCGAGCACCGTGAACGGGCCGTCCGTCGCGCGCATCCCATGTAGCTCGTTGGGCTCGAACGTGACGAGTGTACCGGTGTGCACCTTGCGATCGCCATCCGGACCGACGAAGAGGCCATCGCCGTGAATGGCCAGGAGCATCACCGTGGAAGGGCTCGTGTGCGGCGCCACTTCCTCGCCGGGGGCCAGACGGAACACCACCACACGCGCGTCCGCGGAATCATGGACGATGGCCGTGGCCGGCCGCCCCGGACGCATCGCGACCGCGCCCGCGGCGATCGCGAGCGGGTCATGTACGGTCATGCGTCCTCCTTCACGGTTTGGCGTCGGGCAGCGGCCGCGGTGCCGCCGACGAGATACTCGATCACGTCGCGCGCGGTGTAGCTCGTACGAGTGCCCAGGAAGGCACGGATGGCGGCAAGATCATCACCACTGGTGAGCAGAGGCGGCTCTTCCACGCCGGCATCGCGCACTTGCGCGTGGCCGATGTTGGCGGCGAGTGCGTTGCAGAGACACTCTCGGCCTTCGGTATCTTCGAGCGCGCCGCCCTTCGCCACGTAGTCCTCGACGGGTTCCGCGGGACAGCGGAAGCCGATCCGACCATCCTTGCGGCGGTAGGCCGTTCGCAGGTAGCCGAGATCGCACCGGCGCGTGCGCGACGCCCGCGCCGCATCGCTTCCCGGCCAGCGCACGATCTTGAACGGGTATCCCGTTGGCGACGCCCGCGGATCGGTGAAGACATCCACTTCGCCGCGCGCCGCATGATCGAGCACCGTGCGCTTGAGCGTGTCGGTGAGACCGGACTCCTCGCACCAGGCGAACAGCGTTCCCACCTGAATGCCCGTAGCGCCAACATCGAGTGCCCGGCAGAGTCCTTCGGGCGAGCCGGTGCCGCCCGCGAGCCAGAAGGGACGCTCGAGCTCCAACAGTCGGTCGAGGTCCACCACGTCGCGTTCACCGTACAGCGGCTCGCCCCG
>DASUKE010000009.1:0-32807 GCA_036278895.1 Gemmatimonadaceae bacterium
GGCGCGGCCGCTGAGCGGCGCCAGGCAGGTTCCGCTCTCGTCGGGCGGATACACGGTTGCCCTGTCCTCGGGCGGCAATCACACGTGTGTCATCAGCTTCAATGGAATACCGTGGTGCTGGGGAGCAGACAGATCCGGCCAGGTGGGGAATGGAGTCACTCCGGATTCCGCCATGCTGCCGGCCGTGGTCCGTACAGCGCCGGCAGGGTTCTTCAGTGGTGCGACGCAGGTGAGCACCGGGACTTCGCACTCGTGTACGGTCGTCGGGTCTCAGGCGGGACTCACGTACTGTTGGGGGAGCAACCAGCACGGAGAACTCGGCCTGGGCTTCACCAGCGTTGACACGGTGTGGGCCGCGCAGGTCGTAGCCGGCGGCGCGACCGGATTCCGGAGTGTCAGCACCGGCGGCAACTACTCGTGCGCGATTGGCAACGACGATCTCGCCTACTGCTGGGGCGATGCGGGCTTCGGCAAGCTGGGTACCGCGGCCGGCGTTGGCGGATCCAACGTGAGTACGCCAACGGCGATCGTCGGCCAGAGCGGGAGTCCCGTGCCGGCACCACGGATCCAGCGGCAGCTTCCCGTCGTCTCACCCAATCGTGGCGTCCCCACGCGAATCACTCCCCAGCGGGCTGCTCCCCGCGCTGCGCCATTGCGTCCGCGGCCGACACGCACCACGGCGGCGCCCTGATCTGTTTCACCGCCGCAACCGAGTGGGCCCTGCAGGGCTCGAACCTGCGACCGTCGGATTATGAGTCCGCTGCTCTAACCGGCTGAGCTAAGGGCCCTGCGCACCTGCACCGCGAACGATAGCAGCGCGCCGTACCGAGGTTCAAGCGGGCGTGACCGATGCGCCGGCGCTACCGGCTGGGCACGTACGGCAGCATGGTGGTGCTGGTGGCGCCACTCGTATAGGTCACGGTCGCGCCCACGAACGATGTGCGCGGCGATACGGGGAACACCGCACTGTACGGCGCTTCCTGAAACGTCTGCTCGGTCAGCACGTGCTGCAGCGAGTCGGCGAGAAACAATCGCACGGCGGCGATGGTCGAACCGGTGGCAGGACGCGTGAGTCGCAGCGTGTCACCGGGCAGGCGCTGCACCTCTATGATCTCGCCGCCCGGTCCGGGCGCGACTTCGATCACTTTGGTCCCGGTTCGTGCGGCAGCCGGTGCGCCGCTCGTGTCCTCTCCGTAGATGACTGGATAGAAATCCGGTACGATCGCGATGACTCCCGCCGTGCGACCGTGCACAGGCCTGGGCCGCTGTGCTGGCGTGGCGCCCCGT
Organism: Gemmatimonadaceae bacterium; assembly: GCA_036278895.1. Lineage (GTDB taxonomy): Bacteria > Gemmatimonadota > Gemmatimonadetes > Gemmatimonadales > Gemmatimonadaceae > JADGGM01. Next base: position 1,288 of record DASUKE010000009.1, read on the forward strand.
CGTGTCCCCGACTGCACGCGGGGCAGGCCACCGCCGCCTGCCGGCTGCGCCTGCGCGGCGAGCGTGCCGCGAAGGCACACGAGTCCCGTGAGCGTTACGACAATCAGCGACGTGATCCTGCGTGATGGTCTGCTCATGAACCCCCGCCTGTCACACCACCGCCGGCCCCGACGCGGCGCTGCGTTCACGATACTCGTCAAAGGCGTCGATGACTTCATCGGTACTGACGGTTGCCGCACCAAGCTTCGCGACTTCCACGCCGGCCGCCACGTTCGCGATTTCGGCGGCTTCACGAGCTGTCGCTCCGGCAGCCAGCATGGCCGCCAGATACGCCGTCACCGTGTCGCCGGCGCCAACCACATCATACACCGCGCGCGCCGTGGTGGGTACGCGATGGCTCCCGCTGTCCCCGGATACCAGCACCATGCCCTGTTCTCCCAGCGTGAGGAGGAGATTGGCCACTCCCAGGCGCTGCAGCGTCACGGGAAGGGCATCCGGATCCTCGAGCACGACCGCGGCGCCCAATGCGGCCTCCAGCTCGCGGCGATTCGGCTTGAACACCGTGGCGCCGTGGTAGCTGAAGAAATTTCGGAATTTGGGGTCCACAACCACGGGAATCCCATGGTGCTGTGCCCGCGCGATCGAATCCTCAATGATTGCGGGGACGAGCACGCCCTTGTTGTAGTCCTCGAGGATCAGCGCATCGGACCGCGCGATGACCTCGCGCGCCGTGGTCATCAGCCGCTGCGCGTCCGCGGGCGAAAGGTCCGCGTCGTCCTCCTCGTCCACGCGTACCACCTGCTGTACGCGCGCCACCACGCGCGTCTTCGTCGTCGTGGGGCGCGACACGTCGATCAGACCCGCGCCGTTATCGGCGACGGCGCTCAGCATCTCGCGCAGGAGCGTGCCATTGGCGTCACGGCCAACCGCGCTCACCAGCGTGCTCGCTGCACCCATCGCCACGACGTTCTGCGCGACGTTGGCCGCGCCGCCCAGCGCGAGCCGCCGTTCGTGCACGCGCACCACCGGAACCGGCGCCTCGGGAGAAATGCGTTCCACATCGCCGTGCAGGTAGATGTCGAGCATGGCGTCGCCAATGACCGCTATGCGCTTGCCCTGCGCGGCGCCAAGCAGGGCGCAGAGTCGCGATCGCGTAAGCGTGAGGGCCGGCACAGGGAGAACTGACATGGCTCGGAAGCTACGCCGCCACTGTCCGCGCGACCAGAGCGCATGCGGCGACGATGTCCGGAGCGTGCATCTGGCCGCACGCGCGGCGCATCCCCATTAGCTTTTTCGAGTGCTCGCCGTCCTCCTGCTCGCGGTGCTCGGGATCTCCGTCGCCGCGCCTCTGGTCCGACTTTCTCACGCTGATCCGCTCGCGATCGCCGCGTGGCGACTCTTCTTCTCGCTCATCATCATTGCGGCGTTCCTGCTGCCAACGCGCGGCTGGACGCAGTGGCGCCGGCTCGACAGACGGGGCGCGCTGCTCGCCACGGGCGCCGGCGTGCTGCTCGCGCTGCACTTCTGGGGGTGGAACAGCTCCGTCGACATGACGACGGTTGCGGCGTCCGTGATCCTGGTGAATACGCAGCCGATCGTCGTGGCGCTGCTGTCCGCGGCCTGGCTGCACGAACGGCCGAGTGGCCGCCAATGGCTGGGGATCGTGCTGGCGGTGGCCGGCGCCGCGATCGTGGCCTGGGGCGACGCGGGCGGCCTGCTGCACAGCCTGGGCAGCCGCGCGGTCCTGGGCGACCTGCTCGCCCTTGGCGCGGGCGTTGCGGCCGCGCTGTATTATCTTGCAGGACGACGGCTGCGTCAGGTGCTCGATGTCTGGCCATACGTTGCGCTCGTGTATGGCGCCTGTTTTGTGACGCTGCTCGTCATCGCCGGGGTGGCTCGGGTGCCGCTCTTGCCGCAACCGCCGCGCGAGCTCGCGATTTTTGTGGCGCTCGCGGTGGGCCCGATGCTGCTGGGGCACACCGGCATGAACTGGGCGCTGAAGTTCCTGCCCGCGTACCTGGTCAATCTCACGGTGCTTGGCGAGCCGGTCGGCGCGACGTTGTTGGCCGCGCTGCTGCCAGGTATCCGGGAAGTCCCACCACGCGTCACACTGGTTGGTGGCGCATTGGTGCTCGCGGGAATACTGCTCGCACTATCGCGTCGCGCAACGCCCTCACGAGGGACAACGGTCAGCAATGCGGTTTGATCTGGACGTGATCGCCACACGTGGCGACATCGTGGAATCAAGACACCGGGTACACGCGGCCGTGGTCGACGCGCGCGGCGTGCTGCGCGCCGCCGCCGGCAATCCGGAGTTCTTCACCATCTGGCGCTCGTGCGCGAAACCCTTCCAGGCCATGGCGCTCGTGGAGTCAGGGCAGTTCGACGAGCTCGCGTGGGGTGACGACGAGCTGGCGCTCTCCTGTGCATCGCATGGCGGCGAGCCGGAACACCTCGCGCTCGCGCAGCGCATGCTGGAGCGCCTCGGGCTGGAGCAGGGCGATCTGGTATGCGGCCCGCACGATCCGATCACCCGGCGTGGCGCCAAAATTCTCGCGCAGTCCGGCGAAGCCGCCACGCGCCTGCACAACAATTGCTCCGGGAAGCACGCGGCCATGCTGGCGCTGGCGCGCACGTCCGGGTGGCCGACGATGGGCTATGAGTCCGCCTGCCACCCGGTGCAGCACGCCGCGCTCGAACACGTCGCGTACTGGACCGGTGTGGACGCGCCGCGCATCGGCCAGACGGTCGATGGTTGCGGTGTCGTGGCGTTCGGGCTGCCGTTGCGCGCCATGGCCGGGGCCTTCGCGCGGCTCGGTGACGCGGCGCGGCGTGGCGAGGAAGTGCCAGCCCGCATCGTGCACGCCATGGTCACGCGTCCATTCCTGGTTGGTGGGACGGACCGCTTCGACACCGTGCTGATGGAGGAGACCGAGGGGCGCGTCCTGGCCAAGGTCGGCGCCGAAGGCATTCACACGGTGGCCGTGCCGGACGCAGGCTTTGCCTTCACGGTGAAAGTGGAAGATGGTGCTTCGCGGGCGCAGTATCCTGCGGTCCTGCGTTTGCTCCAGTTGCTGGATGTGCTGCCGGATCCACTCGCAGCGCCGCTTGCGTCCTTCCTGCATACTCCGATCATCAACACGCGCGGTGTGACCGTTGGTGAAGTCCGGCCGATGGCCTGACCAGCGCATGGATTCGCTCCGCCGTGCGATGCTTTCATGATGCCGACGCCGGACGCTCCCACTAACATCGGACTGCTCGATCAGCCTACGCAGGAGCTGCTGCGATTGGCGGCGGTGATTGCGGTCGGCACCGAGGTCACCGTGCGCGCCGCAATGTCGCGTGCCGCGACGGGTCAGCTGAATCCAGTTTGGGTGGAGGAACTCATTCTGCAATCGTATCTGTTTGCGGGCTTCCCGCGCGCGTTGAACGCGGCGCGCGAGTGGCGCCGGGTGTCCGGACGCGTAGCGCCCGCGTCGGATCCCGATACGGATCCCCGCGAGGCCGCCGCGTGGCAGGAGCGTGGCCTGCGCACCTGCGCCATCGTGTACGGCGCCACGTACGTGCGTCTGCGAGCCAACGTGCGGGAGCTGCACCCTGCTCTCGACGCGTGGATGATCACGGACGGGTATGGCAAGGTGTTGAGCCGGCCCGGTCTCGAGCTGCGGCTGCGCGAATTGTGCATCGTGGTGACATGCGCCGTACTGGAGCAGGACCGGCAACTCCACGCGCATCTCCATGGCGCGCTCAACGCCGGAGCCACTCCCGGCGAGGTGGGGGAGGCACTGGCGCTGGTGTCGCCAACCGTGTCTCCGGAGGCTGCGCGGCGCTTCGCACTGCTGTGGAACCGTGTGAGGCCCGGGTGAGCAACTTCATCGATCGCGTGGAAATCCAGGTCGAGGCCGGAACCGGCGGATCCGGATGCGTCTCGTTCCGTCGGGAGCACCGGGTGCCCATGGGTGGGCCCGACGGCGGCGATGGTGGGCGCGGCGGCGACATCATGGTGCGCGGCGATGACAATCTTGCCACGCTGCTCGACTATACCTATCGGACTCGATTCGCCGCCGGCCGTGGCGAGCACGGAATGGGTTCCAACATGACGGGGCATGCCGGCAGCAGCATCGTACTGCCGGTTCCGCCGGGAACGGTCGTCCGCGACGCGAAAACCGGCGAACGACTCGGTGAGATCCTCGCGAAGGATGAAGAGCTCATCGTCGCTCGCGGTGGACGCGGCGGAAAGGGAAACGCGTTTTTCGTGTCGGCGACGCATCAGGCGCCGCGCGAATGGCAGCCGGGTGAGGAAGGTGAAGCGCGCACGCTCGAACTGGAGCTCAAGCTCATCGCGGATGTCGGTCTCGTCGGCCAGCCCAATGCGGGCAAGTCCACGTTGCTTTCGGTCATCTCCGCCGCGCATCCCAAGATCGCCGATTATCCGTTCACGACGCTCGCGCCCAATCTGGGGGTGGTGCAGCTCAGCGATCATCGGACGTTCGTGGTGGCCGACATTCCCGGCATCATCGAAGGTGCACACGAAGGTCGTGGCCTCGGCCTCACCTTCCTGCGTCACATCGAGCGTACGCGCATCCTCGCCGTTCTGATTCCGGTGGACGCCATGGACTGGCAGGTGGAGTACGATGCGCTGCGACTCGAGGTCGCCCGATATTCCGCGGACCTGGCGGCCAAACCGCACTGCGTGGTGTTCAGCAAGATGGACCTGCTCGGCGAACTGGAGCCGCCGCCCATTCACGCCCCCCACGCGTTCGGCATTTATGCGATCAGTTCGGCCGGCCGGCTCGGCCTCGCGTCCCTGCTCGCGGCGTGGTGGGATGAACTGCTGTCGCTCCGCAGGAGCGCGTCCACCGGAGCGGCAAACGTCGCTCTGCCCTGAGGAAGAGGCTCGGCGCAAGGCACTCGCGCTCGCGCTGCTTCCCGGCGTGGGGCCCAGCACGTATCAGAACCTCGCTGCGCGATTTGGGTCCGCTGAGCGGGCTTTCGATGATGCTCCCGAACTTCGAGGACATGATACCGCGCTGGGGCGCGCGGGTGACGTGCTCGCCGACGCGCGACATCGCGGCATCTCCACCATCTTGTCGGGTGAAACCGGGTATCCGGCGTCGCTGCGCGACCTCGCTGACCCGCCGCCCTGTGTATTCGCGCTGGGCGACCTGGCGCTGCTGGATCGGCCGTCGGTCGCCATCGTCGGCACGCGTGAGGCAACGCCGTATGGTGAGCGCGTCACGCGTGAGCTGGCCACCGCGCTGGCGCGAGCAGGAGTGGTCATCGTGAGCGGGATGGCGCGCGGCATCGATGCCGCCGCACATCGCGCGGCGCTCTCCACCGCCGGTTCCACGATTGCGGTCCTTGGTACCGGTGTGGATCTGGCGTATCCGCGCGGGCATCGCGAGCTGCACAGCCGGATCGCGGCAGACGGTTTGCTGCTCTCCGAAGAGTTCCCTGGCGATCGGGCATCGGCCGGCTCGTTTCCGAAGCGCAATCGCATCATCGCCGCACTGGCGCGCGTGACCATCATTGTGGAAGCGCCCTTCAAGAGCGGGGCGCTCATCACCGCGGGCCATGCGCTGGACCTGCACCGCGACGTCGCCGCCGTGCCCGGACGCATCGACGATCCGCAGAGTGCCGGGTCCAATGAACTCCTCCGCGATGGTGCGCAGGTCATCGCCAGCGTCGCCGATGCATTGGCGCTCGTTGGCGTCACACCGCCTGTGCGCAGGGCGGCCGCCATTGACTCTCCGGCCGAGCAGGCGATCTGGGACGCACTCGGGGGCGGCGCGCTGCACCTCGACATGCTGGCCAGTCGCTCCAGGCTCCCGGCTCGCGAATGTCTCGCCGCGGTGACCGCGCTCGAGCTTTGCGGCGCCATCGAGTGTGCGCTGACCGGCGAGATTCGCCGGCGCTGATGACCTGCGCGCGCTGGTCCTTACCTTTCAGTATGCTTCCGCGCCACCTGTACGTTCACGTCCCCTTCTGCGCTCGCCGCTGCTCCTACTGCGATTTCTCCATTGCCGTGCGCCGGACCGTTCCGGTGGCGGCGTACGTGGATGCCCTCGCGCGCGAGCTGAAGGTGCGGTTCGGCGCAGACGGCGCGCGGGAGGTGGACACGCTCTACCTGGGCGGCGGCACGCCATCGCGTCTCGGCGGCTGGGGCGTGGCGGAGCTCATGCGCGTCCTGCGGCAGCATGTCACACTGGCGCCGAGCGCCGAAATCACGCTCGAGGCAAATCCCGACGACATCACGCCTGACGACGCGGCATCATGGCGTGCGGCCGGCATCACGCGGCTCTCGATCGGCGCGCAGTCGTTCGACGACGCTGCCCTGGCATGGATGCATCGGACGCACGATGCGGCCCGCATCGCGGTCGCGGTGCACGGCGCCCGCCAGGCCGGATTCACGGATCTGTCGCTCGACCTCATCTTCGCGCTCCCTGAAGCGCTCCGGCGCGACTGGCGCCGGGATCTCACGTTGGCGCTGGCGCTTGAGCCCACCCATCTGTCGCTCTACGGTCTCACCATCGAGCACGGCACTCCGCTCGCCCGCTGGCGTGATCGCGGACTCGCGATCGAGGCGCCCGACGAGCGGTACGAGCGGGAGTTTCTTCTGGCGCACGAGCTGGCCGTGGCCAGCGGCTTCGAGCATTACGAGGTGTCGAATTTCGGCCGGCCGGGATTTCGCGCGCGGCACAATTCCGCGTACTGGCAGCAGGTTCCCTATGCTGGGGTGGGGCCGGCGGCGCACGGCTACGACGGAACGTGTCGTCGGTGGAATGTCGCGGCGTACGAGGAATGGCGGCGCGCCGTTGCCCTGTCGCGTGACCCATTGGCTGGCACGGAGGTCCTCACTGCAGAACAGCACGCGGCGGAACGAGTGTACCTGGGCCTGCGTACAATTGACGGCCTTGAGATGGGCGGTGGCGCGACCGAGCAGGTGCAGCGGTGGCTCGCTGCGGGCTGGGGAACGCTGGCAAATGGTCGACTCCGCCTGTCGCCCCTTGGCTGGCTGCGGCTCGATGCCCTGGCTGGCAGCTTGACGATGGCTGGAAGTCCTTACTAGCTTTTGACTTATGACCGGAGAAGAGCTCACCGAACGCGAGCGGCGCGTGCTCGCGGCGGTCATCCAGTCGTACGTGGAAACAGCAGAACCCGCGGGATCGCGTGTGATTTCCCGCCGGTTCGGCCTTGGCGTCTCGCCGGCCACCATTCGCAACACCATGAGCGACCTGGAGGACAAGGGGTTTCTCTTTCATCCGCACACATCCGCTGGCCGCGTGCCAACCGACATCGCGTATCGCGTGTATGTGGACAGTCTGCTGCATTTCACTCCCCTCGACGCCGGCGCGCGGGACACGTTGCTCGAACGACTCTCGGGCAGCGGAACCGCGATCGAGGCAATCCTGCGCCGTGCCGCACAGGTACTTGGTGTGCTCACCCAGGAGTTGGGAGTCGCCCTGGCCCCGCGTCTCGATGAGACCCGCCTCGAGCGACTGGAGCTGATTCGTGTCTCCGCGGAACGTCTTCTTCTCGTCATGCGTTTGGGCGGAGGAGCCGCGCGCAGCATCTTCGTCGAGGTCCCGGGCGAGATTGCCGAGACGGTGGTGGCCGACGTCGCCATCGTACTGAATGAACGACTGTCTGGACTCACGCTGCGAGAGATCCGCTCCTCGCTGGCGGAGCGACTGCGCGATCGCAGCGACAAGGGAGGGGCGCGTGAGCTGCTCAACATTTTCATTCAGGGCGCGGATCAACTGTTCGAGCTCAGCCGTCCACTTGGAGAGTCCCAGGTGCTCTTTGGCGAGGCATCGGTGCTCGCGGAACAGCCGGAGTTCGCGCGCGGGGAGAATCTGCGCAAGCTCGTTGCGCTCACGGATCGCCCCGAAACGTTGAGCGCGCTGCTGCGACAGCACACGGCCGCGCCTGGCATCTCCATCACGATCGGCACCGAGCACAGGGATCCGGCGCTCTCGGATTTCACGGTGGTCACGGCCGAGTATCATCTGGGAGCGCTCTCCGGAGTGATCGGCGTGATCGGTCCGACGCGCATGCCCTACGAGAAGGTTATTTCCCTGGTGACCCACACGTCGCGACTGATCAGCGATCTGCTGGAATAGCTCGCGCGGAACGGCCGCGTCGCGATGCGGTGTCGCGCCGCGACAGGTCAACCGTCACCGCAATGTCGGACCACACTGAAGATTCACACTGGGACAGACGAGAACGATGGCAGACTACTATTCCGTGCTCGGCGTCGAGCACGGCGCATCAGACGAAGACATCAAGAAGGCGTACCGGCGGCTGGCCATGCAGTACCACCCCGATCGGAACGGCGGCGCGAAGGAGAGCGAGGAGCGCTTCAAGAGCATCACCGAGGCGTATGACATCCTGCGCGATCGCGACAAGCGCGCGGCCTACGATCGGTTCGGCGAGGCCGGTCTGCGGGGCGGGATGGGCGGCGGATTTCACCACGTCGATCTGTCCGAAGCCCTGGGCATCTTCATGCGCGACTTCGGCGGGTTCCAGGGCTTCGAGGAAATGTTCGGCGGCGGCAGCCGTAGCCGCGGGGGCCCGCGTGCCGGCTCCGATCTCAAGGTGAGCATTCCACTCACGCTGACCGAAGTCGCGGAAGGCGCGGAGAAGCGCATCACCATCAAGATCCTGGATGCCTGCGAAGCGTGCGAAGGCTCCGGCGCCGAATCGGGCACCAAGCCGACGCGCTGCGCCACGTGCGGTGGATCGGGCGAAGTGCGCCGTGCGCAGCGCTCGTTCTTCGGTCAGTTCGTCAGCGTCGCGCCGTGTCCGACGTGTGCGGGCCAGGGCAAGACCATTGACACACCGTGCCGGAAGTGCAAGGGCGAAGGGCGCGTGCGGGGCGAGAAGACCATCGCGGTGCAGATCCCGGCCGGCGTGTCCACCGGGCAGTACATGACGCTGCGCGCCATGGGAAGCGTTGGTCCCCAGGGCGGACCGCGTGGCGACGTACTGGTCGTGTTCGACGTGGAAGAGGATCCGCGCTTCGAGCGGGACGGCGCCGACCTCTACACCGAGGTCCTGGTCACGTATCCGCAACTCGTGCTCGGCGCGGACGTCGAAGCGCCGAATGTGGTCGGGAACATCTCACTGCGCGTACCGTCCGGCACGCAGAGCGGGCAGGTCTTCCACCTTCGCGGTCGCGGACTCCCGCGAGTGAATGCGAGTGGATCGGGTGACCTCCACGTGCGCGTGCAACTCTGGACGCCCCAATCATACACGCCGGAGCAGGAAGCGCTGCTCGCGCAGTTGCAGAGCACGGAGGGCGCGCTCCCCGCCAGACGCTCCAAGGGATTCTGGTCGCGCATGAAGGAGGCGCTGGGTGCCTGATCGCGGGCGCCACGGCGCGCCGTGACGACGTCGTGGGTGGAGGTCCGGGTGTGCGGCATCGCCGAGAGCGGCCGGGACGCGGTGGTGCGCGCGCTCGTGCAGGCCGGAGCCGCCGGCGTACAGGACGTGAATGGCGAACTCGTCACCCATCTCGAGGATTCGGCGAACCGTGCCGCGCTCGACGCGGCCGTGACCTCCGCGAGTGCCGGCGCTCAGGTGCGCTACACGACCGCCGACGCGTCCGACTGGGCGCGCGCGTGGCCCGTTCGCGTGGGCGTGAACCGCGTCGGCCGTATTGCCGTCGCCCCGCCATGGCTCGCAGCCGGCACCGCGAGCGCGGAGATTGCCATCCTCATTGACCCGGCCATGGCGTTCGGCACCGGCGAGCACGAGACCACGCGCGGTGTGCTGCACCTCATGCAGGCGGTCATCCGTCAGGGCGATTTCGTGGCCGATCTCGGAACCGGAAGCGCGGTGCTCGCCATCGCCGCCGCACGCCTGGGCGCCGGACGCGTCGCGGCGATCGACCTGGATCACGACGCGATTGGCAACGCCGAGGAGAACGTCGCCCGCAATCACGCCGAAGACCGTGTCCGTGTCATCGAGGGCGATGCCGGTATGCTGCTGCCGCTCCTGGCGCCCGTACGCGTGATCCTGGCGAACATCATCTCGTCGGTGCTGCTCGACCTGGCGGCGGCGATGCGTGCCGCACTGACAGCGGACGGACAGGCCATTCTGTCCGGCATGCTGGCGAGCGAGCGCCAGGACGTGCGGCGCGAGTTGGAACGCAGGAGATGGGAGATGGGAGCAGAGCTCGTCGAGGGAGACTGGTGGAGCTGCGTGGTCAGCCCGCGCTAGCGACGCTGTTCGCCGCCGAGCCCTTCGAAGCGGGCAGGCCCGTGCTGCTTGGCGAGTCGGAAGCGCGCCATGCGCACGTGCGGCGCGTTGGCATTGGCAGCCGGGTGTGTCTGGTGGATGGCACGGGCACGCGCGCGCAAGGTACGCTCGTGCGCCTCGCGAAAACGCAGGCCACCGTCGCGCTCGAACGAGTCGAGCAGGTCACGCCCTTGCCGGAAGTGCATCTGCTGGTACCCATCGCCGATCGTGACCGCATGCTCTGGCTGGCGGAAAAGGCCACGGAGCTCGGCGTGACATCCTGGCGACCCGTGATGTGGCGCCGGTCGCGCAGCGTGAATCCGCGCGGGGAAGGTGTGACGTTCCGGCAAAAGACGCGCGCGCGCATGATCGCGGCGCTCACGCAGTCGGGCGGCGCGTGGCTCCCGGTCCTGTACCCGGATGCCACGCTGGAACGCGCGATCGCGGCCTGTCCCGCGGGCACGCGCTGGATGCTCGACGGTCTCGGTGACCGCGTGCCCATGCGCCCCGTCGCCGCGCCGGCCACGATTGCCGTGGGACCCGAAGGTGGATTCGAGGACGATGAGCGCGCCGCCCTGCTCGACGCCGGATTTCTCGCGGTGCATCTTGCGCCGCTCACGCTCCGCTTCGAAACGGCGGCCATCGCCGGAGTCGCGATGGCGCGCGCGGCGCTTTCGGCACTGGTGGAGGATCATCATGACTGACACGGGGCAGTGCCTCTTCTGCAGAATCGCGCGCGGCGAAATTCCCGCCACCATCGTCGCGGAAACGACGGAGTGCCTGGCGTTCCGCGACATCACACCGCAGGCGCCGGTACACGTGCTCGTCATTCCGCGCGTGCACGTGCAGTCCCTGAACGAGGCCGCGGGAACGCCGCTTGCCGGTGCCATCATGGAGCTGGCCACGCAGGTGGCGCAGCGCGAAGGACTCGCGGATGCCGGCTATCGTGTGGTGTTCAATACGAACGCGGACGGCGGGCAGACGGTGTACCACCTGCACGCGCACCTCCTCGGCGGACGACACATGCACTGGCCGCCCGGGTGAGCCGCCATCGCCGTGCGCTGCGCCGCGGTCGCGGCGTGCTTGACACCTTTTGCCGGAGCGCAATAGCTTCCCCAAGGATCGGCCACTGAACCGGCGCGCACGCGCCATGATGGGGGTAGGGGCTCCGTGTCGGAAATCATCATTCACGACGATGAGAACTTCGAGCGGGCACTCCGGCGCTTCAAGAAGAAGTGCGAGAAGGCCGGGATCCTCTCTGACCTGCGGAAGCACCGGCACTATGAAAAGCCCAGTGAGCGCAGAAAGCGGAAAGTGAATGCTGCCCGGCGCAAAACGCGTCGCCCCCGAATTGCCTGAGTGACGTGTCCGAGCTTCTCGCCCGATTGCAATCCGATCTCAACAGTGCTCGCAAGGCCCGTGACAAGGCCGGTGTTCTGCTGCTCGGCACACTGCTGGCGGACCTGAAGAATCGACGGATCGAGTTGCTGCGCGATCTCACCGAGGACGAGGTGCGCGACGTGCTCCGCAAGGGGATCAAGCGGCGCCGGGAGTCGGTGGAGATGTACGAGAAGGGGGGCCGCGAGGATCTCGCGTCGCGCGAACGGGATGAAGCCGCCCGCATCGAGCAATACCTTCCGGCGAACGTCTCCGATGCGGACATCCGCGCGGCCGTGCGCACGGCGATCGCCGCCGGCGCCACGAGCATCGGCGCGGTGATGGGAACCCTGTTGCCTCAGTTCAAGGGACGGGCTGACGGTGCCACGATCAATCGCATCGCGCGCGAGGAGCTGGCCAGGCCGGGTGGCTGAGCGGCGCAGGCCGGACTGGCGGTGCGGGCGCGACAGGATTCCACGGTGAATCGTCACGCGCTGGCGGTGCTGGAGTTTCCCGCTGTCGTGGCGCTGGTGGCACAGCGCGCGAGTTCCGCGCTCGGAGCGGAGCGAGCTGGCACGCTCGAGCCGCACACGGATCCCGAGTGGATCGCGCAGGAACTCTCCCGGGTCTCTGCGATGCGTGAGCTTGGTCGTGGTGACACGGCCATTCATCCCGAGCCCATTCCCGATGTCCGCGCGCCGCTTGCCCGTCTGCGCGCGGCGGGCGCCGTCTTCAGCGGTGCGGAACTGTTGGACGTCGCCACGCTGCTGCGCTCCTCGCGACTCACGCGCGCGGTGCTCCTCGATGATCGCACTGCACCATCCGCGCGGGTGCTGGAGGCATTGGCGCAACGGCTGCTCGTAGCCCAGCGCGAGGAAGCGGCCATTGAGCGGGCCATCGATCCGGACGGTTCGGTGAAGGACGAGGCGTCGCCCGCGCTGCGCCGCATTCGCCGGGAGCTGCGTGGCGCCGGCGCGGAAGTCGTGCGCATGCTGGAGCGCTTCATGGCACGGCTTGAGCCGCATCATCGCGTGCCCGACATGTCGGTGTCGCTGCGCAATGGGCGATATGTGGTGCCGGTGAGACGCGAAGCGCGAGCGATGGTGGGCGGAATCGTGCACGGCGAATCGGCAACGCGGGGCACGCTGTTCGTCGAGCCCCCGGCCGCGATCGAGGCAGGGAACCGCATGGAGGAGTTGCAGGCGGATGAGTTGCGCGAGGTCAACCGCATTCTCGGCGAACTCAGTGATGCGCTTCGTCCCCTGCGCGATGCGCTCGCGGATGCACTCGAGGTGCTCGTCATACTCGATGTGCTGTACGCGCGTGCGCGGTTCGCCGACGATCTCCGCTGTGCCGCGCCGGCGCTTGCCGCGCCGAGCGAGGGATTCGTGCTGCGTGATGCGCGCCACCCGTTGCTCCTGGCCGCCGGTGGCACCGTCGTCCCGTTCACGCTCGACATGACGGGTACGGCACGCACGCTGCTGCTCTCCGGCCCCAACACGGGCGGAAAGACCGTGCTGCTCAAGGCCGTGGGCCTCATAGCGGTCATGACCCAGTCGGGCATTCCGGCGCCTCTAGGCCCGGAAAGCCGGATCGCCATTTTCGACGAGTGCTTTGCCGACATCGGCGATGAGCAGTCCATCGCGGCGAGCCTGTCCACCTTCAGCGCGCACTTGCACAATCTGGGCGACGTGCTGGAACAGGCCACCACGAACTCGCTCGTGCTGATCGACGAACTGGGGTCGGGTACCGATCCGGCCGAGGGTGCCGCACTGGGTGGGGCGATTCTCGAGGAGCTCACGCGTCGCGGTACGATCACGGTGGCGACCACGCACCTGGGCGCGCTCAAGCTGCTGGCCGTGCAGCAGGAGGGCATTATGAACGGCTCGCTGCAGTTCGACGAGGCCGCCCTGGAGCCGACGTATCACCTGCGGACTGGTGTTCCCGGCCGGTCGTACGGATTGAGCATCGCTCGCCGCCTGCGTCTCCCGGAGCACGTCCTGCAGCGCGCCGAAGCACGCGTGTCCCGTGAGGAACGCGACGTCGCCGTCCTGCTCGCCGAGCTGGAGCGGCGGGAGCAGGTGCTCGCGGCGCGTGATGCGGAGCTCGCGGACATCGAGACGGCGGCGCGCGAGCGCACAGCGCGTCTCGCGGCGCGCGAGACGAAGGTGCGGGACGCCGAGCGGGAGCTGGAGCGACGCTCGCGGCAGGAGGCGCGCCAGTATCTCCTCGAAGCGCGCCATGAGGTGGAGCGCGCCATCCGTGGCGCGCGGGAGAGCGCCGCGACGCCGGACGCCGCCCGTGCGGCGCGGCGCCGCGTGGAGGAACTGGCCACCGAGCAGGCGGCCGCGCTGGATGCACTGGAACGCACCATGCCGGCCGGAGACGACTCCGCGCCCCAGGTCGCGCCGCAGGCCGCGCCGCTCACACCCGGCGCAACGGTCGAAGTGCGCGCGCTCGGCGGACGCAGGGCACAACTGCTGGAGCTGCGCGGTGCCGACGCGCTCATTGCCATGGGATCATTTCGCCTGTCCGTTCCGGTACAGGATCTCTCTCCGGTACGCACGAACGCGCCGCCGCCGGAGCCGGTCCCGCTGCGCGGGACCCTGCCGGAAGAGCATGCGGTAAGCGAGATTGATGTGCGTGGACTTCGCGTGGACGAGATGGAGCAGGTGGTGATGCAGGCGCTCGATGCGGCGATTCGTTCGGACATGCCGGCGCTGCGCATCATTCACGGCAAGGGAACCGGTGCGTTGCGCACACGCGTTGCGGAGCTGCTGCGCGGCGACGCGCGGGTCCGCTCACAGCGCACGGGCGCCTGGAATGAGGGCGGCGCCGGCGTGACGATCGCTCAGATCCGCTGAGCCGCGCATGATCAGCGACGAGACGATCGAGCGCGTGGAGCAGGCCGCGGATATCGTCCAGATCATCGGCGAGCACGTGAACCTCCGGCGCACGGGCGCGGATTTCCGCGGGCCCTGCCCGTTTCACCAGGGCACCAAGCGCAACTTCTCGGTGTCGCCCTCCAAGGGCATTTACTACTGCTTCGTGTGCCATGAAGGGGGGAGCGTCTTCACGTTCCTGCAGAAGCGGCTCGGCATGGACTACCCGTCCGCGGTGCGGTACGTGGCGGATCGCGTGGGGATCGTCGTGGAGGAGGAGCAGCGGCGCCAGGGACCGGATCCGCGGCAGCCGCTGTGGGACGTGAATGCCGCGGTGGCCGACTACTTTCGCACGACGCTCTGGACCGGCGAGGAGGGTCGCGCAGCGCGCGACTACCTGGCGCTGCGCCGCGTATCGCAGGAAGTGGCGGACCGCTTCGGCCTCGGCTTCGCGCCGCGCGATGCCGACACGCTGCGTGCGCACTTCAACGCCCTCGGCATCGATGATGCGCAGCTCCTCGAAGCCGGTGTGCTCGTGCAGCGTGAGGATCAGAGCGGTCCGCGCCCCCGCTTCCGTAACCGGCTCATGTTCCCCATTCTCGATGCCCAGGGCAACTGCGCCGGATTTGGCGGCCGTCTGCTCGGTCCGGGAGAACCCAAGTATCTCAACTCCGCCGAGTCGAAGATCTTCTCGAAGGGCCGGCTGTTGTACGGCTTTCACATGGCGCGTCATGTCATCCGACGTGACGACCGCGTGATGATCGTTGAAGGGTATTTCGATGTCGTACGCCTCGTCTCCGCGGGGTACGCCTGGGTGGTGGCGCCACTGGGCACCGCGCTCACCGAGTCACAGGCGGCGCTCGTCCGACGCTTCACCAGAAACGCCTACCTGCTCTACGACAGCGACGAAGCGGGACTGAAGGCGACGTTCCGCGCCGGCGACGAGCTGCTCCGCCACGGGATGGCCGTGCAGGTCGTGACTCTCCCCGATGGCGAGGATCCCGACAGCTTCGTGGACAAGTTCGGCGGCGAGAAACTTGCCGCGCAGGTGGACAACGCGATTGACGTGTTCGAGCGCAAGCTCCAGTTGCTGGAGCGGAAGGGGTGGTTCGCGGATCTGCATCGCAAACGCCGTGCACTCGATCGACTGCTGCCGACGCTGCGCGCCACGGCGGATCCGGTGACGCGAGACATCTATCTGACCCGGACGGCCGAAGCGCTCGGCGTCACGCGCGCGGTGCTGGAACGCGAGGTGAATGCGGGGACGGGCGGTGCGCCGGCGTCGGCGGCTGCCGCGTCATCCGGCGCGACCCGGCGCCCCGCCACTCGCGGTGGACGTGAACGAGGAGAGGAGCCCGGTGCCCTGGCGCGCCTGCCTGGCACCCAGACGGAGCTGATTCGCATTCTGATTCACGACCGCTCGCGGCTGGAGGAAATCGCCGAACAACTCGGCCCCGACGCACTGTCCCATCCCGGCTTGCGACTCATCTTTACCGCCATGCTCGAGCTGGCGCCGGATGCGTCCACGAGCGAGTTGGCGGACGCGCTGCCGGAGCCCGCGCGACCGCTGCTGGCTGCGCTGCTCGCGCAGCCGCCGGGCGAGGGATTCGACGCGCGGGCCGCACTCGATGGTGCGGTCGCGCGACTGCGCGACGAAGCCATGCGTCGCGAAATGCAGGAGAAGTTGCGCGAGATGTCGCTCGCGAGCGACGAACAGAAGGACAGGCTGCTCGGCGAACTTGCGAACCTGACGCGGGATCGTCGCGCGCTGGGCGCGGCAGAACCCAAGCGATACTCTGGACGTTAACAATGAAGGAGGGGGCGTGCATCCGGATCTGAAGGCACTGTTGGCACTCCAGGAAAACGACGGCCATGTCGCCGCACTGGACAGGCAGCTCCACGATCTCGACGTCCAGGAGCAGCGACTCGATCGCGAGCGCGAGGCGGTGGAAGCGGCGCGCGATCGGGCGCGCGAGAGCGCGGAAGAAGAAGACGGCAAGCGCCGTGAGCTGACCCACAAGATCGAGGCGCATCGCTCGCTCCAGGAGCGTCACGTGGCGGCGCTCGATGGCGTGCGCAAGGCGCGGGAGGCGGACGCCGCCATGTCGCAGATCGACATTACCCGGCGCGCGCTTGCGCAGGAGGAGGGCGACCTGCACATGCTGGCCGGCCGGGTGACCGATCTGCGACAGGCGGCGGACCTGCACGATCTGGAGCTTGAAGAACTCGCCCAGCGCCAGCGGGACCGGCGAGAGGAGCTCGCGGCCGCGCGTGCGAAGCTGCACGGCGAGCTCTCCGACGCGCGTGCCAGGCGTGACGAGATGGCGCAGCACGTCTCCCGTTCCGTGCTGTCCAAATACGAGCGCATTCGCGGGCGCGAGAAGTCCACGGCGCTGTATCCGCTCAGGGGCATGGCATGCGGCCGCTGCAACACGGCCATTCCACTGCAGCGGCGCAACGTCATCGCCGCCGGGCGATCCATCGAGGTGTGCGAGGGGTGTGGCGTGCTGCTGTATGCAACGGGATGATGCTTGTTCGGTATCGGGTCCGACCCTAGCTTTGGGAGCGTGACCGCTCCCACCGACCGTCTCCGCCAGTCCACCCGCTGGGTGATGCACGACGAGCCCGATGCGGCGGCGGTGAACGCGCTGGCGACGGCGCTGCACCTGCCTGATGCCATTTGCCGCCTGCTCGTGCAACGGGGCTTTGCCGACATCGCCGAGGCCAAGCGCTACCTCCGACCAGATCTCGATCAACTGCACGATCCGCTGGAGTTCGCGGGCATGGACGTGGCCGTGGCTCGCCTGCAGGGCGCCATCCGCAACGGCGAGCGCATCCTCGTGCATGGCGATTACGATGTGGACGGCATCTGCTCCACCACACTGTTGCTGCGCGCGCTGCGCTACTGCGGCGGCATCGCCCTGCCGTTCATTCCGCGGCGCGTGGAGGACGGCTACGACCTGACGATGGCCGGGGTGAATGCCGCCGTTCAGGAACGCGCGAGCCTCATCGTGACCTGCGATTGCGGCACGACAGCTGTCGAACCGGTGCACGCCGCTCACGAATTGGGCATTGACGTGATCATTACCGATCACCACCTGCCGTCGAGCGATGAGGTGCTGCCCGATGCCGTCGCCATTCTCAACGCCAAGCGACCGGGCTGTTCGTATCCGGACAAGGATCTGGCCGCGGTCGGCGTGGCCTACAAGCTGGCGCTGGCGCTGGCTCGCGCCCTGGGCATGAGTGAGGCGCCCATTCACGACATGCTCGACCTCGTCGCGCTCGCCACGATTGCCGATATCGCGCCGCTCAGGGGCGAGAATCGCATCCTCGTGCGCCACGGGCTCAAGCTCATGCAGCATGCCCGAAACGTGGGCCTGCGCGCCCTGATTCACGCCGCGGGGCTGGAAGGGAAGCCGCTCACGGCAGGCCGTGTGGGATTCATTCTCGCGCCCCGGCTCAATGCGGTGGGACGCCTCGATCATGCGTTGCGCGGGGTGGAGCTGCTCATGACGGACAGCGAGGAGGAGGCCAACTCCATTGCACGCGTGCTCGAAGAGACCAATCGGCGCCGCCAGCAGCTCGATCGCGACACGCTGGCGGAAGCGATGGACATGGCGGCCGCGCTCGATATGGAGGAGACCTACGGCATCGTGCTCGCGCGCGAGGGGTGGCACGCCGGTGTCATCGGCATCGTGGCGTCGCGGCTGGTCGAGGAATTCTGTCGGCCGGTGATGCTGATCGCGCTGCACGACGGACAGGGGAAGGGATCGGGTCGCTCCACTGGCGGATTCGACCTGCATGCCGGGCTGACGGCGTGCCGCCACCTTCTCACACGCTATGGCGGACACAAGGCGGCGGCCGGCGTGTCCCTGGCGGCGGATCGCGTGACCGACTTCGCCGCGGCCTTCAACGCCGTGGCGCGCGAGCGGCTTACGCAGGCTGACTTCGTGCGCCGCGTGCATGTGGACCTCGCCGTCCCGCTGCCCGAGGCGTCGGAGGACCTCGAACGGCTGCTGCGTCACTTCGAGCCGTATGGCGTGGGCAATCCGCAGCCGGTGTTCGTCGCCCGGGGCGTGCGACTCGCGGCGCCCCCTCGTGTCATCGGACGACAGCGTGATCATCTCAAGCTGCGCCTGGCGCACGATGATGCGCACATGGACGCCCTCGGGTGGGGAATGGCCGATCGCGCACGGGAGCTGGCGGACTCGGCGACCGTCGATGTGGCGTACCGGCTCGAGCGGGACGAGTGGAATGGAGAACAGCGGCTGCAGATCAAGCTGGCGGACATCCGACGGTAGCGATCCATGCGCATCGTGAGCGGCCGATGGCGCGGCCGGACCATCCTGGCGCCCACGGACCGCCGCGTGCGGCCCACGGCGGACCGCGTACGCGAGTCCTGGATGAGCATCCTGCAGTACGAACTGCCCGGCGCGCACGTGCTCGATCTGTTCGCGGGTTCGGGGGCGCTGGGACTCGAAGCGCTCTCGCGCGGCGCGGCGCGCGCCGAGTTCGTCGAGCTGTCGCGCCGGAGCCTGATGGCGCTGCGCCGAAATATCGCGACGCTCGACGCCGGCGACTCGAGTGTCGTTCACCAGGGCGATGCCGTTCGCTTCGTGGAGCGTCTCGCCGCCGGCGCATTCGACCTGGCGTTCGCGGACCCGCCGTACGAGATGGGCCTCGCCGAACGCATCGCCGCGCGCTGGCACACCGTTCCCTTCGCCACCGTGCTGGCTGTCGAACATTCCATTCGCGAGCCGCTGTCCGGTGCGGGCGACCTGCGCCGTTACGGCGACACCGCCATCACCATCTTTCGAGGCGCCGTGCGCCGTGAACCGCACGCGCTTCCTGATCCCGCCACCTGACCACACCGCACATGACCACGGCCATCTACGCCGGCAGCTTCGATCCGATCACGCGCGGCCACGAGGATCTCATCCGTCGCAGCCTGGTGTTCGTGGATCATCTGGTGATCGCGGTGACCACGAACGTGGCGAAGCAGCCGCTCTTCCCGGTCGAGGAGCGTATGCGCTTCATCCTGGCCTGCGTGAACGACCCGCGCGTCGATGTGCGCCAGTTCGACGGGCTCCTGGTGGATTTCGCTCGCGACGTCGGCGCCACCCTCTCGATCCGCGGACTTCGCGCGGTGGCGGACTTCGAGTACGAGTTCCAGATGGCCCTCATGAATCGCCACCTCAACGCCGATCTCGAAACCGTCTTCATGATGCCGCGGCTCGATCTGACGTATGTCAGTTCGAGTCTCGTCCGCGAGGTCGCGCGCTTCGGCGGCGACACGCGGGAGCTCGTGAATCCGGTGGTGCACGCCGCGCTGCGCGAGCGATTCCGGAGCGTGTGAGCTTCATCGATGATCTGCGGCGCCGCGCGGCCGCTGGTGCTCGCCGGATTGCCTTTCCGGAGTGCGGCGATGAGCGCACGCGTACCGCGATGCATCAGCTCAAGTCGCAGGGCATCGTCGAACCGGTCGCGGTGCTCTCGCCGGATTCCGGCCACGTTCGCCGCGCGTTCGACGAGGCGGGCATCGCGTGCGTTGACCCCGGCGCCGATTCCCGGGTCGACGCCGTGGCGGATCTGCTCCTGCGCCGGCGCGCATCGAGGGGCCTCTCGGCCGCCGAGGCAGCAGCGCTGGCGCGCGATCCGCTGTTCTTTGCCGATGGCCTGGTCGCGCTCGACGAAGTCGATGGTTGCGTCGCGGGCGCGGTTCATGCATCCGCACACGTCGTCCGTGCGGCGCTCTGGTGCGTGGGCGCCGCGCACGGCGGCCCGACCGTATCGAGCGCGTTCTATCTGGTGCTGCCGCCCCGGTCCGGAAGCGGCGAGCGGGTCCTGACGTTCGCCGATTGCGCCGTCGTGCCGGAACCGACCGTCGAGCAGCTCGTGGAGATCGTGCTCGCGGCGGCGGCGGCGCGACGCACGGTCGTCGGGGACGAACCACGGGTCGCGATGCTATCGTACAGCACGCTGGGGAGTGGGTCAGGCGCGTCGGTGGACCGGGTGCGGTCGGCCGTCGGGCTCGTGCGGCAACGGGCGCCCGGGCTGCTGGTGGATGGAGAGCTGCAGGCCGATGCGGCACTGGTCGAGTCGGTCGCCGCACGCAAGGCGCCGGGCAGCCTGGTAGGGGGCCTGGCGAACGTGCTCGTCTTTCCCTCGCTGGACGCGGGGAACATCGCCTACAAGCTCGTGGAACGGCTCGTGCCGGCCATCGCGGTGGGGCCCATTCTGCAGGGAATCGCCCGGCCATGCGCTGATCTCTCGCGTGGAGCCGGTGCCGATGACATTATCAATGTTGCCGCGGTCACCGCGTTGCTCGCGGATGAGTCGGGGCGCGTAATCACGGATGGAATTCGACGGGAGACGGATCCATGAGTTTCGCGATGCAGAAGAACGGTGAAGTGGTGGTGGTGGACGTGGCCGGCCAGCTGATCGTCGGCAACCGGCAGGAGCTCAAGCAGAAGGTGCTCGATGAGCTCGAAAAGGGGGAGCGCAAGTTCCTCATCGACTTCAGCCAGACCGGCTACATCGACAGCTCGGGGCTGGGCGTCCTCGTATCGCTGTCCAAGAAGATTCGCGAGCAGGGTGGTGAGTTGCGCCTCTCGAATCTCAACGATGATCTGAAGACCCTCTTCGAGCTCACCAAGCTCGATACGCTCTTCCAGATCACCGACACTCGCGAACGGGCGCTCCAGTCATTCTGAGCCAGAGCAGGATGTCGTCACGTCCTGATCGCGGCGGCATGCCGCTGCTGGACAGCCTGCACGTTGCGCTCGAACTGGAGATTCCCAGCGACGTGCGCTACATCGAACGGGTCGTCGAGGTCGTGACGCACCAGGTGTCGCGACTCGCGTATCATCCTCGACAGGTCACGCTCAACCTGCCGGTGGCCCTCACCGAAGCGCTGTCGAATGCCATCCTCCGCGGGAACGCCGACGTGACGCAGCGCCGCGTGCGGATTCGCTGCGACGTCAACCGCGAGCGCGTCATTCTCGAAGTCGTGGATGAGGGGTCGGGCTTCGACCTGCTCGCCTGCATGCAGGACCCGACCAGTCCGGAGAACCTCGTGCGGGAGGATGGGAGGGGGCTCTTTCTCATGGCGCACCTCATGGACCGCGTCGAAAGCTTCACGAATCATGGGAACGTCGTACGCATGACGTTGCACCGGCATGATTGAGCTGCCGACGATTCTCAGCAGCTTCCGCGACGCCACCGGATGCAGCGCGGCAGTCTGGCTCGGTGATGAGGGGCACCTCCCCACCAGGGTGGCGACCTCCGTGCCGGCGATCGGCATACTGGGGTGGACGCCGCCGCTCGACAGCGGGCCCCCCGTCATGGTGGAGTCACCCGGGGGGCCGGTGTTGGTCGCGAGCATACCGGGACGCCGGCGTGCATGGCTCGTCCTCGGGCCGTCCTCTGATGCTCTGGCTTCACCCGAACGCTGCGCCGGATTTCTCCTTCCTGTCGTCTCCCAGTACCTCCACTCCTCCATCGAAGTCGAACACGCCGCCAACGAGCTGGCCGAGCGGTACGAAGAAATCAATCTGCTGTATACGATCACGGAGATTCTCGGGCGCACCGTCTCCCTCGAGGAGACCGCTGCCACGATTCTCAGCGAGATCTCGGATACGGTGGGTGCGCGGCGCGGATCCATCCTGGTGCACGACGGCGTCACGGACACGCTGCAGGCGGTGGCCGTGCTCGGTGCGCCGCCGCTCGATGTCCCGCCCATCGCGCTGCAGGACGAGTGCAGCGTGTCGGCGCGCGCGTTCCGCGAGCAGCGCGCGATCATCACGGAAGATGGCGACGCGGATCCCTGTCCGTCCGAAGCACTCTACCGGCGCGGCACGATGCTCTCGGTCCCCATCATGTGGACGGCACCCACGCACGGAGCCGAACCGCTTGGGGTCCTGAATCTGTCCGACCGCGTGGGGGGACACCCGTTCAATGCCGGCGACCAGAAGTTGATGAGCGCCATCGCCACCCAGATCGGCACGGCGATTCAGAACGCCCGCCTCGTGCGCGCCTCGCTCAGCCAGCAGCGACTGGTGCAGGAGCTCGAACTCGCGCACGACCTGCAGATGAAGCTGCTCCCGCGCACCGAACTGGTGCAGCCCGAGGCACAGGTGGCGGCCCGGGTCGTGCCCACCGAGAGCGTGGGCGGAGACTTCTACAACCTCTTCCGCCTGGGTGGTGGCCGCACCGGTGTGATGATCGGTGACGTCTCGAGCCATGGGTACCGCGCCGCGCTGATCATGGCGCTCGCCATGAGCGCCTCCGCCATCCATGCGCAGGCCGCCAGCGACCCGGGCGAGATGCTGGCCGCGCTCCTGCGTTCGGTGCGCGACGAACTCGTCTCCACCGAAATGTTCATCACCGTTTTCTACGGCATCATTGACCCTGCGGCCGGCGTGCTGCGCTACGCGAATACCGGCCATCCCCATGCCTATCTGATCGGGGTGGACGGCCGCAGCGAGCGGTTGGCGGCTATCGATCCGCCACTCGGCATGGTGGAGACGAGCCCGTCATCGGCGGAACGGCCATGGCGCGCGGGCGAGGACATGCTGTTCCTGTTCACGGATGGCGTGAGCGATGCGCGCAACCGCTTCGATGCACGACTCGGCGAGCAGCCCGTGCTCGACATCGTGTGT
The DNA here is from genome assembly GCA_036278895.1 of Gemmatimonadaceae bacterium. Lineage (GTDB taxonomy): Bacteria > Gemmatimonadota > Gemmatimonadetes > Gemmatimonadales > Gemmatimonadaceae > JADGGM01. Next base: position 24,449 of record DASUKE010000009.1, read on the forward strand.
CGCTATCGCACCGAAGGGCCGGACATCATCCTGCACCGGGTGCTCGATGAGCTCGAGGAGCACGGCGGCGCCACCGTACAACGCGATGATCTCGCGCTCGTACTGATTCGCGGCTGACCGCACCGCCCGACCATGCGGACGTATCACCGTGCACTGCCGCCGCCGCTGAAGCGGCTGGGACAGCACTTCCTCACCGACCCGCGCATCCTGGGTCGCATCGTGGATGCACTGGCCCCCGGTTCCAGTGAGACTGTCGTGGAGATCGGCCCCGGCCGGGGTGCGCTCACGGAGGCGCTCCGCGAGCGGGCCGGCCGCGTCGTCGCCATCGAGCTGGATCGCGCGCTCGCCCACGTCCTGCGCGAACGGTACGCCGATGATGACCGCGTGACGATCGTGCAGGGCGACGTGCTGCGGACGCCGGTGGCGGACGTGGCCGGCGCGACCTATGCGCTCATCGGCAACGTCCCGTATTACATCACGACGCCGATTCTCTTTCGCGCGCTCGAGCCGCCGCGTCCATCGCGTGCGGTGTTCGTGGTGCAGCGCGAGGTCGCCGAGCGCCTCGCGGCGACGCCGGGTGAGCGCGCCTACGGTGCGCTATCGGTCAACGTGCAGGCGCTGGCCACCGTGGAGGTGCTCTTCACGATTCCCGCCGGCGCCTTCCAGCCAGCCCCGTCGGTGGAGAGTGCCGCGGTGCGGCTCACGCCGCGGGAGGAGCCGCTCGTGTCGCCCGACATGGAGGACGCCTTTCGGCATTTCGTGCAGAGTGCGTTCGGGCTGCGTCGCAAGCAGATGGGGCGCGTCATTCGCACCGTGTTCGATCTCGACGTCGCGGCGACGGCACGCGTTCTGGAGCTCGCCGGCGTGAGCGGGGAGACCCGGCCGGAGCGCCTCACGCCCGGGCAGTTCCGCATCCTGCTCCAGGCCGTCGGCCTGGTCAGTCGTCGTGATTCGTGAGCACGAAGGAAAGCCCTTCGAGCTCCATGGCCATGTTCACCGTTTTCACGGCAACGTGCGCCGGGACCTTGAGCTGGTGCGGCGCGAAATTGAGGATGGCCCGGACCCCGGCATCCACGACGAGATCGGCGACCCGTTGCACGGCCGGTGCCGGAACCGCGAGAACGGCGATGTCCACCGGTTCCACGCGCGCATCGCTGGGCAGCGAGTCGAGCGCGCGGATCACGAAGCCGTCGCTCCGTGTTCCGATCTTGGCGGGGTCGCTGTCATAGACGGCCCTCACCTGGAAGCCGCGCTGCGCGAACCCACGATACTGGGCCAACGCGAGCCCGATCTTCCCGGCACCGACGATGACCACGCTCCATTCGCGCTCGACGCCAAGGATCTGGCGAATCCGACTGGCAAGCTCAACGACAGGGTAGCCGAGACCGCGCTTGCCGAACGATCCGAAGAACGAGAGGTCCTTCCGCACCTGTGTCGAGGTCGTACCGCCTCGCGCCGCCAGCTCGGTACTGGAAATCGTATCGAGCCCGCGCGCCTCGAACTCCTCGAGAAAGAGGAGGTACAACGACAATCGCCGAACGGTGGACTCTGCTATGTGCTTCACTGCGTCCCAGGGCTTGTGAATTTCTTCACAAGTTAGGCGGAGCGAGCTCCGAATGCCAGCAGTTTCGCCGTTGCGCTGGTTGGGAGGGCGCGGAACGGGTTATCTTCGGGCACTATGCCCGTCCACGTGACCTCTGAAATCGGCATGCTGCGCGCGGTACTCGTCCACACGCCGGGTCCCGAGCTCCTCGCTGTCACTCCGTCCAACCGCGAGGATTATCTCTACGACGACATCATCGACGTGGAAAGCGCCGAACGCGAGCATCGCCGGTTCGTCGCGATCCTCGAACGATTCGCCAGGGTTCACTACGTGCGGGATCTCCTGGCCGAAGTCCTTGTGGAAACGACCGTGCGGGATCTCCTGGTGCGGGAAACCACGGACATCGTGCCATTCGGTCCGCTGGCCACCAAGATCGGGGCGCGACCACCGGACGAAATCGTCCAGATGCTCATCGAGGGCGAGGAAGAGGAGCCGGGTCCACTGGCGCAGGCACTGAACGAATCCGGCTACATGCTGCCGCCGCTCCCCAATCTGTTCTTCACGCGCGACACGGCCATGGTCATCGGCGATCACGTGATGATCGGCTCCATGCGCTACGGCGTGCGCTGGTCGGAAGAACTGATCATGAAAGCGCTCTTCCTGCACCATCCGGAACTGGCCAACAAGGGGATCCTCTACGACGGCGCCGCCGAGCGGCGCAGCAACTACACGCTGGAAGGGGGCGATGTGCACCCGCTCCGCGCGGATACGCTGCTCATGGGGTTCAGCGAGCGATCGAGTCCCGCTGCAATCGATCATCTCACCGAGCTCGTCTTCGAGCACACGCCCGTCACGGATGTCATCGTGGTGGTGATGCCCACGGAGCATACGGCGATTCACCTCGACATGATCTTCACCCAGATCGATCGCGACCTCTGCGCGGTCTATCCACCCCACTTCGTTGGTGCGGAACGACTCGCGATTCTTCACCGCCGCAAGGGACACCGGCAGATGAAGGAGATGCCCAACATCTTCGCGGCGCTGCAGGCGGTGGGTCTTCCCATGGAGCCGGTGTTCTGTGGGGGAACACGGCGCATCGTGCAGGAGCGCGAGCAGTGGGCCAGTGGCTGCAACTTCATCGCGGTGCGACCGGGCGTGCTGCTGTCCTATACCCGGAACGAGGGCACGCTCGAGGAGCTCGAGAAAATGGGCTTCACGCTGGTGCCCGCCGTCTCCTTTCTCACGGGACAGGAGCGGATTCGCGACGATCAGCGCGCCGTCATCACCTTCGAGGGCGGCGAACTGGTTCGTGGCGGTGGCGGTCCGCGCTGCATGACGATGCCGCTCTGGCGGGACGATCCGTGGGACTGACGGTAGGCGTCAGGGAAATCGAAACGACGCTCGTCAGGCGCGCCCTGTCGTTTCTCGCTGCTGGTCCTTCCGATCCGGTTCCGCTCATCGAGCACGTCTGTCAGTTGCCGGGCGCGCCCCGCGTGGTGGCCGAGCAGATGGCCATCGCGCTCTTCGCGAACCGCCCGGAATTCGCGCGGGATGCGTCCGGCCGGTGGTCCCTCGCGCCGGACCCAACGATCCAGAGCCGCGACCGTGCAACGGACCGCGACGCCTTCCGGGATGAGCTGGAGGCACTCTCGTACGTCGTGGTGGACGTGGAAACCACCGGCATGAATGCGCTCCTCGGCGATCGCGTCACGGAAATTGCGGCGGTGGTCGTGCGCGGTGGCCGCATCGCCGAGCAGTTCCAGACGCTGGTGAATCCCGAGCGTCCCATTCCCTCGATGATCACCGCGCTCACGCACATCACGCCGCAGATGGTACGGCACGCACCCCGCTTTCGCGAGATCGCTCCCGATCTGCTGCAATTTCTGCAGGGACACGTTTTTGTCGCGCACAACGCGGAATTCGACTGGCGCTTCGTGAGCGCCGAGGTGGCGCGGGCAACGAATCGGCAACTCACCGGGCGGCGGCTGTGCACGGTGCGTCTCGCGCGCCGCGTGTTGCCGCAACTGCGCAGTCGGAAACTGGACAGCCTCGCGCAGTTCTACAACGTGACCATCACGGACCGCCACCGCGCCGCCGGCGACGCGCTGGCGACGGCGCACATCCTGCTCCGCCTCCTCGATGCGGCGCGCGAGCGGGACTGTCGTGGCTGGACTGATCTCGAAGGATTGCTGGGCGCGCGCTCGCGCGGCCGACGCCGGCGCAGAGGAGAGGCGGCCATGCCCCGCGCCGCGAACGACGATACGACCGCATGAGGCCGCACCGGCCGGAGGGAACGTGATGGAGGCTCGATCGTGAGCGCACCCAAGCCCCTGCTCGAAAGCCGCACCGTCGGCGCCTGGCGCGTACACGCCATCCAGGCTGGCGGACAGCGACTCGATGGTGGCGCGATGTTCGGCGTCGTGCCCAAGCCGCTGTGGGAGCGCCGCATTCCGGCCGACGATCGCAATCGGATCGCGCTCGGCATGCGCTGTCTGCTCATCGAGCACGATGTGGGCCTCGTGCTGATCGATACGGGTGCCGGTAACAAGGAGAACGACAAGTTCCTCGGCATCTACGGCATTGAGAACACGGGGCAGGAGGGTCGCACCGCACTGGAGGACGGGTTGCGAGCGGCCGGATACAGGCCGGAAGACGTCGCGATGGTCATCAACTCCCATCTGCATTTCGACCACGGCGGCGGCAACACCTACCGCGATGCCAGCGGTGTCGTGAAGCCGGCGTTCCCGAATGCGCGCTACATCATGCAGGCAGGGGAATACCACTACGCCACCCACACCAACGAACGGACTGCGGCCAGTTACTTCGCGCACAATTTCGTGCCGGTGTACGAGGCCGGTCAGACCGATCTCGTGGAGGGGGAGCGCGAGATCGTACCGGGCATCACCGTGGTGCCGACGCCCGGGCACGTGCCATTTCACCAGGGGATCCTGCTCCAGTCGCGCGGCGAGACGGCATTCTACCTCGCCGATCTCGTGCCGACGGTCGCGCATCTCCCGCTGCCCTGGATCATGGGCTACGACGTGGAACCCCTGGTGACGCTCGAGACCAAGCGGCGCATTCTGCGGCGGGCGCACGAGGAGGGCTGGCTGGTAATCTTCGAACACGATGCGACACACGCCTGGGGAACGGTCGGGCACGATGGCAAGGCGTACACGCTTCGCGAGTGAGTCACATCGTCGTTACTGGTTGACAGGCCTGAAGTTGGCCCGTACATTGCGTCGTCGCATACATAACAAGTAGAGCGGGCACGGTCCGCTCTCACCCTCCGGCCGCCGGCGCATGGTGCGCGGGACGTGCTGTAGGAGTCCACTTCGGGCGCAGACGACCCTTACGAGGGCGTGCTGGCGCATCTGGCGGACTCCAAAGTCGGGGCCGCCACTTTTTTTGTTCGGAGCATCGCCTATCCAGGACAGTACAAAGCGAGTCCGCGTCAACCGGCAGATTCGCATCAGCCCGTTGCGCGTGATCGCGCCTGATGGCTCGCAGCTGGGAATCATTGAACTCGAGACGGCTCTCGCGCAGGCAGAAGCGCAGGGGCTGGACCTGGTTGAAGTCGCGCCGCTCGCCCGGCCTCCCGTCGTTCGCATCATGGACTATGGGAAGTTCAAGTTCGAGCAGGCCAAGATGGCGCGGCAGGCAAAGAAGAAGCAGCACGTCATTCACCTGAAGGAAGTGAAGTATCGTCCCGGTATCGACGATCACGACTTCGATACGAAGACCCGGCACGCGCGCCGCTTCCTGGTGGATGGCAACAAGGTGAAGGTCACCATGATGTTTCGCGGCCGGCAGGTCGCTCACCCGGAGCTGGGCAGGGAAGTGCTCGACCGGGTTTCCACCGAGCTCTCGGACATTGGCAAGGTCGAGACATCCGCGAAGCTCGAAGGCAAGAACATGACCATGATACTGGCGCCCAAATAAGGGCACTGGACACTCGCCATGAAGATGAAAACCCATAAAGGCGCGGCGAAGCGCTTCAAGACCACCGGCTCCGGCAAGGTCAAGCGCTTCAAGGCGTACAAGAGCCACATGCTCACCAAGAAGAGCGCCAAGCGTAAGCGCAATCTGCGCCGCCCCGGGCTTATCGCCACGACGGGCGATACCAAGCGCATCAAGCGCCTGATCCAGGCGTAAGGAGACCCATATGCCACGCGTCAAGTCCAATGTCACGCGGCTGAAGCGCAAGAAGCAGGTCATGAAGGCCGCGCGCGGAGCCTTCGGTGCGCGCAGCAAATTGTGGAAGGCCGCCAAGGAGAATGTGGAGCGCGGCTGGAAGTACGCGTACCGCGACCGCAAGAACAAGAAGCGCGAATTCCGCCGGCTCTGGATCGTCCGCATCAATGCCGCGGCGCATCAGAACGACATGAGCTACAGTGTGTTCATGAACGGACTGCACAAGGCCGGCATCGAAGTCGATCGCAAGGTGCTCGCTGATCTCGCGGTGCACGATCCCGCCGCGTTTACGGCCCTCGCCGAGAAGGCCCGGGCGGCGGTCACGGCGGCCTGATCGCGATCCGCGTCGGCAGCTGGTCCCACGAAACGACAGCCCGCGGTACCTTGTCTCGGCGGCAGCGTGACCCTACCGGTCGCCTGCCGCCGTTTCAGTTGCTGATTCCTTCACGCACATGACGCTCGACGAATTCCAGCATCTGGTGGCCGCCATCGAGCGCGACGGGCTCGCGGCGATCGATCAAGCCATGAGCGCCGACGCGCTCGAATCCACCCGACACCAGTTGTTGGGACGGAAGAGCGGACGGCTCACCGACGCCATGAAGTCGCTCCCCACGCTTCCGGCGGAAGAACGACGTGACGCCGGCGCCGCGATCAATCGCGTCAAGCAGGCACTCGAACTGGCTCTCGGCGCGCGACGCGACTTGCTCGTGGCCGAGGCACCGGCGCAACCCGGTCCGGATCTCTCCATGCCGGCCCGCCACGCCTGGCGCGGCGCCAAGCATCCGGTGACGCTGGTCATCGAGGAAATCGCCGCCATTTTCCGAGAGCTCGGTTTTACGATTGCTACGGGGCCGGAAGCGGAGCACGAGTGGTACAACTTCGGCGCGCTGAACTTTCCGAGCGATCACCCGGCCATGGAGCTGCACGACACGATCTACCTGGGCCCCGGTACGCTGCTGCGCACGCACACATCGCCCGTGCAGGTACGCACCCTGCAACTGCATCCGGCGCCGGTGCGCATCCTGGCGCCGGGCAACGTCTATCGCCGTGATTTCTTCGACGCGTCCCATGCGCCGATGTTCGCGCAGATCGAAGGCATGGCGGTGGACGAAGGCATCAGCTTCGTGGATCTCAAGGCCACGCTCACGTATTTCGCGAACCGCTTCTTCGGGGAGACCGCCACGCGCTTTCGCCCCAGTTATTTCCCCTTCACCGAACCGTCGGCGGAAATGGACGTCCGCTGCACGATCTGCGGCGGCAGCGGCTGCCCGAGCTGTAAGGGGACGGGGTGGATGGAGATTCTGGGCTCGGGGATGATGCATCCGGCAGTGCTCGAGGCGGCCGGCATGGACAGCGAGCGCTATACCGGCTGGGCATTCGGCATGGGCCCCGGCCGCATGGCCAATCTGCGCTACGGCATTCCCGACATCCGGTTGCTCTACGACTCCGACATCGCCTTCCTGGAACAGTTCAGTTCATGAACGCATCGTACGAGTGGCTCCAGAGCATGCTCCCGGTGGTCCTGTCGCCCGAGGCCATGCGCGACCTCATTACCGCGCGCTGCTGTACGGTTGACGAGCTGATTCATCTGCGCGACGACCTGCGCGACGTCGTCGTCGGCGTTGTCGTGGAAGCGGTGCGCCACCCGGAGTCGGACCACCTCTGGGTGACGAAGGTGGATGCGGGGCGCGGCGAGTTGCTGGATGTCGTATGTGGCGCGCCCAACGTGCAGGTCGGGGAGCGCTATCCGTTCGCACCCGCCGGCAGTACGCTGCCGGGCGGCGTGAAGCTCGAGAAGCGAAAAATTCGCGGGGCCATCTCGAACGGCATGCTCTGCTCCGCGCGTGAGCTCGGGCTTGGCCACGAGCACGACGGCATTCTGCGGCTGGATACGCTCTCGCCACCGGGCACGCCCTTTCTCCAGGCGGTGGGCGCCGGCGATGCGCGGCTCGTGATCGACGTGACGCCGAACCGCCCGGACCTGCTCTCGCACGTCGGCCTCGCGAGAGAGCTGGCGGCGGCGACGGGCACGTCGCTCACCATACCACCGATTCCCGGAGGGGATACGGTGCACATTCCCACCGTGGCGGTCGCACCCCGGGAGGCGCGTGCGGGCGCGGTGCGTGTCGTGCTCGAGGACACTGAGGGATGTCCACGCTACGACGGTGTGGTGATTCGAGGGCTCTCCGTACGCCCCAGTCCGACATGGCTCGCGGAGCGGCTCATCGCGGTCGGGTCACGGCCCATCAACAACGTCGTGGACATCACCAACTATCTCCTCTACGAGCTGGGCCAGCCCATGCACGCGTTCGACGCGCGCACGCTCGCGGGCCCCGCGGTGATCATCCGGCGCGCACACGACGGCGAAACACTCACCACACTGGATGGGGTGGAGCGCACGCTCTCCTCCTCCATGACGGTCATCGCCGATCAGGATCGCGCGCAGGCCATCGCCGGCGTCATGGGCGGTCGCGCCGCCGAAGTCACGGATGCCACCACGGATATTTTTCTCGAAGTGGCGAACTTCCAGCCATCCAGCGTGCGACGCGCACGCCGCGCGCTCGCCATGTCCACCGATGCAAGCTATCGCTTCGAGCGCGGCGTGGACTTCGAGCTTCCACCGCG
>DASUKE010000010.1:0-34702 GCA_036278895.1 Gemmatimonadaceae bacterium
CGGCTGTCCAGCCCTGACGCATCCGACCCGCCCATCGAGGCCAGATTGAGACCGCCCATCACGCCAAACGACGGGTGCGACATCATCGGGGACGACATGGACTGCGCGCCAACGGCCTGTGCTGCAAACGCGACAGACGAGACGACCCCGGCAGCGACGAGAAAACGGCGAAGCATGGTATTCTCCGGAAGAGGTTTGGTTCGTCGCTACACGATCCACAACCTCAGCCGTAACATCCCGCGCTGGCGGAGCAGTAACCCGGACCACGCCCCGGACGGGTGCCGGCGTGCGGCACTGCCCACCCGGCACCGCCCTGCCGGCCGCCCTGCCGGCCGTCACTCAGAACGGCAGATCGTCGTTGTCGTCCTCGGACGAGCTGGGGAAACTGTCGAAGTCGCCGCCCGCATCCGGAGTCGCCTTCCCCTTTCCTCCCCGCTCCGCCGCCCGGGAGCCGGGCGAAAGGGCCGGCTCTTCCTCTCCCTGTGCGAACGACCGTGACCCGTCGCGCCCCGACAACATCACCAGGTCGCGCACGTTGATTTCCGTGACATAGCGCGTCTGGTTGTCCTTGTCCTGATACTGCCGGTACTCGATGCTTCCCTCGACATACACGCGATCGCCTTTCTTCAGGTAGCGTTCGACGATGTCGGCCAGCGTGGAGAACTTGCTGTTCCACACCACGCACTTGTGCCACTCAGTCTTCTCCTGCTTCTCCCCATTGGCCCCGGTCCAGCTCCGACCGGTGGCCATGGAAAACGAGGCCACGCGATTGCCACCCGTCGTGGATCGGACTTCGGGATCCTTGCCGAGGTTTCCGATCAGCATCACCTTGTTCAAGCTGCGGCTCACAGTTCCTCCTGGCGAATGTCAGTTCGAGTCGCCGGTATGTTAGCACCCGCCTCGCAATGTACCATCAGCGAAGCAGCGCAGGGATGAGCATTCTGATGCGCCTCACGCGCGCGCGGGGAGTGCCAGTCGCAGGACGAGCGCGTCCTCGACGGGTCGCCGGTAATACCGGTTGCGGCGCCCGACCTGGACGAAGCCATGAGCGGAGTACATGGCGCGCGCCGATTCATTGGAGTCGCGCACCTCGAGGTAGAGCGCGGAGGCACGCCGCGCCGCCGCGGCTTCCGTCACCGACTGCAACAGCGTTCTGCCGATGCCCTGCCCGCGGGAGTCCGGCTGGACGGCAATGTTCGCGATTTCGCCTTCGTCGAGCACGAACCACGCCACGGCATAGCCGTGGATGATGTCATCGGGTGTACAGGCCACGATGAAGTGCACGCGCCGGTCGCGCAGCAGTTGCGAGAAGGACGGACGGCTCCACGGATCGGTGAACGACGCGCGTTCGATTTCCGCGATCCGATCGAGGTCCGACTCGCGAACCGGGCGGACGTGCACGCTGGTTGGCGTGTCGATGGGGGAATGGGAGGAATCCGGCATGGCTGCGATCGGGCGACGTCAGGAGGCGGGAAGCGGGCGACCGTGGACACGCTCCCATTTGACCTGCGCTTCCGCGTGGCGGCCATAGTCAGGTTCCCACGTCGCGAGATCCACGGGAGACACGAACGATTGCAGCGAGTCGAGCCGGGCGATCGCGCGCGCGTGAGGATGGGCGGCCTGCTCCTCGCGCGGACCAATGAGCCGTGCGTTCAACGACGCGGCGAGGTCCTCCACGGCATCACGAGAAAGCAGCGACGCCGCGACGAGCGCCGCCATGCCACCATCTGCCCGGACGTCGTACGCCGCCGCGAACCAGTCGCCACGCATGGCGTCCAGCACCGTCACGTAGCGGCCGGGCGCGCGTACGGTCGCGGCCATCAGCGCCAGCGAAGACACCGCGACGAGCGGCAGGTGACGGGCAGCCGCGAGCCCCTTGGCGGATGAGGCGGCGATACGCAGGCTCGTGAAACTCCCGGGGCCGGATCCGCACGCGATGCGCCGGAGCTCATCCACGGTGACACCCGCCGAGTCGAGAACCCGCCGGATACCGGGCAGCAGTTGCTCGCCCGAGGCGGAACGCATCTCGACCTGCTCCTCCGCGAGGACACTCGGGCCGGACACGAGCGCAATCGTGCCCAGATAGGTCGCGGCATCCAGCGACAGCGTAAGCAGCGGCGTCACCCGGCAAGCAGAAGGCGACGATCGGGATCATCTGCATCGTGGCGGAGTTCCACGGGCACCGCCGTCGCCGGCATCCGGCTGCCGGCGCGCTCGGGCCACTCGACCAGTGTGAGCGCATGCGTGTCGAGCAGATCGTCCCAGCCGATGTTCGTGAGCTCATCGGGGCGATCGAGGCGATAGAGATCGAGATGGTACACGGGCCAGTTCGTCCCGGCGTAGCGATGCACGAGCGCATAGGTCGGACTCGTCACGGCATCGCGCACGCCTGCGCCACGGCAGACAGCCTGCACGAGCGTCGTCTTGCCGGCGCCGATGTCGCCCGACACGCCGACCACGAGCGGGGCCCGCGCGGCGGCGCCAAACGCTTCGCCCCAGCGGATGAGCTCCTCCCGCGTCAGCGCCAGCCGGCCCTGCGTGGCGAGCGCCGGGAGGACGTGATGATGCGGGGCGGACATCAGCGTGGCGCGCGGATCGCCTGCAGGCCACCGGGCCGCCGGACGTTCCCGCTCTTCCGCGCCTTCAACTCGAAGATCTGGTCGCGCAGCGCGGCCGCGCCTTCAAAATCGAGATTCGTCGCAGCCTCCGCCATCTGCTGCTCGAGCATCTCGAGGAGCGCCTCGCTGTCCATCTCCGTGGCATACGTCGCCGCGGGTTCAGCCACCTTGCGTTGATCCGCGGCGTGCTCCATGCGCGCGTCCGCGACGCGCGTGCTGAAGCGGACCTGCTCCGTGCTCTTCACCACCGACCGCGGCGTGATCCCATGTTCCACATTCCACGCCGTCTGGATTTCCCGTCGCCGCTTCGTCTCATCCAGGCAGCGCTGCATGGATCCCGTCACGCGGTCCGCATAGAAGATCGCGCGACCGGCGACGTGGCGCGCCGCGCGCCCCACGGTCTGGATCAGCGACCGGTCGCTGCGCAGAAATCCTTCCTGGTCCGCGTCGAGCACCGCGACGAGCGACACCTCGGGCAGATCCAGTCCTTCGCGCAGCAGGTTGATGCCCACCAGCACGTCGAAGTCGCCCAGGCGCAGGCCGCGCACGATTTCCATCCGCTCGATGGCGTCGATATCCGAGTGCATGTAGCGGACGCGAACGCCCATCTGCTGCAGATAGTCGGTGAGATCCTCGGCCATGCGCTTGGTGAGCGTGGTGACGAGCACGCGCTCGCCACGCCGCTCGCGCAACCGGATTTCGTGCAACAGATCATCCACCTGGCCGCGCACGGGGCGTACCTCGATCTCCGGGTCCAGCAGTCCCGTGGGTCGAATGATCTGCTCGACCACGACGCCGCCGGAGAGCTGCAGCTCGAGGTCGCCGGGCGTGGCCGATACGAAGAGCGCCTGCGGCGTGAGCGCCAGAAATTCATCGAACATCAGCGGCCGGTTGTCCAGCGCGCTGGGGAGCCGGAAGCCATAGTCCACGAGCGTGAGCTTGCGCGCCCGGTCCCCGTTGAACATCCCTCCGATCTGCGGCAGGCTCACGTGCGACTCATCCACGACGACGAGAAACTCGCTGGGGAAATAATCGAAGAGACAGGCCGGCCGTTCGCCCTCCTGCCGCCCCGACAGGTGCCGCGAATAGTTCTCGATGCCGGCACAGGTGCCGATCTCGAGCATCATCTCGATGTCGAAGTTCGTGCGGGACTCGAGGCGCTGTGCTTCGAGCAGCTTGCCGTCGCCTCGCAGCACCGCGAGCCGCTCGGCCAGCTCCGCGCGGATGAGCGTCACGGCGCGCTCGATGGTGGGACGCGACGTGACGAAGTGCTTGGCGGGATAAATGCACGCGCGTTCCAGCGTCGCGATCGTGTTGCCCGTGAGCGCATCGATCTTGGAGATGCGTTCCACCTCGTCGCCGAACAGTTCGATGCGCACGCCCTGTTCCTCGTACGCCGGAAAGATCTCGACCGTGTCGCCGCGCACGCGGAACGTACCCCGCTCGAAGGCCACGTCGTTGCGCGAATACTGAATGCCCACGAGCGCGCGCAGAATGTCGTCGCGGCTGCGGACGTCGCCGCGCTCGATCCGGACCATGCGCTCGCGATACTCGACCGGGTCGCCCAGGCCGTAGATCGCGGAGACCGTCGCGACGATGATGACGTCCTCGCGCTCCATGAGGCTGGATGTCGCCCGCAGGCGCAGGCGATCGATGTCCTCGTTGATCGAGGCATCCTTCTCGATGTACGTGTCGGTGGACGGCACGTACGCCTCGGGCTGGTAGTAGTCGTAGTACGAGATGAAGTACTCGACCGCATTGCCGGGGAAGAACCCCTTGAGCTCTCCGTAGAGCTGCGCCGCGAGCGTCTTGTTGTGCGACAGCACGAGCGTGGGCTTGCCGTGCGCCTGAATCACATTGGCGACGGACATGGTCTTCCCCGAGCCCGTGACGCCGAGGAGCGTCTGGAACCGGTCGCCGCGGCGCAGGCCGGCCGTCAGTTCCGCGATCGCCCGTGGTTGATCTCCCGCGGGAGCGAATGGCGACTGCAGATCGAAGGGAGAGCGTAGCATGGAGGAAATATAGGGAGTGGGGAACGCTCCACGCTCCTCCACCCCGCCACCCTTCCCGTGGGAATCGGCAATCGGGAATGGGGAATCGGGGAGGTAGACCTCCCCACACCGCACCCCGCCACGTTTTTTTCACCGCCGCCTCCCCGCTTCATCATTCCCCATTCCCACGATTCCCCATTCCCGATTGCCGATTCCCAAGGGCGGAGTGGGGGGCGTGGATCATTCCCAAGGGCGGGGCCTCGGCGGGGTGGAGGCGCCTGGGTGGGGCGGCCGGGAAAGGACCTACGAGTCCGCCGCCACCCGTTCGCGCCTCGTCACGTCGGTAATGCCCTTCACCCGGCGCACCGCGCGGATGATTTTCTGCAGGTGCGTGAGGTTTTCCACTTCCACCAGCACCGTGCCCGAGACGCCGCCCCCATCGCCGCTGCGCAACTCCATGCTCTTGATGTTCGTGCCGGTCCCCGTCACTGCTTCGGCCACGTCCGCGTAGAGGCCGCGACGGTCGGTCCCCTCCAGTGCGAGCCGGACCAGGAACAGCTCGCCCTCCATTTCCTGCCAGTCAATGTCCAGCCGCCGTTCCGGCTCCTGTGACAGAAGCAGGACGTTCGGGCAGTCCGCGCGATGGATGCTCACGCCGCGGCCGCGGGTCACGTAGCCGACCACCGGGTCACCCGGCACGGGCTGGCAGCACTGCGAGTAACGCACCATGAGCCCATCCACGCCCTGAATGCGCACGCCCTTGGAACCGCCGCGCATCCGCTGCACCAGGCGCTCGAAGGCACTGGTCCGCCCGGGCGCTTCCTGACCGGAATCGAGATCGGGATAGAGCAGCTTCAGGACCTGCATCACCTGCACGTCGCCCTGCCCGATGGAGGCGATGAGATGGCGCGCGTCGTTCAGATTCAGCGCCTTCGCGACGCGCCCCAGCGCCGCGTCGTCGGGCCGCTGCAACCGGCGCCGCTTGAACTCGCGCTCCAGGATCTCGTGGCCGAGTTTGGCGGATGTGCTCTGCTCCTCGACCCGGATCCACTGCCGGATCTTGTGCCGCGCACGGCCCGTGCGCACGTGCGACAGCCAGTCGCGGCTGGGACGCGCGGTGGGCGACGTGAGGATCTCCACCGTGTCCGAATTGCGGAGCTGCCGCGAGAGCGGTGCGATGCGACGGTTGACCTTCGCACCCTGGCAGTGCACGCCTACTTCCGTGTGCACCGCGAACGCGAAATCGATCGGCGTGGCGCCCTTGGGCAGTTGGATCACATCACCCGTTGGTGTGAACACGAAGATCTCGTCCTGATACAGATCGAGCTTCAGGAACTCCAGAAACTCATCCGGCGTCTTCGCGTCGAGCTGCAGTTCGAGCACCTGGCGGAACCAGCCAAGCGCGCGGTCCAGCTCGTCCGCATTCTTCGCATTCTCCTTGTAGAGCCAGTGCGCCGCGATACCATAGTCCGCCGTCCGGTGCATCTCGTACGTCCGGATCTGCACCTCGAAAAGCTGTCGCCCCGGACCGAACACCGTGGTGTGCAGTGACTGATACCCATTCGACTTGGGCTGCGCGATGTAGTCCTTGATGCGCTCCTGCAGCGGCGTCCAGCCGTCATGGATGACGCCGAGCGCGTGATAGCAGTCCGGCACACCGTTCACGAGCACGCGAATGGCGAGCAGATCGTAGATCTCGTCGTATGGCTTGTCGCGCTGCTTCATCTTCTTGTAGATGGACCACAGGTGCTTCGGGCGCCCGCTGATCTCGACGTTCTGGATGCCGGCGCGATGCAGCTCGGCTTCGAGCGGGACGGCGAGTTGCGCGATGAGCTGTTCGCGTTCGGCGCGCTTCTGTGCCACCAACCGCGCGAGTTTCCGATACTCTTCCGGCTCGAGATACTTGAAGGAGAGATCCTCCAGTTCCCACCGCATCTGCGCCATGCCGAAGCGGTGCGCGAGCGGCGCGTACAGATCCATGGTCTCCTGCGCGATGCGCTTCTGCTTTTCCGGCGGCAGATAATCCAGCGTGCGCATGTTGTGCAGGCGGTCCGCGAGCTTGATCAGGATGACGCGGACATCCTTGGCGATCGAGAGCAGCAGCTTGCGGTAGTTCTCGGCCTGACGTTCCTGCGTGGAGCGGAACGAGATGTTGCTGATCTTGGTGACGCCATCGACGATCTGGGCGATTTCGCGGCCGAAGTCGCGTTCGACGTCCGCGACGGTGACGGCCGTGTCCTCCACCACGTCGTGCATCAACCCGCTCGCCACCGTGATGGAGTCGAGGTGCAGCCCGGCGAGGATCTTGGCGACTTCCACGCAGTGCATCACGTAGTCGTCGCCGGAGGAGCGCTTCTGGCCCCGGTGCGCATCCCGACTGAACTGATAGGCGCGCGAGAGCAACTCGGTGTCGAGCCGCTCCACGAGCGGGTCGTCGCCGAAGTTCCACCCCGGGATCAGCTCTTTCAACGCCGATGCTGTCACAGCAGTCCTGTCTCCGCGAAGCTCACATAACGATCCCGCCCGACGACGACATGATCGTGGACGGGAATGTCCAGCAGCCGGCCAGCCGCCACGAGCTGCTCGGTCACCAAGCGGTCATCCGCCGATGGCGTCGGATCGCCACTCGGGTGATTGTGCACCAGGATGATCGCCGCAGCGCACTGGGCAATGGCCTCTCGAAATACTTCGCGCGGGTGGACGAGCGACGAATTCAGAATCCCGCGCGTCACCGTGACATCCCGCTCCAGCCGGTGCTGGGAGTCGAGCACAGCCACGTGGAACTCCTCCACGGGAAGATCCTGCAGGCGCGCCGCAAACGCCGCGTAGACGTCCCGTGGGGAGCGAAGTGGCGCTCCCTCATCACGCGACTCGAGTGCCATCCGTCGTCCGAGTTCGAGCGCCGCGTGAATCGTGATCGCCCGCACCATCCCCACGCCACGCATGCCGGTCAACGTTGCCACCGGCTCGGCCGCGATCCGCCGCAGCGATCCCCCTGACCGTGCCAGAATCTCCTGTCCCACGCCGAGCGCCGAGCGGCCTCCCGCGCCGGATCCCACGACGATCGAAAGCAACTCCGGCACACTCAGACTTCGCGCCCCGAGATGCTGGAGCCGTTCTCGCGGGCGCTCGGAACGAGGCAGTTCCTTAATACTTAACGACGAACGGGTGTCCGGGCCAGACGCGATAAACATGAGCGGAGCCTCCGGGTAAGCGAATCCTTACCTGGAAGCGTACCCGACCGTAGTGTCGCGACCCGCATCACTTCACCGCATCTGTGGCCACCGCTATGCGGTGGCGCCGTGGCACTTCTTGTACTTCTTCCCTGAACCACACGGACACGGGTCATTCCGCCCGACCCTGGACCAGTCCACGTTGGCGGGGACGGAAGCGGCGGAAAGCGAACGCGTCTTTCCGGCGCCCACGATTTTCGGCTCCGGTGTCCGCGCCGGCGGCGCCTCGGGCTGCTTATCCGCACCATCGGAACCATTGCCGGCATGCTCGCCCTGCGGTTCGACGGGCACATCCTCGAGCACGCCGAGCGCATTGTAGCGCCGCGCCGGTGTCTGCGACCCGCCACCGGATCCGCGCGAGCCTGCGGCAGCCGCTGGAGCCGCCTGGGGCGGCGGCTCGAAGAGAATCTGCACACGCAGGAAACGCTCGGTGAACGTGGTATACACGTCGTTCATCAGATCGACGAACATCGTGTACGCCTCCTGCTTGTATTCGATGAGCGGATCGGTCTGCCCCCACGAGCGATACTGGATGGCCGCGCGCAACTGATCGAGATCGTACAGATGATCCTTCCACTTCTCGTCCAGCACGTTCAGCATGACGAGCGACAGCAATTGCCCGGCGTACTCGTTCAGACTCGCGTACTTCGCGTCGAATGCCTTCAACCCCGCCTCGCGCGCGACGTCCTGCGCGGCGGCAATCGTGTCGGGCCGCTCCTCGGAGTCATCCTCGAAGGCCGACACCAGCAGCAGGTAGTGCATGAGCAGGTCCTGTCGCAGCAGCGCGAAGTCCCACTCTTCCGACGTCTCGTATTTTTCGAGGTTCGTTTCCACGCGCCGGTCAATGGCCTTCTCCACCATCTTGACCGCTTCGCCCTTCAGCTCCTCGCCGCCTTCGAGCGCGAATGACCGCAGCGAATAGATCACCTCGCGCTGCTGGTTCATGACATCGTCGAACTCGAGCAGCCGCTTGCGCGACTGGAAGTTCTGCATCTCGACCCGCTTCTGCGCCTGCTCGATGGAGCGCGTGATCAGCGGATGCGTGAGCACTTCCCCGTCCTTCGCGCCCATGCGGTCCATCAGCTTCGCGATCCGCTCGGATCCGAAGAGCCGCATCAGGTCGTCTTCGAGCGACAGGAAGAACTGCGATGCGCCAGGATCACCCTGACGCCCTGCCCGGCCGCGCAGCTGGCGGTCGATGCGCCGGGACTCGTGGCGCTCCGACCCAATGATGTGCAGGCCGCCACATTCCTCGATCTCCACCGGCGTGCCCTCCGGATCGTTCACGACCGACGGCTTGGACTCCGTGACACCGGCACCGAGTTTGATGTCCGTGCCGCGTCCCGCCATGTTCGTCGCAATCGTCACCGTGCCTGGCTGGCCGGCTTCCGCGACGATCTCGGCTTCGCGCTGGTGATACTTCGCGTTCAGCACGTTGTGCTTGAGCCCCGCGCGCTGGAACATGCGGGACAGCGTTTCGGAGACGTCCACGCTCACGGTACCGATCAGCACCGGATCGCCGAGGTTGTGCAGTCGCTCGGTCTCCTGCAGAATCGCGTTGTACTTCTCGCGCCGCGTCTTGTAGATGAGATCGTGCCGGTCCTCGCGAATCACGGGCTTGTTGGTGGGAATCACCGCGACCTCGAGCCCGTAGATCTGATGGAACTCCGTCTCCTCGGTCTCCGCCGTGCCGGTCATGCCAGCCAGCTTCTCGTACATGCGGAAGTAGTTCTGGATGGTGATGGTGGCGAGCGTCTGCGTCTCGCCTTTCACCTGAACGCCCTCCTTCGCCTCCACCGCCTGGTGCAGCCCTTCAGCCCAGCGACGCCCCGGCATGGTGCGTCCGGTGAACTCATCCACGATGAGCACCTGGCCTTCCTGCACCACGTAGTTCACATCCTTCTCGTACAGCGCGTGGGCTCGCAGGAGTTGATGAATGATGTTGAGCTTCTCGCTCTTCTGCGCGTACTCGCGTTCCAGCGCGGCGCGCCGGTCGAGCTTCTCCTGCGGCGTGAGATCGGGATCGTGATCGATCTGCTGAATCGCCTCTGAAATGTCGGGCAGGATGAATGCATCGCGATCCTCCGGCGAGAGATAGTCCACACCGCGATCCGTGAGATGCACGGTGTGGTTCTTCTCGTCGAGCACGTAGAGCAGCTGCTCCTCGAGGTCCCCGAACTGCTGCCGGCTCGGTGGCTGGCGGCGGTCCGCGATGTGATCCAGTTCCATCTTCTGCACGAGCTGCTTGTTGCCGCCTTCCTGCAGCAGTTTGAAGAGCCGCTTGTTCTTGGGCGCGCCAAGCTGGGCCTGGTACATGCGGAGCGCGGCGCCACGGGTATCGCCACTGGCGAGCGCCTGCTCCGCTTCGGCCACGAGGCGATTCGCATCCTCGGTCTGGGAGCGCACCAGCCGTCCGACCGCGGCGTTGTGCTCGCGATACGCGTCGTCGCCTTCATTCCCCACCGGACCGGAGATGATGAGCGGGGTGCGCGCCTCGTCGATGAGCACCGAGTCCACTTCGTCCACGATGGCGTACCAGTGGGGACGCTGCACCCGCTGCTCGAGCGACACCACCATGTTGTCGCGCAGATAGTCGAAGCCGAACTCGTTATTCGTGCCATACGTGATGTCGCGCAGGTACGCCTCGCGGCGTTCCGGCGTGCCGGGCTCCGAATCATCGATGCAGCCGACCGTGAGCCCGAGATACGAGTAGAGATGACCCATCCACTGCGAGTCGCGGCGCGCCAGATACGAGTTCACCGTGACGAGGTGCGCACCCCGCCCGGCCAGCGCATTCAGATACAGCGGCAGCGTCGCGACCAGCGTCTTGCCCTCACCGGTCGCCATTTCGGCAATGCGTCCCATGTGCAGCTGGACGCCGCCGATGAGCTGCACGTCGTAGTGCACCATGT
Organism: Gemmatimonadaceae bacterium; assembly: GCA_036278895.1. GTDB lineage: Bacteria > Gemmatimonadota > Gemmatimonadetes > Gemmatimonadales > Gemmatimonadaceae > JADGGM01. Next base: position 10,755 of record DASUKE010000010.1, read on the forward strand.
TCCATTCGATGCCGTGCCCCGTGACCTCCACGGTGGAGCCCAGCAGGCGGCGCGCCGCCTCGCGAACCGTCGCGAAGGCCTCGGGCAGCAGCTCGTCCAGCACCTCGGCGATGGTCTCCCGCAGCTCGCCCTCCACACCGCCCCGACCGTCGGCGCCGCTCAATTCGTTGTCAATCTCCTCGCGCTCCTGCGGATCGGCCGTGAGCTTCTTGCGCTCCTTCAGGTCGGCGACCTGTCGCTCCAGCTCCGCGGTCCGCTCGCGAACGACCCCGCGCAACCTGTCGCTCTGCGCCTTGAGCTCGTCCTCGGAGACATCATGGAGACGCTCGTACTCGGCGTTGATGGCATCCACAATGGGCTGGATGCGCTTCACCGCGCGCACGTGGCGACTGCCGAATATCACGTTCATCAATGGCTTCAACATGGCAACCCCTATCGGTACAGCCCGGCCGTCGCGATGAACCCGGCGACGGCCTCCGTCACGAATCCATGAATGCTGTGCCCATCGTGCACCCGCGCGCGGATCTCGGTCGCGGACACGTCAACGCGCCGCGTGCGGACACGGCGCAGCCCGCGCGGCGCGGCCCCTGCGGCAGCCTCGCTCGACCCTTCCGGCTCGCCGGCGCGCGTCAGGACGACAATGTCCGCCAGCGCCGCAATGCGTTCCGGCTCGCGCCAACTGCCAATCTGACCGGCCAGGTCCTCGCCGATCAGCAGCACGAGCGCCGCACCAGGCTCGCGCTCGGACAGCGCGGTCAGCGTGTCTACCGTATAAGATAACCCGCCCCGGTTCAATTCGATCGGGTCCACGACGAATCGCGGATCACCCGAAACCATCAGCTCCAGCATGCGGCGGCGTTGCTCCGCGGTGGCCCACACGCGCCCGACCTTGAATGGCTGCGCCGCAGCGGGCACGAACAGCAGCCGGTCCAGCCCCAGAGCCTCGAACGCGTCGCTCGCCGCCAGCAGGTGCCCGACGTGGGGCGGATCGAACGTCCCGCCGAAGATGCCCAGCCGCACTCCGGTCAGGGCTTCGGCGCCGAAGCGGTGGCCGGCGCCGGTCCGCACGCATCCGTCACCTGCTTGTCGCTCGGATACTTCTCGCGCAGCGTGGCGCACGTCTCCGCCACCTCTTCCTTGTATTTGATCTTGCCGTACGCCTCCACGAGCCGCAGCAACGCCATCTCGGCGTGCTTTGTCGTGGGATAGAGCCGCACGACGTCCTTGAAATAGATGATGGACGGATCGTACGCCTTGCGGCGCAGATAGAACATGCCGTCCTCATAGTTCTTGGTCGCCAGCCACTCCGTGAGCCGGTTGATCTCGGCCTGTGCCTTGGCATGGAGCGGCGAGTCCGGATACGCCACCAGGAAGCTGTTCAGCGTGCTGACCGCCGTCTCGCCGTATTCCGCATCCAGCGTGGGCTTCTTCCACAGCTTGGAGTACGACATCCCGGTCTCGAATGTGGCCGGGGCGGCCAGCGTGTCCTCCGGGAAACTCTCCGGAATCCGCGAGAACGCTTGCGCCGCCAGAATGTATTCGCGTCGCCCCTGGTAGGCCTGCCCCAGGTAGTAGAACGACTGCGGCAGCAGCGGATCACGCGCGGGGAGGTTGGTCGTGAGCCGCTCGAAACCGTTCACGGCGTTGTCCCAGTGATGCGCCTGTAGCTGCTTCAACGATGCGGAAAACAGCAGGTCGTTGGAGGGAAATTTCGCCGGGACGAACGCCTGGTGGTGACAGGCAGCCAGCAGCGTGAGCAATACCAGCGCCGAGAGATGGCGGTGCAGTGAACCCTTCATGTGGCGTGTGATACCCGAAAGGGACGCGTGCGTTCATGGCCGCTCGAGGAAGCGCGTGCGCTGTCCGCCGCATGTGCGAGCACAGACGGAATTGGCGTCATGCGCGACGGCTCAAGCGCCCATCGCCCAGTCCCTGGAAGTACGTAATGGTGGCCGTGAGTCCCTCCCGAAGGGAGACAGCCGGTTCCCACCCCAGCGCACTGCGCGCTCGGGTGATATCCGGCCGGCGTACCTTGGGATCGTCTTCCGGCAGCGAGTGATGCTCGATTGGGACGGCGCAGCCGGTCAGCTCCAGCACCAGCTCCGCGAGATGCCGCACGGTATTCTCCTCCGGGTTGCCGATGTTTGTGGGACCCGTGACCGGCGACAGAAACAAGCGATAGATCCCCTCGACTTCATCCGAGACGTAGCAGAAGCTGCGCGTCTGCGACCCCTCGCCGTAGATCGTGATGGGCTCGCCATTGAGCGCCTGCACGATGAAGTTGGAGACCACGCGGCCATCGCGCGGGCGCATGCGCGGTCCGTATGTATTGAAGATGCGCACGATGCGCGTGTCGAGGCCGTGATACCGGTGGTACGCCATGGTCAGTGCCTCGGCGAATCGCTTGGCCTCATCATACACGCCGCGCGGACCCACGGGGTTCACATTGCCCCAATAGGTCTCCGGCTGCGGGTGCACCAGCGGATCACCATAGACCTCGGACGTGGACGCGAGAAAAAAGCGCGCCGACTTCGCCTTGGCCAGGCCGAGCGCGTTGTGCGTGCCGAGCGCGCCGACCTTGAGCGTCGGAATCGGGTGCTCGAGGTAGTCAATCGGACTGGCAGGCGACGCGAAGTGAAGCACGCCATCGAGCGGCCCCGCCACGTACGTGTACGTCGAAATGTTGTGCCGCAGAAACTCGAATCGCTCCTGGCCGATGAGATGCGCGATGTTGTCGGGATGGCCGGTGATGAAGTTGTCGAGGCCCACGACCTGGTGCCCGTCCGCGAGGAAGCGATCGCACAGATGCGAGCCGAGAAATCCGGCTGCGCCGGTGATCAGCACTCTCACGTCCGCGCCCGCCCGATGGAATCGTACTGAAAGCCCAGCTCCGCCATCTTCGTGGGGTCGTAGAGATTGCGGCCGTCGATGATCACCGGTCGGCGAAGCAGTTTCCGGATGCGCGCAAAATCGGGGTGGCGATACTCATTCCAGTCCGTCACGATGACGAGCGCATCGGCACCGTCCACGGCCGCGTAGTTCGTCTCCGCATACCCGATCCGCTCGCCCAACCGGCGCCGTGCCTCATCCATCGCCACTGGATCGTGCGCCACGACCGCGGCACCGCGCGCCAGCAGATCCTCGATGAGCGTCAGCGCCGGCGACTCGCGCATGTCGTCAGTCTGCGGCTTGAAGGCAAGGCCCCAGAGCGCGATGCGGGTGCCGTGAAGGTCACCGTCGAGCGCGTCGCCCAACTTCTCGCACAGCCGGCGCTTCTGATTGGCATTGGCCGACTCCACCGCGGTGAGCACCGATAGCGTCGCTCCCCATTCGTCCGCCGTCCGCATGAGCGCCTTGACATCCTTCGGAAAGCAGGAGCCTCCGTACCCCGGCCCCGGAAACAGAAAGGACGCGCCAATGCGCTGATCCGAGCCAATGCCCTTGCGGACGTGATCCACGTTTGCGCCCACCCGCTCGCACAGATTCGCGATCTCGTTCATGAAGGAAATCCGTGTCGCGAGCATGGCGTTGGCCGCGTACTTGGTCATCTCGGCGGACGGGATATCCATGAAAATGATCGGCTTGCCGGTGCGCACAAATGGCGCGTAGAGCTCGGCCATCACGGAGCGCGCATGATCGCTCTCGACGCCCAGTACGACGCGATCGGGGCGGAGAAAATCATCCACCGCGTTTCCTTCCTTCAGGAACTCGGGGTTGCTGCAGAGGTGAAACGGGTGCTGCGCCCTGAGGCCCACGGCGGCGGCGACTTTCTGCGCGGTCCCCACCGGAACGGTGGATTTTGTCACCACCACCAGCTCCTGGCGCATATGCTCGCCAATGGATTCCGCCACGCTCAGGACGTGCCGCAGGTCCGCTGACCCGTCCTCATCCGGCGGCGTCCCCACGGCTATGAAAACGACCTGCGCGGCGGAGATGGCGTGGGGGATGTCCGTGGTGAAACAGAGCCGGCGCTGCTCCTGATTGCGCGCAACGAGGCTGTCGAGCCCCGGCTCGTAAATGGGGAGGACATTCCGCGTGAGTCCTTCGATCTTCGCCGCATCCACATCAGCGCAGATGACGTCGCTGCCTGTCTCCGCCAGACAGGCCCCGACCACCAGGCCCACGTACCCCGTACCAATGACTGTGATGTGCACGCGATTTCAGCGGGACAGGAAGGAACGATCTCGGTAAGATGAGAACCTGTAAAGGTATTGCCGCCATCGTGCCGGAGCAACGTGCGGCGGCCTCACGGATAGCGGAAGCGCCAGGTGCCCGAGAGCCGAAACTGCCCATACGTCGCGGCCGGAGCGTGCTGATTGTTCACGTTGTCGATGCGCCCGAGTTCGACGCTGGCGGTGACAGGAATCGTCCCGTCCAGCCACTGCGCCGAGGCGTCGAACAACCACGCACCTTGTACGGCGGGCTGGTCAGCTGTGGTGTCGGGAAAGGGATCGCCCGCGTGTCCCATGCGATCCGGCGGCGGTCGCTGCGCGATACGCAGCGCGCCATGTCGCCAGCGGGAGATGCCGCCGCTGAGCCGTAGCTTCGGCAGTGTCCAGAACTGGGCGAAGAGCCGCGCCATGTCGGCGTCCGGGCCCAGCTCGGATCCGATCGGCTGATCATACTGCTGCCAGGTGTCGGTGTAACTCCGCCCGAAGTAGGTATAGGCTCCGACGCGACGATACTGGAAGCCGATGCTGGTGGGCACGATGAGCGGCAACGCGTACGTGGCCCGCAGGTTCCACCCCAGCAGATCCGGGAAGACCTTCCGGTCGCGGGAATCAATCTGGATGTCGTCAATCAGGAGGTCGCCCTGCAGCGACGCGCGGCCGACGTTGGCGCGAACCGAGCCGAATGCAGAAAGATTCGCGTTGCCTGCGGTTTCCGTGGGGCGGCCGCGATCGTTCTGCACGACCTGGTAGATCATGAGCGGGTTCGCGTACTGCAGATTGATGCCACCACCCTGTCGTGGAATTACACCCGTCTCCCCGACGGTGAACTCGAGTTGCCGGCCGGGTCGCCAGGTGAGCGCGTGACCGATGAGCATGCGATGCCAGCGCTGTGTGACGCCACTGTCCGCCAGACTGTCCGTGGCGATGGTCAGCACCACGTCGTTGATGGACGCGAGGAGCGCCTTGAATTCGAAGTGCGCCCACTGCGCCGTAAGCGTAATGCGATCCAGCGCCGGACCGTTCGCCGAAAGCACCAGCGACTCGAGGCCATCGCCGAGCCACGCTTCGCGGGCGCGGCCCACGGAGAGCACAACGCGGCCCAGCCGGCCGGAGGCGTAGGCGTCGCTGAAATCAAGGATGCCGGACGTGCTGCGAAACGGCTTGGCGCGCACCGTCGGATCATTCCGATACTGCGTCTCCCCGTACGCTTCGGACACGAGCAGCACGTTGGGGCCGCCATCCCAGGTCACGCGCACCCGGCCGATGCCAACGAGCGGCGGGTCGCCGTCCGAGGTGGAACGCACATCCTGCCAGAGCGGATGGATCGTGCCGCCCGTGAGGCCAGTCGCCCGAAGCGTGACAGCCGCACCCAGGCGGAGTCGGCTCGCCGCGGAGTCGGCAACAGGTTGGTGCACCACGAAGCGAGCGGTGAGTTGGTTCAGGATTCGACCCGTGCATGCCGGTTCCGTGGCGGCTGTCTGCAGCGCCGCCTGGATGTCCTTGACCAGAAAGGGACGGAAGGCGGAGACGCGCGCGGCGCCGCAGCCGAGCTGCACGAGTCCGTCGAGCTGGACGTACGCCGGATCATCCAGCGGGAGCCCGGCGAGCGGATGCTGTGCAGCCGCCGGTCTCGCCAGGCAGGCGAGGAGCACGGCAAGCACTCCCGTCACCAGGCGGGCGGGCATGGTGGACCTCACTAGCTGACAAACCGGGTCTTGGAGCGGCCGTCGGTGCTGCCGACACGATCGCGCAGGCTGGCGATGAGTGCCGCCTGCGGAGAAAACTCGGGAACGAGTTCCTGCAGCTTCCGCAGGATCGCGCGCTCATCACGGATGCAGAGCGAATCCCAGAGCTGGTCAAGCGCGCGATCCAGCGGCACCGGCGACGCCGTCCGCACGATGCGGATCTTCTCGTAGCGGGTGGGAATCGTCTCCTCGCTCGCGGACGTCAGTTGCTCGTGGAGCTTCTCTCCCGGGCGCAGGCCCGTGAAGACAATCGGAATGTCCACGTCGGGCTCGAGACCCGACAGGCGGATGAGATTGCGCGCCAGATCCACGATGCGCACCGGCTGCCCCATTTCCAGCATGACGATCTTGTCGCGCGCCTCCTCGAGCACGGAGGATTGCAGGACGAGTTGCACGGCCTCCGGAATGGTCATGAAGTAGCGGCTCGCTTCCGGATGCGTCACAGTGACGGGTCCGCCCGCGGCAATCTGTTCGGTGAACAGCGGGACGACCGACCCGTTGCTCCCCAGCACGTTGCCGAAGCGGACCGCCACGAAGTGCCGCGCGCGCCCGGCGTTCATCGAGAGCACGATCAGTTCGGCGAGGCGCTTGGTGGCGCCCATGATGTTGCTCGGGCTCACCGCCTTGTCCGTCGAGATGAGCACGAATTTCGCCCCGAACTCCGCCGCGAGCAGCGCGACGTTGCGCGTGCCGAAGACGTTGTTGTGCACCGCGTGGGCCAGGTGCGCTTCCATCATGGGGACGTGCTTGAACGCCGCGGCGTGATAGACGAGCTCGGGCTGGTACTCGTGAAAGGCCCGCTCCACGTCCTGCTGCTCGCGAATGTCACAGATGAGCGGGTGCAACTCGAGCGCCGGTTGCCGGCGACGCAACTCCTGTTCGATGAGAAAGAGCGCGTTTTCGCTGCGCTCCATCAGCACCATGGCTCCCGGACCGTATTCCGCGATCTGGCGCGCCAGCTCCGCGCCAATGGATCCGCCCGCCCCCGTGATGAGAACGCGCCGTCCCAGAATGTCGGAGCGAATGAGGGACGCGTCGAGATCCACGGGATCGCGCCCGAGCAGGTCTTCCACCTGCACGGCGCGAACTTCGCTGATCTGGACGCGGCCGCTGAGCGCCGCAATGGCCGGCAGAATCTTGAATGGGAGCCTCGTCGCCAGACACCGATTGACGATGGCCTGGATCGCATCCCGCGGCGCCGACGGGATCGCGATGATGATCTCGTCGGCCGGATTCCGGGCGAGCACCGGCCCCAGTTGGGCTGTGGTGCCGAGCACCGGAACGCGGTGGATGTGAAAGCCCGTCTTGTTGCCATCATCGTCCACGAATCCGACCGGCTGATAGCCCAGACGGGGATTGTTCTGCATCTCGCGCAGGAGCAACTCGCCGGCGTCGCCGGCGCCGATGATCAGCACCCGGCGCGGTCGCGGCCCCCCGGCCGTGGAGCGGCGAGTTTCCCGCAGTGCACGCAGCGCGAAGCGCACTCCGCCGATCAGCATGACCGTGAGCAGCGCGTCGATGATGATCACTGATCGCGGGAACACGTACGCGTGCCGCGTGAACACGAGCGAGGCGGTGAACAGGACGCTGCTGATGCCGATCGCCTTGAGCAGGGCGAACATGTCGCTCATCCCGACGTACCGCCACCAGCCGGTGTAGAGGCGGAACACCGCGAAGGCGAGCAATCGGAAGATGAGCAGCGGCCCCAGCGTCACCCAGAAGGTCCGCAGGTAGGCGGCCGGAATATCACCATCGAAGCGCAGCACGTAGGCGAGCGCGTAGCTGGCCATGACAAGGATCAGATGAACGCTGATGACCAGCAGCCGCCGGTGGCGAAAGGTCAGCGCCAGAATACGGCGCTCGGCCTCGTCCGTCGCCGCAGTTGCGGAGAGTTCATCCGTGCGGCTCACCACCAGTTCAGGATTCATCTGCCGTAGAACTCCCGGATGGCGCCAATGGTCTCATCCTGCTGCGCCCGGGTCAGCTCGGGATAGACCGGGAGCGAGATGACTTCGCGCGCCGCGCGCTCGGCTTCCGGACAGCTTCCCTCGGTGTAGCCGAGGTAGGAGAAGCATGGCTGCAGATGCAAGGGGAGCGGATAGTATATGGCGTTGCCGATGCCGTTGTCCCGGAGATGCGCCTGCAGCGCGTCGCGCCGCTCGGTCCGGATCGTATACTGATTGAAGATGGATTCGTTCTTCGCGTCGATCAGCGGCGTCTGCACCTCCGCCACGTCCGCGAGCGCGTCATCGTAGTACCGCGCGTGGTCGCGGCGGGTCATGCTCCACTGTTCCAGATGGGGGAGCTTGGCCAGCAGCACGGCGGCCTGCAGCGCGTCGAGGCGGCTGTTGTATCCCACTTCGTCGTGAACGTACTGCACCGCGCCGCCGTGCACGCGTAGCCGGCGCAGACGGGTCGCGAGCCGTTCATCCTGGGTGACCATCATCCCGCCGTCGCCATACCCGCCCAGATTCTTGGACGGGAAGAAGCTGAAGGTGCCGACGGCGGCGGACTCTCCCGCCATTACCCAGTGGTCCCCGATCCGGCGGCGCGCGCCGATGGCCTGGGCCGCGTCCTCGATGAGGGGAACATCCGGCACCGCCGCGGCCAGGTCCTCGAGCGGTGCCATCTGACCGAAGAGATCCACCGCGATCAGCGCCTTCGTCCGCGACGTGGTCGCCGCGCGCGCGTGCACCGGAGAGATGTTGAAGGTCCCGGGATCAATGTCCACGAACACGGGGGTCGCGCCCACGTTGTGCACCGTGCCGGCGGTGGCAAAGAAGGTGAACGGCGTGGTCACCACCTCGTCGCCGCGGCCAATGTCGAGCGCCCGCAGCGCGAGCAGCAAGGCGTCCGTGCCGCTCGCGCAGCCAATGGCGAACCGCGTGCGCGAGAGATCGGCGACCGCCTGCTCCAGCGCGTCCACCGGTTCACCCAGAATGAATCGCTGGTCGTCCACCACCTGCATCAGTGCGCGCACCACATCGTCACGAATGCAGGCGTGCTGCGCGCGAAGATCGAGAAGAGGAACAGGCATGCCAGTCAGCCGAAGAAAATGTTGGTCAGCGCAAGTCGTCGGAACACGATCAGATGGTGACGGTCGCGCGTGCCAGATCGTGCCACTCCTGCAGCGACCGCACGCGCGGCGGACGGAATCGGAGCGCCAAAATCGCATCGCACGCGGCGTTTGCCGCCGAGAGCGTCGTCGTATACGGAATCCGATGCGCGACGGCCGCCTGGCGCATCGTGTAATCGTCGCGCTGGGAATGTTTGCCCAGTGGCGTATTGATCAGCAGTTGCACCTGACCGTTGACGATGAGATCCACGCCGTGCGGTCGCCCTTCGTGCACCTTGAAGACGCGTTCGGCCGGAATGCCGCGACCACGCAGGTACCGGGCCGTGCCCGATGTCGCCAGGATCCGGAACCCCATCTCGTGGAACCGGCGCGCGATCGGCAGCACGGTCGCCTTGTCGGAATCATTCACCGTGATGAGGACGCTGCCAGTGAGCGGCAGTCCGTTGTCCGCGGCGAGCTGCGCCTTGGCAAAGGCGCTGCCGAAGGAATCCGAGATGCCCATGACTTCGCCCGTCGAGCGCATTTCCGGTCCCAGCACCGGATCGGCCTCGCGGAACTTGTTGAATGGAAAGACGGCCTCCTTCACGGACACGTATGGCGGACTGATCTCCTCGGCCAATCCGATCGTCGTGAGGGTTTCACCCGCCATGACACGCGCCGCGATGGACGCGAGCGGCACGCCGATGGCCTTGGAGACGAAGGGGATGGTGCGGCTGGCCCGCGGATTGACTTCGAGGACGTACACCACCCGGTCTTTCACGGCGAACTGCACGTTGATCAGCCCAACCACGCCGAGGGCGCCCGCCAGCGCTATCGTATGCTCGCGCATGGTCATCAGGTCCGCCTCACCGATGATGTAGGGCGGAAGCACGCACGCGGAATCGCCCGAATGAATGCCGGCGTCCTCGATGTGCTGCATCACGCCACCAATCACGACGCGCTCGCCATCCGAGATGGCATCCACGTCCGCCTCGTAGGCGTCCTCGAGAAAGCGGTCGATGAGCACGGGCCGGTCGTCCGACACGCGCACCGCGTGCTCGAAGTAATCATGCAATGACGATTCATCGTACACGATCCGCATGGCGCGGCCGCCCAGCACGTAGCTGGGACGCACCAGCACCGGGTATCCGACATCGGCGGCGATGCATACGGCCTCCTCGATGCTCGTTGCCGTGCCCGACGGCGGTTGCCGCACCCCGACCTCGCGGGCGATCTGCTCGAAGCGACGGCGGTCCTCCGCGATGTCGATGGCGTCAGGCGACGTTCCGAGAATGTGCACTCCGGCGCGCTCCAGCGCACGGGTCAGCTTGAGCGGCGTCTGCCCTCCGAGCTGGACAATCACACCCAGCGGCTGCTCACGCTCGACGATCTCCAGCACATCCTCGAGCGTGAGTGGCTCGAAGTAGAGCTTGTCGGAGATGTCGAAGTCGGTGGAGACCGTTTCGGGATTGGAGTTGACCATGATGGTCTCATAGCCACGCTCGCGCAGCGCCAGCGCCGCCCGCACGCAGCAGTAGTCGAACTCCACGCCCTGTCCGATCCGGTTCGGGCCACTCCCCAGGATCATGATGGACGGTCGCCCGGATCGCGGCGCCTCGCTCTCCTCGTCATAGCTGCCGTACAGGTAGGGCGTGCTGGACGGGAACTCGCCCGCGCAGGTGTCCACCATCTTGTACGCGGGGCGAATGCCGAAGGCCCAGCGGCGCGCACGCGCCGCGTCCTCCGATTCGCCCCGCAGCGCCGCCAGTTGCACATCCGAGTAGCCCTGGCGTTTCATGGCCCGCACATCCGCGGCGCGGATGTCGGCCAGGGCGGCATAATGCGCTTCGGCCTCCACCATCTCCCGCATCTGTGCCAGAAACCACGGGTCCACGCGCGTCAGCTCATGGATCTCGCTTACGTCCAGTCCGCATTGCAGCGCACGCTTGATCTGGAAAATGCGCTCGGGCGTTGGCTGGCGCAGCGCGCCGCGCAACGACTCGAGCGAGTCATCGACCAATCCGTCATCCCGGGCGCGCGACCCCGTCACCCACCCCGTCCGTCCGGTCTCGAGCGCGCGCAATCCCTTCTGAAACGCCTCCTTGAACGTGCGCCCGATCGCCATCGATTCGCCCACCGATTTCATCTGCGTCGTCAGCCGTGGATCAGCCGAGGGAAACTTCTCGAACGCGAAGCGCGGGCACTTCACCACCACATAGTCCAGCACCGGTTCGAATGATGCAGGCGTCGTTTTCGTGATGTCGTTCGCGATCTCGTCCAGCCGGTAGCCGACCGCCAGCTTCGTGCCGATCCGGGCAATGGGAAAGCCGGTCGCCTTGGAGGCGAGTGCCGAGGAGCGCGACACCCGAGGGTTCATCTCAATGACCAGCATGTCGCCGTTCTCCGGATTCACGGCGAACTGGATGTTGCACCCGCCGGCTTCCACGCCAATCTCACGGATCACCGCCACGGCCGCATCGCGCATGGCCTGGTATTCACGGTCCGTGAGCGTCATGGCCGGCGCCACCGTGATGCTGTCACCGGTGTGGACACCCATGGGATCGAGATTCTCGATGGAGCAGACGATCACGACGTTGTCCGCCCCGTCGCGCATGACTTCGAGCTCGAATTCCTTCCAGCCCAGGACACTCTGCTCGATGAGCACCTGCCCAACCGGCGACATCTCGAGCCCGCGCCGCACGATCTCTTCGTATTCGGTGCGATTGTACGCCACGCCGCCACCGCTTCCGCCCAGCGTGAACGAGGGCCGGATGATCGCCGGAAAGTCCACCACCGGAATGAGCGCGAGCGCGTCGTCGAACGATCGGGCGATCCCGCCGCGCGCGACGGGCAGTCCGATGCGCCGCATGGCATCCGCAAACTCCTCCCGATCCTCCGCCATGCGGATGGCGCGCGCGTCGGCGCCGATCAGCTCGACCTCGTACCGGGCGAGCACGCCGCTGTCCGCGAGCGCCATGGCGACATTCAGCGCCGTCTGTCCGCCCATCGTGGGGAGGAGCGCGTCCGGCCGCTCCCGCTCGATGACCTGCGCGACCGTGTCCGCCGTGACCGGCTCGATGTAGGTCCTGTCGGCAAACTCCGGGTCGGTCATGATCGTGGCCGGATTGGAGTTCACGAGGATCACCTCGTAGCCCTCCTCGCGCAGCGCTTTCGCCGCCTGGGTGCCGGAGTAGTCGAATTCGGCGCCCTGCCCAATGACGATGGGGCCGGAGCCAATGAGCAGGATGCGGTTGAGATCAGCGCGTCGTGGCACGGAGCAGATCGAGAATGATGGAATCCAGCGACCGTTCAGGGGTCCAGCCGGTCGTCGCCCGCAGCTTGGCGGCCGAACCAACCAGCATGGGAACCTCTACCGGACGCACAAGTGAAGCATCGACTTGCAATTTCGCATCCACACCAGCAAGGGCAAGGACGCGCGATGCGAGCGTCGCCACGTCGGTTCCCGTTCCGCTGGCCACGTTGTACACATCGCCTGGCACGCCGCGCTCCACGAGGAGCACGTAGGCACGCGCCACATCGGCCACATGCAGATAGTCGCGAACGGGACTGGTATTGCCGATCGGTGCCGCACCGGCGCCGGTGGCGCGGAGCGCCAGGACCCGCTGGACGAGCGCCGGCAGCAGGAAGCGCGGGTCCTGTCCAGGCCCGCTGTGATTGAAGGAGCGCGTCGCCACGACCCGCACCCCGTCATGGCGGTGTGCGGCGAGCGCCACGATTTCCTGCGCGGTCTTGGATGCGGCGTACGTGTTGAGCGGCCGCAGCTCCGCCTGTTCGGCGAGCGGCTGTTCATCCGCCGCGTGGCGACCATACTGTTCGCCGCTCCCGACCATCAGGATCGTGGGGTCGAGCGTGCCGGCACCGCGGCGCCGCGCCGCCTCCGCGAGCAGGCGCGCCGCCGCCACGACGTTCACCTCCAGTGCCGCCGCCGGTGCCTCGCTCGCCGTCGGCACGAAGGACACGCCCGCGAGGTGAAAGATGGCGTCAGGCCGACCGCGTTCCATCGCGGCGGCGATGTCGCCGTCGCTCGTGACGTCGCAGCGCACCCATGTCACGGCGCCACGCTCATCCTGGCTCAGCGCGCCAATCGGCATCGCGTCGCTCAGTCGCGTTCCCGTCACATCCCAGCCACGCTGCAGCAGCTCCTGGCAGAGCCACTGGCCGACGAAACCGGACGCGCCGGTGACCAGGGCGCGCATGGCGCTACGGCCTGGCGCGGTACCGCGCGAGGTCGGCGTCCACCATCATCTCGATGAGCTGCTGGAACGACACGCGCGGCTGCCAGCCCAGCCGGTCGCGCGCCTTGGTGCTGTCCGCCACGAGCAGATCCACCTCGGCGGGGCGCATGAAGCGGGCGTCGGTGGTCACGAATTCGCGATAGTCCAGTCCGGCGTACCCGAAGGCGACGTCGCAGAGCTGCCGCACCGACCAGGTTTGCCCGGTACCAACGACGTAGTCGTCCGGCGCGTCCTGCTGGAGCATGCGCCACATCGCATCCACGTAGTCACCGGCGAAGCCCCAGTCGCGTCGCGCATCGAGGTTGCCGAGACGCAGCTCGCGCGAGACACCAGCCTTGATGCGCGCCACCCCATCGGTCACCTTGCGCGTCACAAACTCCAGACCGCGCCGCGGACTCTCGTGGTTGAACAGGATGCCCGAGACGGCGTAGAGCCCATAGCTCTCGCGATAGTTCACGGTGATCCAGTGGCCGTATACCTTGGCCACGCCGTACGGGCTGCGCGGATAGAAGTCCGTGGCCTCGCTCTGCGGTGACTCGCGGACCTTGCCGAACATCTCGCTCGAGCTGGCCTGATAGAAGCGCGCGCGCGGCGCGGCGCGGCGCACCGCTTCCAGTGCGCGGGTCACACCCAGTCCGGTGAATTCACCGGTGAGCACGGGCTGTGTCCACGACGTCTGCACGAAACTCTGGGCGGCGAGGTTGTAGACCTCATCCGGTTCGCACGCGGCCACCGCTTCCACCAGTGAATGCTGATCGAGCAGATCGGCCGAGAGCAGCTCGACCTTGTCGACGAGGTGCGCAATGCGTTCGTAGGGCGTCGTCGAGCTGCGCCGGACGACGCCCACGACGCGGTAGCCCTTCTCGAGGAGAAGCTCGGCGAGATAGGAGCCATCCTGGCCGGTAATCCCGGTAATGAGAGCAGTCGGCATCGCGCTGAACCGGTCAGGGTGACGTCAGATGGCGAGATCGCCCGGAACGGGCCTTCGGCGCGCGCTGCGCCAGCGGGCCTCGCGAACCTCGCGGACAAACGAAAGGGGAGCCGACAGCGCGCTCCCCCGGGCATGACGGACGCTCAGCCATGCGTCACGCGACGGCGGAGCCCCGCGGCGCGCGCTGGATCTTGCCGGCATTCAGGCAGCGCGTACACACCTTCACCCGCTTCACCTTGCCATCCACCAAAATGCGGGCAACCTGCAGGTTCGGCTTCCACACGCGACGCGTGCGATTGTTGGCGTGCGAGACGTTGTTGCCGAAGGTGATGCCCTTCCCGCACACGTAGCAGCTTCGATTGTGCATGGTCAACTCTCGATCAGCTCAATGCGCGCCATCTCCGCGCCGTCACCCTTGCGGTGTCCGGTCTTGAGAATGCGCGTGTATCCGCCGGGCCGCTTGGCAAACTGCGGCCCGAGTTTGTGGAACAGTTTGTCGGCGGTTTCCCGCTTCTGGACGTGGCGCGCCGCGAGCCTGCGGTCGTGCAGCGTGCCCGACCGTGCCTTGGTGATCAGCTTCTCGACGAACGGCCGCAACTCCTTCGCCTTGGCTTCGGTGGTCTCGATGGCTCCGTGCTCGATGAGCGACGCCGCGAGCCCCCGCATCAGGGCCAGCTTCTGCTCGCTGGTACGGCGCAGCTGCCGTCCCGCCTTCCGGTGACGCATGATCGTTATTCCTCGTCGTCGGGCGCCGCCGCGGCAGCCCGGCTCGGTGCCGTGCCCCAATCGAGCACGCGAACGCCGTCCGGTCCTTCCTCGTAGCGCATTCCGAAATTCAGTCCCTTCCCTTCCAGCAGCACCGCGATCTCCTGCAGCGACTTCTTGCCGAAGTTCTTGACCTGCAGCATCTGTTGCTCCGTCTGCCGCACGAGGTCGCCGAGGGTACGGATGTCGGAGTTCTTGAGCGAGTTCACCGAGCGAACGGAGAGTTCCAGATTGTCAATCGACGTCTGCAGCAGCTCGTGCAGCCGCTGGCCGTCCGGCGAATGACTCGCCCCGGCGGCGACCATGCCCTGCGCGTGCGACCCGAAGTTCGCGAAGAACTGGAAGTGCGTCTGCGCCAGTGCGGCCGCATAACTCACCGCCTCTTCCGGGCTGATGGTGCCGTTCGTCTCCACGGTGAGCGTGAGCCGGTCGTAGTCCGTGCGCTGCCCTACACGCGTCTCGGCCACCGAGAAGTTCGCTCGCCGAACGGGGTTGTAGATCGAATCGATCTTGATGAGATCGACGGGCAATCCCTTTTCCGCCACGTGCTGATCACCCTCGACGTACCCGCGTCCCTTGTTCACATAGAGATCCATGGTGATCTCGCGATCGTCCTGGAGCGTGAACAGGTGATGCGCCGGATCGATGATCTGCGCGGACGCGATCGGTTCGATGTCAGCGGCGGTCACCGGTCCAGCCGACTTCTTCCGGATGCGCAGCACCGCTTCCGGGGTGTCGTCGGCCAGGCTCAAGGTGAGCGTCTTGAGATTGCCGATGATCTGATGCACGTCCTCGACGACGCCGGGCACCGTCTGGTGCTCGTGCTGCACGCCGTCGCAGCGAAAGGCCCAGACCGCGGAACCGCGCAGCGATGACAGCAGCAGGCGACGCATCGCGTTGCCCAGCGTGTGACCGAAGCCGCGCTCCAGCGCCTGCATCCGAAATTCCGCGAGGTTGGGATTGTCCTCGCGCTTGGTCGCCTCGACCAGCTCGGGGCGCACCAGCCCGGTGAGATCAATAGTCGTTGCCATATGTCCTGTGTCCTCAATGGTCCAACCGGGGAATTCCCCGGCGACGCCTCACCCCGCCCCTGACGCGCGGTGAGCCCGTAATAGGGTCAGGGCCCTGACCTCAGGGAACGGGCGCGCCGAAGCAGGAAGCGACATGGGCGGACTCCCGCCGATCCGGTTCCGACTGCGCGCACTCCATTCCCTGGCTACTTCGAATACAACTCGACGATCAGCTGCTCCTGGGCCGCGATCGGAATGTCCGCGCGACCCGGGCGCTCGAGCATGCGGCCGCTGAACGTGTCCTTGTCCACGGCGATCCACGAGAGCGCCCCACCACGCGAGGAATGCTCGAGCGCGGCGAGGACGCCAACGTTCTCGCGCGACGCCTGCCGCACGCGCACTTCCTCGCCGGGACGAACGAGATAGCTGGGCACATCCACCTGCTTTCCGTTGACCTCGACGTGACGGTGCCGGATGAACTGCCGGGCCGCCTTGCGACTCGCGGCGAATCCCATGCGGTAGATGATGTTGTCCAGCCGGCTCTCCAGTGCGACCAGCAGGTTGTGTCCGGTGACACCCGGCAGCTTGGCCACGCGCTCGAAGGTATTGCGGAACTGCCGCTCGCTCACGCCATAGATCCGTTTGACCTTCTGCTTCTCACGGAGCTGCTTGGCGTATTCCGACGCCTTGCGTCGCCGCGCCGTGGACTGTCCGTGCTGGCCCGGCGCATATGGCCGGCGCTCCACCGGGCACTTTTCCGTGAAGCATTTCGTGCCCTTGAGGAAGAGCTTGGTGCCTTCCCGCCGGCACTGGCGGCAGCTCGGTCCTGTGTACCGCATGCGTCAGACCCTCCGCCGCTTGGGAGGGCGACAGCCATTGTGCGGAATGGGCGTCACGTCCTTGATCGAACGGATCTGCAGTCCGGCGGCGGCCAGCGCCTGAATGGCGGACTCGCGCCCGCTGCCGGGCCCCTGAACGCGCACGTGCACACGCTTCACACCAAGACCGAGCGCCTCCCGGGCGCATGCTTCCGCGGCAACGGTGGCGGCGAACGGCGTGGACTTCTTGGAGCCCTTGAAGCCCGCCTTGCCGGACGATGCCCAGGCGACGGCATTGCCGTGCAAGTCGGTGATGGTGACGAGCGTATTGTTGAACGTCGCGTTCACGTGGGCAATGCCCTCGGATTCAACGACGCGTTTCGACTTCTTTCCAGATCCGGTTTTTGCAGTGGCCATGACGAGGTGTCGAGTTTACTTCGTGACTTTCTTCTTGCCCGCGATCGCCCGCCGTGGACCCTTCTTGGTCCGCGCGTTCGTGTGCGTCCGTTGCCCGCGAACCGGCAGCCCGCGGCGATGGCGAATCCCGCGATACGAGCCGATGTCCATCAATCGCTTGATGTTCATGGCGACCTCGGTGCGGAGCGCGCCTTCCACGCGATAGTCGCGCTCGATGACCTGGCGCAGACGATTCACATCCGCGTCACTGAGGTCCTTCACGCGGAGTTCCGGGCTGATGCCCGTTTCCGCGACGATTTTCCGGGCGACGGCGCGGCCGACCCCGAAGATGTACGTCAACCCGATCTCGACCTTCTTCTCACGAGGGAGATCGACGCCAGCAATGCGTGCCATTCGTCAGCCCTGACGCTGCTTGTGCTTGGGATTGCGCTTGCAGATGATACGAGTCACGCCATTACGCTTGACCACCTTGCAGTGCTCGCAGATCGGCTTCACGCTGCTACGGACTTTCACAGGCGCTCCAGTCGGTGATACCAGTATTCCAGCCAAGTCTTATAGGTTAACCGACTTAGCCACGTAAAGCAAGGCGACCTCACAACAGAAAATCAGAGCCCGCCTCAGAGCTCGGCACGCACCTGGCTCAGCGCCACCGCGGGATCCGCCGCCTGCGTCACCGCGCGGCCCACGACCAGGTAGCGCGCCCCCGCCGCGACGGCCTGCGCCGGTGTCACCACCCGCTTCTGATCGTGCACCGCCCCCCCCGCGAGGCGGACACCCGGAACAAGCAACGCCAGCGCGTCGCCATACCGCTCGCGAACGGCGGCCGCTTCCTGGCCACTGCAGACCACGCCGTGCGCCCCCGCATCGCGCGCAATCCCGGAGAGGCGCAGTACCTCCGCCGGCACGTCTGTCACCGCGCGCCCCCATGCCGTGGCGAGCTGCGAGGCGTCGAGCGATGTGAGCACCGTGACGGCGAGCACGTTGCAGACACTTCCCGTGGCCGCGCGATGCACGCCGTCTACGGCCGCCGCGATCATGGCCGCTCCGCCCGATGCGTGAACGGTCAGCAACCGCGCGCCGGAGCGCGCCGCCGCCAGCGCAGCGTCGCGCACCGTGTTCGGAATATCGTGAAACTTGAGATCCAGAAAGACGTCGCATCCCCGCGCCCGAAGCCGATCGACGATCTCCGGACCGGCGGCGGTGAACAGCGCGCTGCCGACTTTCACGAAATCACACGCCGCGCCAAGACGCGCCACGAGGGACAGCGCCTCACGCGCGGAGGTCACGTCCAGCGCGACGATGACGCGGGTCGTCATGCCGGCCACCGCAGGCTGCCGCTGATCTCCGCAATGCTCACGCCCTCGCGGACGCACCACGCCGCGAGGTCGCGAATCACGCGCTCCGGCGTCGCCGGATCGCGCAGCGCCGCCGTGCCGATGGCCACCAGCGACGCGCCGGCCATGAGGTACTGCAGCGCATCCGTCGCGGACGTCACGCCACCCACTCCGATGATCGGGACCTCGACGGCCCGTCGCACCTTCCACGCCGCCAGCACGCCAACGGGAAGCAGCCCCGGCCCGCTCACGCCGCCCGAGCCGAGGCCGACGGCCGGCGAGCGCTTCTCGACGTCCACCACGAGTCCGGGTATGGTGTTGATCACGGTGATGCCATCGGCGCCCGCATCCACGGCAACACGCGCCGCGCCGGCGATGTCCGGGAGCATCGGGCTCAGTTTCACGAAGAGCGGGCGTTGCGTGCGAGCCCGGGCATCGCGAACCAGCGCGGCCAGCACCCGCGGATCCGCGCCGAATTCCATGCCGCCCGCGTGCACGTTGGGACAGCTCACGTTCAGCTCGAAACCGCTCACCACCGCATCCGTGATGCCTTCCACCACGGCCGCAAAGTCCTCGACGCAATCCCCCACGACGTTCACGAGGACGCGCGCCGCGCGCACGTGCTCCGCCAGCCACGGCAGTTCCGTGTCGCGCACGACGTCCAGACCGGGATTGGCGAGTCCTACGGCGTTGATCATCCCGCCGGCGAATTCCGCGACGCGGGGCGCCGGCGCACCGTGACGCGGGCGCGGACTCACCGCCTTGGTCACCAGTCCGCCGAGCGCATCGAGTGACATGACATCAGCGAGCTCGCGACCGAACGCCGCCGTGCCGGCGGCAAGAAGGATGGGATTGTTGAAGCGCAGACCGGCGACAGTGACGGCGAGCGGATTGCTCACGGCCGGACGGAATCCCGCGGTGGCGCCCCGGAATCGGCTATCACGGCCGCGGGCACCACGCTCGAGCGCCGGAGGCTGTCAGTGTATTGCGCGAGTACCACGCGCCAGGTCTGGTCGAGCACCGAATCGACGTGCGCTTCCGATTTGAGCGTACCATCGGTCGCATCCCCTGACTCCACGTCACCGAACGCGGCCATCATCACGACCGGCTCGTGCATGTCGCCGACCTGGGCGGCCGCTCCGAGCGAAATCGAATCGTGGGGAAGCGCCTCGGCCGCGCCGAACGCCCGCGACACGAGAGGAGAGCGTGCGAGGCGCGTGACCTGCTGGAACAGGGCGCGCGAGAGCGCGTACGCCCGCAGGCTGTCCCGGGCGACCTCGGCCGCGAGAAAGAGTCCGGCGCCCGCGTTGTCGTCCCTGGCGTGCAGCAACTCCACAAGAAGCAGGTTGTGCACGAGCCGCTCGTGAAGTGCACTGCCGCCCATCTGATCGGCGCCCTGCTCAATGGCGGTGCGCACGTCCACGAGAGATGCGAGATCCCGGAGCGACAGCAGTGTGACCTCCGCCCGCGCGTTTCGCGCGACGACGCTGTCGCGCGTGAGCCGGCCGGCGGCCATGAAGTGCGCCAGCGCGATGGAATCATCGGAGGAGCGGAGCGCCAGCTCACCGGTCAGCAGGTGCAGCGCCGCGAGCGGGGCCGCGGGCGTATGCGCCGAATCGAACGCGGCGACGATCCGCTCGACTGCCGCAGTGTGTCCGGCCTGCCAGAGCATCCGGAGCGACTCCGGTACGTCAGCGTGAAGGTCACCGCGCGCCGCACGGCGCTGCAGCAGCGATTCCGCCGACGCCCACTGGCCATGATCGAGATAGATTCGGCTGAGCTGCCAGTCGACCCGGCTGCGGCTCACGCCGTGCATGTATGCACGCACGGAGTCGGGTTCATCAAGCACCGTCGACGCGACGGCCGCCCAGAGGGATGCGTCGGCCGCGATGGGCCGGTCCGGCAGCGAACTCAATGGACCGACGAGTGCGCGCCCCTCCGCGTACCGCTGAGCGCGAATCAGGCATACACCCAGCGCGAGCGTCGCGCGGGCATCTCCCGTGTCGCGCGCCGCCGCGCGCATGAGCACGGACCGCAACAGCGGCTCGGCGCGATCGCAGTCGGACGACATGGCCAGCGACCAGCCGGCAATCAATTCGGCTCGCGCTGCCCAGCGGCCCGTGGGGTGATGCACGCGCACGGAGTCCGCTGTTCTGGCCGCCAGCCGATAGAGCGAATCGGCCACCGCCGTGCGCCCGCTGCGCCTCATGGTGTCCGCGCGATGCTCGGCGCGCTGCGCATTGTACACGCCATTGAAGTAGGCGCACCCGGCCAGCGGCAGCATCGCGACCAGTCGCGCCACACGCCTCATCGCCGCGTGCTCCCCAGTCGGCGCTCGTATCGGCCGAGATATTCCTGCGTGGCGTCGGCAATCGCATCCGCCAGCTTGCGCTGGTTGGTCCGGTTCATGATGAATCGCGCTTCATCCGCGTTGGTCCCGAATCCGATCTCGACGAGCACCGCCGGCATGTAGGCCGTCACGAGCACCAGGAAGCCGGCCTGCTTCACCCCGCGGCTGGGCCCGGGTTCCACATCGCCGAGGTGCTGCTGGATCAATGAGGCCAGTTCGCTCGACTCGCGCAGATGCTCGTTCTGCGCCATGTCGTTGATGATGAAGTTGAGCGGATCATCCTTCGCCGCCTGAGCGCCCGTCTCGAAGCGCACGGACTGGTTTTCCATGCGCTCCACGCGACGCGCATCTTCCGTCCTGGCCTCCGCCAGAAAATAGGTCTCGAACCCGCGCGCGGTGCCCGGATGCTTCCACGCGGGGTTCGCCGCGTTCACGTGGATCGAGATGAACAGGTCGCCATGGTGATCGTTGGCGATGCGCCCGCGGTCGGCGAGCGCGATGAGCGTATCGGTCGTCCGCGTCATGACGACGCCGAGGCCGCGTGAACGGAGCTCGCTCGCCAACTGCTTCGCTACCGAGAGCGTGACATCTTTCTCGTGCATTTTCCAGCGCGCACCAATGGGCCCCGTCATGCCGTTGTCGGGTCCGCCGTGGCCGGCGTCGACTACGACGATGCGCTTGTGGTCGCCGCGGGTGGATGGGCGATCGAGGGAATCGGCGCTGGACTGGAGCCCGGTGTCGCTGACCGCGGCGTGCGGAAAAGCGCCAGGCGCCCACGCGGCGCGTGCCGTGGCAGGCGGAGCGGCCACTCCCAGCATCAGTCCGATCACACCCAGCGCCCTCGCGATCATCGGGCCCGCGCCGCGCGCGCCATTTCGCGCTCGTCCTCGCGCTGCCGCAGATCGGCGCGCTTGTCGTGCAGTTTCTTCCCCTTCCCCAGCGCGAGCGTCACCTTGGCGCGCCCGCGCGTGAAATGCAGGTCGAGCGGGATGAGGGCCAGTCCCTGGCGCTCCACTGCACCAATGAGCCGGCGAATCTCGCGCCGATGCAGGAGCACCTTGCGCGTGCGTGTCGGGTCATGATTGAACTGATTCCCCTTGTCATAGGGCGCGATGTGAGCGTTCAGGAGCAGAACTTCTCCGGCATTCACGATGGCGTAGGCATCGGTGATGTTCGCCATGCCGCTGCGCAGCGACTTGATTTCGGTGCCCGTGAGCACGAGCCCCGCCTCCCACGTTTCAAGAATATGGTAGTCGTGGCGCGCACGCTTGTTCCGTGCGATGGTCGCCGTAGGCTCGGCGTCGGACCGGGGCATCGAGGACATGATGGGTAACCGCGCAAGTTAGGCCTCCCCTTGGCGTTGGGCAACCAATTCGCGTTGACTTGGCGCACAGCCTCGGGTAGGTTACGGCCGCAACGCCGAAGTGGTGGAATTGGTAGACGCGCTGCGTTCAGGGCGCAGTGGGCGATAGCCCGTGGGGGTTCGAGTCCCCCCTTCGGCACTCAACACAACGGGAATGCGAACGGCGTGCCGATCATGCCGTTCGCATTCACCGCATCAGGGGAACCGTGGCGACCGCACGGCCGCCAGCGACGAGGGCGCGACGTCCTCCGGGAGCGACGCCAGGCCGAAGTGCTCGCGGAGCGCCGAATTTGCCTCGTCCAGATAACGGGACAGCAGCTCCGATGCACGCATGACGTCCTCGGGCGCGACGGCGTCGCGGCGGCCGGCGAATTCCAGCAGGCGCCGCCCCAGGTGCCAGCCACTTCCCGCGCCTTCCCGGTTCGACAGCGCCTCCGCATAGCCCGTAAGGCGCGCGTTCAGCTGGCGCTCCGCCATGCGCAGCTTTCCGGCAGCCACCGCGGGATCCCGGGCCAGAGCCTCAGCCAGCGCGTGCGCCACCACCGAGGCGGTCCGGTCGTCCAGCGCGTCACGCTGTGCAGACAGTAATCCGAGTGCCCGGCGCGCATAGCGCAGTTCCCAGCATGCGTGGTCCCGGTCGCCGTGCGTTCCCGCGAGAGCGAGCCAGGCGACATCGCCCTCATTCGGCTCCGCTCCGAGCACCGCGACGTAACTCGCGGCTCGCCGCGTCAACTCGCGCGAGGCCCGCCAGTTCTGCCAGAGGGCGCGGCGCATCATGCGACGGGGAGCGCCGTCAGTCCTGCAGCACGGGCAGCCCGACGCGCTCGCGAACTTCCGGCTCCGCGTACATCAGGTCCGCCAGCGTGACACTCTCGAGCACGGCATCAATTTTCTGCTGGAGCAACAGCCAGACCGGTCGGATGCTGCACGCATGAGACGCCGCACAGCGTTCGTCATCCACCGGGTGGGACACACAGTGGAGATCGAACGTGGTGAGCTCCGAGGCCTGGATGACGTCGCGCACGGAGATCTCACCCGGGGCGCGCGCCAGCGCGTAGCCGCCGCGAGCGCCGCGGGTGCTGTGGATGAGTCCCGCCCGGCGGAGCCGCAGCAGAATCTGCTCCACGTACTCCGCGGGCAACCGTTCGCGCTCGGCGATATCACGCCCGGCGGCCGGGCCCTCCTCCGCGCGATGAGCCAGATGCAGCGCGCAGATCAACCCGTACTCGGCCCACGTGGTGATGCGCATAGCTGGACGATAGGCGGCCACGCGAGGGCGGGCAAGGGTCGTCGTCGTGCCTGGCGCCGCGCATGACGCAGATCCACGGCCGCGCGCTCCCGGCACGGTCCGCGCTCAGGCAGCGCAGGCGGCCCCGTACATGAATTTTCAGGCACTGCGATTCATCCGCGGTTGCGTGCGGCGTACCGTGCCCCCGCGAATGACAGGAGAGGATTTCAGGATTGACCGGATTCACAGGATTTTCACGGAGCCGTTCCCAAAGCAGTTGCGGTCATTCAGCCAACGAAGGGAAACGTTGGATCCCGCCTCCCACCAATCCTGTCAATCCTGAAAATCCTGTCTCAATTCCGCCGGCCCTGTGAATTCTGTCCGCTACCTGATGCCGATACCACCCACCTCGGTACGCCGCGAACATTGCGAATGCGGATACGCGAGGATCACGGGTGGCTGTCGTCCCCCGGCACCCCGATCTCCGTCATCTTCCGCAGATCG